>JARBTQ010000039.1 GCA_029240075.1 Chlamydiales bacterium
CTTCAGAAGATATTAAAGGTTGCCTAGACAAGCGTATCACGGACAATTTTAAAATTGTTAGCAATGCTTTTGCCAATTCTTGAGTTTGTTTGTGTATATCCAAATAAGTTTGATACGCTAGATCATCTATAGACGGGATGCTACGTAACAAATAAGTACCATTTAGATAATTGTCAGGATGCAAATGCTGACTAAATTATAAGAAAATAAGCAAATTTTAGAGACCATGTAATTAATAGGAGTATCAATATGTGCAATCAAATATTGTTAACTACTACATACCCTCCACACAGGAGAAAAAATAGGAATTTGAGATAAGAGAGAAAAGAATCTGAGTGAGAGAATTCGTACCTCCGACAACTGATTAATTTGGCAGAGCAAAAATTACCTTTAACCGAAATTGGAACAAGGGCTTCTTTACAAATTGGTATAAGTGCCGACTATCAAGACCATTTTTACCTTGCTTGTATTTTGCAACAGATGTCTCATGCATCAGGTAAGGGTATAAACTTGATAAAAACAGGCTTGACTAGCCCAGTTATTAAAAATCGATTTTTAGCTCTGGAAGTCTTACAAGCTTGGAATAGAGATGACTGGAGTCAAGACTTGATTAGTTTCTTGAGACAATCATCCTATAATGAGCCAAATCAATACCTGAAGTCTGATATGCAAAAGCTATTAGATGCGGTTGATTGAAAATATGCGTTATTCCTAATTAAACTTGGGATCTATGTAGTAAATCGAAAGCAAATTCCTTGCTTGTATTTCTCAAGAAATCCGTATCATAGATAATCCATATATCATCGCCTACGGCATAACGTGGAATAAAATCGGATTCCTCATAAAAGTTGGCTATGCCAATAGGAGGATGGTTATCAAAAAATAATAAGATAAGATGGGGTTCCGCTCTATAGAATTCCTTTACACCGCCTCTATCAACTCCATAATTACTCCAGCCCCATATTTCATAGCTCTGTAATGTACAATTAATCAACTTTTGCCAAGGTTGCTCGATAGCCATGCTATAGGAAAAAGAGGCATTATCATAAAAAGATGTTATACTAGCACTTAGGGCGTACTGCATCCAGCCTTTGACAGAGTTCCAAGTAATGTAAATATCGGATTGTTCAGAAAAGTTTAGTTGGAGCTCAAGAGGGATTATGTGGCATGACTTGTTACACGTTAAAAAGTTCCGTTCGCATAAATCATAATAGGAAACGTTAATTAATCTCTTTCCTAAAGCTTGGTTTAGAGGTTCGATAAGGTAGATTTGAAGGCTTTCTTCCTGAATTGCTTTTTTTTGTTTATAATAAATGGAATGTTCTTGGGTAAACAAAGTGTAGTAAAAGTTTAAATTTTTCTCTAAAGTGTGGTAACGAAGACTTTGAGCTTTGCAATCGATATAATCAAACTCATCAACTTGCAATCCTTGAATCTTTTTTGCTCGTTGATACCATTTAAATGCTTGCTCTACATCTGTAGGACAGCCTATTCCCTCAAAATAACAAGCTGCTACATTATACAACGAAGGTAAATGGTTATTCTGGGCTGCTGCAAAGTAAAAAGAAAAAGCTTTATGGGAATTATCCCTGATATATGAATTTCCTTTATCATATATAACACCTAGCATATAATCTGCAGGTGCAAAGCCTATTTTAGATGCTTTTATGTAGAGATCGTTAGCTTTTTTTTTATCTGTGTCTATTCCTAAACCAAATTCATAGCAATTTCCTAAATTATAGATAGCGAACCTATTCCCCTTAGAAGCAAGCTCTGTAAATAAGCAAACAGCAAGGTGAGCTTCCTCCTCTATACCGTTGCAACTATAGGCTACCGCGAGATTCAACTTAGCGTAATCATTACCTAAATCTGCTCCGAGCTTATAGTAATCTATAGATAGCTTCATGCTATTTTGATTTAATTCAGGGTATGCATGATAAATATCCCCTGCATACAAGGCGGCTTTAGATAGATTCTTATTCGCTGCTTGGATGTAGTAATTTAACGCAATTTTTAGGTTTTTTGGGTAATCAATCCCATATTGATAACAATACCCTAAGCAGAAAGAAGCTTCTAGTTCACCTTTTTCAGCTCTTTTAGTTATTAGACTAAATGCTTCTTCTAAGCCTTGTATAGGTAGTGAACCACTTAATAGGCACATCTCTAAATATTGAGTGTTTGCTAATATGTTACCACTCAGGAAAGGATAAGGTTCTATAAGCAAAGGTTTTTTAAAATTTTTAGAAAACTCAGAATAGATTGTGTTAAATGTATTATAAATTAGAACTTTTTCTGGAAACATGGATGATAGAGCATAAAACCACTTAGACTGAATTTCTGAGGGAACAATAGTGTAATATTTATTATATTGTTGTATCCATTTGACTAAATTTATCTCTACTAAACTATCAAGATCGCCCCTTCTTTCCATTAGGAGAATTAAGAATCCCAAAAGTCTATCCCATCTACTCAATAAGCTTATTAATTCTATGCAGGGTTTTAATAAGTGCTTTTCGTGTGTCTCTAGAATGATTTTTTGTATTTTGATGTAATCTATAAGTTGAGGCGATCGTTTCAATAATTTGGTGCATTGCCAACGTACTTTACTAGATTTATGAGATAAATAATGATAGGCCAGATTTTCTCGTTCTGTCCCTTTCCATGTTCCTAAAGCATTAATTGCTGAAGAAACTATAGAGGGATTTTCATTAGTTAAATAACTTCTAACTTCTTCCAAATATTCTATAGCTCCTACTTCTACGAGTCCTATGAGAGCAATTGACTTGATATGATTAGAAGATCCTCTTTTTAAATGATTGTAATAATACTTTTTACAATCAAAACAGCTCTTTAAGCGATACTGGGCACCTTCTCTAATTGTCTTATTAGAATCAATTAAAGCCTTGATATAATATTCCATTTCTTCTGGATTATGATCTCTATCATAAGCTATAAAAGCTATCTTTCTTACAGCATTAGACTTATTACACATCATGATTTGGAATAAATCTTTTCTATTTTCTTGTGTAAGTCTTTTTTCTAAGTACCTAGCACTTTTTAAACGAATATAGGTGTCTTTATCTTCTAATACTTGCAATGAGAATTGGTATGGGTCTAATAAATCATTTTCTATAATAAAATCAAATATACTTCGTCTAAATTGAATGTCTTTAGATCCCTGAAATAGATCTATGAGATGATTTTTAAATTTATCCGTATGAAGTAGTTGATTTAATTTGTCTTGAAATAATTTTATTCTATAGACGGGATTAGCTGAAATTCTAATCAAGATTTTCAAAGACCTTGTCCAATCTGCGATATATTCTTCAGATACTAACTTATTAATGTATATCTCAGCTAATTTAGAAATGGAGTCTACATGGTCCTCAATTCTAAGTAAAAGATAAGGAAGTATTTTTCCTTTTTGGTCGGCTTTAAGCTGATTACAATCCCACAATTCTTTTAACGCAAGCTCACGGATATATCCGCAGGCATCTAGAGTGTGAAGAGCTAAAATCCCCCAAGCTTCATGTTTTGCTCTTTTGAGTAGATTAGTGTATTCATCATACGGCATGATATGGTCATCGCGATGGCTAGGAAACATGTAGGGTTTATCTGCATTATAAAATAGGAGAGACTCCATTGGTGCTTCACTACAAGCCATATAGAGAGAGTCAGCGGCGATCCGTGATTCAGCTAAATCTGAGGAGAAATATGGGGAGAGAAGATTAAATGCTTGATCAAAGGCACTCTGCGGAGAAGAAGTACCGGTTATGCTTTCCCGATAATTGAAGCGTTGGGTGGGGGCAATGAATTTTTTTGAAAAATAGGCGTACAATTGTCTTTCTCTGCTTGAGATCGTCAAGTTTACCCCATTCTCTGGACTTTCAGCTGGTAATTTCAATGAATTTATCTGCTCTTTATTTACTTGCGGAATGCTTTTGATTTTAGTAGAGTCAATAGGTTTTGCAAGGAAAATATGTCTTATAAAATGTAATAGTCTAGTGTATAATGTTTTTAGCATTCATCTTTCTCTCATGAAAAGAACGATTTGTTTGTATTATTTCTGCAAAGTTTAAATTACTTTGATATATTATATTTCAGCTGTACTTAGGTATTGTTCAATTACTTGTACTGCTATGGAAAATATTTCTCTCTCTTCATCTAAGAAAGTTTCAAAAAAGGCCTGTTCAAAGTTCTTCTTTAAGCTAATCAGCCATTTATCCAGATCGGAGAGCGGTTGTGAAGGGGAGAAGCTATACCTACTCCCATATGCTAAATAAGCCGCTTGTGGTAAGCCTTTAGGGTGATTCGAAAGTAAGTAAATTATTTGTGCTTCTGATACTACCATCTTAAAATCATCATAAAAGCTTTCAAATTTATAATATTTTCCTTTGTCTAGCATCCATTGTAAAAAAAAGAGGCAATAATCAATAATCGCTGTTCTTTCAGGCAAGGGCCAAGTTTCCCATTCTGCGGCTAAAAGTTTATTTTTGAGCGATTCACTATATGTTGAATCTTCTAGAAGAATTAATTCTGCTATCCTAGGAAGAAAATAACGAAAGTCATTAGCATTACCCCAGGTAGTCATCGCTTTAAAGCAATAGCGCCCTAGGCCATCCATTGAGAGTTCTCTTAAAGGGGTACAAAGAAGTTTTCGCACTATTTGTTCATTAAAGCAACAAGGGCATCCTTGCATCTCCTCTAGCGGCCCGTATTTCGCAAAAGTTGCATAGAGTTGTGCCATTTCAGGTAACATGGGGAGCTCTACAGAAGAAGAACTAGCTTTACTCCTATGCTTATAATTAGGCATTTCGGTAGGTCTGATTTTTACAATTGCGGGTGGATAAATAACTGCCATAATTTAACCTAGTTTTTTTAACTTCCTCCAACGTAATTTTGATAATATCCAATTCAGCTTTAATAAAAGCTAAGGTTACAGGAGCTCTGAAAACTACAAATTTTCATGTAGTTTCTTTGTAATATCTAGTGGACGATAAGCCCGTGAATTCTTTTGGCGAAATTTGTCTTCTAACTGAATTTTCTCTTCAAATTTTGTAGCAAGATGCGGCATTAGAAAGCTATCAATTGAATAAATTTCAAAATAGGAAGTGTCAAAAGCTCTAATTTCTAAAAAGGCTTCATACACATCATCAAATACCCATCCATACGTATAAAACTCTCGTATTAGAATAATACCATTTTTGTCTTTAGTAAATATAAATATACCTGACGAAAATTGATCGACTTGCTTTGACTATTCTTTGAGCTCTTCTGAATTGCCTATAAACTGAGCAACCGAAGTATCATACGTCGTATAGAATTGCTCATTACTATTATTGCTAAGCACATCGCTTGCATAGGGTATCAGCAGTGAAGTATTTTTTACATTCCTCTAGGATGATCCTAAATTGATTAGAAAGACAAGGGGCCCGCTATCAGATTGAAGGATGGAGGAATTACAAGTGGTTCAAGACACTCTTTGCTGTCATAAGTGCAACAGTACAAATTTGATGAAAATGGTCATAATAGCTGTGGAAATGCACAATATAAGGGTAAGGTCTGCAATGTCCATTTAGTAGTAAATCCCAAAATAAAGCATTCAAAGGGTAGTAAGATAGAGATCCTTCATGTTTATCAAAAACGTTCTAGCTTGAGCGGATTAAAAAGAGTATGCGCAGTAGCTCTTCTTACTGTGCTGCACTGGTTTTAAAAAAAGTCCAAAAATTACAAACTTAAAAAAACTCTTGAAAAAGTTTCTGTAGATAGTATTTTAGAATTTGATGAAGTATGCTCGTATGTATATTGTAAAAAGTTGCAAAATGGTTGTGGACTATTATTTCTAGAAAAACACTCAGATTATAGCCTATGTTATAAAAGATAGGGGTCTCAAAACATTTAAGAGGTTCATTAGGAAAATTTCTAGTTGCTACCAACCTTTGCCTAGTTTTAGCGAATTTTGGAAGTGTTATAAGACGCCAGAAACAAAACGGGATCATCAATGCAGAGGAAAAGAAACAGGAAAAACTTGTCATATGGAAAGGTAGATCAGCTCTTTATAACAGCGGATTAAAGTTGACTCTTTAGCATATCTCTAAAGCTTATTCACCAATCTATTGAGTTTCTTAGCATCGATCGCTTATATAACAAAGTCTCTATGTTTGCTTATAGTACCTTTAACTTTTAAAGTTGGATCAAACTACTTGTATAATTTCACTAAATCAATGTAAGATTATAAAGGCAAATTAAATGAACATTTAGAAATGTTAAAATAATATTACAGAGGCCTAAAATGTCAAAGGAAAATTCTGAAAAATTAGAACCATCAAATTCATTAGAATCACCCTGCATACGCAGATCTAACCAGGCTATAACACCTCAAGCAATACTAAATGACCAAGAATCGGGTACTACTGTAAATGGCGTGTATCTAAGGAAAGGAACCATTTACGCTACTATTTTAAATATACAAACGTTGAACGAATGCTTCGCAGCTGGTACTTCATCTGAAGAAGAGTCTCAGATCGCAGCTATTATTAAAACTATCAATGAGCTTATACCTGGTCTACATGTAGCTGGAATGTTTGAACTGTTTTCTCTACTTGAGTGGTTAAGTTTAAAAAATGGCTCTCCTGGCAGATTTTTAGTAGGGTTGTTATACTTGCAACAATATCCGGAGCAAGCTACTTCTGAAATATTAACGCAGCTAAAAAATATAGAAAAAAAAGAAATGCCCTATCTTCCAGGGCCTATTCAACAGATTTTAAAATCTATAAATTCTCAATACCAGCTTACTTTATAACAACAAATAATAAGTTGCTTTGACTGTTTGGTATAGCATACAGCCAAAGCAACCTAAAAGACACTTTCAATTTCAAATTGAAATATCACACTAGTATTTATAAAAAAATGGCATTACCTGCCACATACTGGTCACATTTTTGGAAGGTGAAGTTTTTTAAAGTGGGAAATATTGACTTAGGTGCTTAAGAGAAAAGAATCTGAGTGAGAGGATTCGAACCTCCGACCCCTTGCACCCCATGCAATTTTTCACCTGTTTTTTCACATATTTTCCTGTCTCAATTTGTCTTTCAATTTTCCATTCATAATATTATATCAGCTTGATTCCAGAAATATTTTGTCTTATGATGTTAGATCTAATATCAGGTGGTATTTACTGCCACATACCTGCCACATAAAAATACAGATGACTAAAAAATCATGAAAGATAAAACCATTCCTAGAAGCAATGCAGACGATTTCTGTCAAAAAATTATGCCCCAAGAAAAACCCATGTACATAGGGGATTCTCTAGTAAAAGGTCTTACCCTACGCGTCATGCCTACAGGATCGAAAACTTGGATATTTCGTTACCATATGAAGGATGGGAACGAATGGCGATCGCGCAAAACAGGCTTAGGTCCTTTTAGACAGGGGCGCAATGATGTAGTGGGGTTAACTGTCAATGCTGCAAGAATCGAAGCGGAGAGGATTCGGAAAGAGGTAAAGCATGAAGGCGCGGACCCGATTGCAGATAGAGAGCAAAAAGCAGCAGAGCGCTCAATCAAAAAAGCTCAGATGCTTACAGTCAGAGAGTTATTTGAACGCTGGGCTAACACCGATCTCATCAACCGAAAAGATGGTGGAGCTGAGGCCAAACGTATGATGGAAAAGGATGTTCTGCCTTTTATAGAAAAATGGGTGGGATGTGCGACAAGTTCGTAAAAGAGATATTACGGAAATTACAGATCGTCTTTTGCAGAGAGGAGTGAACCGCATGGCAAAAGTCGTCTTTAGTCTACTTCGTCAAATGTTCCGTTTTGCAGTGACGAGAGACTTAATCGAACTTGATCCCACGGCTATGATCAGCAAAAAAGCAATTGGCGGAGTTAATATAGAGCGCGACCGTGTACTCAGTGAAGATGAAATTAGTGAATTAGCTCAGAAGCTGCCTAATGCTAACATGACAGAAACTAGCGTGTTAGCTTTATGGATTACATTAGCTACCTGTTGCCGTATTGGAGAGTTATTAAAAGCTCGTTGGGATCACGTTAATTTAGAACGTCGAACCTGGTTAATTCCCGCTCTCAATAGTAAAAATCAGAGAGAACATATCATTTATTTGTCATCATTTGCACTGCATCATTTCATGAGATTGCTGGAAATATCAGGAGGAGGCGAATGGTGTTACCCAGCTAGTCGAGGAATTAGCCATGTTTGTCCCAAGACGATAACGAAGCAAGTGACAGATCGACAAAGGGAAGGGAACTCGTATCAAAAAAGGAGCAAACAGACTGATGCCCTTAGTCTTTCTAGAGGGATATGGAAACCCCATGATCTTCGTCGGACTGGAGCAACTCTTATGAATGCTTTAGGAGTATTACCCGAAGTAGCAGAGCGTTGTCTTAACCATATGGAAGAGAACAAAGTAAAACGTATTTATCAACGCTACGGTTACGAATCTGAAATGAAACAAGCTTGGGAGGTACTTGGGAATTATTTAAGCAAACTACTCTATTTTAACGAAGGTGAAAGGGAGGCAGATGACTAATACTTTTAAACTCAATATTACACGCCGTTTACTTCAAATTATAAAGAATGAGCCAATAGGAAAAGCATGTCTTGAGGAATTAGGATGTAAACTAGAGAATATTCTAAAATATTGTGGCGTGGAGGTGCCTCAGCATTATAAGCAAGGTGCTGGATGGACAGTAACATGGAGCCCAAAGGATATCAATATTGACCCTAGTTCTATCCGTAGCTTAGAGATCTTATTTAAATTAGTATGGCTATACTCGGATCACGAGAAAGTAAATGAAGACTTAAATAGCTTAGTAGCACAAGAATTAACCCTGTATGGTGCAGGTCTAAAGTTACAAGCAAACTATCAACAAAAAATAAAGGCATCTCAAACAAAGCGCCCATGGATAGAATTAGCGGATTGGATTACGAGTAAGCTAATAAGCAAAAAGACATCAACAAATCTGGAATTATGGAGTGCTTTGCCTGAAAGTTGCAATGAAGAAGATATCTATCTAGATGGAGAAATATTGTATTGCTCCTTTGATAAACATAGGCATATTAAATTTCGTGCATTTTGCGATCATGTTAAAAATCAAAGAATTGCATTAGGGTTAAAAAAATAAGTGCAGATAGCGGCGCTAGCTGCATAGCATCATGAGACTATACGTCACATAGAAACTTTAAATAAGGCTATGTGATGAGAGACGTAACATATTTTCTACGCGATACAGAAGTTGCCATTCGTTATGGCATTAGTCGCCCAACTATTTGGCGTTGGGTAAAGCTTAATAAATTCCCCAAACCTATCAAACTTGGTGCCGGATCTACTCGTTGGCGTTTGGCTGATTTAGAGATCTGGGAAAGAACCCAATATCAAGAGGGCTCTCTATATGAATAATAGTGAGTTCCCTTTTGATGAAACGGGTTTTTCTGAAGATGAAAAAGGTTTAGGAGAAAATCAGAATGGGTTATTAGCAGATAGAAATCAAATAGAAGTATTCCTTCAAACCCTATTTTGCAATGCCCGCAAAGGTGTTATCTCTTTACGTGGCTTTGAGAAAAGTCGACGCTGTATTTTTAAAAGTGAAAGCTACCTTTTAGATGAACCTGAATTATTACCAGCAATAGAGCGTTTAGCAAATACGGCAGCTTCTATTCCGGAGTCTGTCTTTTGTTCGCCTATAGCTACTTTTCAAGATAGCGAAAGTGCTGATATGAATAATCTTGCTAACGGCCTAGCTATATGTGTAGATATCGATAATGCAAATCCATATAAAGGTAGAGATTTGCTAGAATCGATTTTAGGCCCCGCTTCTCTTATCATATCTAGTGGTGGGGTATGGATCGATAAAAGTTCAGGCGAAACTCTACCAAAATTGCATCTATATTGGCGTCTATCTAAGCCAACTGAAACCATAGAAGAGCATGAAAAATTAAGAGAAATTCGAAAGTTAGCTGCTTCTCTCATAAATGCTGATTCCTCAGCTGCAAGCCCTGTTCATCCAATGCGCTGGCCTGGTAGTTGGCATACTAAATCAAAACCAGTTATGTGTACGATTCTTGAAGTCAGAGCAGATTCGGAGATCAGCTTAGAGTTAGCAGAATTCAAGCTTAAAGAGATGAGTTTAGGGCAAAACGGCTATCAGAATGAGAAAAGTTTATCTGTTCCATTCGATGAACAAGCTTATTATGAATATCCTATGAGCTCTAGCTATGGCAAAGCCGTGATCAAAGACGAACTTTTTGACCTTTCAATTGCTAGTGAAGGGCAGAGGAATAATATCCTTAATAAGGCAGCTTTTAGCCTTGGTCAGCTGATTGCAGGTGGGCAACTAGAACAAATCGAAGTTGAAGCGGCTTTAGAAAATACTGCTCTTAGTATTGGTCTGGGTAGAGAAGAAATAAAAAGAACTATCAAAAGTGGTATGACAAAAGGAAAACAACATCCTCGCAGGCCCCCATGTAACATCGAAAATCAAGTAACGAAAAAAGCTTATCTTCAAGTCGCTTGTACTGAGCCAAAAAGTGCTCTTCCTAATAATATATCTGCAGTAGACTCCTGGATAGATCCACAACCTTTAATAGTACAATTAGATCGCCAACCTTATCCTGTAGATGCTTTACCTATGATAATTCAGTCTGCTGTAAGGGAAGTGTATGAATTTGTTAAAGCCCCCCTTCCCCTCGTTGCTTGCTCTGCTTTATCCGCACTCTCGCTGGCAGCACAAGCACATATTAATGTAAAACGAGCCAATCGACTAATAGGTCCTGTATCTTTATTCTTTCTGTGTATAGGGATCTCAGGAGAGAGGAAAAGCAGTTGTGACAGCTATTTCACAAAGGCAATTAATCAGTATGATATAAAACGAGCAGAGATAGCCAAGCCTATTTTGAAAGAATATGAAGCTGCAAAGTTGACTTGGGAAGCTAAACGTTCAGGCTTGTTAGAGGCTATTAAGAAAGCAGAAAAGGAATCAGAAGACACACTAATATGGGAAACAAAGCTTCTTGAATTAGAAAAAGATGAACCAATCTGCCCCAGAGTTCCAAAGCTCAAATTAGGAGATGAAACTTCAGAAAACTTAGCTTGGAGACTAGCTCATAAATGGCCTTCTGGAGGTATCATTTCTTCAGAAGCTGGAATTATTTTTGGGGCACATAGTATGGGAAAGGATTCCATGATGAGAAATCTTTCTTTGATGAATATTTTGTGGGATGGAGGAGACTTTAATGTAGGTCGTCGTACAAGTGAATCTTTTACATTACATGGGGCACGGCTAAGTGTAGGGTTACTTATCCAAGAAGATACATTACGGACATTTCTTTCAAAAGCAGATGGTTTACCTCGAGGGACAGGCTTTTTAGCTCGCTTTCTGCTGGCTTGGCCAGAGTCAACCATAGGCTCTCGAATCTATACAGAAGCACCTGAACAATGGAATGCTTTAGATGCATTCAACTCTAGGATTGAAGAAATTTTGAATATCCCTTTGCCTATTCAAGAAGATGGGAGTTTAAAACCTAAGGAATTGGGTTTTTCTCTTGAAGCAAAGGATGCATGAATTACCTTTCATAACAGGGTAGAGAAGAAGCTGGGGATTGGTGGAGAGCTCTATGATATCCGCGACGTTGCAAGCAAGATAGCAGATAATGTTGCTCGTTTGGCAGGATTGTTCTATTTCTTTGAGAATGGGATAGATCATGATATTAGTTTGGATAGCTTTAAAAGGGCTGAGAGAATTGTTGAATGGCATTTACATGAAGCTCTTTTATTTTTTGGAGAAATATATCAGCCAGATGAAATCTCAAATGCAGCCCGGCTTGATAGCTGGTTGACTTCCTACTGTAGGCAAAATGATGTGACAGAAATTCCTGTCAGTGAGCTACAACGTAAGGGGCCTAATGCATTAAGAAAAAAAGATAAAATGGAACCCATCTTGTACGAACTAGTTGAATTAGGGCGGATACGCCTAAAAACGGACGAGAAAAAGAAAATCGTACAAATCAATCCAAATTTATTAAGAAAGGATGTAACGGAAGAGGGTTCTTAAGGCTAAGAAGAAATGATTGAAAGAAGTATTCGCAACTTTCGCAATAATCGCGTTTGCAATCTGTCGCCAAGTCTATTCTATAATGAAACAATACTAGACTGCGGCTGCGAAAATTGCGATAACTGCGATAACTGCGATAACAAAGCAAGTAAAGAAGCCTAGAACATAAGCAAATTAAAGAAGGAAAACGCCAAAATGTCAAAGAAACTCAATGAAAGTCAATGTATTGCAGTGCAAATGCTATTGAATGGATATTCAGGCAAAGCTATAGCTGAAAGTCTTAATATAGCGGCTGAGACAATATCGCGCTGGAGAAAACTTCCCGAATTTCAAGTTGCTCTTAATGAGGAACTGGATGCATACTGAGCCTCTACTCGTAAAGAGTTAAGATCATTAACAAATAAAGCGTTAGCTGTCATTGATCACGTGCTAGATGACGTAAACCTAAGCACAAAAGACCGCCTACACGCAGCGCTTAAGCTTCTGGAATTTTGCCAGATTGACCAATTCAGCCAATTGAATATAGGATCTTGTGATGTCAATTCTGTGGCACGGCAGCAAAAGCAGGAAGAAATGCGAGAGCTGATTACATACCACAAAGAAAAGAATCACTATGAAACCGAAACTCTATTCTTTACATAGAAATTAGTTTTGGGTGAAAATCTATTCTAGTAGCCAGCAACTATATACGCTTGTACAGTGTTTCTAAAAAGAAGTTCAAAGCCAGATACTCTTTAGTAAGTAGGGCATAGGTTAGGCAATAGGGCAAGTTGTTCCTGTGAAATGTACTATGTTATCTCTAATGCTAATTCATGGGTCACCTTCAATGAGAAACATACATTCAATTTCTAGACGAATATACTTCAGAAAACTAGTAGCTGTTTTTCCAAATAAAATTAAAAAATCTATAATAGGCATAGGTATGAAGAGATATCTTACTTTATTTATTCTATTCTTTACATTACAAGTGGAGAATTCCCTCCAAGGCTCGATTACTCCAGTCAAGCAACTCTCTCAAATCGAACCTTACTTGAAGGAAGCTGACGTAGATACATTAGTCATTTTTGATGTCGACTACACTCTGATTGCTGCTCGTGATCTTTTTGGTAGGCCTAAAGCCCATCAGGCGCGTAAGACGGCCTATGCTTACTTTAAGGAAAAGCATGGTTCCGAACGCTTGGAGCATTTATTTAGCTTACTTTTGCTAAATATCCCTAACTTTCTTATTGAGCCTTCTGCCAAAGTAATAATAGACGAGCTACATCAGCGCAAGATCCCTGTTATAGCTCTAACTGCCATTAGCAATCAACCAGTAGGGGGGCTATCTAATCCATTAGAGTGGCGTATTCAAGATCTAAAAAATCTAGGTCTAAATTTCTCATTCCATGATCTACCTTTAATCACATGGGGAGATGACTCGGCTGCAGGCCAAGGCGTGATCCTATCTGGCAAGCAATCTAAAGGCCTGGCCTTACTTCACTTCCTCGAGCAAATCCCTTGGCAACCCAAAACTATTATTTTTATCGATGATGGGCTGAATTATCTAAAGAGTATGGAGCAAGTATGCTTAGAAAAAGAGATTAAATTTATAGGCTTTCAATATTTATCCGAAAGCTTTGACCAAGATCCTGAACCTATGGTTGAAGTTATTAAGCTGCAATTAGATACCTTAAATCAAACACGTGTATGGTTAGATTATACTGTTGCAGAACAAATGCTAGTTCAGACTCAATGATTAAAATTCATGGTTTCCAAGCTTAGTCAAAAATGCTTTCTTAGAGCAAGGATGCTCAATTTCAAAAATATATTGGATAATGCGCTCGCAGAGTGATAAGCCATTTTCACTGTTAGTCATTATGACAATACCATGTCTCTGAGCGCTCGAAGCTAAGGCAAAGCATTGGCTATTGCCCATATCACCCCAATGCCAAAAGTAATCGCCTTTGATTGTATGTTCTATACCCCATCCTAGTCCCCATGAACAAAAGCAATTAACCTTCACTTGTGGAACAAGCATTTCAGCTAATAAACTGTTTTGAGAATCTAAGGAATCCATATCCGTAATTTGCATCATTTCTATTATAAATTTTGCAAAGTCACAGGGAGAGCTATACAAACTGAAAGCTGAATAAGGTTCTAAAAAATACTCATCTAACCCTTCATTACGGTTTCCACAGCCTGTAGCAATATATTTATTATATTCCTCCTTCCAAGTATAATTTGAATTAGCTAGCCCCAAACAGTCTGTAAAAACTTCTTCTAGACAAGCCCAGAATGTTTGCGCAAAATTATATTCTAGTACACGCTGTAAAAAGATATATCCTTCTCCTGAATATGCAAATTTTTTGCCGGGGAAAAATTTTAATCGACCGATATATGGCTCTTCCCAACAATCCCAATTACTAAATCCAGCTGAATGAGCTAAGATATGCCTCATAGTAACAAAGGGTAACTTGTCTTCATTAGGTTGAAAATTCCATGCTGTGTATCTTTTAGGATAATAAGTGATTAAAGGCTCATCCAAATGTATACTTCGCTGTTTAATGAGCTGAAGGGCACAATAAGCAAAAAGCGGCTTACTTAAAGAACCTGCTTCAAATATAGTATTTGAGTCTATTGACTCTAGGGAGGCAGACCTTTTTACACCGAACCCTTGGGCCCATACGATAGAAGTTTGATCTATTAATACTAGAGAAGCTCCTGGGATGTCTAATTCTTTTAGCCAAAGAGGTACAGACTGCTTTAAAATGGAAAGAGTAGAATCAGACAGCATTACTATTTATGCCTCGTTAGTTTGGAAATTGAAATAGAGAGCTAGGCTTATATTAGGTAACCGTTCAGGGGTATTAGATTCGATAGAGTGAAAGGTTTATATATTAAATATATTATACAGGAGATGATGTAAGGTTTTATTTCTCAATAATTT
>JARBTQ010000012.1 GCA_029240075.1 Chlamydiales bacterium
TCACCTCCTTTTAAGGACAAGAAAAGCACAGCTTTTCTGGTTGAGACAAACCTTACCCAATTCACTTTGGTTTGATTTATTCGTTAAATAAAATACTTTTCAGTTTTCATTTTATAAGCATAAATTTCATAAATTTCTAAAGCAAAAATAACAATCCTGTTTTGTTTGTGCCATGACAAATAGCGCAAAGTTATTTTTTACAAAAAAACGCAGCCCTATTCAAATTGACTGCGAAAATTTACGTTGTTGTTGCTTATTGCGTAGGTAATGATCGAAGGTAGCTGCAATATTGCGTATAAATAATCTACCGTAAAAAGTAGGTTGCAATTTCTCTACAGTGTTAATAATTAATCCATCATTAACAAGTTCTTGGATATCGACAAACTCTTGACTAAAGTATTCTTCGAATTTGGCACCATGTAGCTTTTCAAATAAAATTTTATCTAGTTCGAAGTGGCACATTAAAGATTGAATAACCCATCTGCGAATTTTATCATCGTTTGTCAGCTCTTTGCCTTTAGAAATAGGAAATTGCTTTTGATCTAGAGCAGAATAGTACTCCTCTAAAGTTTTAACATTCTGAAAATAACCATTTTCCACCTCTCCAATCGCTGTAATTCCAAAGCTAATCATATTATCAGCTAAACGCAAAGTATAGCCATGAAAGTTACGATGAAGTTTATGGTTTAAATAAGCTTGAGTTAATTCATCTTGCTCTAAGCCGAAGTGGTCCATGCCTATAGCTATATATCCATCTTTAAGAAATTGTTTGCGAGCATTGATGTAAATTTCAAATTTTTGCTCTATAGAAGGAAGTGTATCTTCTTTGATAGCATTTTGATGGGGCTTTAGCCAGGGAACTTTTGCATAAGAAAATAAAGCTACTCGGTCAGGTTTTAAGGAAATGATTTTTTTAATTGTGTCATCAAAGCTTTGAGGTGTTTGGTATGGTAGACCATAAATAAGATCAATATTGATTCCTTTAAATTTTAGCTCTCTTGCCCATGCATAAGTTTGGGCTGTCATTTCATAAGTTTGCCTTCTTTTAACAGCTTCCTGTACTTCTGGATTGGTATCTTGAACTCCAAAGCTAATGCGATTAAATCCTTTCTGTCGCAGGTATTTTAGTTTTTCTCCATTATCACCAATAACTGTTCTGGGGTCTATTTCAATAGATATTTCACCGTCAAAATCGATTTCAAAGTACTTACTTAGGGTAGAGAAGATTAAATCAAATTGTTTTTCTGTAAGCAGTGTAGGGGTTCCTCCTCCAAAATGGAGTTGTGTAATCGTATGCTTGTGTTCAAATTGGTTGGCAATAAGTTCAATCTCTGTAATTAAGTATGCGATATACTGCTCTTGTCTTTCAGGTTTCCTATTTAATATGACAGAGCATCCACAATAAAGGCACATAGTTGTGCAGAATGGAATATGAAAATAAATAGAAATTTTTTTATTGGAAGTGTCAAGCATCTTCAAGTGTGTTGAATAAGTATCTTGTGATACAGAAGACCATTCAGGAGCTGTAGGATAACTGGTATAGCGAGGAACCGGCTTGTGAAGTTTCATAAGCAAAACTGGATCGACTTCAATTTCAGGTATGTAGGGAGTTGATAAAATATCCATGTGTATGCTCCATTTATTCCTTTAATACTTATACAAGGCCTAGCTTTAACCATATCAATAAAAAATGCCACTATTTTCTGATAGATTCAACTCTGAAAGAAGGAAATTTTTACAGGCAATCTTTGCTTACGAAATATCATGAGTTATTACTTAAATAATTCTATATACAACATGTCTCTAATGTATATGCTAAGCTCTCTTTGTGCACTAATTTTTTATAAATATAATTTAAAATTATCTGAAATTATTAAAATAGAATTATTCTGTTGGTCATTGTTCTAAATGTTATATATTTTTACCTTAACAAAGGAGGCAATCAATAAGAGGGGATGAGTCTGTACTACTGCAAAGTTAATCTCTGTTTAACAAATAGACCAGAGTAGCAAATGAGGTAAAAGTCTGGAGGGAAAGGGTGAGGTTCTATACTTTTAGTTTAAAATTAGAGGCAATTTTAAGTGGTTTTTGAAGCCTTTCCTACTAATTTGTAAGAAAGGCTTTAATTATTAAGCGATAGTTACTTCTTTACAAAGATAAACGTCTTGGATTGCATTTAAGATCTTAACGCCTTCATGAATTGGTTTTTGGAAGGCTTTTCTTCCAGAAATTAATCCCATTCCGCCAGCACGTTTATTAATAACAGCTGTTTCTACTGCATCTGCTAAATCGTTTTGCCCAGAAGGTCCACCAGAATTTATCAACCCAATTCGTCCCATAAACTGGTTTACTAATTGGTATCTAGTGAGGTCTATAGGATGATCAGTAGCTAATCCACTCTTATTTTCTGTCAAACTGCCATACATTGAGTTACTATACTTTCCGAATTTAAGAGCTGGGTATCCGCCATTAAGAGTGGGTAGCTTTTGCTTGATAATATCAGCTTTTAATGTTACTCCCAAATGATTGGCTTGTCCTGTTAAATCAGCAGCTGTATGATAATCTTTATCACCTACTTTAAATGCGTCATTGCGGAGGTAGCACCATAAGATAGTTGCCATCCCTAGCTCGTGAGCCATTTCAAATGCACGGCTAATTTCTACAATTTGTCTCCCACTTTCTGGTGACCCAAAATAAATAGTAGCTCCAATTGCAGCACATCCCATTTCGTATGCTTGCTTTACAGATGCAAATAGAATTTGGTCAAAAGCATTAGGGTAGGATAAAAGTTCATTGTGATTGATTTTTAAGATAAAAGGGATCTTATGAGCGTACTTACGAGCTACATTTCCTAATGCTCCAAGTGTAGAAGCAACAGCATTACATCCCCCTTCTATTGCGAGCTTAACAATATTTTCGCCATCAAAGTAAATGGGATTAGCAGCAAAAGAAGCTCCAGCTGAGTGCTCAATTCCTTGGTCAACAGGAAGGATAGATAGGTAGCCTGTACCACTTAAACGGCCATGGCCATATAAAGATTGTAAATTACGCATTACACGAATATTGCGATCTGTATGAGTAAAAATACGATCCACCCAATCGCCAGACGGAAGATGAAGTAAATTTTTAGGTACAGCTTTGCATGTATGGCCTAGCAAAGATTCGCTTTTATCTCCTAAAAGTTGTTGAATTTCTTGGTATGTCAGCATGAATTTTATCTCCTTAGAAGTGGTATAGGGGATCTATTTAAACAAATTGATGAATGCTTGTGGTTATACTCTTTCTTAAGATTTTTGTCGACGGGTTACCATAATTTGATCATTAGGTTGGTTATGCTGTAAAGGAGCTTATACTATTTTCTATGAGTCGAAAATGGAATTATACACCTAAAGTTTTTTGTGGAAAAGATCGCCTTATTTATCCTATGATGGATTTTTCAAAAAGGTCTTATTTAGAATTAACCAACACCTATTTCTAAAAAAAGTAAAAAATTACACTGCATTTTAGAAATAGTTACGTCATTATAATGTGTTGGGGACCTTTGTAAAAAGGTTAGCTTAAAAGGTATGGGATTGAAATCCTATTTAATAATGAAAATTTCCTAGATCTTAAGCTTTGAGAGCTTAAAGGGTATTGATGATATAGGTGGGTTTCATCTATACACAATATTAGACTTTAAGAGCTTAGTTATGGTGGCTGTACAGGATAAAAATCATACTAAGCATGCAATATTCTTTATCGAATGAATCTTGAAAGTGAATAGGTCTTTTCAGAGTTTTTTAACAACTATATAAACCATATCCTAGAGAAAGCCTTTTGTCTACAAATATAATAGAAATGGTAACCGGTGACAAAAATGGCCGAAATTGTTCAAGAAATCCTTCTCAATATAGAATCTAAACAGATTCGGTATGCTCACTTGAAAAATGGGCAATTACAAGATCTAATAGTTGAGCTTAAGCGCGAACGACAGCTAACAGGTAACATTTATAAAGGACGGGTTATTAACTCATTAAGAGATATTAAGTCTGCTTTTATAGATATCAATGAAGAAGAGAATGGATTCATCCATATATCTGATATTATTGAGAATACTAAGAAATTTGAAGAAATGTTCGACATGGACTTTGACCTTGATTACGATATTAAGAGAGTTGATACAGACAAACAGATCGTAGATATTGATCAAGTGATGAAAATAGGCCAGGCTGTCTTAGTACAAGTAGTTAAGGATCCTATTGGTTCCAAAGGAGCTCGCTTAACTTCTAACATCTCAATTGCTGGACGTTATTTGGTGCTTCTTCCAAATACACCGCACAGAGGGGTGTCTCGCAAGATTGAGGATAGAGCTGTAAGACTAAGGCTGCGTAAAATGATCCGTGGATTAGAAATGCCGCAACAAATGGGAATTATTTGTCGTACAGCTAGTCAACATGCAACTTTAGAAATGTTAGTTGATGAAGCAAATGACTTATTAAACACTTGGCACTCAGTTATGGATCGTTTCCATAAAGCTGATGGTGTAGAATGTCTTTATCAAGAATCTGATTTAGTGCGCCGAGCCGCTTTAACTTGTGTTAATAAAAAATATACCCGGCTGCTTGTTGATGATTACGCAGTGTATCAAACTTGCAAATCTATATATGCTAAATATGAGCAGGAACATACCTTACAGATAGAGTATTATCGTGATAAGGTTCCTATGTTTGAAAGATTTCAAGTAGAAAGAGAGATTGATAAGGCCTTACGACGTAAAATTTGGTTGCCTAGTGGTGGGTATCTCTATTTTGATCCAACAGAAGCAATGTGTACAATTGACGTGAACTCTGGAAGAGGTAGTTCTGATAGTAAGGAAAAGGTTGTTGTAGAGGAAAGTTTAGTAAAAATAAACTTAGAGGCTGTTGAAGAAATTGCAAGACAATTACGTATCCGTAATATCGGAGGATTAATTGTATGTGACTTCATAGATATGCGCAGCAAAAAGAATCAGAAAAGAGTCTTAGAAAAATTAAAAGACTGTATGAAAGAAGACTCTGCTAAGTGTACTATTCTAGGTATGAGTGAATTTGGATTAGTAGAGATGACTCGTCAGCGCAATCGAAAATCTTTAATGCAGACTATGTATACAGATTGCTTATATTGTGGTGGTTGTGGACAAATTAAAGCGCATGAAACTACTTCAATTGAGATAGAAAGAGCACTTAAAAAGGCAATTAACTTACACCAGCAGTATGGTTTACGCTTGGTTGTTCATCCAGAACTCGATCGACATCTTGCTGTCATTGATAAGGAGTATTTTAAAGATCTTATGCAGCGATGGAATGCACATATCGAATTTGCAACTGACGACAACCTACATCTTAATGAGTATCATATCATATCAACCTCAAATGGGAAAAAAATAGAAGTATGACATCTCAGGATCTCCGATTTTATCGAAAATTGGCTGTAGCATATCAAGAAGGGGTTGTCCATCAAAAGACTAAAGATATATTAGAAAACTTTTACAATAGTTATGTAGAAGCTTTGCTTAAAGCAAATAAATACAAGGATTCTTCGGTTGAAATTTTATTAACATTTTTGGACCTAGTATTGCAGCAGCTAAAGCAACCTTATACTTTTGAACCTTACCACCAGCAAATTTTAGAAGAATTCAACTACTATCAGTTTGGCTTAAATTTTGTCCGGCCTTTAGTGAATTTTACTAAATCTACTGTTCATCATAAAAATCTCTTTGATCAGGTAGAAAATCAGCTGCAATGTAAAGAAAATGTTGTTTTATTTGCTAATCACCAAACAGAAGTAGACCCTCAGCTTATCAGCCTCTTGTTGGAAAAGTCTCATCCACTGCTAGCTACGGAAATGATTTTTATTGCAGGTAATCGGGTAACGACTGATCCTCTTGCTGTACCTTTTAGTATGGGACGTAACCTTATTTGTATTTATTCTAAAAAGCATATTGATAATCCTCCGGAATTACGAGCTGAAAAATTAGCTCATAACCAGCGTTCTTTAGGAATTATGGGATCTCTACTTGCGGAGGGTGGAAAATGTATTTATGTAGCACCCAGTGGTGGAAGAGATCGTCTGAATCCAGATACAGGAAAGGTAGAAGTAGCTCTCTTTGATCCTAGTAGCTTAGAGATGTTGTATTTAATATCCACAAAAGCTAAGTCCAAAACCCATTTTTATCCTCTTGTACTAAAAACGTACGATATCTTGCCTCCTCCTTTGCAAGTAGAGAAGGATGTTGGAGAGTCCCGTTCTGTTAATTATGCTGGAGTGCAACTTAGCATTTGTCCCGAATTAAATATGCAATCCTTAGGTCAAGGATTGGATAAGGCTGAGCAAAGGCAAGGAAGAGCGGAAAATATCTGGAAGACAATATGTAAAGAATACGATGCAATAGATAAAGTTTCTTTTTAAAGTAGAATCCGCTATGTAAGGGAAAATCTGGATTTTATTGATATCCCTTATGATAGGCAGGACTTCATATGCAAAATCTTAAAAGTGAAATGGGTGAATCCCTTCTAAGTGCATTTCTACTCAAAGACTCTTGGCGTGTTTTTAGAATTTTAGCAGAGTTTGTTGATGGCTTTGAAATTATGCCCCAACTTGGGCCTGCAGTGTCTATTTTTGGATCGGCCCGTGTTAAGCCTCATACTCCAGAATATGAGTTAGCTGTAAATTTAGCTCAGAAGATTGCAAATAAGGGTTTTTCTGTGATTACAGGCGGGGGGCCTGGAATTATGGAAGCCGCTAATAAAGGGGCTCGTCAAGTTGGTCGCCCTTCTTGTGGATTGACGATTGAGCTGCCTTTTGAAACTGGAGCTAATTCTTTTGTAGATACCCCTTTTCACTTACATTTTCGTTATTTTTTTGTGAGAAAGGTCATGTTTGTGCGTTATGCCAAAGCTTTTGTTGCTTTGCCTGGCGGTTATGGTACTCTAGATGAGCTGTTCGAGGCGTTGACCCTGATTCAAACGCAGAAAATCAAATCCTTTCCTATTTATCTAGTAGGAAAATCTTATTGGCAGGGATTACTTGACTGGATTAAAAATACAATGGTAGCTCATAATTATCTAAGTTTGATTGAGCTAGATCTTATTCATGTGACTGACGATTTGGATGAGGTTGCTGAAGGAATTGCAAGAGCTTATACTTCCAATCAAGCCAAAGAGCATATTTTATAAACATAGGATTGTTTTTATAAATGGATTTTTTAGGTTGGATTTACTGGGATCCTAAACCAGAAATATTTGAAGTTTTTCCAGGTTGGCCCCTTCGTTGGTACAGCCTATTTTTTGGGCTAGGCTTTTTTGGCGGCTATTTCATTGTAAAGCATTATATTAAGCCTCTATTTGCTCCGCTTACTGATTCACAAATAAAGGATTGGGCAGGGTGGATGACTCAATTGAAAAATTTATATCAAAAAGGGGAAAAACTAACCTTTTTAAATTTTTTAAAGCGAGACGAGTTTGATGCTTTTAAAAGAATTGAATCTCCTAGGGAAATAAATCCTAGGTTGAAAAATGCTCTTATAGAATCTACAAACTTATCCTTATTTGATGCTGCACTTACCAGTGATGCTGCAGTTGATAAGCGACAGGAGTTTGATCAAGTATTTGCTGATACGATCTATCCTTTAAATGATCAACTCTCTTTTTATATGGACCGATTGTTATGGTATTTAGCACTAGGAACATTAATAGGTGCTCGTTTGGGGCATGTCTTTTTTTATCAATGGGACCATTTTAGTAGTTACCCAATCGATATATTTAAAACTTGGGAGGGGGGGCTAGCAAGTCATGGTGGGTTGCTAGGAATTGCATTGGCAATCGCGTTATTCCGGCTTCGCTCTGCAAAGCAATTTGGGTTCGTTCCATTATGGAACCTTTTAGATGGGGTAGCTATAGCTTGTTGTTTTACAGCAGGTTGTATTCGTATTGGGAACTTCTTTAATCAAGAAATATTGGGGACTCCAACAGAGCTTCCTTGGGCTGTCGTTTTTGGGCATCCTATGGATCAAACTCCTTCCGTACCTTGTCATCCAGTTCAATTATATGAGGCTATTGGTTATTTTACGATTTTTAGCTCTCTTTATGCTGCTTATCGCTATTTTAAGTGGAAGCCGCAGACAGGAATGATTACTGGATTGTCTTTAATCTCCATATTTCTATTTCGCTTCTTTGTCGAGTTTTTTAAATTGCCTCAGGATGAATATCTTGATGCTAATTCTATATTGCAGACAGGGCAGTGGCTAAGCATACCCTGTATTGTCGTCGGCCTATACCTGTGCTATAATCGTTATTGTCATACTCAAAAAAAGGAATAGAAGCTAATTTGTTTTAAAAACAAAGAATTTTAGTAAAAAATGTAGCTTTTAGAGTCTTGGCTAAATTGGGGGGTAAAGTCTTGAGAGGGACTTTTGCGCAGAGTCGCTACTATTAAAGTAATCTGGAAAAGTTTTTATTTCTCTAGGTATTATTTCATGTTTAATTTTATTGGCTAGTAGAATTTTATGCTGCACTTCTAAAGGTAATATTTTAGTTGACTTTTATTTTTTTAACGTTATTGTAGAAGATTCATTAATAGAGATTAAGGCTATGGCTAAAGAAGATACTATAAAAATACAAGGCTCTGTGGAAGAGCTATTACCCAATATGACTTTTTCTGTAGTGTTAGAAAATGGCATGAAGGTCCATTGCCATCTTTGCGGAAAGATGAAGATGCGAAATATTCGTGTGTCTATTGGTGATTTAGTGACTGTGGAAATGTCACCTTACGACCTAACTAAAGGGCGAATCGTCTATCGACAGAAATAAATCAATCCTTCCTCTAAAAATAGGATTGATTTTTTAAGTTTAAATGTATAAATTGATACCATTATTTTCATCTGTCGATTATGTGCCCAGGTAGCTCAGTGGTAGAGCACTTGCATGGTAAGCAAGTGGTCGTAGGTTCAATTCCTATCTTGGGCATATTTTAAAGAAAAATTAACAAATACATTTTATGCCACGGACTCTAACGGAGGAATAATTTAACATGGCTAAAGGTACGTTCGAAAGAAAGAAACCACACGTTAATATTGGAACAATCGGTCACGTTGACCACGGTAAAACAACTTTAACAGCTGCGATCACTAAAGTTCTTGCTGAAGCAGGAATGGCTGAAGCTCGTTCTTACGATCAAATTGATAATACCCCAGAAGAAAAAGCTCGTGGTATTACTATCAACGCGACACACGTAGAATATGAAACTGATAAGCGTCACTATGCACACGTAGACTGCCCAGGACACGCTGACTATGTTAAAAACATGATTACTGGTGCTGCTCAAATGGACGGTGCTATTCTTGTGGTTGCTGCAACAGACGGTGCTATGCCTCAAACTCGTGAGCACGTTCTACTTGCTCGTCAAGTTGGGGTTCCTGCGATCGTTATATTCCTCAACAAAGTCGACATGATTGATGATGCTGATGCAGAATTGATTGATCTCGTTGAAATGGAATTAACAGAACTTTTAGAGTCACAAGGGTATAAGAATGTTCCTATCGTCCGTGGTTCTGGACTAAAAGCTCTCGAAGGAGATGCTAAGTACGTAGAAAGCGTTAGAAATTTAATGAAAGCTGTTGATGAGCATATCCCAACTCCAGCTCGTGAAATCGATAAGCCATTGTTAATGCCTATCGAAGACGTGTTCTCTATTTCTGGTCGTGGTACTGTTGTTACTGGCCGTGTTGAGCGTGGAATACTCAAGCTTAACGATAAGGTTCAACTCGTTGGATTACGTGATACACGTGAAACAGTTGCAATCGGTCTCGAAATGTTTAACAAGACATTAGATCGCGCTGAAGCTGGAGAAAACGTTGGAGCTCTCTTACGTGGTATTGGTAAAGATGACGTTGAGCGTGGAATGGTGCTAGTGCAACCAGGAACATGTACGCCACACAAGAAGTTTAAAGGTAATGTGTACGTTCTTACAGAAAAAGAAGGTGGACGTAAGAAGCCATTCTTTTCTGGATACCGTCCTCAATTCTACTTCCGTACTACAGACGTAACAGGTACATTGAACCTTCCAGAAGGTACAGAGATGGTTATGCCTGGTGATACAGTTGAAATTATTGTAGAATTGCTTAAGCCTGTTGCTATGGAAAAAGGTATGCGCTTCGCTATTCGTGAAGGTGGACGTACAATTGGTGCTGGTACTGTTACAGAAATTCTGGATTAAAAATTCAATCTATTCTATAATGTTTGCAAAATGTCTATTTATGATAGATGTTTTGCAATCCGGGTGTGTAGCTCAGTTGGTAGAGTCGCGGTCTCCAAAGCCGTTGGTCGGGGGTTCGAGTCCCTCCGCACTCGTTTTTTAATATAATCAATTTATCTTAGTATATACTGCAATCGAGCAACACTCATGTCTGTTGAATCCTCTAAAGCTTCAAATTATGTGGTCCAATTCAAATCAAAGAAGCTTTTACGATTTTTTGGTGAAACCAAAGAAGAAATAAAAAAAATTCATTGGACAACAGCTGCTGAATTACAAGTTTATACAAAGGTTATTGTAATAGCAGCTTTTGCATTAGGGATGGTCATTTATTTAAATGATCTTATCGTTGGAGCTGTATTATATGTTATTCACTCCCTAATCAATGCTGTAATGGGATAGGATCGCTGATGAACCATAAATGGTATGTCGTGCAGGTATTGTCTACCCACGAGAAAAAAGTAAAAAAGAATTTAGAAGAATACCGCGACACAAAAGGGATGACAGACTTCATTACAGAAATCTTAATTCCAACAGAGAATGTGTATGAGGTGAAGCGGGGAGAGCAAAAGATTACTGAAAGGCGCCTATGGCCAGGTTATATTTTGCTCAAAATGGTTCTAAATGATGAAAGTTGGACTTATGTAAAAAACACAGTAGGGGTCATAGATTTTTTAGGTGGAGATAAACCTACACCTTTAACAGATGATGAAGTTAAAGAAACACTTCATGACCTTGAAAGTAAAAAGCAGAAAGTAACTCAAAAACATCAATTTCAAGTTGGTGATAAAGTCAAGATCAATGACGGTGTATTTATGAACTTTGTAGGAACAGTAACAGATGTATTCCATGATAAGGGAAGACTGAGCGTAACTGTATCTATTTTTGGAAGAGATACGAGAGTAGATGATCTTGAATTCTGGCAAGTGGAGCACTATACTGGTGACGCTGCAGGGTCTGAGTAAGCTGTTTTTTAAAAAAGATTAATTTTAAAATAAGTAGAAGTTCCCAGAAAAGTATAAGGAATATCATGGCAAAAGCAGGGAAAAAAGTTGTAAAAGTCATTAAGTTGCAGATTCCTGCAGGGAAAGCAAACCCAGCACCTCCTATCGGTCCAGCGTTAGGTTCTGCCGGCGTTAACATTATGGCTTTCTGTAAGGAATTTAATGCGAAAACGCAGCAGATGGCTGGCGATATTTTACCAGTATTGATTACTGTATACGCCGATAAATCATTCACGTTCATTACAAAGAAACCTCCGGTTTCTCAACTTATTCTTAAGGCCTTGGGTAAGGACAAAGGATCTGGCGTGCCTAACCGTAATAAGGTTGGACAGCTTAATCTAGACCAAGTTCGTAAGATTGCACAAGAAAAAGCCCCAGATTTAAATGCAGGAAGCATAGAAGCTGCAATGCGTTTAGTTATGGGAACAGCCCGCTCCATGGGGGTTGATATTATTCATACAGCACCAGCCGCATAAGAGATAAATCGTTATGGGTCGTCAAAGTAAACGATTTCGGGAGATGGCAAAATCAATGGATCTGTCTCGTACATATCCATTGACAGAGGCCGTCGAAATATTAAAAAAATGCCCTCCGGTCAAATTTGACCAGTCAGTTGAGGTGTCATTTAAGATGGGAGTTGACCCGCGTAAATCAGATCAGCAATTTCGAGGCACTGTTTCATTACCGAATGGAACAGGTAAAAATGTCGTTATTCTTGTACTAGCAGAAGGTGACAAGGTTAAAGAGGCTCTCGATGCAGGTGCAGATTATGCAGGTAATGAAGAATACTTCCAAAAGATCAGCTCAGGTTGGCTTGACTTTACAGTCATTATAGCTACACCGAGTATGATGGGCAAATTAGCTAAATTAGGTAAGATTTTAGGCCCTAGGGGGTTAATGCCGACGCCTAAAGCAGGTACAGTTACAACAGATATCGCTAAGACTGTACACGATATGAAACGAGGCGGAAAGGTAGAGTTTAAACTCGATCGAAATGGATTAGTTAATAATCCTGTGGGTAAATTAAGTTTCCCTACAGAGCACTTAATTGATAACATTAAAGCCTTGATTTCAGCATTATTGCGCGCTAAACCCTCAACGGCAAAAGGATCTTACCTTAAATCCTTGGTGATCTCAAGTACGATGGGCCCTGGGGTGAAGATAGATCCAAAAGAACTTGTAATCGCTTAGGGGATCGCACTCAATGAGACAAGAAAAACAACTGTTATTAGATGAAATCCAGGGATCGTTGGATTCATCACATGCCTTCATCGTAGCTCGATATCAACAATTACAAGCTCAAACGATGTCTGATTTTCGCCGCGCTGTAGTTAAAAGCGGGGGAAGATTCCAGGTAGTTCGTAAGCGTGTATTTTTGAAAGCTGCTGAAAGCATCGGTGTAACACTTTCGAAAGAAGCATTAGATGGTCATATTGGTGTTCTTTATACAACAAAAGATCCAGTTGAGATGACTAAAGCTGTTTTCGATTTTTCTAAAGAAAACGCCGATGCAGTTCAAGTGTTAGCAGGCCATTTTGATGGTAAGCTTTACAATGCAAGTGATGTAGAGAAATTGTCCAAGCTACCAGGAATAAACGAGATGCGTGCACAATTCCTTGGCTTGCTCGAAGCTCCAATGGCTCAAACTTTGGGTGTTATGGATGCTTTACTTACCAGCGTGTTACACTGCTTGGAAAACAAATGTCAAAAAGAATCGGAACAACAATAGTAAAGTTGTTTGATTATAAGCTATTTAAAGAAAGATTAGATAATTTCATAGAGGCAATATCGTGAATAAAGAAGCTCTAGTTGAGGAACTCAGTAAATTAACTGTATTAGAAATGTCCGAATTGAAAACAGCTCTTGAAGAAAAATGGGGCGTTAAGGCTGCTGCTGCCGTTGCTATGGCTGCTGCTCCTGCTGCTGGTGCTGCAGCTCCAGCTATAGAAGAGTCTACAGATTTCCAAGTTATCTTAAGCGGTTGCGCAGATGACAAGAAAATCGGTGTAATCAAAGCAATTCGTGAGATCACAGGACTTGGCTTAAAAGAAGCTAAGGACTTAGTTGAAGAAGCTGCAAAAGGAACTGCAAAAGTTGTTAAAGAATCTGCTCCTAAAGATGAAGCTAACAAGCTTTCTAAGCAGTTACAAGACGCAGGCGCTAAAGTTACTCTTAAAGGACTTTAATCCTAGCATCCTTCTTAAGTAAATAAAGAACAAGGGGAGAAGTTATTTCATATCCCTTGTTCTTTTTTTTGCATCTAAATGCCCAAAAGAGGTAAATATCATGAAACCAAATTTTTTACCTTTAACTTCTGAAAGCATTAGTTTTCAAGCTGTACCGGACACTATTTATTAAAAAAGTGATATTTTGTTGACTGTATATTGTCTTTATTACAGAATTCCTATAACATCTTCTCATCAATAGACAAAAATTTATTTATTACCTAGTTGTGAAAAAGCGATGCTTGTTATTGCAGTTTGTGTAAGGTCTTGGTTAACCAGTAACTTATGGATTAAGCAAGTAAAAGGGAAATATTAAATAATACCCTACAGCACTTTAAAACTGCCATTAAAGCTATCGTAGACACTTTAGTTTCATTTAAAAATTATTTAGGGAGCATCTTCTCATGTTAAAAAAACCGCCGCATCGGGTGAGTTTCATCGAGAAGGAAGAGATTATTGATCTTCCAAACCTCATCGAAGTTCAGATTAAATCTTATAATCAATTCCTCCAAGTGGATAAGTTACCTCATGAACGAGAAATAATTGGTTTGCAAGAGGTTTTTCACGAGGTTTTCCCTATCAAGTCGTACGATGAAAAAACAATTATTGAGTTTTTATCTTACAATCTTGGTGTGCCCAAATATACTGCAGACGAATGTATGCGTCGAGGAATTACTTTTAGTGTCACATTGAAAGTAAGATTCCGTTTGACTGACGAAACGGGGATCAAGGAAGAAGAAGTCTATATGGGATCTATTCCTATCATGACTGAAAAGGGAACTTTTATCATTAACGGAGCTGAGCGTGTTATCGTATCGCAATTACACCGTTCCCCTGGTATCTCATTTGAACAAGAAAAACATGGTAAAGGGATAACTTTATACTCCTTTAAAATTATTCCTTATAGAGGAAGTTGGTTAGAAGCAGTCCTAGATCCAAACGGCTTAATTTATATCTATTTTGATCGCAAAAAACGCCGCCGTAAGATACTAGCAACTTCTTTCATACGTACGTTAGGTTATTCAACAGATGCTGACATTTTAGAAGAGTTCTTTAGCACACGCAAGATCAAAATTAAATCGGAAAAAGACTTCGTAAAATTAGTCGGAAAAATCTTAGCTGAAGACATTGTTGATGAGCAGACTGGAATCATTTATGGAAAAGCCTCAGAAAAGCTTACAACAGCGATGTTAAAGCGTATGCTAGATGCTGGTATTTCTGTAGTTCGTATCGCTGAAGATGCAGATGAAAATAGCCCGATCATAAAAATGCTGCTAAAAGATACTACTGATTCTTATGAAACAGCGTTAAAAGAATTTTATCGTAAATTAAGACCTGGTGAACCTGCAACTCTTTCAAATGCACGTTCTGCAATGATGCGTTTATTCTTTGATCCAAAGCGATATAATTTAGGAAAAGTAGGACGCTATAAGCTAGCACGTAAACTTGGTATCGAGTTAACAGAGGAAGAGCTAAGCAATCTAACTCTTAAGAAAGAGGATATTGTTTCTGCTGTTAAATATTTAATACGATTGCAAGTGGGCGATGAATCTGTTCACATTGATGATATTGATCATTTAGGAAACCGTCGCGTAAGATCTGTAGGTGAACTTATTCAGAATCAGTGCCGTGTTGGTTTAGCTCGAATGGAAAAAATTATCAAAGAGCGTATGAACCTTTTTGATTTTACATCAGATACTTTAACGCCAAGTAAGATTATCTCTGCTAAGGGACTTGCTGGGGTATTAAAAGATTTTTTTGGTCGTTCTCAATTGTCACAATTCATGGATCAAACCAATCCTATTGCTGAATTGACGCATAAACGCCGTCTTTCTTCCTTAGGGCCCGGTGGATTGAATCGTGATCGTGCTGGTTTTGAAGTTAGAGACGTTCACCCTAGCCACTATGGAAGAGTTTGCCCTATTGAAACACCAGAAGGTCCAAACATTGGTTTGATTACTTCTCTCTCATCTTTTGCTAAAATTAATGAGTTTGGTTTCATTGAGACACCCTACCGTATTGTGCGTGATGGTATAGTCACAGATGAAATTGAATACATGACTGCTGACAGAGAAGAAGAGTGTATAATAGCTCAGGCATCGGTGACGTTAGATGAAAATCGTATGTTTGCTGAAGAGCGTTGCTTAGCTCGTTACCGAGGAGATTCTATTGAGATAGAAACTGCACGCGTGACACATATGGACGTTTCTCCTAAGCAATTAGTTTCGATTGTAACAGGTCTCATCCCATTTTTGGAGCACGATGACGCTAACCGCGCATTGATGGGTTCAAACATGCAACGTCAAGCTGTACCTTTATTGAAAGCGGAAGCCCCTGTCGTTGGTACTGGAATTGAAGCCCGAGCTGCAAAAGATTCTGGTGCTGTGGTAATTGCGCAAGAGGATGGAATTATTGAATATGTCGACGGCTTTAAAATTGTTATTTCACCAAGAGATAACCGTTTAGAGCACAAAACTTATTACTTGAAAAAGTTCTTAAGATCAAATTCTGGAAGCTGTATTAACCAACGCCCTCTCTGTGAAGTGGGTGACGAAGTTAAGGCAGGCGATGTTATTGCTGATGGCCCTGCTACAGACCGCGGAGAAATAGCTCTAGGTAAAAACGTGCTCGTTGCATTTATGCCTTGGTGCGGCTACAACTACGAAGATGCTATCATTATTTCTGAAAAACTATTACGAGAGGATACTTTTACTTCTATCCATATTGAAGAGTTTGAAGTTACCGCACGTAGTACGAAGCTAGGTAAAGAGGAAATCACAAGAGATATTCCTTATGTATCAGAGGAAGCTTTAGCGAACTTAGGTGAGGATGGTATCATACGTATAGGGGCTGAAGTTGAACCTAGCGATATTTTAGTAGGTAAGATTACACCTAAATCAGAAACAGAATTGGCTCCAGAGGAACGCTTATTAAGAGCTATTTTTGGAGAAAAAGCTGCTGATGTTAAAGATGCTTCTCTGACTGTACCTCCAGGGACTGAAGGTGTGGTTATGGACGTTAAGGTATTCAGCCGACGTGACCGCTTATCTAAGACAGATGATGAGCTTGTAGAAGAAGCCACCCGTATTAAAGATTTGCAACAGGATTATAGGAACAAATTATCAGAGCTTCATATTGAAAGACACGAACGCTTAGGAGCATTGCTCTTAAACGAAGTCGCTCCTGGAACAATTGTCCACCGTAAGACCGCAGAAGTAATTGTTGAAGAAGGGACTGTTGTTACACAAGATATTATCGAAGCTTTAGAAGCTGAAGCTATCGAAGATTTGCTTATGCCTGAAGATGATATCTACAATGCAATGAGACAAATATTCCGCGATTATGAAGTAGGACTACAAACTTTACAAGTGCAACAAGAAACAGAAGTTGAATATATGCGCAAAGGGGATATTGAATTAGATCCTGGCGTTATTCGACAAGTTAAAGTGTATGTTGCAACTAAACGTAAGTTACAAGTCGGGGATAAGATGGCGGGACGCCACGGGAACAAAGGGGTTGTTTCTCAAATTGTACCTGAAGCTGATATGCCACACCTTGCAAATGGGAAAACCATAGAGATCATTTTAAATCCTCTAGGGGTGCCTTCCCGTATGAACATTGGGCAGTTATTAGAGACTCACTTAGGATTAGCTGCTAGATTATCAGGAATCTATGTTAAGAGCCCTGTATTTGAAGGCTTCCCTGAAGATCGTATCTGGGATATGATGAAGAGTGTCGGCTTCCCTGAAGAGGGTAAAGTTACTCTGTTTGATGGACGTACAGGAGAGCGTTTTGATAACCCTGTAGCTATTGGATATATCTATATGCTGAAACTAGGGCACTTAGTTGCCGATAAGATTCACGCTCGCTCTATTGGACCTTATTCCCTTGTAACTCAACAACCACTTGGAGGTAAAGCTCAAATGGGAGGACAACGTTTTGGGGAGATGGAAGTGTGGGCGTTAGAAGCTTATGGGGCAGCGTACCTCTTGCAGGAAATGCTAACAGTAAAATCTGATGATGTGGCTGGACGTACAAGAATTTATGAATCTATAGTAAAAGGTGAAAATATCTTGAATTCAGGAACACCGGAGTCCTTTAACGTATTGATCAAAGAACTACAAGGTTTAGGATTAGACGTACGTACGAAATCAGTTATTGGTGAAGAAGCCTAATCATACAGCTACAGCTAGTCTCGAGCTATATTTAAGCTAAGAGACTAGCTAGCTTGCAAAGATAATGTCAGATGCAAAAGCATCAATCTAATATTACGGCCTATAATAAGGCAACGTTGTTTCTCACCTTTGTAGAAAGGTGAAGTCCTAATAAGGGATAGGGCAAGATATAATTTTTTAGGAGACCTTGAATGGATCAAAACGAAGACAAAAAGGATTTCGATAAGTTAACCATAGGGATTGCTTCCGATTCAGCAATCTTAGATTGGTCTCATGGCGAAATAAAAAAACCAGAGACTATTAATTATCGTACTTTCAAGCCAGAGAAAGGGGGGCTTTTCTGCGAAAAAATTTTTGGCCCTACTAAAGATTGGGAATGTGCTTGCGGTAAATATAAAAAGATTAAACATAAGGGAATTGTCTGCGATCGTTGCGGTGTTGAAGTTACTTTATCTAAAGTAAGACGTCAGCGTATGGCACATATTGAATTGGCAGTTCCTGTAGTTCATATTTGGTTCTTCAAAACAATGCCCTCTCGCATAGGAAATATCTTAGGTATTTCTTCAAGTGATCTTGAGCGCATTATATACTATGAAGATTATATTGTTATAGATCCAGGTACAACGACTTTAGAGAAAAAACAGCTATTGAATGATACAGAGTACCGTGAAGCTCAAGAACGCTGGGGAAAAGATGCTTTTATAGCCAAAATGGGTGGTGAAGCTATCTTTGATCTTCTGAAAACAGAAGATTTACACATGTTATTAGCAGATCTCAAAGAAAAGCTACGCAAAATCAAATCAATACAAGCACGTATGAAGCTAGCTCGTCGTTTGAAGATTGTAGACGGCTTTATATCATCTCCTAATAAGCCTGAGTGGATGGTTATGTCTGCGGTCCCTGTGATCCCACCAGACTTACGCCCACTTGTGCCTCTTGATGGTGGCCGTTTTGCAACATCAGATTTAAACGATCTATATAGACGCGTAATTAACAGAAATAACCGCTTGAAAGCTATCTTAAAGCTTAAAACACCAGAAGTTATTGTTCGCAACGAAAAGAGAATGCTTCAAGAAGCTGTAGATGCTCTTTTTGATAATGGTCGTCATGGACACCCTGTTATGGGCGCAGGTAATAGGCCTCTGAAATCATTGTCTGAAATGTTAAAAGGTAAGCAAGGTCGTTTCCGTCAAAACTTACTTGGTAAGAGGGTTGACTATTCGGGTCGTTCTGTTATTGTCGTTGGACCGGAACTTAAGTTTAGCCAATGTGGATTACCGAAGCAAATGGCGTTGGAATTATTCGAGCCTTTCATCGTTAAGCGCTTAAAAGATTTAGGATATGTCTATACCATCCGTTCAGCTAAGAAGATGATTCAGCGTCAAGCTCCAGAAGTTTGGGACGTCTTAGAGGAAATCATTAAAGGACACCCTGTCTTATTGAACCGTGCTCCAACATTGCACCGTTTGAGTATTCAAGCTTTTGAGCCTGTTTTAATTGAAGGTAAAGCAATCCGTGTCCATCCTCTAGTTTGTACAGCGTTTAACGCTGACTTTGATGGTGACCAAATGGCTGTGCACGTACCTCTATCAGTAGAAGCTCAATTAGAAGCAAAACTTCTTATGATGGCCCCTGATAACATATTCTTGCCATCTTCAGGTAAGCCAGCTGCTGTACCTACTCAAGATATGACTTTAGGCCTCTACTACTTAATGTATGATCCTATATACAATCCGGAAGCTCAAGGTAAAAAAGTAAAAATATTCAGCAATACTCAAGAAGTATTAATTGCAATGAATGCAGCTTTTTCCTATGCCCCATCTAACGGACAAGGAGTAACAGATGTAAAATGGGATGGAACTGGTCGTGGCTTACATATTCATGAAAGGATAAAAGTACGCCTTGATGATAGTAGAATCATTGAAACAACACCAGGCCGTGTCATATTCAATACGATAGTACCTAAGCAACTAGGATTCCAGAACTATAATTTACCAAAGAAAAAATTGAGCGAACTTGTGATGGAATGTTACAAGAAGGTCGGGTTAGAAGCGACTGTTCAGTTTTTAGATAATCTTAAGAATTTAGGCTTTGCTGAGGCGACTAAGGCTGCTGTTTCAATAGGTATCCAGGACGTTCTTATTCCGGAAGATAAGTATGATATTTTAGATGAAACTTATCAGAAAGTAGATCAAGTTCGTAAACAATACGAAGATGGTATCATCACCGATGGTGAGCGTTACGCAAAGACAATCAGTCTTTGGACTGAAATTACAAACGTCCTATCTGATAATTTACTGAAATTGATTAGTCAGGTTAAGAACAATAAGCTCAACCCGCTATTTATCATGATTGACTCTGGAGCTCGTGGTAATAAATCACAGTTGATGCAGTTAGGGGCTTTACGTGGTCTGATGTCTAAGCCTTCAAATGAGATTATTGAATCTCCAATTACGTCCAACTTCCGAGAGGGGTTAACAGTATTGGAATACTTTATCTCAGCTCACGGTGCTAGAAAAGGATTAGCGGATACGGCGTTAAAAACAGCTGACTCTGGTTACTTAACACGCCGTCTAGTTGACGTTGCCCAAGATGTATTAATCACAGAGTACGATTGTGAAACTTTAAACGGTATAGAAGTTCTAGCAATCAAACAAGGGCAGGAAGAGCTTTTATCACTAAAAGAGCGTATATTTGGTCGTACGGTATGCGATGATATTTATCTACCAGGTGACAGTACAAAAGTGCTAGCCAATGCTGGTGATGTAGTCACAGCTCCGCAGGCAGCAGCAATTGATGATGCTGGCCTTGAAACGGTAAAAATCAGATCTGTACTAACTTGTGAAGCTAAGCGTGGAGTCTGTGCTAAGTGTTATGGTATTAACTTAGCTAATGGTCGTTTGATTGGAAAAGGGGAAGCTGTAGGATTCATTGCAGCTCAGTCAATTGGTGAACCAGGAACTCAGTTAACTATGCGTACGTTCCACTTAGGGGGTATCGCTTCTGCTATGATAGCCCCAGAGTCAATCGTTGAGCAAGAAGGTATTGTAATCTATCTAGGCTTACGTACAGTTAAAAATGAAGAAGGGCAATGGGTTACACTTAACAAAAACGGCCTAATTCATATTGTTCGCGACGAAGGACGTCCATTAGAAGATTATAAGCAACTTTTAATGACAAAATCGATTGAACCTTTACAATCCTTCAGTATTGAACTTGGTGCTAAGATTTTAGTTGAGGATGGAGATCGTATTAAACCAGGTGATAAGATTATACGTGTTGAACAGCATAGTATTCCGATCATTTGCGATCGCAAAGGTTATGTCAAATACGAAGACTTATTAGAAGGGATTTCTACAACTAAGGAGCTAAATAAGCAAACTGGTCAGTCAGAACTTGTTGTTAAGCAGCATCGAGGGGAACTTCACCCTGAAATTGCGATTTATGCGGATAATGCATTTACTGAATTGCTAGGTAGCTATTCACTACCTTCAGGTGCGATTATTTCTGTTGATGAAGGACAATATGTCTCAGCTGGTACTCTTTTAGCTCGTCTACCACGTAGTGCAATTAAGACGAAAGATATTACTGGGGGATTACCCCGTGTTGCTGAGTTGTTAGAAGCTCGTAAGCCAAAAGATGCTGCTGAAATCGCTAAAATTGATGGTATCGTAGATTTTCGTGGAGTCCAGAAAAACAAACGTATCGTTGGTGTGCGTGATGAGGTTTCTGGAATGGAAGAGGTACACCTTATCCCTCTAACTAAGCACTTGATCGTACAACGTGATGACCGTGTAGTTAAAGGACAGCAGTTGACAGATGGTGTAGTTGTATCGCATGAGATTCTTGAGATCTGCGGTGTGCGTGAATTACAACGTTACCTAGTTAACCAAGTTCAAGAAGTTTATCGACTCCAAGGGGTTGATATCAACGACAAGCACATTGAAATCATTGTACGTCAAATGCTACAGAAAGTACGCATTACTGACCCAGGTGATACTACATTCTTGTTTGGTGAAGATGTTAATAAGAAAGACTTCTATGAAGAAAACCGTAAAGTCGTTGCTGAAGGTGGAAAACCTGCTCAAGCTTCACCTGTATTACTGGGTATTAGTAAGGCTAGCTTAAGTACAGAGTCCTTTATTTCAGCGGCATCATTCCAGGACACTACACGTGTTCTTACAGATGCTGCATGTAGCGGTAAGGAAGATTTACTTGCAGGCTTCAAAGAAAATATCATTATGGGGCATATCATCCCAGGTGGTACTGGATTTGAAAGACATCACCGTATTACAGAGATTCTCAAGGGAGAAGAAGAGGGAGACCTTAACTTTAATTTTGAGGATGAACCTTTTGAAGTGGCACGCTAAATTGTTGTATTAACAAGAAAACCCCAAGAATAAACACTTGGGGTTTTTTATCATCCGTTTTCTGATATTTTTAATCTAAGCAGAATCATGCAGTACATAAGCATGCGGCGTCTGTAAAGTTAGTTCTTCCAATTGCAGTGCTTTTTTCTTTTCCTTCTCATTCTTCATCTGTCCAAAGATAAAGCTGCGCATATAATTAATTCCAACAATCGGGATACCAACTTCATTAATAAGATCAAGGCACACTAATGCTAAAGGAAGTTTTCTGTCTCGTATTAGCTGTTGACTAGTTTTACCCATAGTTAGGCAAACATTAGACAACATCCCTAGCTTATTTTCCTTTGTAATGTATTCTAAGCCTTGCTTAAAAAAAGGTAACGCACGCCATACGGCTTTTTCTTTATGGATAGGATAACACTCAAATATTGAAAGAACGGCGCTAAAATGGCTGGCAGCAAGTGCTGTCTTTCTTAAAGTTTTAATACTATCACTAACGTATGGATCATTCATGACAGCATTGATAGATGCTATCTCACCGAGCTTGGCATCTTCAATAGCACTAATATTTCTACTTAAAGCTCCATCATGAAGAGCATATTTTGCTACAGGGTATGAAATATAAAGGATGGGATAGCGTACCCCTAAGCGAATAAAAATATCAAACTCTGTAGCTATTTCTTCTATATGTAATGAATCATAGTGCTTTTTAGAAAAGAAAGTAGCTGCTAGAGGGGGGTAAACTTTACCACAAAGGTAAGTTTCCAAATTCCATTCGCTCCTACGATTGAGTAGGGTAACTTCACCCTGTAGATTGGTAATGAGTGTTTCTCCATAAATAGCCGCGCAGTCAGGACGATGGCTAAACTGTTCTACACCCCATTTAATAGCTCCTGGTAGTAGTTCTTCATCGGAGAAACAATGAATAAAAAGATCCCCTTTTACACGCTTTAATGCTCTATTCCATCCTTCACTAGGACTCTTATCTGGGCAAGAAACTAGGTCAATTTGTGAACCATATTGCATTAAAATTTCTAATGTTCCATCAGTAGATCCCCCGTCTTGGACAACTATTTGTACATGGTCGTAATTTTGTAGAAGTATACTGTTGATACATCGCTTAATGGAATCAACACGGTTTTTAACAACACATACTATAGAAACGAGAGGTAAATTCATAATTTATCGCCTAGTTCAAGCTTAGAAACTTATTTTGAATCCTGATAGGAATAACCATTGTAGTAACGTATGAGTTTTCAGTAGACCCTATGATACTAGATAAAGAGTAAGTCAAGTGTATATATCAGCTTTGGGTTTACCCCTTAATCTTATAGGCATCGATTCCGTAAACAAGCAAAAAGCTAGTGCCTTTTTTGAACGTTTATTAAGAATACGAAAAATAATCAACGGCAAATTCGTAGCAATACTTAACCAGATTGAACAGAACCGTTTCGAGACTAATTTTATAAGATCTCAATTTCTTACAGAGAAGATTGTAAAGGAAGCTTAAATAACAGGGGTGTTTGGCAAGGATTTTGCTTAAAGCGCTTACAATAGAATTATAAAGAAGAGTCTTTTTGTATTGTATGTATGCCTTTTATTTTTGGAAGAGGGCAGCTTTATTAAGCTAAAAATAATAAGCAAAAATATTTCCTAAATAAAACAGGGCGAGATGACGAAATTTAATGTAAATAGATTTTACCCATAATATCAAAGAGAGGTATCTGATGATCATCTCAAAAACACCTTATCGGATCTCCTTCTTTGGTGGTGGGACAGATTACCCACAATGGTACTGTAGAGAGGGTGGAGCTGTCCTTTCAACGACTATTGATAAATACTGTACTATTACGTGTCGTGAGTTCCCCCCTTTTTTTAATTATAAGCATCGAATTGTATGGTCTTATATAGAATCAGCAAGTTCATATAAAGAGATTTTGCATCCTGCAGTTAAAGCAGTACTACGATATATGGAAATAGAGGATAAAATTGGGTTAGAAATTCATCATCAGGGAGACTTACCCGCACGTTCAGGAATGGGCACTAGTGCGTCTTTTGTAGTAGGCCTTCTCAATGCTTTATCAGTTTTTAAAGGAAGAATGGTCAGCCAAATGGAATTAGGGCTGCAAGCTATTGAAGTAGAACAAAATGTTTTGAAAGAAAGTGTTGGCTCACAAGACCAAATTGCAGTAGCTCAGGGGGGTCTTAATACAATCTATTTTAATACTTCTGGAGAGATTCAGGTAGTTCCTATGTCAATCCCTGCTGCCCGTCAATTTGAACTAGAATCCAATTTGATGTTATTTTATACAGGTTCATCACGTATGAGTTCAGAAATAGCATCTAATATTATAGAAAATATACCTAGAAAAAAGACTATTTTGCGAATGATGCGAGGATATGTTGATCAGGCGATCAATCTACTTGATTCTAAAGACCCTTTAAATGATTTTGGTATATTATTACATGAAAGTTGGCTCCTTAAAAAAGAATTAAGCCCTCTGATAAGCAATGAAACAATAGATCGTATCTACGATGCTGCTCGTAAGAATGGTGCTATCGGGGGTAAATTATTAGGAGCTGGGGGTACAGGCTTCATGCTTTTTTATGTTCCTCTAGAATATCAAGCTAAAGTTCGTCAGACATTATCCCAATATATTGAGGTCCCACTAAAATTTGAAAATCAGGGTGCTGTCATACTCAATTACCAATCTTGTGATTTACAGAGAGAGGATCTATTTTGGCAGCAAGCCCTCAGATAGCATTTGTTGTGCTAATGTAAAACGCTCAGGAGTTCCTATATCGATCACTTTGCCCGTAGTAGTAAATCCGTAACATGGTTTCTTTAAAATTAAAGAGGGAACCAATTGTAGTTCTATTGAATAAGGCTTGTTATAAGGGATATAGTCCAAAATTTCCTTTTGGAATACGTAGACTCCTCCATTCATCCAAGTTGTTTCTTCAGGTAACTGGGTGGTTTGCTTTTCCGCAAAGTGTGTAACAATTCCATGTTGATTAATAATAACATTTCCACAGTCGGTGCGCATGTCTAAGGAAGCTAATAATATTGTTAAAAAGCTAGCATTTTCTGAGTGAAATGAAGTCAACCGATTAAGATCGAAGGGACAGAATGAATCCCCATTCATCACTAAAAAAGGATCTGTTTTGATAAAGGGCTCGGCATATTTGATAGCCCCGGCTGTACCCAAAGGGATGTCTTCGTAGGAGCAGATTATCTCCCGAGCATATTCAGTATGCTTTTGGTAATAATCCTTAATAAAACTTCCTTTATGCCCAGCACATAGTATAATCCGGTTACCACCTTGTTTGCAGATAAAGTCAATGAGAAGATCTAAAAATGGTTTTTTCTGGAATAAGGCCATTGGTTTAGGGCGATCGTTAATAATTGACTGTAATCGCGATCCTCTTCCTCCAACTAAAATTAAAATGTCCATTCTAACCACAAGTCTTTGATTTGCAGAAAATTTAAATTTAAAGACAAAAAATATATCTTTTTCCTAACTATTTTGTTAGCTTGACGCTATAGAAGACCTAAAATAGAAGAAGATTATAGTGGATAAATTAGCAGCTCATTACTTTTTACAACATGTAAAAAAGGTTTTTTCTAAGGAGAAAATTAGGGATCTACGCGAAGATATAACCAAGCTCGAACAATTGATCCAACCAGACTCATTAACTGAAAGGGAGAAATTGGCTTTAGAGCGGGGCGAAAGCGCAGATTCTTTGCGAAAAGAAACGTGTTGGTATGAACTATGGAAGAATTTGAACCCTACTTTTATTAATTTTTTAACTCCTTTTACTTGGTTAATTTTTCCTATTCAAGTACGGGCTGTACAAGATATAAAACAATTTGCTCCCTGGCATCAGGATATTGGTTTCCAAAAAGCTTTGAAAGACAGAGGACATCGGCAGGTTATGACTTGTTTTATTCCTTTAGAAGAGAATCCCGTAAATCATACAACTTTGCAATTTTCTTTGAAGAAAACAGACTTTATTGAGCATAAACCTCTTAATGGATATTCTGCAGGGATCGAAAATTACCCTTTCAGCCAACTATGCCATTACCAATTGGAGTTAGGAGATGCTTTACTCTTTGGTGATCTTGTCCCACATCGAACATTTTTGCCGGAGGAAGGGCAAGTTTATCGTCGTTCATTCGAATTCCGATTAATTGATCCTATAGATGCTCTAGATGACAAAGACTACTACGATATTGTTTCTGGAAAATTTGTAAGAAAAAATGCCAAATCGATGCTAGAAGTTTGATAATAAAACTATCAAACAGCATTGGTTATTTAATCTATAAAGCTACAGTCTACTCTAAATAATAGAGCTTCTAATGTTAGATGAAATTTATTTCAGGGAATGTATTACTAAATGAAAACCCCTAGAGCACTAATTACCGGTATTACTGGTATGGTAGGATCCCATCTTGCTGACTACCTATTACGGGATACGGATTGGCAAATATATGGAATGTGCCGTTGGAGAAGTCGTACTGACAACATTGAGCATCTTTTAGGTAAAAGAGAAACGCTTAACCGACTCTTTTTTTTAAATGGTGATTTAAAAGATTATCTATCTTTGCAACATGTGGTAGACAAGGTACGCCCAGACTATGTCTTTCATTTAGCAGCTCAAAGCTATCCTCATACTAGCTTTATTTCACCGATAGATACGCTTGATACTAATATTTTAGGAACTAACCGTTTATTAGAAGCGCTAAGATATTGTAAAGAAATTGATCCTGTCATACATGTTTGTGCTTCTTCTGAGGTCTTTGGGCGTGTAGCTGCTGATAAACTTCCTATTAATGAAGAGTGTAATTTCCACCCCGCATCTCCTTATGCAATTTCAAAGGTAGGAACAGATTTAGTGGGACGCTACCATGCAGAAGCTTATGGGCAAAAAATCATGACTACCAGAATGTTTACTCATACAGGGCCTCGCAGGGGCGATGTTTTTGCAGAATCAAACTTTGCTAAACAGATCGCTCTTATAGAACAAGGGTTGCAAGAGCCTATCATCCAAGTGGGGAACTTGAAATCGATGCGTACATGGGCTGACGTTCGTGATGCAGTGTGTGCATACTATATGTTAGTTACTAAAAACCCTATACCAGGAGCTTACTATAATATAGGGGGAGCTTATTCATGCACTATTGAAGATATGCTTCATTACTTGATTAGCTTATCTAGTGCTAAGAATATTTCCGTAGAAATAGATTCTTCCCGTTTAAGACCTATTGATGCAGATTTACAAATTCCCGATACGCGTAAATTTCAGGAACACACAGGCTGGAAACCTATTTATTCTTTTGAGCAAACAATGCAGGACTTGCTTAATTATTGGAGAGAAAAAGTAAAGGCGGGGGCTAAATTCCTTGTTCACTGCTAATTAAGGATGTTATGTACTTGACAGGTAAAACAATATGTATTGCGGGTGCTACGGGTATGGCAGGAAGCGCTCTTATAACATATCTATTAGAGAACTATCCCAATACTTATATTCGCGCTATTCATCACTTTTCAGAACCCTATATTCTACACCCCAATATTGAGTATAGAAAAGCAGATTTACGCTTATCTGAAGACTGCTTATCTGCTGTCGCTGATTGCCAAGCTGTGATTATGGCTGCAGCAATGACAGGGGGGTGCCTTCTATCAAAAACAGAGCCTTGGAAGCAAGTAAATCACAACTTGTTTATGAATGCCCAACTTTTTGAAGCATGTCATAAACAAGGAGTAGAGCGAGTTATATGTATAGGTTCAGCAACACTTTATCAAGATAGCTTAAATAAACTTTCTGAAAACGATTTAGATCTAAACCAAGATCCTCCTTTAAACTATTTTGGTATAGGATGGGTTACGCGTAGTGTAGAAAAATTAGCGCAATTTTGGTCAACAACCACATCTTTACCTATTATCTGTATAAGAGCGTCGAACATATATGGTCCCTATGCAAAATTTGATCTCTATACAGCTAACTTTATTCCTGCTTTAATTCGTAAAGCATTTGCTAAGATAGACCCTTTTGAAGTCTGGGGAGATAAAAACGTAGTAAGAGATGTGATCTACAGTGCAGACTTTGCCAGTGCAGTTATACAATTATTGGATCATAATCAGTTTTGCTCAGAGGTCTTTAATATATGCTCAGGTAAGGCTATAACTGTAGAATCCGTAGTCAATAGTGTACTTAACTTAGTTCAGCATGTACCTACACAAATTAATTATATAAATAATACCCCTTTAGGAATCTCTTATCGCTTATATGATTCTCAAAAAATACAACTATATACGGGTTGGAAGATACAGAATACTTTAGAACAAGGGTTAGCAAAAACTGTTTCATGGTGGCAGTTGAATAGTGAAACCTGGCAACGTTGATAAAAACGAATTGAATAAGATCATATTTACTCTATTTTGATATCAGATGGATTATCTACTTTATAAAATATTTAGAGATCTTTTCGAGGTTGTAAGTCAACCATCTTACTTTGGCTTAAAGTCTGTACCATCCATTGGCCTTCAAGCTGTCGTATCTGTTTAGCTTCCTCTTCCTTGCCTAGCTTTTGAAGAATTAAGCTATGAAAATAAAATATAAACATAGATATTGGAGAACTTTCAGCACCCCGGAATAGGTTAAGTAGCTCTAAAGCATCATTATAATAATGAGCGTTCATAAGGTTCCTAACATACCCAACAATAGCAACACCTAACTTGGAACTTGCTAAATTAAATTTTTGAAGCGAAACAGACTGATATAAAGAGAGCAGGTTTAAAACAGTGTGGAAAGTTACCTTTGAAAATGGAAGATAAGCTATTAATTGTATCTTATGTAAAATGTTTAGAAAAAATAAGTTATTAGCCATTTCTAAAACAACTTTTTGATTCTCTTCTATTAATTCTAGACTATCAAAATCACATATAGTCTTGAGAGCTTGAAGTTTTATGTTTATGACTTCTAAAGAGTTATTGGAACTGACTAAAATATCTCCCTGTATTTTAGCTACGGTTGATTCAATATGACCAGAAGGAAATTGTGCAAGTAGTTTAGCAAAAAGACTGTATCCTTCATCTTTACAAATGTGAGTTAGACTAATAGCATTACAGGCTGCAACTCGAAAAAAAGAGGTAAACAGGGGTGGTATGACAGATCCTTGTAATACATCTGAGAAACTTAGATTAGGGTTAATTTTGATTAATTTTGAACTATCGAGTCCATATTTCAGCTCATAATCTCCATATACAAACCCTAAATCAGGGTTTTCTTGTAGTTTTTGAACGACTTCAGAAACAATGTTTGAATTTAGTATTTGATAATCAGGACATAAATAAAAGATTTCGCCTTTTACATGGTTTATACCTATTTTCCATCCCTCTTCATCTTCTGTATACGGTGTAGTATCTATTAGAATATGAGGAGAGTAAGATTTAAGAAATTCCTGGTCTTCTCTACTACAATTACCAGCTATAATGATTATTTGTTTGCAAAGATAACTTTGTTTAAGAATACTCTCAATACAATCTAAAAAAAACTTTTTGGGTCTGTTTATTAAACAGAGTATCGATACTATAGGGATGTTATTATTTGACATAATGATTAAAGTTGCTTTTTTATGTAAATTTAATATAAATAATTTCCATTTGTATCGATATAACCCATTCTTTCTAAAATAGGCTTAGCAGTATAGAAAACAAAATCAAAAGCAGCCTTTTGTTCGGGTATATTTTTCCATTTTGCAATTTTGCCTGATTGATGAATTGGTTTTTCTGCATACTCATTTTTTATATGGCCAAGAGATGTGATGTGCTGTTCATTTTGCCTACATTTTTCAAAAGTAGAATTTTCTACTGCTTTGATAATGCATTCTAAAGAGGAATTAACTCCAATATATTCCAGAACGGCCTTAAGGCTTGCTATAGGGTCTAATTTTGTATCTTCAAAACGAATAAAAGTAACTTTCTGTAGTTCAGCAATAGAAAGCATAAATTGAATCCAACTTGGCATATTCAATATAACAAAATCAAAAAAGGATATAGAAAGTTCCTTTCTTATATAATCTGAATAAAGGCTATCTCTAGGGTCTCTTATACAAAATATTGTAGGATATTTATTATTATCTGGGGCTGGTAGTATATAATGAGGTATATGTTGTATAAATACCTCCTCTAAAAATTTCCATTCTGTATTTTGATTAAGATTAGGAAGATGAAATTTTAAGTTATTCGTTGAACGGTTTTCAATAAGACTATACAAACTAAATTTATCATCAATTCGTTTTTCCTCTTTAAAAGTTGTACAAGGGTTATAATCACACCTTACACCCAACTCTAGTAGGCAGTTTACTATCCATGCTAAACCACAGTATCCATAGGAATTCATATAAAAAGTTTTCATATGTTGTAAACTATTCTCAATAAAATGATTTATATTGTATCTCTGAGCTCTTTCTGTTGCTACTTTGGGATCTATAAAGATTTTTAATATAAATTTAGAGGTTGCAAATATTGACCCTTTATATATTAGAGAGCATATAATGTATCGGATAATAGGGTTTTTTAATTGAGATATATATTTAAGATTAACTTTTTTTAATACCAAACCTAAAGCGTTGCTTATTAAGCAGACTATTTTTATCTATTGGCATGTTCTATGCTATATTTTTGATTCAGCATTATGGATAAACCCCTGAGGTGGCTCTGTTGATAGAGAACCTTAAAGCAACAGATAAAGACTTATGCAAGAGATCGAATGGTTAGGTAGATATGGCATTTTTATTATGGATTACAGGTCTTGCAGGAGCGGGAAAGACTACTATTGCAAAAGAAGTTTTTAAGCGCATTCTTCCTAATCATCCAAATACAGTTTTTTTGGACGGAGATTCATTTCGCGAAATTATTGGAAATCCATATGGATATGATTCTCAAGGAAGATTTGACAATGCAAAAGCTTTGGCTCGTTTGTGCCACTATTTAACGGCTCAAAATATCAATGTTGTTTGCGCAACAATCTCGCTGTTTCATGAAATCCACGCCTTGAATCGTCAGTTTGTCGCTCAATATTATGAGGTCTATATAAAAGTACCCCTAGATGTATTAAACCAGCGCAATCAAAAGGGGCTTTATTCAGGAAGCCCTCTTGCTGACTCTGGAGTCGTTGGAATTTCACAAAATTATGAGGCCCCATTAACCCCCCACCTTATATTAAATAACGATATAGACGAAAAAATTGAGGCAAATGTGTTGCGGATCCTGGAGCTAATCCAAGAAGGGTAGCTTTTGGCATTATTCATGCTATTTGATAGAGTCTTTAGAATTTAAATTTAGACGATAGGTTAGAAAAGTACTATATAGGGGTTATCATGGTAAATACGGCTCTGTCTTTTTCTAGTAAAGCTGGAACATTGCAGCTTTTATCAACAAAGTTGACAACAGCTCGTGTATTACCCATGTTAAAACTTTCTGTAGGAGAATGGTTACATGACTCTCAGACAATTGTTGAGAACATTGTAGCATCTTTCCCTTATCAAAGTCTTATTGTTCGTTCTAGCTGCCACGATGAAGATACCCTCTTACAATCACAAGCCGGTCGTTATCGCAGTATAGCCAATGTTCCTAGTAATGATAGAGAATCTATCAGAGCTGCTATTCAGGGCGTTATAGATTCTTATGGTGAAGTTCCGGAAAAAGAAGCTGAATGTTTTGTCCAACCCTTTCTTAAGAATGTAGTGATGGCAGGTGTTGCTTTAACAGCAACTCTAGCTGAAAGAGCCCCTTATTTTGTAATTAATTACGATGAAAGTGGTTCTACCTCTAGCGTAACGCAGGGGGTGGGAGATTCTATAAAGACCTATATACAATTAAGATCAGCCCCATTTACAGAGACACATCCGTTGCTCGGAAAGGTAATACAACTTTGCCGAGAGTTACTTATATTTTTTAGTCCATTAGAATTGGACATTGAATTTGCTATAGACTCTAATAGAACTTTATACCTGTTGCAGGTAAGGCCCCTTTCTTTAATTGTTGATGAATTCCCCCATTCTTTAGATTTTATACAAAGAGGATTAGATAACTTATACAAGAAAGTTGAAAAACAGATGAAGCCTCGACCAGGTGTGCTGGGTAAAAAAAGTATTTTTGGTGTAATGACAGATTGGAATCCTGCTGAAATGATAGGCTTGCGCCCTAGCCCTTTAGCGCTTTCTCTTTATAAAGAGTTGATTACAGATCACATTTGGGCTCAAAAAAGATTTGAGTATGGGTATCGTAATATGCAATCGCATCCCTTACTACTCTCATTTTTAGGAATCCCTTATATCGATATACGAGCCTCTTTTAACTCTTTTGTGCCTGTTACCATTCCAGAAGAAATAGCAGAAAAATTAGTAGAATTTTACCTAGACAAGTTGAGGAAAAATCCTCAGCTGCACGACAAAGTGGAATTTCAAATTGTCTATTCCTGTTTTTATTTGGGTATAGAGCGCGATCTAAAGAATCTTGCAAAATATGGCTTTAGCGTTACTGAAATTAAGATTATAAAAGAATCACTGCGTGCATTAACTCTACAAATTATGGATCCACAGCAAGGGCTATTTAAAAGAGATCTGGAAAAAGTAGAGCTAATACATCAAAAACGTTTAGAGGTCCTCAACAGCGACCTTTCCTTAATCGAGAAAATTTATTGGTTAAACGAGCATTGCAAAACTTATGGCACTTCCCTGTTTGCAGGTATTGCTAGAGCTGGGTTTATAGCAGTAAAGCTTCTTGATAGCCTAGTTTCAGAAGAACTTATTTCTATAGAAGATCGCTCCTATTTCATGCGTTCATTGAATACTATCTCCAAACAGATTCAACTTGATACAGCAAAATTATCTGTAGGGGAGATTATAAGGGATGAGTTCCTAAAAAAATATGGGCATTTACGGCCTCATGCTTACGATATTCTATCATTGCGTTATGATGAGGCTTTTGATCATTATTTTGGGAAGTTTTTACCAGAACAAATAGAAAACGATTTTTCCTTTAAGTTTTCAGATACTCAACTCAATCAAATTCAAAGCTCTTTAGAGAGACATCAAATTCAAATATCAGCACAAGACTTTATTAGTTTTATTAAGCAAGCAGTAGAAGCTAGGGAGTATTCCAAGTTTGTATTTACCGCCCTCCTCAGTGATATCTTACAACTTATCGTGCAACTAGGAGAACGCGCGAATCTTGAAAGAGAGGAATTATCCTTCCTGGATTTTAAATTGATATTAAATCTTTATAGTTCCGTCGACTCTCAAAGTTTAGCAGAACAGCTGCAAAAAAATGTCAGAGAAAATAAACACTCTCATCTTGTTACTAGAAAACTACAATTACCAGCACTGATAATAGATTCTGTCGATGTTCACACTTTTCATGAAATTGTATCACGTCCTAACTTTATCACTCAAATTAATGTGAAGGCGGAAGTTGTTACTGAAGATAAACTGCATACTAGCTTGTTAAAAGGAAAAATTGTATGTATTGAAGCTGCTGATCCAGGGTACGATTTTCTGCTAACAAAAGGAATTGCAGGTCTAATTACTAAATATGGGGGGATCAATTCTCATATGGCTATCCGCTGTGCAGAATTAGGAATTCCTGCTGTCATAGGAGCTGGAAGTTCATTTCAGCAATGGGCTGCAAGCAAGATATTGGAAATACAACCTGTAAATCAGTTAGTCCGTGTCGAGTCATAAATGTCGGAAAAAAGAGCTCAATTTATAGCTATTTCACCTTCTCTAATCCATTATGGGAGTTACAAAGAAGAGCGACTTACTTTAGATTTACGATGGTTTAGCTTGATTGAGGCGTTAGGATATGCCCCGTTAGTGCTTCCTTTTTCTCGCGAATGGAAAAAGTTATTTGATTCGGTTGAGGTAATAGGCCTCATATTAAGTGGTGGGAATAATTTAGCATGTACTGAAAGCAATGAGCTATCTGTTAAAAGAGACGAATTTGAGACTTATTTTCTACAATACGCCATTGAAAAATATGTGCCTATCTTAGGCATATGCAGGGGAATGCAATTTATTAATCATTACTTTGGAGGAAGTCTAAAGGAAGTTTTAGGTCATGTTAATAGGCGTCATCATGTGCAAATTCACCCTAATAGTATCCTATTTAATACCCTAGGTTCTGTTGCTTACCTTAATTCCTTTCATCATTATGGAATTTCTCAACTACCGAAAGAACTTTTGCCTCTTGCCTGGGCTTCTGATGATTTAAGTATAGAAGCATTTCTTCACTATCAAAGGCCTATATTAGGGCTTTTATGGCATCCAGAGCGTTTTAAAGAAGGATCGATCAATTATAAAAAACACATAGAGCTATTAAACTCCTTTTTTTCCAACAACTTACCTCCGGTTAATTTATGAAAAATACTGATTATGTGATATTAGCAGCTGGTATAGGAAAGAGATTACGTCCTTTGACAGATAAATTGCCAAAATGTCTAGTGAATTGTCTGGGAAAACCATTACTAGATCATCAATTAGCTGCCGTTTATTCTAATGGCTTTTCTCAAGTAAACATAGTAGGGGGGCACGGCTTACCTTACCTAGTTGATTATTTAGAAAAACATGTGAATAGTGCCTTTTCGCTATTTTATAATTCAGAGTACGATAAAACGAATATGGTTTTTTCCCTTCTTCATGTAGGTCGACCAATAGTGGAAAATTGCTTAAAAAAAGGAGCAAACCTTATCGTTTCTTATGGTGATATTGCTTTTAGTCCTAATATACTTAGTAAGCTCATAGAATCTCCACATCTATTTTCTACAGTTATTGATCGAAACTGGCAAACATTGTGGGAACTGCGGATGGATGATCCCCTTTCTGATGTTGAAAATTTGATCATGGATGGTCAAAATTGTATTTTAAAAATAGGGGGCAAGCCTACAGGGTATGTGCAAGTACAAGGGCAATATATAGGCTTATCTAAATTTACACCTATTATCCTAGATAGGATGGTTTATGAATTTGATCAAATGATGAAACACCATCCAACTATTGCTTGTTCCTTAAGTATGACAGATTTTTTTCAATATTTGATTAATAAAGGGGCACAGCTACATGGGATATTAACAAACGAGTCTTGGCTAGAATTAGACTCTTTACAAGATTTAAATTCTTATGAATGCCATAAAAACCATTTTTCATGGGCCTTGTAGTCACTCTATACAATTAGAATTATATTTATCTTTTCAACGTACGTATTATTAAGGCTTTTGCAAAATAAAAGTTCAAAGTAAGCTTTTAAAAAAATCTTTAACAGGCCTTTGCTTCACATTTTTTATATTTCAACCCCTTCGTAGATATATTTATCACTAGCATCTACATAACCAAGCTGTTTAAGAATAGGCGTTGTAGCAATATATATAAAGTTAAATACTTCCTTATGCTTCGGAATGTACCGCCATTTTCCTATAGCTCCAGGTCTTGTCTTATATGCTATATCACCCCCATATGGCTCCGGCTTAGCTTCATAAGCTCGACTACCACATTCAGTATATTCAATTTTACCTATAGAATCAGAAGGGATGAGATCATAATCTGAAACCTGGCTAGCTTGTATTATTTCAGACTCACTGAAATTTTCCCCAATTGCTGTTGTTATTTGTGTGAGAATTTTCTGAGGATTTAGCTTAATGTCCTCAAAGCGAAAAAATGCTGATTTTTTGTGCTCTAGACAAACACATATTAAGCTAATCCATACTGGAAGATAATCATATGTAAAAGAAGCAAAATTTTCATCTTTTAAGTCATGCAAAAATTTGTAATATTTAAAAAGAGAGTAAATACTGTCTCGAGGGTCTCTAACGCAGAATATAAGGGGTAGATCTGTATTTTCAGGTGGGGGAGTATGACATAAATATTCCAAAAAAACATCATGCCTTAACTTACAATGAGTTTTCCCTTCTATTGAGAATAACCCATATTTAAGATGAGGATTATCTGTTCTAACAGCATATTCCGTATAGTTAGCATCGATTGATCTAATTGGCTCAAAAATCATATTAGGAGTGCGATCAACCCTAATTCCTAGTTCGATAAAGCAATTCATAAGCCATGATGTCCCCGAAAAACTGGGGGAGGTATACAAAATATGTTTCAAAGGTCTTCCTGTATTATCCAAGCTATTTTCTTTTCTTTTTAATATCTTATAAGGACTTTGTCAAATGTAAAATTAGAATACACTACGTAGATTTTTTCATTTTAGAGAGATATCTTTTAAAGGCGCTCTAAACAAACCAAATTGAATCATGATTACTTTGTGGAACTGTATGAAAAAACACAAGAGATTGCGAAAATTATCTGTAGACAGACAAATTCCTGGATGTTATCTGTAACTTTAGGGGTGCAGATCGTTAATAAACATGAAGCATTACCTCTTTAAAGGTAGCATCAAATTTTACAAAATAGGGGATAATACACATGGTCGTAACTTGGGATTATTCAAAATTAGCCGCTTACTATTTAAAAAGACCTAGTTATAGTTCAGAAGCTTTGAATAAAATGTATGAACTGGTCAGGCTACGAGCAAATCTTGCTGTTTGTGATATTGGTGCAGGCGTGGGTAATTTATCAAAAGAGCTTAATAAACAGGGTGCTATGGTTTATGCGGTAGAACCCAATAATAACATGCGTGCAATAGGGATGAAGGAAACAGCGGGGAATCCTTATATCTTGTGGTTAGCTGCCCCAGCTGAAAATACGTCTGTACAGGATAATAGTGTGGACCTTGTAACGTTTGGTTCATCTTTTAATGTTGTTAATAAAACTCAAGCATTGACTGAAGTACACCGTATATTACGTCCACAAGGGTGGATGGTCTGTATGTGGAATCATCGGGATTTAACAGATCCGATTCAGGCTAAAATAGAAGAAATTATACATAAATATGTAAAAGATTATTCCTATGGGGATAGAAGACAAGACCAGACAGAGTTTCTTAAAGGGACGGGTATGTTCAGCCAGATACATAAAGTAGAAGGTCCTACAGTTCATACACAGACTATAGATGATGTTATAGAAGCTTGGAAATCACATGGTACTTTGGCTCGTCAGGCAGGAGATAAATTTGAACTCATTATTAAAGAAATTAGCTCCTTTCTTAAAAATTTGCAATTTTCTGAGATAAAGGTTCCTTATACAACTAGAATGTGGGTTTGCCAGATTATAAAAAGCATATAAGATATAGTAAATGCTTTGATTTTTGAAGAAAAAGTTGAGATAAAAAAAAAGAAAGAGGGGCAAAATCTAAGGTCGCAAAACCATAAAGAGAGAGTGCCCCATGAAAAGTGGATATCCTATAAAGAATAGGCATGGTTATAACAGCTCTCCAATTCAAAGGAGAAGTGTATCAATTTTTATTTTTCGGAAGATGGTCTTGTTGTATAAGTAGCAAAGAATAATTGAAAATCAAAAATATAGAATTTTGAATAGTGCTTACAAGTCGTTTAATGTCAAAAAATAATTGAGAAACGCGCTGCTGCTGCTCTAAGATGTCTTTTGGACAGTCCAAGCACGTGTTTTATAGGGTATTACAATCTCATTTAAATTTTTGACACAGTCTTCAATACAATTCAATATTTCAAACCATGTTGTAGGGGTTACTTGAGATCTGATATCATTGACAGATCTCCACATTCCCAAATAACGTTCTTTCGAAACTTTAAGTTGATGAGGAGCTTCTATAAACAGCAAATCTTTAAAAAGACCTGATTTAGTTAATGTCTCTGGCAAACATGATGTAAAATTACAGATTCCTGATGATTTACGCTTAATATGGGGAGCTTTTCTCTGAATTATTTTCTCTACCTCTGTTTCTAAATCTGATGAAGCAATATCCCTTGGGTTCCATAAAACCGTAACAAATCCCTGCGACTTTAGAATGCGAAAAAATTCAGATAGTGCTTTTTCTGTATTTGTCCAATGAAATGATGATGCCATTGTGACCCAATCATAGCTATTTGCTGGCAACGGTATATTTTCCGCATTACCGAGGTGCCATGTAAGGTTATGTTCCTTGGTATATGCTATACCTTCTTGATACATTGCTTTATTAGGTTCTACGCAAGTTACAGCGCATTTATGCTCAGCTAAATTTTTTGAAAATTTCCCAGTACCAGCGCCCACATCTGCAACTTTTTTTTGTGGCGTCATTTTGGTGTACGAAATTAAAGCTTCAATTACTAAAGAACTGTAATCGTTGCGATGAATATAATGCTTAGCTAAATGGGAAAAATCTCCGGGTTTAACTTCGGTCATACTAGACATAAAAAGATCCTTAAATAAAGGTGCAGGAGTTTGTCATTTAGCTAACATATCGTCATTTATACTAACGAACTTGAGTAAGTTTTCTTGCGTTACACTAGATTTGCTAAGCTTATAAGTTTGACCATGCATAAATTTAATAGAGAGAAGATTTTCTTGTAAAAAGAAGTTTGAATGATTAAGGTGACGATTAAATATAGGGCTTTAGCAAAAGACTTTTCTATGAGCAATAGTCCTAGTCAAAATTTAGAATACTTATTAGGTTAGCGCCATATGAAAACAAGTAATTATGATGCGATTGTCCTTTCTAGTGGAAACGAGAAAGAGGTTCAGCAGCAGCTGACTGCCCTCTGTCAACAGGCACCTGTGCCTTCTGATGAATGGCTAGCAAATGCGGGACTTTTCTTAACCTCCAAAACTTTGTCTCGTATTTTATTTTTCTATGAAATTTACCAGAAAATTTTAAATACTCATGGAGTAATCATGGAGTTTGGGGTGAGATGGGGTCAAACTCTTGCTCTTCTTTCTGCTCTTAGGGGGATATTTGAACCTTTTAATCGTCATCGCAAAATCATTGGTTTTGATACCTTTTGTGGATTTAAAGGATTTGATGCTAACCAAGATGGTGCAATGTGCAAATGTAAAGATGGCTCTTTTTCAGTTAGTGAAGGATATGAGGAATACCTTACGAAGCTGATATCACTGAGTGATCAATTAAACCCTATTCCCCACCTCAAAAAGTTTGAGCTTGTCAAAGGGGATGCTTGTGAAACTATTCCTGAGTATTTAGCTCGTCATCCAGAAACTACCATTTCTTTAGCTATATTTGACTTCGACATTTATAAACCAACTAAAGCGGCTTTAGAAGCAATTAAACCACATCTATTCAAAGGCTCTATCTTAGTTTTTGATGAACTCTGTGATGATATCTTTCCAGGTGAAACCATTGCTTTAAAAGAGGTCTTTGATATTAACCAATTGGTCATTAAGCGATTTCCAATGACCTCACGTATTTGTTATGTAGAATTATGATAGATTTATCTTGCTGCAATATAAATCTGCTGGCGAGGCAGATTCGACATGATATTCTTATAGCATCGCATGTAAGTGGGCATGGACATATTCCCACTTGCTTTTCAGTAGTAGAGATGCTATTGGCAACCTACCAAAGTATGCAGTATAATCCTAAAAATCCGCAAGATCCACAAAGAGACCTTTTTGTCCTAAGCAAAGGACATGCAGCGTTAGCTCACTATGCAACCTTAGCAAGATTAGGTTATTTTGAACCGGCTAGTGTCAGAAGCTTTGGAAACTACGGTTCTCTATTTGGATGTCATGCGGATAGGCTTAAAGTTCCAGGAGTTGAAGCTTCTACAGGATCTTTAGGGCATGGTATAGCTTTAGCCGTAGGTATGGCCTTAGGATTCAAAATTGATCATAAGCCCAATCGAGTTTTTACCTTAGTCGGAGATGGGGAGGCTAATGAGGGATCAGTATGGGAGGCTGCTATGGTAGCATCTGATCTAAAACTCGCTAATTTAACTGTATTATATGATAACAACTTATCACAAAAACGTTGTTTACAAATTTACAATCCAGAAGAAAAGTTTGAAGCCTTTGGCTTTGATACCTATTCTGTTGATGGACACAATGTCGAGCAAATAAATAATGCTCTAGAATTTCCGAACGATAGACCCAAAGTTATCATCTGTAATACTCAAAAGGGGTATGGATGCCCTTCTCTAGTCAATGAGGTATTTTCATGGCACCGCCGAGCTCCTAAAGAGGAAGAATTAAAAACACTTTTAGGAGAGTTGTATGCGCAAACAGTTTAAAAATACGGCGCTTAGTTTAGCAGAAAAAGATCCTCGCGTTATTGTAGCTCTAGGAGACATTAGTGTTTTCTTATTCGAAGAATTTAAGCAAAAGTACCCAAACCGTTTTTTTAATATGGGGATCTGTGAAAACACTTTAATCAGTGTAGCCGCAGGACTAAGCTCTCAAGGCTTTTTTCCTTTCATTCATACTATTTGCCCTTTTATTACAGAACGCTGTATGGAGCAGATTAAATTGGATATGTGTTACAACCAATTTGGAGGTAACATTGTTTCCTGCGGCGCTTCTTTTGATTATGCTTGGGATGGGGGAACTCATCAATGCTATACAGATCTTGCTATATTGAGAATGCTCCCGAATATGGAAGTGATTCAGCCAGGATCTATCAAAGAAGCAGACGTCTTACTACGTAGCCAATACAACAATAATAAGCCCACCTATTTTAGACTTTCAGAGTATTCTCATCAGGTAGAGCTCCCACATATCGAATTTGGCAAAGGGATTGTACTAAAGGATTGCGGCAGCGATGTAACGATAATTACAGCAGGTCCTATCTTAGGAAATGTATTAGAAGCTTGTCAAAATTTACAAGTCAATTTGCTCTATTTTCATACAATTAAACCCTTCGATTACGATTTATTAGACAGGTTCAAAGATACTCAAATTTTAGTTGTACATGATGCTTATGGCTTGCATGAGGCAGTATGTGCTATGCCTAATTTAAGAGTACAATACCATGGTTTACAAGATCTATTTTCTCCTTGCTACGGCACGATACATGATATTCGTAAATCATTTGGCCTTGATCCCCAATCAATTTATCAAGCTATTATACAGTATAGGGAAGACCATTCTTATGTCAAATAACCCACCAAACTTCTACAAAGACAAAAAAATATTGGTCACAGGTGGTAGTGGCTTTATAGGCTCAAATTTTATTAAAAGCCTTTTGCTGCAAGGGGCCTATGTAAGGACTAGCTTTCACCAACGTCCAGTAGCTATAAAACATGAACGACTAGAAATTGTTACTGCAGATCTAACGTGCCTAGATGACTGCTTAAGAATTACTGAAGGGATGCAATATGTAGTTCATGCAGGAGGTGCTGTTGCTGCTGTCTGTGTTGGAAAAACGGCTTTAATGCATGTCATAAATCTTAATCTAACGCTATTTAGTAATATGTTAGAAGCCGCTTGGGAAAAACAGGTAGAAAGATTTTTAGTATTCGGCAGTAGTACAGGTTATCCAGCAACCGATCATCCAGTGCAAGAAGATGAATTATGGTCTGCACCTCCCCATCCCTCTTATTTTGGATACGGGTGGATGCGGCGCTATATGGAAAAGTTAGCAGAATTTGTGGCATCTAAGTCTAATATGAAGATTGCTATTGTAAGGCCTACTGCTGTCTATGGACCTGGAGATGACTTTGATTTAGCTACATGCCATGTGATTCCTGCGCTCATACGCAAAGCAATAGATAGAGTAGACCCATTTGAAGTTTGGGGGACAGGAGAAGAGATTCGGGATTTGTTATATGTAGACGATTTTATAAGAGGCTCTCTCTTAGCATTAGAAAAACATGTAATTTGTGATCCTATTAATATAGGCTATGGTGAAGGTACCTCAATTCGCTCGGTATTGCAACTCATACTGAAAGCTACGCAGTATACTGAGGCTAAAGTGATTTTTAACTCAGATCGCCCTGTCGCAATCCCTAAGAGAATTGTTTCCATAGAAAAAGCCAAAAGTTTATTAAATTTTTTCCCTCAAATAAATTTGGAGCAAGGTCTTGCTGCAACGGTAAATAGCTATAAGCAAATTATAGCCAATAATGGTATTCACTAAATTTTTCTCTTAAAAGAAATTTGCAGCAAATTGTAAAAGAACGTATGTATGAGCTTATCTAGTTTAGAGGAAATTTTCATGATTAGCTAACTTTCCGAATCTCTAAAAAGATTAAAATAAATCCTGCATATGTCTTGTTGATTAAAAGGTATATAAAATGATCTCAGAAGAAATTTTAAAAGAGTTTGATGGCAAGAATGCTGTAGTGACTGGTGGAACTGGATTGATAGGTAGGCAAGTCGTTGATATCTTATGCGATGCTGGCTGTAATGTTAGAGTAGTCTCTTTAGATAAAATTGGAACTAATTCAAAAGCTTCACATGTTTATGGCGATTTGACAGATCTCAATTTTTGTAAAGATGTTATACAAGGAGCCGACTTTGTTTTCCATTTAGCAGGAATTAAAGGCTCTGTTGAAGTAACCAAGACTCATCCTGCAAGTCATTTTGTACCTGCATTAATGTTCAATACAAATGTCTTAGAGGCTGCCCGTATTAATAAAGTTCAAAAATTGGTTTATACTAGCTCTATAGGCGCTTATGCTAACCAAAGTGAAGTATTGAAAGAGGAAGAAAATCGAGACTTGCCCCCTATGGATTTTTTCTCTGGTTGGGCTAAGCGTATGGGAGAGTATCAAATTCAAGCGTATAAAGTTCAATATGGAATGAAGAACTTTGCAGTTGTTAGGCCCTGCAATGTCTATGGCCCAGGAGACAACTTCGACCCACATAATGCTATGGTTATCCCATCCCTTATTTATCGCCTTTACAATAAAGAAAATCCTATAGCTATTTGGGGAGATGGAAGTGCAGTCCGTGATTTTGCCTATAGTAGAGATCTAGCAGAAGGAGTTATTTTAGCCTTACATTATGGGACTTCAGATGCCTCTGGAGGTTTTGTTAATTTAGGAAGTGGTGTTGGATACTCTGTAAAAGAACTGGTCGAAACGTTTAGACAATTTATTGAATTTGATTACTATTTTGATGCGACTAAGCCAACTGGATTTGCAAAAAGGGTCTTAGATATTTCATCAGCTCGAAAAATTATTCATTATAATCCTACAACCTCGCTTTTGGAAGGTCTTGAAAAAACTTGGGAATGGTATCAACAAAATCAACTAGAATACCAAAATAAGAAAAATTACTTTGCCGAAGCTTCCAAAGAATAAAAAGATGGAGCATAAATTTATATGAAGCCTCCCCTAATTTCGATTGTATGTACTGTAAAAAATAATTTAAATGGTATTAAGGACTGCATCGACAGTTTTCTTAACCAAGACTACCCTTATAAACAAATTATAGTCCAAGATGGGGCTTCTACAGATGGAACTTTGGAGTTTTTACAGACAAAAATAGGCCCAATAGAACTGGTATCGTATGCGGATCAAAATGCTGAAGAGGGATGGAAAAGAGCTTTAAGTAGAGTAAAAGGAGATATATTCATACCTTGCGACTCTCATCAAGTTTTGAAGCCTAATGCATTGTCTTGGGCAGCGCAAATATTTAAAAATTATCCAGATATAGCGGCAATTTATGGGGATTTTGAAGAGTATGATCTGTCTGATCACTCTAAACAACTTTTCAAATCTAGAAATTTCTTCTTAGAGGCTTTTATTAGTGGGGATATGGAGATACCTCTACATAGCACTTTTTTTAAAACCCAGGCTTGTAACCATGTCCAAATTAAAAATTTTAGCTTATGTGGAGGCTTTGAACTATTTTTAAAATTAGGTATGAACTTTAGTCTGGTATATGAACCTAGTATTATATCACAAAGAATAAGACACACCCCTTCTGAAAAGTCTTACCTTAAAGAAATACAGTATAAAGCACAGCAAAAAGTAGAAGTTATAAATGCTATTTTTTCACAAAATCCATATCAGAACCACGCTGAGTTTATCAAGCTACAACAAATTTCTAGCGGAGCTATTTACTTTAATTCGATAAAAAATATGTCGATAGACCTTTTAGATCCAGAAAGCTTGAGTCAAACTTTAACGGTACTGGAATTATTAGAAAATGGCCTTAAATATACACAAGAAACTGAGTATAAATCAAATGCTGCTATAAAACTAGCTCAGTACAGCCTTTTCTTATTTCAACACGATAAATTTGAGCAATCTTTAATGGTTTTAGAAAAGTTGGAAGATCTCAATATTCAGGTACTAGGTATGCATCATGTTCGTAGCCTTCTATTACAACGTTTAGGGCGTATAAAAGAGGCTCAGCAGGCAGATGGAATGGAAGAAGCTCGTTTAATGCCTGGCAGTATGTGTATGCCGCAATAACTTTTTATGACAATTTTGCTTTAAGTAGGAAACGAAATGTCTCAGCCTTTAATTTCTATTGTATGTGTAGTTAAAAATAGGGTACATACTATAAAACGTTGCCTTGATAGCTTAATTAGTCAAAGCTACCCTAATAAACAAATCATTGTACAAGATGGCGCTTCCACAGATGGGACATTAGAAATTTTAAAAGCTTATGGCGATGCAATAGAACTTATATCAGAATCAGATTCTAGCTTGGCTGAAGGGTGGTTTCGTGCATTACAGCGAGTTAGAGGAGAATATTTTATTATTTCATTTTCAGATGAAGAATTATTGCCTGGCGCATTGGAATGGGGCGCTTATCAATTCAAGTTATACTCGGGACATGCAGCTATTTATGGAAATATATACGTAACAGACCTCGAAGGAGTTGTTGAACGTACTGTAAAAGGAGAAGATTGGAATTATGAACGTTACATATGCAGTGAGCTAATACATCCTCCAACAGCAGCAACTTTTTTCTCAAAAAAACATTATGATACTTTAAAGATAGATTCACATAGCTGTTTAGAATCGGAATTCAGCATATTTGCAGGTTTAGGACTTAGGTATCCACTGAAGTATGTTGATGCTATGGTTGCAAAATTTGCTATGCATAATCAAGCTTTAAGCAGTCAAGGCCCATCACATGTAAGAGTAACTTTAGATATAATAAGACAGTTAAAAGAGCTGTTTAAAAGCCCTTTTGCAAATGCTAGTTTGAAAAAGCTGGAAAAAAGAGCTTTAGGGGGAACTTATCTACATGGTAGCCTACAAATAGTGAATACACTAGGTAAAGATTGCAACGAAAAACACTTAAAATTAGCTCTTGATCTTTTACAACAAGCTTTAAAGTATGAGTTTAGCTCTGAAAAATTATACTATGTATCTGCTATCATAACTCAACAAACACTTAATTTGATAAAAGTAAATAGACTAGAGTTAGCTTACTTCTGCATCGAAGTTTTGGATAACCTACCCATACCTTTACTGGGCATAAATTATATTAAAGCCGTTTTGCTAAAATGGGATGGGAAATTGGAAGAATCCCAAAAAGCTTTAGATAAAGAAAACTCTATTATTAATTCCAGTAACAACCGGTTTGTTACAATTCTTTCTGTTTAAACTTTTTCACTAGACCTACAGCTTTTTCCGCTCCCTAGCCCATCATAAAATAAAAATAGAAAAGTAATTTTTTAAAACAAATCCTTTTCTTTAAACAGGTTTTAAATTATTTAGAAGAAAATCAAGCCCATATACAGATCTTAGCAAGATTATGCAAGTTGTCTAATGTATGTATATCAATAATATAATTCTTACCTCGGATAGAAAGGACGATATGAGTATTTCTAAAGATTTAATTCGTGATCTGATTTTATCTTACTGCAAAGAGAAGCATGACTTTCAGTTCAACCCAGCTGCACCCCGTGTACGTTTACATGAAGCTTCTTATTCCGGAGAAGAGATTTGGGAAGGTCTTGAATGTTTGCTATCCACAGAGATTACTATGGGTAAGAGAGTTCTTCAATTCGAAAAGGAATTTGCGGAATATTTTAAGGCATTGCGTTCCATTATGGTTAATTCTGGTTCTTCAGCTAATCTTTTGGCAGTAGCAACACTTTGTAATCCTGCATTTGAAGGACATTTAAAACCTGGAGATGAAGTGATCGTTCCCGCTTTATCATGGTCTACAACTGTTTGGCCTATCATCCAATGTGGTTTAATTCCTGTAATTGTTGATTGTGATCCAGATACATTAAATATAGATCCATTGCAAATAGAAAAAGCGATAGGACCTAAGACTCGCGCAATCAAGTTAGTACATGTCTACGGCAATCCATGTGATATGGATGCTATTATGCAAATCGCTGCGAAGTATAAATTACTTGTAATTGAAGATAGCTGTGAAGCTATGGGCTCAAGCTATAGCAATCAATCAGTAGGAACTTTCGGCGATATTGGAACGTTTAGCCTTTATTATTCCCATCATATCACAACTCTTGAAGGGGGGATGTGTGTAACTAATAATTTTGAATTATCTGAACTGATGAGAATGTTACGTGCTCACGGCTGGGTTCGTGAGTTGGAAGATAAGCAACGTTATTTAAATCAATATCCGCACATTGATCCCCGCTTCTTATTCGTGAATGTTGGTTTTAATTTGCGCCCGACAGAATTACAAGGAGCGTTTGGATCTGTACAACTACCGAAACTCGCAGCATTTAATCGAACTCGTCGCTCTAACGTAGCTTATTGGCGCCATGAATTTTCAGAATTTAATGACATTTTTATGTTCCAAGAAGAATGCCCAAAAGGGGAAGCCGCTTGGTTTGGATTCCCTTTGCGCTTACAACCAAATGTAGGTTTCACAGTAACAGATCTTATGAAGTTCCTTAACAGTAAGGGGATCGAAACCCGCCCTATTATTGCAGGTAATATGGCTATACAGCCTGCTATGAGCTTGTATGAACACCGTGTTGTTGGTGAATTGCCCCATTCTTCCTGGATCATGCAACATGGTTTCACATTCGGGAATCATCATTTTGTCAATGAAGCTGCACGTGAGTATATTGCTAAAATTGTTAAAGAGTTTCTTTTACAAAATTATAAGAGTAAATTTGCTACAATGACAGCGCAATCATCTTTTTAAGTGATCCTTGAATAAGTCTCTTAGAGAAAGTAGACCTTTTACTAAATTAAGTTTGTAAAGGTCTACCTATTTATTCAATAGTAGAGCGATACAAAAAGTTAAAAAGAAACTATTTTGAATGTATGTTTAATGATAAACTGCTCTTCCCCAAGCTAAAATTTGACTTTTTCCCAAAATCTTCTTATCATTTAGCCATTAGCGATCTTACCTCATAACCTATATCACCCATCCACGACGATAGGATTAATCATTACATGATGCAATTAATGCAATTACTTTATATATTTTTAGCTATTTTTGCTTTAGGTTTTCTTGTTTTCATACATGAACTAGGGCATTATATTATGGCTCGCAGAGTCGGCATGCGTGTAGAAACTTTCAGTATAGGCTTTGGAAAGCCTCTCTATAAATGGACTTTTCAAAATGTCCAATGGCAAATTTCTTGGTTCCCTTTTGGCGGTTATGTAAAAATTGCAGGGATGGATGAAGAGGAGGATTCGTCTAAGTCCAGAGACCCTCAAGCATTTTTTGCTAAAAAACCTATCGATCGCATTAAAGTAGCTTTATCTGGCCCGCTAACTAATATAGGGTTTGCATTAATATTATTTAGTTTAATATGGGCTTATGGAGGGCGAGAAAAGAAATTTTCTAATATCACCCATCATATAGGGTGGATCGATCCTTCTTCTTCTCTGTATCAACAGGGTGTAAGACCTGGGGATGCTATTAAATCCTACGATATGCACCCCTTCAAGGGAATGGAAGATCATATTGAAGCCGCAATGCTTGGTAAGAAAGATATTAAAGTTATTGTTGAGCATAGGGATTTTTTAACAGGACAAACAACTGAACGTGAATTAGCTATTCAAGCTATACGATATCCTGGAGCTACGGATGCTGATTTATTGACAACTGGGGTTTTGAGCTCTGCTTCTTATTTAAATTATGAGCAAGTAGAGGGTGTTAAAAATCCCCCTTTTTCTTGGACACCCCTTACAGATAGTGGGATTCAGTATGGGGATCGCATTCTTTGGGCAAACGGGGAATTTGTCTTTTCCGCAGAGCAGCTAAGTTATCTGCTCAATGAATCTCGATTACTTCTTACAGTATTAAGAGATGGTAAGGTTTTACAAGTAAAAGTTCCCAAAGTGGCTTTAGGTGAACTTAAACTAACGAGTAGTGAAAGAGAGGACTTTAATGATTGGCAGCATGAGTCCCGTCTAGTGGGAACTCCTCTGGAAAAATTAACAGTTTTACCCTATCAGATTAATGATAACTGTATTGTTAAGGGTAGATTTAACTTTATAGATCCTGATTTGAAGACTCATGTTTTTCCTGAATTCCCATTTTCCCCTCTTGAAATGAACCTCAATAAGGGGGACAAAATTTTAGCAGTAAATGGCAGTAAAGTTACAAACACTTTGGAGCTATTAGCTGAGATTCAGAATAAAAAAGTTCTTATTATTGTAAAACGACCTCAAGCAAGTGCTCTCCCTAATAAAACGCTGTGGACTAAGGCAGATGAAGATTTTATTGAGTCTATTCCAGCTAAAGATATGGTAAGTATCATTACAAATATAGGAACTGATAGCGTAAAAAATCAAGTAGGGGAAGCTGTTTTACTAAATCCTATTCAACCTCTGCCTTACAAAGACTTTAAACTAACACAACAAGAGCAAGCTGAAAATGAAGCTCATAAACAGCAAATATTGCAGAGGATAGAAGAGATTGAAGACTCCCAACTTAAAGATCGTCACTTGCAAGAGCTAAAAAAAGAGGAAGAAAAGCTTCGTTTAGGGTGTTTATTGCAAGATCGCTTTGTTATATATAATCCTAAGCCACTAACGATCTTACAGGATTCATTTAGCCAAACTTGGAGGACTTTAAGTGCGCTTGTTAATGGATCTATGAGTCCTAAATGGCTAGGGGGGCCAATTGGTATAGTGGGAGTAATTCAATCTCGGTGGAAAGTAGGAATCGCAGAAGCTACTTTTTGGATTGCTACTATTAGTGTACAATTAGGACTGATTAACCTATTTCCAATCCCAGTTTTTGATGGTGGCCATATATGCCTAGCTCTATGGGAAATGGTTACTGGGCGCCGCTTAAAAGGAAAGGTATTAGAAATGGTTACTTTGTCGATGGTTGTACTGTTATTGAGCTTGGCTTTATTTGTAACTTATTACGATATTTTGCGCCAATTTCGTGGTATTCTTTTTTAGGAATATTTGATTAATTTAGCGATGCTAAAACAAATAAAAAGCCTCTATCCTATGTAAGTTAGGGTAGAGGCTTTTTTATAATTCAGTATTTTTACATAACTTTACATCGATCTTTTGTTACATATATCTAATAAAAAATTTTGAAGCCTTTGAAAAAGGCAATATGAAAATAGAGAAAAACAATATTATGCGAGCAAAATCTCTTATTATAGCGGCTCTAATATTTACCTTATTGACTGGCATTTATTCAAAGGTCAAGCAACAAGCTGACTGGCAACCTCTTCCCAGTATTGAAATTCCCTTACAAAAGGCTCCAGCATCTTACTGGCTGCGTGAAGACCAGTGGGCAACGCTTATCTATTATCTTCACGAACAATACCCTGATAGCAATTGGATTAATCAACTTTATCAAAAGTTAAATAACCCTATTAAAGAAGATAGGGAAAGAAAAGGGGAAACCCCTTTTGAATTTATCCAAACTCCTGAACAACTAGCATGGCAATTAAAGTATCATCCTACAGCTCTATGTACTGCTACATTCACAACCAATGATACAGGTTCAATCCCCTTATCAGAATTTGAAAAAGATTACTTAGCTACTATTTATTGCCAATTAAAGGATAACTTACACCTAGCAGTTGTATCAGCCAAAGTCTCTCACCATAGTCAAGAGATTATTGAAGCTATAAATATTTTTGGGAGAGTGCTCTATACTAAAGAGGTTGCTTTTACTAGGCTTGGCCAAAACAACCTGTTGTTGCATATGTATGGCTTTCTTTGTAAAGACCCTCATAACTGGGTAAAGGATAACTCTAAGGTGGAGAAGCATATACACTCTCGCCATCAAGAGGGGGCATCAACTCTTTTTATTCTTTTCGAAACCTCTTCTCTTGAAAGAGCTAACTATTGTAAATATTACATTCGTAAAAATTTAGGGATGAAGACTACCGGGATTCATGTTACAGATACTGCTCAGGAAACAACGTGGCTTTCACAATTAGTTTTTAATGCAGATAGTAGAGCATTATTAAATCATAGAAAGTTTTCTTATAATGATGAATCTTCCCCAAGCATAAGGAGTCTTGCTATAGCTAAGCAATCTGGAGACTGCCTGGGTCCTGATGCTACCTGGTATGCATATGAATGCGTAAAAAAAGATTTAGCATTTTCAGTACTAGAGGGCAAGACTCGTCAGATAGAAGAGGTCAAAATTGATCCTAGTAAACATTTTTACTTTCAAGGAGCAAAGATCATTTCTTTACGAGCGATTGAAAAGCTAACTTATAGATCCTTAAGAGGAGGTTCAGACTCTAGTAGCTCAGAATAAAACCAATGGTAAAGATCAGGGGAATTTTGGCTCAGCCACCATTGGAGCTCTTGAGTTGCTTCTTTAATCTCACCCTTAATCCACTTAGGATCGTTAGCGTTTTCTGTTAATGCGAAGCTTCCAATATCAAACTGGATTAATTGCCCATTGCTGAAACCATAATTTTGTCCAAAAGCACGATCAAAGTTGTAAATTCCTTTCCTTGCATTATGCAAAATATGATTATAGATTTGAAGTAGAGCATATTTAACTTTATCTGTTTCACCTAGCTTTATAAATCGATCTAAATAAGGGTAAACTAGTTCATCAACATTCTTCTGTAGAATGAAGCAAGTTTGTGCTAGGTCTATAGAATGGGGCTTACCTTGCTTATCTACAAGCATAATTTTAATTGAAGAAGAGGGGGATAGATGGGGATTAAGGTGTATTTTTAATAAACCAGTTTCTCTTTGCAAGTAATTATAAGCAATTTGATAACTTTCAAAAGAGGTTAACATCCTTTCTAATTTTCGCTGTTTGCTCTCTTCTCTGTAATGATCCAAAATTTTAGGCAAAGGTATTTTCTCCAACCATTCAGGTAGTTGAAGGTGCTGTCCTTTAAAGAACTTAATGACAAGCTGTCGGTCCTCACTTCTAAAGACATAACATTGGGCCCCTTTACCTAAGTAATAGAACTTTTGTTTCAGCATTACTTCCAGGCTAGGCAGGTCTTTTTGAAATGATATTGCTTTTAATTTTTCAGGAGTTTCTTTAGGGATGAATAAAATTCTTCTTTCCGTAAAGCCGTCATTACCGATCCCTAGAAAAGCAATAGTCCCTAAAATGAGGCAACTTAAGAGTACTGCCCCTAAAAATAAAAATTTATTTCGCTTGATCACAATAATTCTAAGAAGACTATGTCTTGTTAATGAAATGTTTATATATTATTTTATATTTTATTATTCTCTAAAAGCAATTCTAAATACACAGTAGGATAGACTCTATAAATCCTTGCAATTATTATTCTTTCCTAGTTCTTAGTGCTATTCCTTATGAAAACCTTTTAGTAATGAAATATATCCTCCATGACAAAATCTGCTAAAGACTGTATTTCTACTAAAATAGAATTTTATATACAATCACACTATATCTTATAAGCTCCTTATAAAAAAGAATAACTCTATATCTATTCTACATAATAGTTCAATAGAGCATGCAGAGATATGGCCTTACCACATAAATCAATGATTATTTTTGTAATTTCCTTCTTATGAGTGTGATAATAGTTGCTATATGCTTCAAAGCTTCGTTATTTCCAAAAATGCCATTTAAGAATAGGCTCAAGTTAGATATAGTTGTAGGTTTTGCACTCTCTAATTAGGGAAAGGTATAAAAAAAACTAATCTAAAAGTGGAGGCTCTACAGGCTGCCTTAAACGCTTATGTAATTCTTTATCTAAATGATCCTTATTGCTTCTACTTCTCCGGTGATGAAAGAAGAAGTAATCTGCCTGTGGAAAAGCGATAACCTTCCCTATTCCTTCTTTTTGTCGCAATAAACTAAGGATTGCCTGATCATGGCGATGATCAATAAAAGTAGTTAATTCAGTTCCTAAAACACTCTTTTTATCTGTTAAGATCTGTTCATTTTGGCAATACTCAAACCATTTTTGCACAAAAGCCCTACTCTTTGCAGTGTTCTTAAATAGCATAAAGGCGGCATCTAATTGTGCAGCTTCATAATAATCCTGATCGTCGCAATCCATAAGAATGTAACAATCTCTTTTGATATAGGAGGCATTTGTGTGGTAATTTTCAAAAAAGATGAGCTCCTTCTTATCAGCTAGCTCCAGAAGAGGGGTAAGATCGCGTAGAATAGCCGTCCCTGCATCAATATAGATAATCAAAGCGTTTTCTGGCATCATCTTCATCATTTTTAAGATAAGATAAGGTTTCCAAAGCCAGTATCCAGCCCCCCTCTTTTGAGATAGAATTTGAGCATATGTAGTTTTAAATTCACTATCTAAGTCCTTGGATGAACAGCTCCAGACAAGATCAACACCTTTACCTATTGCAGAACGCCCTAGATAGGCTTGATTATAAAAATATACAGGAGCTCCATCAGCATAAGAAACTAAAGCTACAGGGTTTTTTTGATAGTAATGCAGCTCTTTGACGCTATAACTTTCAAAGCAGAGTTCTCTTCGGTAATAATTGTAAGCTAATCCTACAGAAACTACAAGAAGAAGGAATGTTATAAAAAAAGCTTGTTTATACATTTTAATTTTCCTTGATCAAGAGATAATTTATAAGAAAAAGGATATGGTATAAAATGTTAATTTTTTTAAGTAGCAGAAAAAAGATTCTTCCAGTAGCATACCTTTTCTTAGCAAATATGACTCTGCTTTTTTGCAATCCTTGTCTTAGGATTGCTATTTGTTCTGAGGTTTTCTAAGAGAATTTGTCTTATTTAGCTTAAAAACCCATCTTTATTGCTGTAGAGTAAAATAGTCTATGTCACAAGTCAAGCAAGAGATTTTACGAGAATTACGGGATCATTCCCATATTGAGTTATCATACATCATCCCTTACTACTTTAATCAAGATAACGGAGCAGCTTTAACAGATTATTTAAAGCAGTATGCTCTGTATCCCCCAGAATTATTGGATCGAATTCAATTTGTACTTGTTGATGATGGATCTCCTGTAAAAATAAGTATTCCTACTGATCTTAACCTGAATATTTTAGCTTTGCGAATAGATATTGACATTCCTTGGAACCAAGGAGGCGCTAGAAATTTAGGTGTAGTCTATGCCCGTTCCGATAAGGTTTTAATTACCGATTTTGATCATTTTTTCCCCGTTCAAACACTCCTGAAATTGGTAAACATGCCTCATCCGGGTAAAAATGTATACCGAATGCCTCGTCGAGATTCTGAAGGTGCCAAAATGTATCGTCATTGTAACACCTTTATGATGTCAAGAGGACACTACATTGGTTTATATGGAGTCGACGAAGAGTTTTGTGGACACTATGGTTTTGAAGATAGTATGATGTGGCGTTGGCAAAAAGCTCACGGTATACGTTTCTATACTCTTTCAGATAAATATCACACAATTCACGCCGCTATCGATAGAACTAAAAGTTATCATAGTCTTAAACGAGATCTATCCTATAATGAAGCTTTAGCGCGTAAAAAGAAGGAAGACTTAGAGAAATATGGCCCAAACAGTTGTCATAGTCGTAATTTCCTCTGTTTTCCATGGACTGTAGTAAATGATCTCTATCGTAAATCAAATACTTATCAAAGAAAAAAACGCCCCTTTTGGTACAAAATCTGGTGGCTTCGTTGGCTTTGGCAATAATTCTGTTAAGTTTTCAAGATGAAGGAACACTAGTCTCAAAAGAGGAGCGATTATAAGTAAAGATTATGACTATTAGCCACCAAGTAGACCTGCATACAATCGGCGGAGTAGAACGCCTCATTACAGATTATTTAAAAGCCTCCAGGGGTAATTTCTCCCATTGTATTACAGTTATGAATCGTAAAATTCATCCCTTTATAAAGCAGGATATTAAGAACTATGCAAAAAGGATAGACCATCTTAAATATATCTGGGGATTAAGGTTACCTCAAATTTTTAGAGGAATTCGTAAGAGATTTATCTTAAATAAAACAGCGCCACAATTGACCGTTTATTGGAATTGCTATGAACAGAATTTAAACTCTCTTGCAAGCCTAAAGCAAAATATGTTGTTTTATGACCATGGTGCTTCTTGGAATAGCTTCATTGAAGTGAAAAAAAAAGATTTCTTACGAAACATTAAAGGTGCAATTGCTATTGGGCATGCTTCTAAAAGAATGTTAGAATTAAACTGCGAAGTGACTTGCCCTATTCACGTTGTAAAAAATCCTTTACGCACTTTAGGTCATAGGAATAAACCTCAGCCTAAGACTTTACCAATTAATCGTCCTTTAAAACTAGGTATGGCGGGGCGTATGGTCCCTCTCAAGGGGCATTGCCTCGCATTACACACATTAGCAATTCTTAAAAGGAAAGGTATAGAGGCTACATTAGAGCTAGCAGGAGAGGGGGAAGAGTATGCGGCACTTCAATCTTTAGCTAGAAGATTAGGTATAGAAAAAGAGATTCTTTTTCAAGGGTGTGTTCAAGATATTCAAAATTTTTATCAATCTGTCGATATCTATTTGCATCCTGCTATTCGTGAACCATTTGGTTTAACACCTCTAGAAGCAATGTCTTATGGTTGTGTAGTTATTTCATCCTTAGTAGATGGTTTGCCAGAATTTGTACAGCAAGGTAAAACGGGATTTTGTATTGAACCTACTTTGCCTTTAAAAGATATTATCGGGCTAGGGGGATCTACTAAAAATGTTCCAAGATTTGTATATAATCCTTTAGAGGATTGTTTGGCTGCCCCTAAATTAGTAGATCCTTATCATATTGCTGAAAGTATTTTAGCTGTCTTAAAAAGTCCTAAAGATTTTGAAAAGCTGAGTAAAGAAGGAATCGACTATAGCCATACCCATTTTCAATTTGATCAGTATGTTTTGCAACTGGAACAAGTCTTTAACCAGTATATCTAGGAATTGAAGTTTTAATGAAAAAATACCTTAGAACTATTTTTGTCTTAAGTTTAGTTGTTTTATCATTTTATTTGGGATTTATGCTCAGCTGTATTGGTTGGATGTGGTATAAAACGGGACAATATACAACAGACAAAAAGGTTGCAGTAATTATTGCTCGTAATAACGGAGGGCAATTAGGAAATCAACTGCGTAATTTTGCTCATTTATATGCTTATTGCCTTGAAAAGGAGTATGACCTTTATAATCCAACATTTAGACCCGATTATGCATATTATTTTAAAAACTTTCGCAATAATGCTTTAATGCATGCTCAACAGAGATCAGAAGATTCTCCCGCTTATGCAAGGATTTGGCAATGGATACAAGAACGATATGCGCGAAAGTTTTTTTATAAACAACCTTTCATGACTAATATTGTAGCTGATAATGATGCTATAATTCCTATACCTCCTCAAAACTCTGGTGCTTGGGAATCCCCTGCTAATCAAAAGAGGGTCTATTATGTAAATAAGAAAAAGATGGATCCTTCACAACCTCTTTTTATGGAAAATTTACTCCCTGGTAGGTATTGTTTTCATAGTTGGGCCTTTCAGACTGATCTAGGTCTACATAAATATCATAAACAATTAGTAGAGCTTTTTCGCCCACATGAAGAGTATCAAAAAAATATTGATATTTTTTGGGAAAGGATAAATCCTAGAAGAATGGTTATAGGAGTACACATAAGACAAGGGGATTACCGAGATTTTGCCGATGGGCGCCATTTCTTTGAAGCTTCAACCTATCGAGATCGGATGTTACAACTACAAGAACGGTATCATACATACGATCCAGTTTTTATTGTCTACAGTAATGAACCTCGTTCAATAGAGGAATTTAGGGGGCTTGACTGCCTTATCGCTGATGGTAACTTGGTTGAGGACCTGTATTCAATGGCAAAATGTGATCTGATTTTAGGGCCTGCGAGCACCTATAATGACTGGGCTGCGTGGTATGGTTCCTCTCCTAAAATTGGAATGGAGGACTTTGAAGCAGAATTCAGGAACGACTTGGATAAAGTTGTTGTTTCTAAAATTGACTCTAGACTTTCTTACATGAAGCCCTAAAAAGAACAAATTAAATTGTAAATTTTTATTTTAAAAATTAATATGCCAATCCCTATAGTATCGGTCATAACCCCTTGTTATAATGCTTCATGGGGAATTAGAGACACAGTAGAATCTATTACCCAACAAAAAGCATTACGAACGGGTCGAGTTAAGCTAGAATATATTATAGTTGATGGTGGGTCTACAGATGATACGCTTGAAAAAGTTAAAGACCTTATTGACGATTTTCCTTATGGAACAATTCGAGTTATTTCAGAGCATGATCAAGGAATGTACGATGCGTTAGCTAAAGGATTAGAACTCGTAACGGGAGATTATTGTGCTTATCTCAATGCAGGAGATTATTATTCCCCTTATGCATTTGATATTATCGCAGATCTTTTTGAAGAAAATCCAAATATTAGCTGGGTTACTGGATTAATGGTTATCTATAATCAAAAAGGATATGTAGAAGAAGTTATTCATCCTTATAGATATCTGAAGCGATGGATTCAATGCGGGTTATATGGTCCCTACCTGCCTTGGATTCAGCAAGAATCGACCTTTTGGCGTACAGAATTATTACAATTGATAGATTTCAATAAGCTCAGATCATTTCAATATGCAGGAGATTTTTATTTGTGGAAACAATTTAGTCAGAAAGCTGATCTTAAAGTTATATATACATATATTGGTGGTTTCCGTAAGCATTTAAACCAGCTTTCTACTAATATCGAGCAGTATTTTAAAGAGCAACGAGAAATCGCAGAGACTCCAAGTTGGAAAGATTGCATCTTAGCTAAAATTGATAAATGGATCTGGAAATATGCAAGAGCTAAAACCAAAGCTAGAATGAGCAAGCAATATGTTAAGCTAAAATATTTATAAAATCTGTAGGTTAAATTTTATGTTCAAAATTTTGAAAAAATTATTTAAGAAAAACAAGTACCCAGATCTTCCCCTTGCTACTAAGAGGACTCTTAAAAATCTAGCAGCTCGTAATATGTCAATAGCTACCATTATAGATATAGGTGCATCTGATGGACGTTGGTCTGTGCAAGCTAGGGATGTTTGGCCAGATGCCAAGTTTCACCTCATAGAAGCTAACAACTATCATCAACCATTGCTCGAAAAACTATCTAAAAATGACCATTCCTTTAGTTATTCCCTTGCAGCTGCGGGTAGAGCTGATGGTGTAATTTATTTTGATGAATCAGATCCTTTTGGAGGTCGTGCTTTTAACTCTTCAGAAGGGGTAACAAATAATTTAGCAAAGGTGAAACAAGTTTCTGTAGATGCTGAAATTCAAAGGTTAAATCTGAAGGGGCCTTATTTAATTAAGTTGGATACTCATGGTTATGAGGTGCCAATCCTTGAGGGGGCTATCAATGCTCTGAAAGATACAGAGTTAGTAATATTAGAAACGTATAATTTTCAGCAAGGGCCAGAGGGTCTTTTATTCTATGAAATGTGTGCTTATATGCATAAGCTCGGTTTCCGTGTTATTGATATTTCAGAACCTCTTTGGCGAAAAAAAGATGGTGCTTTCTGGCAAATAGATATTTTTTTTATAAAAGAATCACGACCAGAATTTGATAATAATGAGTGGGTTTAGGTAGATTTACCTTTCTATAGCTTTTTATATTGGTGGGATTGAGATTAAATGTTGTCTTTTAATAATTGAATGAAGCGTTATATGAAAATTTGAAAAATAGCTCTATTAAAAAGAATTAATAAATTCTCTGAATGGTATTTCATTAGTTGTTATACGGAGATTTATGTTTTTAAATCGTTTGAAAGGATAAATTAAATTTATTAGCTTTTTATATGTTAATACTATCAGTTTTGCTATCTTTATATTTTGAAAACTACCCTTACCTATAAGCAATATGAAACATTTAGCTCCTATTATTCTATTTGTCTATAATAGACTTGAGCATACACAGCAAACTTTAGAAGCTCTACGAAATAACATTTTAACAGAACATTCTACCTTGTTTATTTATTCTGACGGTCCAAAAAATGTAGAGCATGCAGCAAAGGTGATAGCAGTTAGGCAACTTCTTGAAAATGTGACAGGTTTTGCAAAGGTTATAGTTGTCAAGAGAGAAGGAAATTGGGGGCTAGCCAATAACATTATTGATGGTGTTACTAAAATTGTTAACGAATTTGGTAGAGTTATTGTTTTAGAAGATGACTTAGTGACTTCTCCCTATTTCTTGCAATATATGAATGATGCACTGGATATGTATGAAAATGAACCACAAGTTGCTAGTATACACGGATACTGCTACCCATTCCAAATAACCAGTTCCCCCGAAACTTTCTTCTTAAGGGACGAAGGTTCTTGGGGGTGGGCTACATGGGCCAGGGCTTGGAAGTTCTTCGAAACCAATGGAAAAGAATTATTGTATAGAATACAAGAGCAAAATTTGATAAGCAAATTTGATTGTAATAATTCATTTCCTTACTTTAAGATGTTACAAGATCAAATCGACCGAAAGAATAATTCATGGGCTATTCGTTGGAGAGCATCTATTTTTTTAAATAACATGCTAACTTTATACCCTGGAAGGAGCCTTGTAAAAAATATTGGTTTTGATAACACGGGAACGCACTGTAATACAACGAATAATAGTTATGATGTAGAACTATCATCATCTCCTATCAAACTAATTTATCAATTTCCTATAGAAAATAAGAGCATGCGAGCTGCTATTAACGCATATTTATTATCTGCTTCAGGATATAAATCTAAAAGTATGTGGGCTCGATTAGCCAAGTCGTTTAGAAAAAGGATAGATAAGTTAAAAAAATTTTTAATCTTTTATAGACTAAGTTTTAATGATAAAAAACATTTTTAATAATGAAGAATTGATAGCAATTATCATTTCACACAATTTTCAAAAGCCAGGAATTCATTTTTTTACACCTAATGATTTCTCGCAGCAATTAGCTTATATGAACCATCCACAGGGTAAAATTATTCAACCTCACATGCATAATCCAGTACCTCGGGAAGTCCACTATACTCAAGAGGTTTTGGTGATCAAGAGGGGAAAACTTAGAGTTGATTTTTACGATGATAGGCAATCCTATCTAGAAAGTCACCTTTTGGAAGCTGGGGATGTTATTTTGTTAGCATCAGGAGGGCATGGTTTTGAAGTATTGGAAGAATTAGAGATGTTGGAAATCAAGCAAGGTCCCTATGTAGGGGAAGAAGATAAAACAAGATTTGAAGGAATTCCAGCCAAGCAAGCAATTATAAAAGGTTATATATGATGAATCCTGTACCAGTTAATGAACCCTTACTAAATGGAAATGAAAGGAAATATTTACTTGAGTGTATAGAAAGTGGTTGGATTTCTTCAGAAGGCCCGTTTATTAAATCGTTTGAGGAGAAATTTAGTAAACGTATTGGACGTAAATATGGCATAGCTGTTTGTAATGGATCAGTAGCTATAGATGTGGCTATTACGGCTTTAGGTATAGGTAAAGGGGATGAAGTGATTATGCCAACCTTTACTATTATTTCCTGTGCTGCGGCTATAGTTCGCAGTGGGGCTAATATTGTTTTGGTAGATAACGATCCTAATACCTGGAATATGGATGTCAACCAGATTGAAGCAAAAATTACTCCTAGAACTAAAGCTATCATGGTTGTGCATATCTATGGTCTACCAAGTGATATGGGCCCAATTTTAGCTTTAGCAAAGAAATATAATTTAAAAGTGATTGAAGATGCTGCAGAAATGCATGGCCAAACTTATAAAGGTAAGGCTTGTGGCAGTTTTGGAGATATTAGCACTTTTAGTTTTTATCCGAATAAGCATATTACTACAGGTGAAGGGGGGATGATCCTTACGGATGACCCTGTATTGGCTGAAAAATGCTTTGCGTTAAAAAATCTTTGCTTCCAACCCAATAAGCGTCGTTTCGTACATGAAGAGCTAGGATGGAATTTTCGCATGACAAATTTACAAGCAGCTTTAGGATTGGCTCAACTTGAGCGTTTGGATGAATTTGTTGATAAGAAGAGGATGATGGGAAGCCTTTACACCGAGCTATTAAAGGGAATAGAAGGAATAAGTTTGCCTATAGCTGAAACAAATTATGCTAAAAACATTTACTGGGTCTATGCAATTGTTTTGGGAGAGCAAATTTCTTTTGATGCAGAAGCTATGATGAAAAAAATGGCTGAAAAACAGATTGGCACAAGGCCATTTTTCTGGCCTATGCACGAACAACCTGTATTCCAAAAGATGGGGCTCTTTCAAGGAGAGACATATCCTAATGCAGAAAAAATTGCCCGAAGAGGGTTTTATTTACCTAGTGGTTTAGCATTGACAAATGAGCAAATATACCAAGTAGCAGAAGTAGTTAAGGAGATTTTAAAGTGAATATTTTTAATGATTACTCCCTTTATTACGATCTGCTCTATAGCGAAAAAGATTACATATCTGAATCTAATTATATACATTATTTAATTCAAAAATATGCTCCAAATGTCCAGCAAGTTTTAGAACTTGGTTGTGGAACAGGTATTCATGCGATGAATATGGCTAGATTAGGGTATACTGTTCATGGTATAGATATGAGCAGTACAATGCTTCAGCAAGCCGAAAATAGAGTTCAAGATTTCTTGAAGCAAGATGTTGTCTCTCTTTCAATTGGCGATGTGCGGGATTTACAGCTAAATAAAACCTTTGATGCGATTATATCTTTATTTCATGTCATCAGCTACCAAATCACAAATAAAGATTTAGATGCTACTTTTGCTACAGTGAAGAGGCACCTTAAACCAAACGGAATTTTTATTTTTGATTGTTGGTATGGTCCTGGTGTATTGTCTGACCCCCCCAGGTCGCGGATTAAACGGGTAGAAAATGAAAATATGGAAGTTATTCGTTTGACAGAATCTGAAGTCTATTCCCATTCCAATACGGTTGATGTTTCCTTCCATATGCTGATCAAAGATAAAGTCTTAAATGAAATGCGTGAAGTTAAAGAAACACATACAATGCGCTATTTATTTGTTCCAGAAATTCAAAAGCTATGTCAGACCTATTCAATGGAATTACTTTTTACTTATACTTGGCTTAAAGAGGATCTAGTTTCTACTAAAGATTGGAATCTATGTATTGGCATAAGGATGCAAGGCGATAAGTAATATATGTCCTAAAAAAAGGTTTAAGTGATGAAAATAGGGATTTTTCTAGATGAGATACAAGCAAGTGACGGTGGTGGTTTTACCTTTAAAAAGAATTTATTAGAGGAACTTAGTTTATTTAATACAAGTCATGAAATTTATATATTCTATAGGGATTACCCTAATTTGAAGTTACAAAAGAATTCTCAGATCAAACTAACTCCTATTTTAAATAAGCCTAAGCAAAGATGGTTTCCTTTTTTTAAGTCGAAAATAAAGCAACAATCAGATGAAGCCCTAAGGCAAATTGTTTTACATCATGGTATCGAACTTATGTGGTTTATCACACCGATGTACATTGAATTAGGGATACCTTTTATTATTACTTTGTGGGACTTAGGTCATAGAATTCACCCCTACTTTCCTGAGCTGAATAGTATAGGCTGGAAATGGGAGCAAAGGGAAGCTCATTATTCAAATGTACTTCCAAAAGCAACTTGCGTTGTAACAGGAACTGAAACATGTAAAAGAGATGCAATCAGGTTTTATTGCTTAGACGAATCAAAGGTGCAAGTTATTCCTTTTCCTACCCCTAGTTTTGTTAAGCAAACCTCTCCTATAGAAAGCTCTTCCATTTTGCAATCTATAAGGCACCCTTATGTATTCTACCCTGCACAGTTTTGGGCTCATAAAAATCATATCTGTGTTTTATTGGCCGTAAAACAACTTAAGGAAAAGTATAATTTGGACTTATCGATAGTTTTTACAGGTAGTGATAAAGGTAATTTAGACTATATAAAAAATAAAGCTAATGAACTAGGTATTTTACAGACTACTCATTTTTTGGGATTTGTTACAGAAGATGACTTAAAGGTATTATATAAAAATGCTTTAGCATTAACATTCATGAGTTTCTTAGGTCCGGATAACTTGCCTCCGTTAGAAGCTTTCGCATTAGAATGTCCAGTTATTGCAAGTGATATTCCCGGTGTCCGTGAACAATTAGAAGACTATGCAATCTTAGTAGACCCATGTAATGAAGAAGAACTTGCTCAACAAATATATAGGTTATACGCTTCGCCAGATTTAAGAAATAGGATGATTGAAAAAGCTTCAAATATCCAGAATAGCTGGTCTACAAAAGATTATATTATGCATATTTTATCTCTTATCGAAAAATTCACTCCCTATCGTAGAACATGGAAAGTTTAAATTATATAAATAATCATAAGAAAGAGAGTTTTCCTAAATCCCCTATTCTCTATCTAATTTTTGATAGATTAGAGTATATTCAGGGCAATCGCTTAAAAATTAGACTAGACATATAAAGAGCTGCTAGACTATGCCTTTTATTTCCAATAAATAAAAGGTAAAGCTATGCAACAGAAAAT
>JARBTQ010000040.1 GCA_029240075.1 Chlamydiales bacterium
GCTGTTCACTCTTAAAATCATTAGAAAATATTTTCCATGTTGTAATGAGCTTAAAATCAATTTTATACCCCGGTAGGGAATTAACTAAACTAGCCCCGGACTTCAGTGTGGGGACCTAGGTCACAAAATACCCATGCACTAGGGACCTAGTGCTAGAAATAAAATTGCTATGTCATTAGTGTTAATTTAGTGTTTTATTTATTTAAGATTAATTTTCTCCTAGAACTCGTAATAATTCTTCTTTGGAAGTTAATCCTTGCTGGACTAAACTAAGGCCTTGCTCTAGAAGAGGGGTCATCCCTTCTGTAATAGCTACGGTTTTTAAATCTATAGCATCGCATCCCTGTAGAATTTTCCTTTGCAAAAGGGGAGAGATTTCCATTAACTCGTAAATGGCCTGACGTCCTGAATACTCAGTACCGTGACAGAAATTACACTCTCCTTCTTGAGGGCATTTAAGGCATGATTTTCTTAATAGTCGCTGTGCTAAAACAGTTTTGATTGCTGAAGTAATTAAATGGGGCTCGATTCCCATATCAATTAGCCGAGTAATAGCAGTTGGAGCATCACTTGTGTGCAGCGTACTGAGAACAAGATGACCTGTCAAAGCTGCCTGTATTGCTATCTCAGCAGTCTCTCTATCTCTAATTTCCCCAACCATAATAACATCGGGATCTTGCCGTAATAGGTGACGTAAGCCTGTAGCAAAGTTAAAATTAATTTTTGGATGTACACTTGTTTGTGAAATTCCTGCCAGCTTGTACTCTACAGGATCTTCGATTGTCATGATGTTTAAGGAGCTTTTATCTAGTTCAGCGATTGCACTATACAGCGTCGTTGTTTTTCCACTGCCTGTAGGGCCCGTCACTAAAATCATGCCGTTAGGTTGAGATATCGACTTTTTAAATCGATTTAAAATAAATACAGGCATTGCTAAATGGTTTAATTCTAACTTTAATTTAGAACTATCTAAAATGCGAATAACAATGCGTTCACCATTAATGCAGGGGATTGTACTGATACGTAGATCGACAGCTTTACTACCTAATGATATCTTCATTCTACCATCTTGAGGTAATCTTGTTTCAGTAATGTCGAGTTGCGCCATTACTTTCAAACGCACAATAAATTGCTCGTAGTAATTTTTTAAATGATAATCTTGCAATTGAAGGAGCCCGTCAATTCTATAGCGAATATGAACATCATTTTCTGAAGGTTCTATATGGATATCTGAAACATTCTTTAAAATTGCCTCTTTCAGAATAGTATTAACTAAATTAACAATAGGGGAATCCTGTAAAGGTTGGTCTAGCAAATTAGGAATTTGCAAATGGAAAACAGGGTTGGAACTTAATTGTAATTGTTCACTATTAACTAATAGATCTGTTGAAGATGTTTCGATCCGTTGTTGCTCATAAAATCGATTGATAATTGTGAGAATTTCTTCTTTTGGTTTATAGACCGGAATAATAGGAAGTTTTAAGATGTTTTGTAACTGATTTAATGTATAAATGTCATAGATATTCGTCATTGCGACGATTAAGGTTTCTTCATGGGTACTTATAGGGAATACTAATCTATGAAAGACAAAGTTATAAGGTAACTGGCATGCTATTTTGTAAATCTTGGGGCAAATTGTATAAATGTTTGTTGTATTAAGATTTTGATTTATCTCGCCAGCGGCTTCTTTAATGCCTTTTTTATTATCGGATAACATTTATTCACTCCTTTTATGTATTTAAGGAGCAAATAAAAATTTCAGAGAATCATAGATCTGTCTCCTTTTTTCTCTTTGCTGAGCAGCTTCTAATTCTTTTAGAAATAACGGGGTATCGCCAGGCCTTTTTTGAAGCTGCTCCTGCATCAACTGTTGCCTGTCATCGGCGTTATCCTCTATTATTTTAGGAGTCAGAAAAATAAACATTTCTTTACTTTCATTTGAAAGTTCTTGATTACTAAAAAATTTTCCTAATCCTGGAATATCTCCTAGTAATGGAATCGATTGTTTTGAATCGTTACGACTCTTTGTCCTTAATCCTCCTAAGATCACTGTTTCCCCGTGAGCTATCCTTACTTCATTTTGAATGCGTCTTTTTGTAACTAAGGGTTGGGAACTTTTATTATGAACTGTTTCAAAGTCAATTTCTGTTTTTAAAGTGATATGTGGTTTGTAACCTTGCTCAAGCTCCACCCCCTCAATCAAGTGTACTGTTGGTGTGATTTTGAGATTAATTCCGTATTCGGCACGAGCATAGATTTGGCTTGTACGATTTTTACTAGATTGGGACGCTCCCATGTCAATGGATCTTTCATCGACAATGCTAATTTTTGCAGGAGTCTGATTAATAGTAATGACAGAGGGGTTAGCGTTAACTTGGATATCATCCTGTGCAAGTAAAAACTGATAAGCAAGGCTATAAGCAGGCATTTTGCCATGTTTAGCATGTGCTGTTATGAATTCAAGTATCCCTTTTTTGGGATCACCGACCTCTTTCCAAGATATAGTGGATGATTGATGTTTTACTGAGCCTCCAAGCTGTAATAGATTTAACCCTATACTACTTGATTTTGTAATATGTTTTTCAACAAGTAAGACATCTATTTGAACCATTTTCTTTGGAGTGTCTAAGCGTTGTGCAATTTCTATCAAAGAGTCCAAATAAGATCCTTCAACAATTGTGACTATAGACCCTGTTTTAGGATCGACTACGAATTGAGATAATTCAGTTTTACCTGGTTTGGATCGAGTAGTTTCTTTTTTAGGAGGCCAAATAAGGTTTAAGTCTTTCGTGGGAGTTGCTACAGGAATGACACTTCCCAATCCTTTTTGATCTAAAGAGACTAGATGAGTATGAGACGTTTGAGCTGTCGACTCAGTTGTCTCTATAGTAGAATCACGATCTATTTTAGATTCCTTATTGTCTTTAATAGTATCATTGGATTTGGCCATCAAGGCATAGATTTTTTCTAAAATCAGAGCTAATTCTTGAGGATCAGAATGTTTGCAGGTATACCAAAATATAGACTGTTTTCGATAATCAGAAAAATTACTTTCAAGATTCTGAATAATAATTTGAGCTTGCTTAATTGCTTGTTTAGGGCCAACTAAACATAGAATATGGCTGTTTTGTTTAAATTTATATATTTGTAGTTGTGGATGGGATTCCGTGTATTTAGTAGCTTCCCCTTTATTAGCAGCTAGTCCCTGACAACAAATAGATTGAATGATAGGTTCTATATCAACGGCTTGAATTTTATTAAGTACTACTAATTGATATTCTAAGTCGATCTTATGATCACAAATAAAATTATAAATTTTTAATACTTCTTGAATGCTTTCTAGGTGCCCCGCTATGTAAATTTGCTGTCCAAAGGAATATAAAGAGATCTGAGCGGGATGATGAAATTCTTTTAAAGTGTGATAAACGTTATTCCATAAATTCAGGTCAGGATTAATTACAAAACATACGCGACTGTGTGAGGGTAAGGATTCTAAGAATTCTATATTATCCGTTATATATTGTATTGAGGGTTTATTCCCTTGAACCATGAATAACTGCTTGGTGCAGCTATTTAGAATTTTTACGCCAATACCATTTTGGGCTAAAACCCATTCCAGCACCTCTGAGCAGTTAGAACGTAGAATAGGGGTATTTCCAATTATTTTAATTGAAATATGAGATAAATTTTCAGGTATAAGGTAAATAAATTCTTTAGAGCTATACTCTACAATCAATTTTTCTAAAGAGATTTCAGAATGGTTCCATAGAGAGTAAGGTTCCATTTTTTCATTCAAGATATTATATAGTTTGCCTTGTTCATTTTGGAGGTTTTCTATTTGTTCACGAACTTGATTAATTTCTTTTAAAATTTTTTTGAAGTCTTCCAGCTTTTTCTCAGAACTGTATACTGAAGCCGCGTGTTTTTGTAGAGTTCTTAAACTATCGTAAGCCATTTCTAGCTGTTGGTCTAAGCTCTGTATTTGCTCTAGATTAGAACTGCGTATCTCTTCTAGCTCTTCTTTAAATTCTTGTGTAAATGCCGATCCAGGCATACAAGAAATTACAATAAAAAAAGAATAGAGAAGGTAGATCTGTTTATAAGGCATGTTGTAATTTTTAGTTTAAAAGAAGTTAGTCTTAAGCTTAATTTTAGCCCCTGCATTTTTCGACTCAAAGCATACATCGTAGACTTGAGAGTGCTTATTATTGAACAATAGTGCGTTTAATATCTGCTTGCGAGATTTATAGCTAACATTTTGTATAACAAGAAGCTCCCCTTCAATTTTTCGTTCCCGGTAAGACAGCAGTTCTTGGTCTGTTTTAAGATTATACCATCCCCTATCTACAGTATGCAGCCATAGATCTCCTTTACAAAAAGAGAAGGTCTTGTCTTTTATTAAAAGCAATCCTTTATGAAGTGTCTGAGCCTCTAAAAATTGCCAGTTATCAAATAAATGGTCGGAAAGCTTGGGAGAAATAGATTTTCTTAATTTTATAATATGTGGCTCAATACCTAGTAGATCCCATATCTTTATTTTAAGGTTGGTATCCTTTTCTAAAGATATTTCTAATAGAGGATAATCTTGAGTTTCATTCGACAAAAGGGGCACGGTCCATTGTCCATTCTTCCATATAAAGCGCTGATTTTCTGATAAAAAATAAGAAACAACTTTTTCTTGAAAGCAAATTTCTAGATAAATTTTATCTTTCGACGGAATTTTTTCTACCTTAGTGTATCTTAAAAATAGGTCAGGGCCATACCAAACAATTTTAGTGTCATCGATTATTTTTTTTAACGAACTGCTGAGTTTTTGAGAGTTTCGCTTTATATCATAGACCTTTTTTGCTGATTCTTCTTGCAGTTCAAGCTGAATACTTTCGGTATCAATTGCACTTAGAATTAGGGGTAAATCTATATTATTAAGTCTTGTGGGAGCTTGGTCGGTTAACTTTAACAAGTGTTCGCCTACATTAGTCTTAACGGTTAGGCTATACATGGGAGATATAGAATCGGGACGACTATTCTTGCCATGGTAGACAATGTTTTCTATAAATGGGGTAGACTTAAAAGAGGGTATTTCAATGTTAATCTCCTTATTACTTAAGTAAATTACAATATTTTTAATGATAATAAAAATAATGAAAGTAATTGTTGTGAGATTTGCTAACTTTACTATGATTGATAAGTTTTTAATGTTTTTATTCACTTTGGATGGTGTTCTGTTTTTTAATTCTGGTAAGAAATTAAATGTTAAAGATTATCTTTTCCTTTTCCGATAATCAATTCAAGAAGACCTTAATAACTTTTAAAAGCTTGCCGACCACAGGCTGTTATAATGTCTTCTAAGCAGGGGCTAATGAAACCTTCTAAATATTGTCTACATTATAACTGATCTTTCGGACTATCAATATTCTCTACCAAGATTATTAAAGTCCTAATCAGACCTCTTAAAGGTGATATACTTGTTTATTTACAACGTATGCATCTTTTGGATACATGTGAGAGTTTTATGATATGTGTCCCTGCTGTAATTTAGCATTAATTTCTATTTTGTATTGGGGGCCTGATGCATTTTGATACTAATACAACATTTTGGGATAGATTAGCTGTAAAATCTTATCGCGCTATGCTTAGGTATAAGCCACAGCATGCTCTATTGCATATGAACCTTGGATTAGCTTATATAAGGCTTGGGCAGACACCACAGGCTATTCGTTCGCTAAAAAAAGCGATTCAATGTGATTCTCAGCATTTAGAACCTAGTTACCATTTGGCAGCCTTGTATCTACAGCTAGGTAACCATAAAGAAGCTTTACATTACTATCGTTTATACGCAAGTAAGCAAGATTCTAGCGGTTCACTAAAGAATGGTTCACCAGTTTTAGCAATTATTAATGAATTAGAAAATATAATTTAAATAATCTTAATAAAAAAATAAAGCGATGTAATTTCTTTTGTCTTACCCAGCTTGAGCTCTTTCAAGTGATAATATGAAATAAGCTTTAATAATAATATTCCTTAGACTGAAGGGTAACCCTTCAGTCGTTTAACAAAAAAAATTAGTTTTTAGCTTTTTTAGCCTCTTGTGCTTCTTTTTTAAGAGCTTGTGCAAGCTCCTTTTCAGCCTTCTTTTCTGCTTTTTCTATGCTTTGGACTACAATCTTCAAGCGATCGACTAAAGGATTCTTTTCTTCTAATTTTTTCACTGCGCTCAAAACAATGTTATTCAGATTATTCAACTCTACTAATTGTGTTTTAAGTTTTACAGCTAGGGTAGCATTGAACTGTTCTTCAGCTACAGAGCGATCAGAGTATCCTTCTAGAGCATCAAGAAGAAGCTCTTTAAATTTAAGCAGGATTTGGCTTCTTTCTAGGTCTTGGTTTAGATCTTGTACTATTTCTTTTGTATGGTCTACAACTTTTTGCACAGCACTTGGTTGTGTATTCTGAAAATCTATAGCCTTTTCAATTTCCTGTATTTCATGCTTAATTTCTAAGATTTCTTGTTTTAAAGCTTCTGATATAGAAGCAGGCTCCTCTACTTTTAGTTGAGAGCTCAGCTTATTTAAATCTACTTTTAAAGACTTTATTAATTTTTCATCTTCGATAAGACTTGTGCTCTGTGTCCTGTAGTATTCTGTATTTGCCTCGTGCTGTACTAAGAAATCTTTGCATATTCTCATCTTATCGCTAGTAAGCTCTTTTTGCTCCTGTATCGTAAGGAAACAATTATCTATCCACTCCTCGATTTTTATTACTAACTTTGTAGTTTGCTCAGATAGTTGTGCAAAAGTTTTTGCGTTGTATTCCTCCTCAGCACGCTTTAATTTTGATTCTACTTTAAATTGCTGATGTAATTTTTCTAAATTTTCAAAAGTATCTACAGATCTTGCAGAGATTTTTGCAGATAGAGTAGAAGGTGGAACGTTTTTAAAATCTTTAAGGGGTTTCCATTTAATCGTATTGATTTCTGCCCAGTTGGATAAGGTGGAAGCGTCTAGATTAGTTATAGAAGTAAAACTCATAGAAAACTCCTGCTAAAGAATTAATAGATTTTTTTACATAAGGTCGTGTTTGTAGGTAATAAGCCTGCATAAGTGCTTCAAAAGGGATATTAGACCACAAATTCAAAGGATTGAACATAATCCGCACTCTATAAAAATACTTTTTTTTGTTGCAGCTAAAAAAAACGGAAAACACAAGTAATTTATTTTGAAAATATTGAGAGAGCTGGAAGGGTGGATGTTTTTATTGCCTTCTTATTTGACATTTAGATTGGCTTGGTATAAATACTCGTATAAGATCTAACAAAGATGCCTTTTGATTGCAATCGGTAGAAAAAAGCGTTAGGTATACTTTTGAATCTGTGCATAATTGTTCCTGGAATCTTTTTTGGAAGGGATGTGGCTATATGGATGCTCCACGTAAAAAAATACTTATAATTGATGATACTTCTTATGTACCTGAAATGGCTCATCAGGTCTTACCTTCTGAGAAATATACTATTATTAGTAATAACGGAACCCTCAGTTATTTTGACTTAATTAAAAATGAAAAACCAGACTTAGTTATCTTTGAAATTATGTTGGCTGAAGCAGGGGGAATTTCTATTTTAAAAACAATTAAGGCCAACCCTGAATTCAATAAAATAGGGACTATCATATTAACAGGGCGTGCTTTAATCCAGGACTATTATTCTGCAAAAGATATGGGGGTTGATTACTATGCTGCTAAGCCTATTACCAAAGAAACTTTAAGTGATATAGTAGAGCATTATTTTGCAGGGACATTAGGGGAGTGGAGTACGCTGCAACCATTCCATGAAAGACAGGACGTCACAAACGGCTCTTACTATACACCCGTACTAGCCCCGACAGCTAAGTGCAATTATATGAAATTTTGGGGGACTAGAGGGAGTACAGCAGTCTCTGGTAAAGCTTATTCTTATTATGGAGGCAATACAAGTTGTTTTGAGATTGTAGGTAGCAATAAAAAAGAAAGAATAATTTTTGATGCAGGGACTGGCATAAGGCCTTTAGCTGGAGAGATCCTAGGTTCAGAAGTAGATACTATACATCTTTTTATTAGTCATACTCACTGGGATCACATTATTGGGTTCCCATTTTTTATACCTGTGTATATTCCAAAATATACAATTCACGTTTACTCTGCGCCAGGATTTTATAAGAATTTGCATGCTGCTTTTAATGGGATGTTGGAATATGATTATTTCCCTGTAAAATTCGATGAAATGAGAGCTAACTTTCATTTTCATGAATTATCTGGAGCTCCTGTTAATATAGGGGATATTAAGATCGATTATATATATGCTTATCACCCTGGACCAACGATATGCTTTAAAATTGAAACTCCAGATAAAAGCTTTGGATATGCAACAGATAATGAATTCCTATTAGGCTATCATGGTCATCCCAATGAAATTTTTGAAGATAGTGCTCTATTAGCTTATCATATGCCGATGATTGACTTTTATAAAGGATGCGATACATTAATTCATGAAGCCCCTTTTCTGCCCCAAGAATACCGGCAGAAAGTAGGTTGGGGCCATTCTTCTATTTCGAATGCTTCTATTTTAGCAAAATACAGTGGAGCTAAAGATTGGTATGTGACTCATCACGATCATGAGCACGATGATAATGCTCTCAACCAGAAATATGAGTTACATAAGGCTATATTAGCTGAGTGTAATATACCTTGCTCTCTTCATATGGCTAGAGACGGCTTAGTACTGCCCTTCTAAAAACTTATCTATTTTGATTGGAGAAGGTCCCCAAAGGTCAGGGATCTTCTTTATTTCACTTTGAATTTATTAATTTGAGTCGCTTTATTCAACTTTTCCGAACCAATTTGTCTAAACTTTAAAATTTAAACAAGATATTGAGTAGACTTTTGGCCTAAAGATCCTGTTTTTATAGATTTATTGAACAAGGGGGTTAAAAAAGGTCCAAAATGACGTAACGTTTTAGCAGTCTTCAAAATTAAGTGCTAAAAATATTGACAATCTTTTTTCCCGTCTGCTACAATTCAAGTAAATTTAAGTAATAAGTGAACTTTATGCCGAACTTGGTGACTGTACCGTGAGACAAAAAGAAACGGCCAACTCAATAACAGTTTCATTACGAAACTATAAAAAGGCGGAACGGGAAAAGCGTGTTTTATTTGGAGTTATTGAACTTTACATAGCAACAGGAAAGCCTGTAGGCTCACAGACGCTCACAGAAAATGGATTTCAAGACCTAAGCTCAGCCACAATTCGTAATTATTTTAGTAAGCTTGAAAAAGAGGGGTTATTAGTCCAACAACATTCCTCTGGTGGAAGAGTGCCAACTGATGAGGCTTTTCAACAATATGCCGCATACTACCAAGAATATATAGAAACAGATTTTGCTATTGAAAAAGATTTTGCAGAAATTCGTAATCAAGAAACATTACAGATTTCTAGTTACTTGCAACAGTCAGCGACCTTGCTTAGCAAAGTTACAGGTTATGCCGTTTTTTTATCAGCACCTCGTTTTGATCAAGATTTTGTGCAGGATATAAAACTAGTAGTAATCAGTTCTTCACGCTGCTTAGCTGTGCTTTTAACTCATTTTGGGATTATCCGGACTGAGCAACTTTATTTAGAGCAAAAATTAACAATAGTTAGTCTTAAAAAAGTTGAGAATTACTTTGATTTTAGATTAAAAGGGATTCCATTGCCTCCCGAAGTTTCAGAGGAGGAAATTAGATTAGGGCAAACTTTGTATAATGAAATTATGATGCGTTACTTAGTATCCTATTCTTACTTCTCGCAAGAGGATATGTACCGCACAGGTTTTTCACAATTATTAGCCTATCCCGAGTTTAATCAGGCAACAACCTTAGTTGGAGGCTTAGCTCTATTTGAAAACGTTCAGGCGTTACAATCTATAATTAAACAGGCAATGGCAAAACCTGAAGTTTCAATTTGGATTGGGGGACAGTTAAAGAGCTTTATGCCAGAGGCGGCTCATTGTTCTATACTTGCAATCCCTTATAAGGTAGGGCAGTCTACAGTGGGGGTGATCGGGTTGTTAGGTCCTGTTAGGATGCCATATAGACAGCTTTTTAAATATTTGAAGGTTGGAAGCCGTCTTATAAGCGAAAGCTTAACTCAGAATGTATATCAATTTAAGATTCAGTTTCGAGAAGCAAAACTAAAGGCTTCTGTTTATTTAGGAAATGAAAATAGGTTCTCAATTGAATCACAAAAATTGCAAATCAGTGATCAGACTATTAAAGATGCTTAAAAACAAGCTGGACTGTAATAGAGAATGGAAAAACAAAATTGTATAAGTGATAGATAAAGATAGACAAAGGGGATGGATATGACACATCACAATAAAAATGACTTTAAAGACGGTGAAAACTACGGTTGCTGTAGAGAAAGTGAACCTTGCTGTGACAATACAAAATCTCAATCAGAATGCGAAGTTGAAGTTGAGAAGTGCTTCAAGTCTGGTTGTGGATGCGAAGAAATGCAAACTGATAGTGGGTCACAAAGTTCCCAGGATTCTTTAGGTGCTAATGAGATCGATAAAATGTGTCGTGAATTAGCTGAGTATAAGGATAAATATTTGCGTTTATTAGCTGAAATGGAAAACATGCGCAAAAGAATGCTAAAAGAAAGGCAAGATTCTAGCAAGCTTGCTGTTGAAAGCGTTGTTCTCGATCTACTTGCTCCTTTTGACCAATTTGAAAGCGCTTTAAAATATGCAGACCAAATGTCTAGTGAGGTTCGTAATTGGGCGGTTGGATTTAATATGATTTTAAGTCAATTGAAAGACGCTTTGTCTCGTCAAGAGATTTATGCTTACGATGCCGAAGGTAAACAGTTCGATCCTTATCTACATGAAGCGATAGAAACTATAGAAACGGATAGCTATACTCCAGGAATTGTTGTTAAGCAATTCTACAAGGGGTATAAGATGGGTGATCGTATTATTCGTCCTGCTAAGGTACAAGTAGCAAAAGCTAAGCAGGATTCTTCCCCCTCTACAGAGAGCAACGAGGACAAGAAGTAAGCCTGTATAAATTTAATAATTAAGAATAAGAGGAGTTTGCAATTATGGCAGAACAAAAAAAATCTCGTAAAATTATAGGAATTGACCTAGGAACAACAAATTCTTGCGTTGCTGTTATGGAAGGTGGGCAAGCAAAGGTTATTTTATCTCAAGAAGGTACAAATACGACTCCTTCTGTAGTCGCCTACAAAGGAAGTGAAAGAATTGCAGGAGTTCCCGCAAAGCGTCAAGCAATTACTAACCCTGATAAAACAATCCATTCAGCAAAGCGATTCATTGGTAGAAAATTTGCAGAAGTTCAGTCTGAATTAAAGCACGTTGCTTACAAAGTTGCTCCGAATGCAAATGGAGATGCTGTTTTTGAAATTGATGGTAAGCTCATCACCCCTGAAGAAGTTGGTGCCCAGGTTCTTATTAAATTAAAAGAAGCAGCGGAAGCTTATTTAGGTGAAAAAATAACAGAAGCTGTAATTACAGTCCCAGCTTATTTCAATGATTCCCAACGTCAATCAACCAAAGATGCTGGACGTATTGCTGGTTTAGAAGTTAAGCGTATAATTAACGAACCGACAGCAGCGGCTTTAGCATATGGTCTGGATAAACAAGGAGACAAAAAAATCGCTGTCTATGACTTAGGTGGTGGTACATTTGACATTTCTATTCTAGAAATGGGTGGCGGTGTATTTGAAGTATTAGCAACTAATGGAGATACTCACTTAGGGGGAGATGACTTCGACCATTCTATTATGGAGTGGATGATTGAGCAATTTAAAAAAGAGAATGGAATCGATTTACATAATGATAAGATGGCTCTACAGCGTTTACGTGATGCCGCAGAAAAAGCTAAGATAGAGCTATCAAGCACTCTATCTACAGAGATTAATCAACCTTTTATCACTATGGATGCAACCGGTCCTAAGCACTTGGCCTTGACTCTTACTCGTGCTAAGCTTGAAGAGCTAGTTATGGACCTTATTTTGAGAACAAAGGAACCATGCTTAAAAGCATTAAAAGATGCAGGGCTTAGTAGAGATCAGATTGAAGAAGTAATTCTTGTTGGTGGTATGACTCGTATGCCCGCAGTACAAGCAATAGTAAAAGATCTCTTTGGAAAAGAACCTCATAAAGGTGTTAACCCAGATGAAGTCGTTGCTGTCGGAGCAGCTATTCAGGGTGCTGTATTAACAGGGGAAGTGAAAGATGTTCTTCTGTTAGACGTTATTCCTTTAACTTTAGGAATTGAAACTATGGGAGGTGTTATGACTCCTTTAGTAGAACGAAATACAACTATCCCTACGCAGAAGAAGCAGATATTCTCCACAGCTGCAGATAATCAAACTGCTGTGACTATCGTAGTGTTACAGGGTGAAAGAAAAATGGCTCGCGACAATAAAGAAATTGGGCGTTTTGATTTGACAGACATTCCTCCAGCAGCAAGAGGTATGCCTCAGATTGAAGTTTCATTTAATGTTGATGCTGATGGTATCTTGCATGTATCTGCTAAGGATACCCAAACAGGTAAGGAACAGAAGATCCGTATTGAAGCTCAATCTGGCCTTAAGGAAGAAGATATTCAGCGCATGGTTCGTGATGCAGAAGAGCATGCAGAAGAGGATAAGAAACGTAAGGAAGAAGTTGAAATTAGAAATGAAGCTGATTCAATGTGCTTTAAGGCGCAAAGAGAATTAGATAATCATAAAGATAAGATTCCTGCAGAAATGGCTTCTGAAATACAAACTAAGATTGATGCTGTGAAGAAATCTTTAGATGGCACAGATACAGCAAGTATTAAAGCTAATTTAGAACAGCTAGAGAAACATTTGCAGCGTATAGGAGAGCAAGTTTACAGTGAAGCAGGAGCTTCTGGAGCTGGTAATGCTAATGCTGGACAAGGCTTTGCTGGCGGTTCTTCGAATCAACAAAAGCAAGCTTCTAGCGATAATATTGAAGAAGCAGAAGTTGAAATCATCGATGATAACAAAAAATAACTAAACACTCTTCGTTTATCTATTCTATAAGAGCCCTTTATAAAAAGGGCTCTTTCGTTTATGCTTAGCACGTTCAATAAATATAGCTATCAATATTACAGTTATAACTGTATCTCAATAGCTTTTTACTATATAAATTACAAATTTTATTCATAAATGACTATTAGTACGAATGATAAACAATTAATCATCGATTATTGGGTAGACTCGGTAATCGAACAATTTGAAGGGGTAAAAGCTCCTAAGCCAGCTAAAATTTACTATAGAAAATTTTTACAAGATTGGGAAAATTTCACACCTTTAAATTTAAATAAAATATCATTGGATGAGTCCAAGTCTCAATGTAGTAGGGTAAGGTCTATCTTTAATGATGTACTAGATTCCCTATTTAAAACTTTAGACAAAAAACAGACAGAAGCTCTTATTGATCAGTGGTCCCAGATACAGTTAGAAGAAAGAATTCCAATAAAGCATTATACTTTCTTATATAATCTGTGTTTTCTTAATGATTTGCTTAAGTTTGCGGGTTTGCTTAACAAAAGCAACTTTAAAGGATTTTCAAAGTTATCAAAGAGTATTTTACAGAAGGAAAAATTTCTTAAGGGTCAATTGAGACTAGCTAAAAAATGGCTTGATACAAACTTAGAAATATTCAATAAGTCTACATACTACAAAAAATTATATTTAAATGGACTTTGCGTAGAAACCTTACCTTTTCACCTAGGGACGCTCACCTCTTTAAAATGTCTGTCTCTACAGAATAACTTTTTAACTCAGATACCTTCTTCTGTTATTTTTCTACAAGATTTAAGAATTTTAAAGCTGAGAGGAAACAAATTTTCAGTTTTCCCAAAAGAACTACTAACCTTAGTTAAAATTCAAGAGCTAGATCTAGGTTATAATAAGATTAATTTTATCCCAGTAGAAATTGGCAATTTAACAGAGTTAGTTATTTTAAAGTTAGATAACAATAAAATAGAACAGATCCCCTCATCATTTAGTAAATTGAAGCAGTTGGAACTGCTGAATTTAAATAATAATCTCTTAAATACGATTCCTGAAGAGCTTTACCAATTAAAAAAGATAAGATCCTTATATCTGGGCCATAACCCTCTTATACAAATTTGTAAACCAGTGAATTCAATAATTAGTGATGATATCGAACAAGAAGAGACTTTACACATGAAAGAGAAGTGTTTACAGTATGAGTCTAAAGCCATATATTATCCATTGTTTATGGGGCTAGAAATTCAAGATCTTGATAGACAATTTAATCCTATTAAAGGATTAACTGAAAAACGAGAATTTCTAGGGGAAAATGAAGATGAAGATGAACGATGTCATGTAACTCATGTGCAAAAAAAAATGGGTATTATAGGAGATTCACAGAAGTTTAATCGCATAGATCAACCTTTCTATCATGGGCACATCACTGAAATACTTAATCTACCGGATCTTTCATTAAGCAAAATTTATTTAGATCACAGCAATTCCCGCTAGACATCTAGAATTTCTGCTAACGAAGGATTTATTTACGTGCAGAAAAATTAAGGCATGAAGGAACTCTGTTATAAGGGAAAA
>JARBTQ010000013.1 GCA_029240075.1 Chlamydiales bacterium
ATCTATTTCATTCATGGCGGTTTTTATGTTTTTTTAGAGAATTAACATTATAAAAAACCGCCATTTTTGTTTTCTACGTCTAATTTTGCTAAGTTTTTTCTTCCAGGTTACTAAACTGGAGAGCTACCGTTTTATCGTTTAGGTCTGAAAAAAATCATGGGGGTAATTAAAGAAATATATAAAGAAAAAACAACAGTAAATTATCTGTTGATTTGTGCCGATGACATAGGAACTAAAACTTAATCAAAGTTCATAGAGACTAGAGTGTTATTCATCAACAGGGGAGTAATCGTGTCATACGTGCAAAAACTTACCATAGTCTGTAGCTTAGTCGCTAGCAGTGCTTTATCAATGCATGCGTTAGCGCAGCAAAATATATCTCAAGTAACAGAGTCTTCTTCTGCACAAGTTCGGCAAGTAGAAGAAAAGAACGTAGCAGGAATGTTACTCCTAGTAAAAGGAAAAGTTTTTATTATTAATTCTGCAGGAGAAAAACTACCAGCTAAAATTCGAGATAAAATCTATACAGGCGATCGTATCGAGACTGGAAATGATGGAATAGTACAAGTTAGCTTTGCTGATGGCTCTATTATGAAACTTGCGGGCAACAGCGATTTCACTGTAAAAGATTATAAATTTGAAGATAAAGGGGAGGCAAAGTCAGATATTTCTATTGAAAATGGGACCTTTGCTTTTCTAGCTGGTAAAATAGCAAAAGTAGCTCCGCAAAACTATAAAATACAAACATCTACAGCGACTATTGGTATTCGTGGGTCTGGCGGAGAAGGAGTTACAAGTGATGGAACAAAAGGAACTCCTGCAGGTTTGCAGGTCGCAACACAAGCAGGACATGTGCTCGATATTAAAACAGCCATAGGTAACTTTGTCATTGATAAACCAGATGTAGGCCTGAAAGTAAGCGTTACAGGGCAAGCACAGCCATTACCTATTACCGGGTCTATATTCGAAAAGGCGGTTCAAGAACAAGTACAATCTAATCAAGGTGGGATTCAAAACGATCCTTCTTCAAAAGATGGAGATAAAGGGGAGCCTCCAATAAAGAATGAATCAGCTAACGATTCTAAAAATCTTTCATCCCCTTTACCGCCAGGTAAAGTTGATACAAGTCTGGTAAACTCTTTTACTAATTCTACAGCCAATATCACACAGCAGGTGCAGTTACAAGCACAGCAGCAGGTATTAACAGCAAATAGCGTGAAAGATGCATCTAGCAGTGCAAGTAATACTAATAGTATCTATAGTTTACGAATCCAATCAGAGTTATCTAATTTGAGCAAAGTAAGTGAAAACTTAAAAAATTATATAAATGGAGCTGTAACTGATCTATCAAAAGAATTAGCAAGTTTGCGAACTAGAATAGAAGGTTCCAATGATGTTTCAAATTCACAAAATATTTTAGCAGAAGCTAAGATAGCTCAAATTAATACACAGGCGGTCCTTTCAGAGTTGGAATCTAAATACCAGACTGCAGTCAATGTTAAAACAGCTATTGATAAACTTCAAGCAGAGGCTATTGCAACGAATTCTCTTAACGCTGTCGCTTTTGTTGACAATTCTGACGTATATAATCAATTTTCAATATTAACAGATCAAAAAAACATTTACAGTCAAATTATAGCTAAAGAAAGAGTACAAGCAGTTGTCGATGCAGCAGATTATAGATATGCCAAAATCTGGATAAGTGAATCAACTAACAATTTTAATGCTAAAGAAGCTCTCTTTCATGATCCTAGTAGTATTATCTACAAAGAAGGTATTCAACACTGTATCAATGAATATACGAATTTCAATAGCACTTACCGAGATTCTACGGGTGCTATTACTAATATTAATAATTTAAGCGATGCAGAATCTCTAATCGCAAAGGTCGGTATTGTATTTAATACAATTGATGGTGTTCTACCTTCTCTTGAAAAGGAATTTAATGCTCTAACCGTTATAAAAACAGATCCGAATATAGGTTATGATGCAGCTGTAAAATATGCAAATAAGTATCCAGATTTAGTGCAAGCTGTTAGTACTGTTGAAAATGACTATAACAACATACGCAATCTTTATACTGACTTACAACTTGCAGCGAAAGAATTAAATCCTTTGGATGCGGATTCTACAATGCATAATTTCTATGAACAAGCTTATGCAAAGTACAAAGAGTATACAACGCCGAGTGTAGTTACTGTAGCTTCTAACTATGATAAAATAACTCTATTAGGAGCTCCAAATGGAGATCGACAGGTTGTTGAAACATCAGGCGATGTAGTTCAGTCAAGTTTAGATAAAACATATGAATTTAGAAAAATAGATGCTACAGGAATAATTCCAGATGGAATTCATCCAAATAATTTTTTAGAGCAGTTTGTCTCAATAGGAACAGAACCTATTATTACTACAGCTGATCCAACAAACAATACAATACAAACTGTCAATGCTATAGGTTTTCATGAACCGGGGGCTTTCCCAGAATTTTATGTAGGAAAAATTACATTAAATCCAGCGATCACTCCTAGCAATGTACAAGAGGAGCAATATATTGTTATGGGGACTCCTATAACAGGAAACGATGCGATTAGTAACGTCATTGACCCTAGTAAAAATAGTATAGCAAATGGATTACAGCTTTTTGAATTTAATTATGTACAAGGAAATAGTACAAATTCCTCTCCTCCTAGCGGAGTTATTATCGATACAAATATGAACGGAGCTACTATAATTGCAGGTCCAGAAAAAAGTTTTGAAACTGGAAAGAATATAATTGGGGTAGATTATAATAAAAACTTAGTTGTCGGAAGTTTTGAATTCAAAAAAGGTAAGGATATTCATCCTTCTTTAGGAAACCACGAAAGCGTAAAACCAGACTTTTTTGTAGTGGGAAAGGTAGATAGCAATATAGGCTCAGAAGGACAATTTGTAGATGTTTATAGCTTTAACAAATTAGGCTCGAGCTATGTAGAAAATCTAAATCAGGAATTAGATCTATCCATAGTGCCCAATAATCAAGAATTAAAGGGGCAGTTATATGGAACTTTTGGGCAAGGCATAAGTTTCAAGTCTATTGGTGATGATCCAAAAATAACTTTAAGTAGCTTCGCTAAAGATATGACTGTAGCATCTGTTGAAGAATACTTACCGATTCAAGCTGAAGCAGATCAATATATGGTCGTTGGTCAAGCTCTAAGGATTAAAGACGGAGCTTCCTATGAAACTTTGCCTGTATTCAACTTAAGCTTAGCTAATATTGAAACAGACCAACATATCCTTTCTTATGGCTATACTGCTGCAAATTTAGCGGGTTATATAGGTCATCCAGCAGCACTTATCAATAAAGAGCTAGGAATAACGAGTCTAAGTGGTATTATAGACTCAAATGGTAGCATTAGTCCTTTAAATTATATTACAGCAGATCCAGATAATAGCTTTTTAGCATTGGAACCTTTCTCTGCAGAGCAGAAGAGAGTTGATGGGTATCAAAATTTTTCACAGGCAGCTAAGATGACGCTGCAAGTTATTGAAAAAGACGCATTGGGAGTGGAGCAAGCTCGAATTCCAGCTAAGTATAACAATTTGCTAGCTGTAGTTCCAGCCGTATACGAATCTCCAGACCTTGGTTTGAATGCTCAATATATAAATGGAGTCAACATCGGTGAAACACTAACAGGATATACACCAGCTATGTTTCAAGGAGCAATTAAAGGAAATACTGTAGTCCCTGGCGTCCTTGATTTAAACAATAATCCACAAGTACAAATACATAAGAATCAAGGTATATTATTAGCTTCTGTAAGCGAAGATCAAGCTTTAAGTGGTTTAGGTTATTTAGGAGACTATGTCCTTGTATTTAATAAAGCAGTCGGGGGAATTGTTTCAAATACGGAATGCGCTACGCTTGACCTTCATAATTATGAAATCAGCTTAGTACCTACTCCTAATAAATGGGCCTATGTAGGAACCACCATAGCAGATCCTCTCGCTGATAGCACTAGCAAAAACATTTCAGGTTATTTGGTAGATAGTGGAGTGCCTCTTAGTAATCCTCCATCAAGGAATATTGTAGGGGGAATAGCCTTGGAGTATTCAAATAGAAGTAGTTACTGGGATTCCAGCTTGACTAGGGATGTAGTTCAGCTGCAAAATATGGTTGGGTTCGCTCCTCATCGCCCATACGATGGGGTTAAAGATGCAAGGAATGATTTTAGCGGGATTTTTTACGGGACTCATTTAAGCTCTAGAAACTCATCGCCCATATCTGTCATCAATAAGAATGGGGGTGATACTTTTACTGCGGCAGTAGCTGCTTTAAACTTTAATTCTGGATCTAATGATTTGGGTTCTAAAGGAATTTTTATAAATAAAGATGGATTTGTAATAGATAAAGACTCTTCCTGGACAATTAGTTCAGCATGCCAGACTTTTTTGCCGGGTTATACTGCAAGTTATGTTAACAATCTGTGTAATATTGCTAAAATGGACTCATATTTTTATGCTAGTATGCCTGCTCTTAATTATAAATATGTAGGATGGGCAGAAAACTTTTTTAAATATAATGGGGCCGATTCAAGTTTATTAGATCAAAGTGTATGGGGAATTACTACATTTATAAATCCAACAAATTTAGCTGATGCTACAAAATGGTTAGATTTTTATAACCATTTCACAGTAAACGGTACAGCAGATGCAAAACTCAAATTTACAGGGGATGCCTGCGCTATTATGACCCAGCTGTCTAGTGGGGCTCAATCTAAGATTTGGGGTACAACTCATCTCACTTTAGATGTAAACACTGCTAAGATAGAAGGAACAGCTAACTTTCAAAATCATGGTACAGTTAATTTTGTAAATACAGATATAGATACCAGTTCAGCAGGTTGGAAATTTGCAGGGACAACTAGTTTAACTGACACATCAGGGATTACATCTGGATCAGGGCAATTTAGCGGCCGTTTTGCTAGTGATAATTCAACTAATGATATCACTAAACAAGCTTTAGAGGCTTGCGGTGGCTTTCAAGCACACAATAGTACAGTTCATATGGCTGGCGGCTTTTTAACTAAGCGTGAGCCTTAAGTTTGCTAAAATGCCTTTGTTAACTTGAATGCTTTTTCAAACTAAAAAAAGACTCGCCACCTATAAAATGTTTTTTCAGAGAAAACAAAATAGGTAGCGAGCCTTATTTTATAATATAGACCTCAATACCAGATAAAAACATTTGAAAGTAACTAATGACAGTAAGATTTTGATGTCTTCACTATCTTCTTTCTGATATCTCAACTAAAAAAGACAGTACAGTCTATTTTTATTTGGTTATACTTTCTTTTTCCACTGATAATCCCATCTTATTAATTTGTTCCTTAATGATACCGCAGCTTTATTGAGTTTTTGAAAATAAAGATTCGAGTAGGGCTTAATTTCTTTTGCAACTAGAGCCTCCCTTTAGTATAGTTAGCCTTTAATCAAATAAACTTATGGAGAGAAGATGACACTCAATATTGCTATCAATGGATTTGGCCGTATTGGCCGCTTAGTATTACGTCAGGCAATGAAAAACAAGAATATTAGAGTAGTTGCAATTAATGATTTAGTTCCGGCCGATAATCTTGCTTACCTTTTGAAATTTGATTCTACTCATGGGCGTTATCAGGGTGAAGTTAAAGTAGAAGGGGATAAAATTATTGTTGATGGACATGCAATTCAAGTCGTATCAGAAAAAGATCCGGCAGTTTTGCCCTGGAAAGATATGGGTGTTGATTATGTAGTTGAGTCTACAGGTTTGTTCACAAGTTATGATATGGCACAAAAGCATTTACAAGCAGGAGCAAAACGAGTTGTCATTTCTGCCCCAGCAAAAGATGAAGCTATAGCTACCTTTGTTATGGGGGTCAATCATCATAAATATAACCCAGCTAATGATAAGATTGTTTCCAATGCTTCATGCACTACTAACTGCTTAGCTCCAGTAACTAAAGTTCTATTGGATAACTTTGGTATAGAAGAAGGTTTAATGACAACCATCCATGCTGTAACCGCAACACAGCCGACTGTAGATGGTCCATCTAAGAAAGATTGGCGCGGTGGGCGAGGTGCGATGCAAAACATTATCCCAGCTTCAACAGGAGCAGCAAAAGCCGTTGGGTTGTGTTTGCCTGAGGTAAAAGGTAAGCTTACTGGTATGGCATTGCGTGTCCCGACAGCAGATGTTTCTGTAGTTGATTTAACTGTGCGTCTTTCAAAACCAACAAATTATGAAGAGATTTGTAAGAAGATGAAAGAAGCTGCGGATGGTTCAATGAAGGGGATTTTAGCATATAGTGATGAGGAAGTAGTTTCTACAGATTTTATCGGTAGTTCTTATTCTTCTATTTTTGATAAAGGTGCAGGTATAGCCCTTAATAGTACATTTTATAAATTGATCTTATGGTATGATAATGAGATGGGATATGCTACTCGTGTTGTCGATCTTATGCTGTATATGGCTTCCAAAGAGTAATATTTATCATTAAATTTATATCGGTAACCTTAATTCGCAGTTCAATTTTAACAGCTACTTTTCCTGCCTTTTTGAGTCTTGTTGTTTTTTTAAGTAGCTGTTAAGATTTTGTATTATAAGACGATTTTAGTGATTAAAGATTTAAGTCACATTTCGCCCAATTAAAATTTATTTTCCGGCCTTTAAGAATTTTTCTGCCCAATGAAAAGAGTATAATTTGCCTAAATATCATATAGGAAAAATTCTCAGATAAACACAAGGTCGCATTTAAAACTATTAAATATAGGCTACATGAGTGGATTTTACAAGAGAACCCATTATAGAAACTATTATCACTACTAAGGATGGTTATAAGTTAGTGGTGCGTAATAGTAAAGGAGCCGGTCAAGAGGATTACTTTGTTGATGCTGTGGAAGTAGTTTCCTTTGGCCATTCCTTTTTCTTTCGCTCCTTAGAGCGCCCAAAAAGTTTTTTAGTCCCAGTAACTGACTACGAGATTTTGGAAGTTAAAGAGACTCGAGTAGTGTTGAAACAGCCCATAAGCGAACGTTTTAGTGCAACAGCTAAGTCTACAAATGCTAACAGTAAAGAAAATTTTACACGCAACAATAACTTAACTCGAGAACCTATTGCAAACAAGGCTGATAGAACAACTCAAAGAGTTGAAAAGCCAGAAAAAACTGAACCTGTGTTAGTGACTCCCGGAAGTGTAGAAGATGAAGAGTTAACAAGTAAAGAAGAACTTTTAAATGCTGAGGAAGGACGTAGTACCCTCTCTGAAACAGCTACAGTAGATCCTCGTTTGGATCGTAGGCGAGATCGTAAACGTTATCGTCGTCGTCGTGGTAGAGGAGAAAGAGATGTTCTTGAAGATGACGCTATAGCCTCGATAGAGGAATCTTCCGAGGGTGATTACTTATTTAGCGATAAATCCTTAAAAAATTTAGACAACGAGCCTATATCAAACCTACAAGAGTCAGAGCCAAGTACTCCTAATATTTTAGCTAGTTCAGAGGAAGAAAATAAGGGACCTAAGGCATTTAAGCCGTCTCATTCCATGTTGATCCCTCCACCTACAACTTTAATATCGGAAACAATTCATCAGTATAAAGATATACTGTTTACTAAGCCTGCAAATTCAAATTCAAGGGAAGAAAGCGATTCAGATCCCTATGTCGATGATTCCATTTCTCCTCATACCTATGATTTAGCAGAGGTTGTAGGTGTAAATCCTTTGACACGTCAGCATGGATCAGTTAAAGATGTGAAATTTTTCGACAATTTAGATGACACATCAGAAGATTTGGAAATACAACAAACAGAGCAACCTTCTAAAAATTCTCGAAGATATTCTGATGGAAGGGATCGGAGAAGAAGAGAAAGATATGCTCCTCAGGATCGACCACAGACTGAGCTTGATGTTTACCCCCCAGTTCAAGAGCAAGTGGAAGAGAAAAAATTTCAGGAATCTGCTTCACCCGATACAAATCTAGATTCAAAAGACTTATAAAATCTCACATAAGCAGGCCTCAGAGAGGTCTGCTTCTTTTGAAAATTGTCATAAACTTTGAGCTTCCTATTAAACATTTTCTTTGACTATCTATCATCCGCAAAAAGCTTTAGATTGTAAAGACTAGTAATAAATTGATTGTAATTTAGTCTTAAGAAAATATTGAAGAATCCTAGTATTACTGGGGGTAAGCTTTAACTAACTTACACTATTTCTTTCTTCAGTGTCATCCAATGTTCCAGAAAGTATTTTTGAAGCTTACCGATCTATACTTAAGGGCTTTCTAAAAAAGATAAACTAGTTATTGCCAAAAATTACCTTTTACCTAACCTTTTTAAAGAGGTTGGTTTGCAGCAGGAGAGTATTATTATTGACGAGCAAGTGCTCCGTTCTATAATTAATTACTATGCTTATGAGCCCGGTGTAAGGAGACTAAAAGATGGATTATTAACTATCCTAAGATCTTTTAACTTACGTCATTTAATGGGGGAAAACATAGGTCCTTTTCATCGATTAACTTTAGATGAAGCTAAGACTTTGCTTAATCAGCGTATTTACAGTCAGCAGAAAACTCACGAAAAGCCCCAGGTTGGGCTGATTAATGGGCTTAGTTATAATTACGAAGGATGTGGTTCTCTATTTCCTATTCAGATATCTAAAAGATTTTCTGAAAAGCCATTAGTGATTACTACTACTGGTAATTTTGGCCAATCTCTACAAGAGAGCTTTCAAGTAGCATTGACTGCAGCTTGGAATCACCTTGACTTACAAAATCAAACATCTGTCTCAAAAAAATGTCAGGGAGTGCATATTCACTCTCTAGAATACTACATTCATAAAGATGGACCATCGGCGGGTTTAGCTGTTGCGTTGGCTTTTTATTCCCTCTTTACAGACATACCCATAACAAATGAATTAGCCGTAACAGGAGAAATAGATTTGTATGGCAATGTACTTAAAGTAGGCGGTATTTATGAAAAAATACAAGGAGCAAAATTAGCCGGAATTAAAAAAGTAATTATCCCATCTAGGAATGAAGCAGATTTGCAATGGATAAAAGAAAATGAACCTGAGCTTCTGGACAAGACGATCGAAGTTATTTTAGTTGAAAATTATAAAGAAGCTATAGCCTATATTTTTAACTAGTAGCTTTTCTATAGTTTATGAATAAAAGTGGTGCCACACCTACAAAGCTACACAAGGGGGGGTAGCACAGTGTAGTTATATCCCGATGAGATCTTTTCATCCTGGATAATATAGCTTAATCCATAGGAGGCTGTTTAAATAGAAGAATTAACTGTTAATCCCCTGGTAATGCTTATTAGATTAAGCTGAACCCAAATGTTTTTTTAAGAAAATTTGTGTGTGATTACCCAGCCAATTTTTCAAAATGATTTTATAAAAAATATCCCTTTTTATGAGATTGTTAACCCACTCATTAAATATAGCTTTAGTCTTTATATACAGGGCTGGTTTCTTCTAACTATTATATCTAGAGCGGACTCTCAGTATTTGAAGCGCCCTTTCAAGCTAAACTTGCAAAAGCTGAGAGTTTTTATGGCAAGTCGAACCAAATTATCCACTAGAAATTTTTGTAAAAATTAATTAAGCCTCTTTCGGGTATTTACTGTCGCTGGCTCGATAGAACTCTATGGATATTTCTGATCCAAAGTTGCTTAAAAAGTGAAGATTTTTTAGAAATGTTTAGTGCTCTAGATAAGGCATTTTTAATGCGCATCATAAATAACATTTTAAATTATTTTCTTATCAAAAGGGGAAAATAAAGTTGAATACGCCCCTTCAATTTTTTTAAAGGGGCGTTAGGTACATATTAATAGCCAGAAGAATCGACTTTAACTTTGCCTTGAAATACACGATGTACATATGCGGTATAAGCTATAACCGCAGGGATGGCTATAACAGCAACCAATAACATAGCTTTTAAAGCAATAAAAGAGGAACTACTGTTATAAATAGTAATACTTTGCTCTATATTTTCTGGGTTATAGACTAACATAGGGAATGCCAAATAGGCAAAGTAAGCAGCACAGCTAGCAATCATTAATGATGAGGCGACAAAAGCAGATACATACTTTTTATTGTAAACAAGGTACGAAATGGCTATAAAAAGCACAACAATACTTAGTAAGTAAGCTCCAGTTACAGAAGGATGTAAACGCATTTGAGTTTTCAAATGGGGAAGAGCTCTTAATGTATACATTGCAAAAATAGCAATCATAACCATAGCTAAAACATGGGCATTCTTGAACCATTTTTTGACCTGAATCTGTAGTTCCCCCTCTGTTTTAATAAGGAGAAAAATTGCTCCATGCATAGCTAGTACGGACCATAAGGTGATTCCTGTAACAACACCATAAGGCTTAAGGAAAAGCGTAAGGCGTTCGCCAACATACTCTAGATTTTCATTAAGAGGAAATCCCATCAATAGGCATCCAATTACTAAACCTAATCCAATGGGAATAATACTACTAGAGATAGAGAACACTCCGTCCCAAATAGAACGCCATGTAGGGTTAACTACTTTACTGCGAAACTCTATAGAACTGGCTCGTAGAATCAGAGCAAGGATAAATAGTAGTAACGGTAAGTAAAAAGCGCTAAATATGGTTGAATAAGCAACAGGATAGGCTCCAAAGAAACATGCTCCCAGCGTAATAAGCCAAACTTCATTACCATCCCAAAAAGGCCCAATGGCATTAAGCAGAGAACGTCTTTCATGATCAGTACGTGAAAATAAATGCAAAGCCCCTACGCCTAGATCAAAACCGTCCATGATAAGGTACATGGTTATAAAAAAAACAATCACCCCGTACCACAATGTCTGTAAATCAATATGAGTCATTTGCCTGAACCTCCGTCAGGTAAAAATTGTTATCTTTATTAGAGAGCCTCTGGCTGAGGTTCAGTAGTTTTTTCGTTAAATTTTTTATTTTCAGGACCATGTTGTATCTTTTCCCAAAGTAAGTATGCAAATAAAACGAATAAAACAATGTAAATAGCGCTAAACATCGTAATCCCAATAATCATCTCAGAAGCAGGTACTGTTTTAGAAAAAGCATCTCCTCTCCTCAAAAGTCCTTGTACAACCCACGGTTGTCTTCCCACTTCACATGAAAACCAACCAGCTTGATTTGCAAGTTGAGGAAATATAAAAGCAATGGCTAAGTAACGTAAAATCCAAGGATTATCCCATTGTTTTCCTTTGCGCCATAGCCAAATTCCAGCTGTAACAGCTAACAACATGAAGGCAAACATCTGAAGCATAACTCTGTAAGAGTAATAAACAGGAGCAACAGGAGGCCAATCTTCTTGTGGAAACTGGTCTAACCCTGCAACAGGAGTTTTAAAATCCATATATACAAGAAAACTTAGTAAGGAAGGTACAGTGATTTCATACTTCATCGTCTTGTTTTTTTCATCTACAATACCAAATAAAGACATAGGGGTAGAGGGCTCTGTTTCAAAAAGGCCTTCAAAAGCTGCTAATTTAGCGGGTTGGTGATGAGCAACACCTACAGCTGTATCGTGAGCGGATATTGCTTGCAAAAGCAAGGTAACAGTTGTAAAACATAGAGAAACTTTCATCATTCTTTTTGCAACGTCAAAGTGTTGCTTTTTAAGTAAGTAATAAGCAGCAATACTTACCACCATAAAGCCACCAGTTAACCAAGCTCCTAATACAGTATGTGAGATACGTTCTAGTGTTGAAGGATTAAATGCAACTTGCCAAAAATCGGCAATTTCAGCTTTAGGTCCTAGACCAGTATCAACGATTTTGTGCCCAGTAGGTGTATTCATCCAAGAATTCAACATAAGTATCCATATAGCACTTAAGTGCGCCCCTAGAGAGACTAGAACTGCTGCTACAAAATGGGCTAATCTTGAGATCCTATTCCAACCAAAAACTAAAACTGCTAGAAAAGTGGATTCTAAAAAGAAAGCAACCATAGTTTCTGCACCAAGTAAGGCACTGCTAATATCCCCTACAAACCGAGAAAAATTAGACCAGTTCATTCCAAATTGAAACTCCATTACCACTCCAGTGGCAACTCCAACTGCGAACGATAGAGCAAAAACTTTAATAAGAAAATGAGATATAGTGGTATAGATCTCTTCTTTAGTTTTGAGAGCTAACCCTAAAAATATAACAAGCATAACGCTTAGTCCAATACTTAAAGGGGGGTATAAAAAATGAAAACCAGCAGTAAGGGCAAATTGAACCCTTGCTAAAAATTCTGCGTCCATTATAGAAACCTTATTTTTTAAGTGAGTAAACTTAAATTTTAGTACATAGAATTTTGCAGTAAAAAGAAAAGCAAAGAAATTTTAAGCTCCTATTTTGAAATAGGGCTTATTTATCTTGTTCTATCCTTAGCCTGAGAATTACATCCATGTTCTATAAAAATCTTAATTTAGAATTAACGCGTTTAGAATTTGTTAGCAATAAGAAAATGCCTTTATTCAAATCTAAATTCAAAGGATAGCTAGCATTCTTAGTACAACAAGATAAAGGATAAGAACACCCGATTAGATAGGTTATTAAGTCTATCAATTAAGTGCCGATAATAAATTTATATAACTAGGTCGGCAAACGATAAAAATATTTATAAAATCTAGTTGCGACTTTTTTTAGGAATTGATAGTCTAATTATTTGATATATTATGCGCTTGCAAGGACGTTCCCGCATGAAAGCTTATGGAGCTTATAGCGAAGCTCACTCATATTCTGATAAACCATTATATTATGACCAGATTCAAAGGGTTTGCCTTCCTGCAATCCAACAATTTGAGCATATTATTAAAAAACATATTTTGTTGCACTCTCTATTTTGGATAGCTGGGGTTGTGCAATCCATAGCTCTAATTATCACAGCTTTATTTTATACACATTCTACTTGGCTGGCTTTGCAAATTCCTCTTTTTTGCTTTACAGTTTTCGCTTACTTAGTGGTAAGAGTCTATGCTGTAAATAGAAAAACTGAATTATTGACCAAGTTGCACCAGCAATATACCCAAGCGTGTAGAAGAATTATCCAATACCAAGAAGGGGTTGCAGAGCATCACATAGCTATAGCAGCAGCTGCGACCTTGTTAGCTGAGAAGCTGCATGATAAAGAGTATACTATTTATCAACCAAACAATTATTTAAAATTTTTAAGTTCTCTATTAGAAAAAGTTGGATGCTGGTTACATTGGGCCGATATCCACTTAATGAAAGAACTGCTTCTTCAATATGCCATTCAAGAACATATAAAATTAGTTAAGTGTGAGCCTACTCGTCTAGAATCTCATGCTGCTTTAGCAAACGCCTATAATATGCTTTCTACCCTGTATATTTACCCTAGTAAATTAGAGGGGTATGATGAAAATCGCTGGTTTCCTAGTGAACGTTATTCAGAAGCGATGTACCAGCAATTTTTTAATGTGGCACAGAAGGCAATTGAAGAGTTAAAAATCTTAGATCATTATGCTCCTGACCAACCTTGGATTCATGCTCAATTAGCATATATCTATAACGATCTGCAAATGGTTGAAGAAGAAATTGCTGAATATGAAAAAATGAGGATGTTGCTCCCTCATGACAAAGAAGTTCTTTTTAAGCTAGGAGTATTGTATTTCCAGCAGGGGTATAATGCTAAAGGATTAGAAGTTTATGAAGAGATCAAAAAAACAAATTATAAAAAAGCTGAAGATCTTATTTGGTTTTACGGGTCTAGTAGACTCTAATGTATAGATAAAAAATAGAACTACTTTGATTTTTTAAAACAATCTTTTTTATAGCAATTTAGCAAAGCAGTTAATGAAAATTTAAAAAAAATATTTCGTTAGATTAAACTTTTCTATCCTGCAAGTGTCCAAGTCCCATAAATTAGGTCTTATAAAGTAATGTATAACTCGAGCCATTCTATTACTTGAGTTATACGGGACAATGCTCAATAAATGAATGTGTTGTAAGCACCTGTAAATCTATTATCACTAAAATAACTTTTGCAAAAGTAATTATAATTTATTTTATTAGTCTGTTTTTTTGGGGGGCTTGCTACCCTCTATGATTGTCAGAACCTTTCGATCGTTGAGAAGTAAAATATTAGATTACGTTTTGTATAGTATACAGAGTGCATATAATTTATACGTTTCGATTGTTAAGAGAACATAAATAAATTTAGCCTGTAATGTCTGTTTCAGATTCAAATCGTTACTGAATCAGACCTAATTTCATCTAAGTACATATTTTTTTCTTGTTGCTGACGAAGCCTACTAATTTAATAGGCTTCGTCATTTTTGATAGACTCATGCCACTGGTTTTTGTTGATAGTGTGCTAATTGATTAGCCAAAGCAATAGGAATATCAACGTGTAAAAAGATGTTATTATCTTCATATTCAGTTTGCAAAATTTGTCCTTGATGCAGGATATCGCTAACTTTATTGTAATCCTTTTGAGGAATACAGAGGCGCATATCTATACGTCGTGCTTTAATCATTTCGATCATCAGGTTCATGAGTTCCTCAAAACCTTGTTCTGTAGTTGCAGATATTTGTACTGTATGGGGATAGCGAAAACGGAGGCGATCGATAATCCCTCGATCTAAAACTTTATCAACTTTGTTTAAAACAGTGATGATGGGTTTTTTATCAGCTTTTAACTGCTTAAGGACTTCAAATGTGGCTTCGGCTTGCTTTTCAGCGTGAGGATGACTAGCATCAATCAAGTGCAATAGAATGTCAGCATACGCTGATTCTTCTAAAGTGCTTTTAAAAGCTTCTACAAGTGTATGGGGTAATTTCCTAATAAAACCAACGGTATCTATAAGTAAGATATCTTGATTGTTAGGTAATGAAAACTTCCTAGTTGTTGTGTCAAGAGTTGCAAAAAGTTTATCTTCTACTAACACATCAGCCTTAGTTAATGCTTGCATAAGTGTTGATTTTCCAGCATTAGTGTAGCCCACAATTGCAAAGATAGGGATACCTGTTTTATTTCTTGCAGAACGTTGAATGGAGCGGTTTTTACGAACAATAGCTAGCTCTTGCCGTAAGGAATCGACTTGCTTTTTCAATAAGCGGCGGTCGATTTCCATTTGCTTTTCCCCCTCTCCTTTTACAAACCCACCACCACTACCACCAGAACTTTGTCTGGAAAGGTGGGTCCATAGACGTTTCAGTCGTGGAAACTGATACTGAACTTGTGCTAATTCAATCTGAAGACGAGCTTCTTTGGTTTGAGCTCGTTGTGCAAATACAGCTAGGATGACTTCGGTTCGATCAATTACAGGGATTCCAAAAGCTTTTTCGAGATTGCGCTGCTGACTGGGAATTACTTCATCGTCGAATATGACTACATCGGCCTGTAATTCTTTGGCTAAACTAATGGTTTCTTCCAATTTTCCTTTACTTAAAAGTGTGGAGGAGCTGTATTCTCGAATATGGCAAGCGACTTTTCCTACAATTTGTAGTCCGTAAGTTTCAACAAGGCGTTCCAATTCATCTAGAAAGTCTTGGCTCTCTTGCTTATCTTTATGATTTTGATAAGTATTTACTAAAAGCGCTTTTTTAGGTGTCTGTTTCTGTTGATTTCCAGGTAAATTAATTTGAAGTTGCGTCATTAGTCTCACCTTATATTTTACAATCTATTTATAGTTCAAACTCAATTGATAATCCATCATAACTCAATTGAACATCGTTTGGCAAATATCTATTTGCTTCTTCATGATCAACTGCGTCAGCAATATGTGTAATCCATGTTTGTTCTGCTTTGGCTTGTCTTGCAAATTCTACAGCCTCACTAAAACTAAAGTGCATACGTGTGGGATAAGGGCGTGTTGCTCCAATAATCAAATGCTTGACCCCTGCAAGAATATCAAAAATATCAGATTTATAATCTCTAATATCAGTTACATAAGCAAGGCTTCCTATCCTAAATCCAGTTACTTGAGTAGGGCCTTGATAATAATTAAAAAAAATTACTTTGTAGCTTAGTAAATCAAACTCTCCTTGGTATCCACACAAAGGGTTCCATACTAATTGAGTGTAAAAGTTTTTATCATCAGTATGTATTTCAAATAGATAGTGTAACCTCTCATAAAGCGCGTCATAAGTTATTTGTGAGAGAAAGCAGGGGATTGCAAGTTTGGTATAGATATTATAGATTCGTAGCTCATCTAATCCCGCAATATGGTCATAGTGAGAGTGAGTTAATAAAACAGCATCAATATGATCGATAGCGTGGGTAAGAGCTTGTTGACGAAAGTCAGGACCAGCATCGATCAAGATCTTTTTGTCTTCTAAAATTATCAGACCAGAAGAGCGAAGTCTTTTATTATAACTAGAAGGGGAAATGCACACCTGACACGAACATCCTACAATAGGTACTCCAAAAGAGCTAGCTGTCCCTAAAAATAAAAATTTACCCTGCATCTTCAGCTAATCCTTCTTCATATTTATTATGTCGGTGAATACATTATAATTATTTTCCTTAAAAAGAGCTAGCGGACAGTAGAATATTCAATGACTAACTTGGTAGCTAAATGAAGATGTGAATAGGGGGGCTCATTTATCTATAAAGCATCAGTTGCTTGTAAAAAAAGGTTGCTGATCCAGATGAGGAAATACAAAATAAACCCATTTATCAGGTATTTTATCACCCTTAAAAGAGCGAATGCGAAATAGTTCTGCTGTTAATATTTCAATCTCTTGTAACAAGACGTGTTGATTAGTTTCAGTGACAGTAACATAGCCTTCTATTTTAGCAAGGGGGGGCATCTCAAAACTAGGATTTTCTTTTTGGGGTACAGTGGGAGGTGTTTCTGCGTTAGTGATGACTTTCATAAAATTTGTATACTCACTTTCTTGTAATATTCGCTCTTTTATGACCTGCCCTTTAAGGTTGTATAAAGTCAATTTAAAGGTGGAATCAAATTGAGAATTACCGCTGATAGTTTCTAGTTTTTTAGCATTTGGGAGATCTCTTTTAAAGTCAGCATGAGAAAGTGCTTTATCGCTATAGTATGCTAAAATAATGATACAGATAGCCAGAGTTAGGCCTAATCCTACTAAAATATATAAAAAAGCATTGGAATTTGATCTTTTAGGAGGCATATATCTAGAAAAAGGTTCACTCATTTTAAAGGGCTTTGATCAGTAAAAGTTTGCGAATATTCAATCAATAATACTATTCTATTTTTTTGAGCATTTTTATTCTATGTTCAATAATAGCTGCCACAGTACGATTAGGGCGTAAGTCACTCTTTGATAGAAACTTATTAGTAATAGGGGACGTTTGACGCTCTCCTAACCATTTTTCAAGATACTTTCTATCGTAAGTATGACCATAACAATCGATAACAGGATCTTGCATAAGTTCCTGTGAAATAGGGCATCTTAAATCATCAGAACTTAGCAAGGAATCTTTTTCATCCATGCTTGTGTTTATTGCTAACTCATAAAGTTCTGGATCTACGCCTTGTGAATAACTTATATCACTTTTTTCTTGTTGCTCTATTATGGCTACAGTTGAGCATTGCTGACAGCGACTAAATTGTTTGAAAGCAACGAAGCATCCTAAAGCTACGATTCCAACTGCAATCGATGTCTTTGCCAGTAGGGAAATTGAGCCTTCGGCACTATTTTTACTGTCTTGAGAGAAATAATTTAAGTACTCATTAACAAGCATGATGACCCCAGGTATGATAACAATCGAATATACCAAAACCTTTACCATTCTTACATTATTTTCTGACACAGTAAATAAACCATTACTATTTTGCCAGCTTATGGGATTAAACATAAATCCTTCTGAATCAATTTGATTTTCCTCATGCAAAATGAGAGTATCAGAACTTGACTCTACCTCAGTAGTGTATACAAGAACCTCATCATTAAGGTTAACAGCGAACAGAGGATGATCAAGTTGAAACAGGATTCCGGAGGATACAGCACTCATTTGTAAATCCTTATTTTAGATATGAATAATTTTTGAATATGTACTAGAAGCGTTATTTTTCTTTCCATTTTTTTAGCTCGCTAGATGTTTAAAATTCTGTTATACTGCACGATCTTAGCTAAAAAATATTTTTAATCAATAGATCTCTACAAAACTATCTCTAGAGAGCCTATTTGATTGTCATCTGATAACAAGGTCATAAAAGTAGCTTAATATGAAATGGGTCATTAATCAACCAAGCTCTCTATTCACTGCATTAGAATTAAAAGCGCCAGAAAGTTCTAATAATACGATTAGAGGGTGGATTAAAAGTGGTCGTATCTCAGTTAATGGGGTAAGAGCTTATTCCGGAAAATTGCAATTGGCTATAGGTGATGAAATCGCTTTACAATCAAAGACGGAGCGAGTAGGTAATGGCGTCCGTATTCTATATGATGATGCTCACATTATTGCTATCTATAAACCATCGGGGCTATTAAGTGTCTCTACTCTTTATGAAACGCAAGATACAGCCCATCGTACTTTATTGGAGCACTACGCACCTCAAAGAATCCATGTAGTTCACCGTATTGACCAAGAAACATCCGGAGTTATGCTCTTTGCTCGTAGCGAAGAAGCTTATGAAAAGCTAAAGGGAATATTTGAAAGCCACAGTATAGAAAGAGAGTATTGGGCAGTTCTTGAAGGGGAATTAAAAGCGGAATCTGGTGATTGGGAAAGCTATTTATGGGAGGATAAAAATTACTTTGTTTGGAGTTCACAAGACCCAAATAAAGGAAGAAAAGCAGTTACCCATTATAATATTGTAGCAACGCATAACGGTTATAGCCTAGCTAAGCTTTATCTTGAAACAGGGCGAAAGCACCAAATTCGTGTTCATTGCGCAGCTGCAGGTTGTCCTGTGGTAGGGGATAAACGCTATGGTTCTAAGACTAATCCTTTGCGTCGTATGGGCTTACATGCTCGTAGCATAGGTTTTGAGCATCCTATTACAGGTAAAAAGATGTTTTTCGAAGTTCCTCTTCCTCCCGCTTTTTTACAGTGTGTGCCCTATAGGTTATGAATGGTAATTCATTAGAAATTATCTATCATCCGATTGGCTATTTTCACTGCACACAAAAAGAGAAATACGCAGTTCCACGTCAATCAGTTAGTGCTCATAAGTTAGTAGGAAGTATTGAACTTTTACCAAATTTGAACTATGAGCAAGCTTTGGCTGACTTGGCAGGATTTGAACGAATCTGGATACTCTTCCATTGTCATTATAATCAACATTGGAAGCCAAAAGTCTATCCTCCTCGAGGCGGAGTAAAGCGTGGAGTCTTTGCAACACGCTCACCTCATCGTCCTAATGCTATTGGAATGTCCTGTGTAAAGCTAACTGGTATTAAAGGGCGTATCTTAACTGTTGAAGAGCATGATCTGCTTGAAGGAACGCCGATTCTCGATATTAAACCTTATGTAAAGTATGCAGATTCTTTTCCAAATACTCGTCAAGGATGGCTGGAGCAGCTGCCAGAAGAAAAGCTCTACGAAATCATATGGTCTCAGAAAGCCCAACAACAGCTTGAATGGCTCCAATTTCATTTAAATTTTAACCAAAAGACTACCATAGAATTACGTTTAAGCCAAAATCCCTATCCCTACCGCAACAATCGCATTAGAATCCTACCTAATATAAAAAATAATGATAAATCTGTTTATGAGCTTGCAATTCAAGAGTGGCGTGTAATTTATGAACTTCCACCCCAAATGACAACCATAACCATTATTGAAATACAAAGTGGCTATTTAGATGATGCCACTGAGGTCCCTTTGCATCATACTAAGTATAAGAACTATTTAAGTTTTAACAGGGAATGATGATAACTATTGTAACTAGCAATTGTAAAAGAAAAAACTTATCAACCCCTCTTAAGAAATAAGACTGGACTCAGCTAGCTGTATTGCCCTTAAAATAAGTTGAAGGTCATTATGGTCATGAGCTTTGATTACAATTTCTGCTTTATTATGATCCCTTTTTGCTTGCCAAACGACGGCAAAAGCAGCTCCATTTACGATTTTACATCCCCAATAGCTATATTGTCCGAGCTCAGGACCATCATTAATGATGAAGCTTATAGGGGTAAAATTTAGGACATGTTTAATATGTTCTAAATACTCTATTTTGATGGTTGCAATCTTTTTAATACCATGTAGTAAACCACTTGCTTTTGCAGGTAAAGGTTCGAATTTTATATTGTTTGTAGTATGGTCAATTGGTAAGGGATTGTATAGGATAACAGGGCGGGAACTGAATATATTGGAGCTTGTAAACTTTACTATTCCTAAAATCGTAGGCAAACAAAGAGCGGACTGAGTAAATAATTTAAAAGATAATAGAGTTTGTCTAGGTAAGGAGATTTGCGATACTCCTAGCTTTATAAACTTTAGTATTTGCCTGGACGAAATGTATTGTTTATCATTAAGTAAATGTAAAGATCTAACAGCTAAGTTTTTTGGCAAGGGATCAATTAAAGTATTTGCTATCTTTGGTTTGATTGCATTAGAGAAATTTTTACCAGCTTGGATTAAGCTCAAAAAATTGAACATAGCTCTCCTTTATATTTTTAACCGAAGTTTATCCTAAGGCACAAATTGATATTCATAAATTTTGCTTACTTGGCAAAGTAAAAAATAGACTTTTCTACTTTGAGAAAAGCAAAGTCTAAGTGGACTTTGGCGAAATTTGGGATTATAGAACGAGAATTGCTTTATTAAAAGAAATAGGTTGTCTTTTAGCAAAATAAAGCTAAATTTTTAAGTCAGGGATGGTAATAAGTTTCTGTTAATACTTGATTTAAAGTTAGAGTTAAGTATTTTAGATTTTTCTTAAAAGTGTGATAAAGGCAGCAATACAAACTAAAGTAATCGTCAGACGTCACTATAAAAAAATGAATTAGTAAGCTCGGGATTATGGATGGGGTGGATTAAGCAACCATCTACACAGTATATAGCAAGATGGTAGCTTTATTCTCATAGACTAGCAGAGGTAATTAAATTATTTTCAGGAGTATAATCCTTTGTATAATCATGCCCGGAGTGAATTTCTAAAGGAATTCTACCAACCTCTGTAATCAATTGCATGATTAATTCTTTAGTCATTTTGACTTTGACTCCGCCAGCCATAACGATAATCTTTTCTTCAAAAGCTGTAGAGGCATAACAATTTGCACCATATTCAAGTGCTTTTTGCCCTTCTTGAATACCAAGATAATTCCATAATGCTTTGATATTTCGCACATTGTCTAGCATCAATCGTGAAACAGCATAAACACGGCGAGTTCTAGCTTCATTAGCTGGCTTAAGCTTACGACCCAAAGTATTATTTTCAACATGATATTTTAAGGGGACAAAGGTTTGGATCATGCCTGTTTCATCTTGCAATTCCCTAACTCGACATAAATGTGTTGCAATGTGTTCTGAAGATTCAATATGGCCAAAAAGCATTGAAATATTTGAGCGTAGGCCCATTTGGTGAGCTATGCGATGAATACTAAGGTATTCGTCAGATGTGATTTTACCAGGAGCAAGTTTTTTTCTAATCTCTTCTACTAGAATTTCAGCGCCTCCTCCAGGTAAAGAACCTAATCCCCAACCTATCATTCTTTGAAAAACTTCCTCTATAGTTAAGCCGTGAAGCTTTGCTAAGAAATCGTACTCTACCGGGGTTAGTGCTTTGATATGTAGATTTTGATCAATGTTTTTAATACGGGTGAATAAATTTTGATAATAGTCTAGATTGCACTCACGCCATAGTCCACCTACAATATGGATTTCTGTAAGTCCTTTAGGATGATACTGCTTAATTTGAGCTTCAATTGTTTCTGGGGTGAGAAACCAAGCTTTTTCCCAGCCTGGTTTTGCATAAAAGGAGCACATGCGACAAGAGAGCTCACATAAATTCGTAGGATGTATGAATAATGTGGAGGCAAAGTAAACAATATCTCCTACTTTCCGCTTTCTCTCATAGTCGGCAAGTAAACGAACAGCTTCATCGTGCTCTGTTTCTAAAAGTAAAACACCTTCATCATGGCTAAGGCGTTGTTGATGAATCAATTTTTCTGCTATGTAAGCCAACTGTTCATTTGGCATTGCCTCTATAAGGGAACTCATAAAAACCACCTCAGCCTATTTATCTATTCTTTGGAAGCACATTTTTCCATATCTTTTGGACCTTTTCCGCATAAAGAACAGGAAGCTTTATTACCGCATTCATCATCCTTAGGATCATTGGGTACACTGCTACAAGATCCTCGTTTAAGCTTTGATTTTCCAGTGATAATCCATCCAATCATGAGACCAATGATTGCTAGTCCAAATATAACAATCGTAGCGAGTAAAGTAGGTCCTAGTTTTTCCATAGTATTTAGATCTCCAAGTTCAGATGTATTTTAAGTATTTCGAGTCTAAAAATGATTCTATATAAAAAATCTTTTCTGGCAAAAGTAAAGATTAGTTTGTTAAAAAATGATTACACAGTTGTTAAAACAGTTTGTTGTAGATCAGTTTCAGCTATAAGAGTATCTGTTTCCTGTGAGAAACTTTCAAAAATACCGTCTGTAAGGTTTTCAAGCTCAATAAATCCAATAGCATGTCCGTGAGGGTCTAGTACTATAGCAATACTAGGATTATGCTTACGTAGTTGGTCAAGAATTGCTGCTAAAGGAGTGGATTCTGTAATAAAAACGGGAGCTCTAGCCCGTTCTTTTACTTTGCGATTTGGAGGGAGATCTATAATATCCCGAGCAAAGACGACCGCTGTAATATGGTCATGCCGATGTTGGTAAAGAAAAGCATAAGAAGCTGGATTTTGTTGCAAGGTTTTGCGTATAGTCTCAACGTGGCTTGAGATAGGTATTAATGGGGTTTTAGCTGTAATAGGGCGCATGATTTCTTTGGCAACTTTACCATGCAAAGTAAAAATATTATTCACAATCGAATCAAAGCTTTTTTCTTTAGAAAGATTAGAGTCATCAGAAGCATCAAGAGGTTGTTCTAAGAGTTTTTGCAACTCGTCTCGGGTCAAAAAAACGTGTTCCTCAACCTGCTTTTGCCCGATGAGCTGGCTTATTTTTTTAGCTAAATATTCCAAAATATCGACTGCGGGGGCTAAGATGCAAGAAGATGCATAGAGCCAAGGGATGCCTAGCATGATTACATGCTCAGCATAGCGTCTAGCCGCAAACATAGGTGATAATTCAGCAAATATCAGAACCAAAATTACTTGTGATAATGCCGCTAGATCAGGTATAAAACCTGCAGTTTGGTAAAGTTCTCTTGAACATTCGGAACCAATTTGTAAAGCAAGGTTAACGCAAAGCAAGGTGGTCCCAAAGAGACGTGTTGGATTTTTTAACAGCTGGCTTAGCCAGATAGCTCTTTGATTTCCTTGGCTAACGTAATACTGTAAGCGAACTTTATTGAATGACACAGACGCCATTTCAAGCATCGAATAAAGACCTTGTATTGCAATACAAGCTAAAGTAGAAGTAAACCAAAATAAAGTAGTATGTTTTTCCATAAGCTTTATGAATGTTTATGAGGAGGTTCGAGCTTGCGAATATAAATCTTTTTAATTTTTTGTGGATCTGCTTCTAAAACATGAAAAAAGAAGTGCTCAGTTTTTAACTTAGCCCCGCTTTTGGGAATCATTTTAAGTTGCTCTAGTACCCACCCGGCAAGGGTCACCATATTATCATTTGTGTTTAAAGAAACTCCAAACAGTTGCTCGAATTCGTGTAACTCAAGCTTTCCATTTGCAATGATAACATTATGACTGGTCCTTATGTAGTCTTTCGTTTGGTCTCTTCTGTCTCTAATTTCGCCAACTACAATTTCAACTAAGTCTTCACGAGCGATCAGCCCACTTACCTCTCCGTACTCGTCTACAACAATAGCGATTTGTTCTTTTTTCTCGTAAAATTGTCGCAATAGAACACGAGCAGGTATCGTTTCTGGGGCAAAAAATGGTTTTTGCAAGAAGGTATTTAAGCTTATAGTGTTTTGCTCTATAGCTATTTGGTTTGTGAAATACTGCTGTGCTGTAATTACGCCTAATAAATTTTCTAGGCTATGATCACATACAGGAACTCGTGAGCATTGTTCGTGTGAAAATAGTCGCTTTAATTCTGATAAAGGAGTGTTGCAGTCATAATAAAGGATCTCTTCCCGTGGTCTAGTTAACTCTTTAACAGTTTTATCCTGTAATTCTAAGTAGCCATTAATAAGATTTGCTTCATCATCTGTTAAGATCCCATAATTTTGTGATGCTGTCAGTACATGTTGTAATTCCTGTTTAGAAATTTCTTGCTCTTTTTTAAGAAAGCAAAACATTGTATTAGAAACTGGATTTACAATCTTTGTAAGTACAGAGCGAATAGGACCCATGTAGCGATATGGAATAGCAATGAAAGCTGCAAAATGAGGAGCTAGCCGATCGTTGTATTGCATAGCAAGTGACTTAGGAAATAGTTCACCAAACAATAGTGTTAAGATAAGGGGGATCCCCACTTTAAGTATCCAGCCAGCTTCTTCACCAACTAAGTGAGATACAAGGTTTTGTACTAAAATGTTAGCACATACATTAAGCATCAAAAGAGTTACTATTAAGTCTTGCGGTCTTGACAGGAGCTGTGCAGCTAACTGCTTATTTTTATTTGCCTGAGATTGGTAAGTCTGTACTTTAACAGGGGGAAGAGAAAAAAGAGCTGTTTCTGTTGCAGAGAAGAGAGCCGAGCTTACTAAAAATAAAGTAATAAGGAATAACGTTATCAATAACATATTGTATAGGAAAGTCTCTTTTTTGGGTTATGTTCATTTAATCATATCACCAAAAAAAAAGAAACTATTTGGCGCAGAAAGTGTTTTTCAAAATATTTTTATTCAAAGAGCCATTCAGACTGCTCTTGAGAAAATTCTAATATTTTAAAAAATAGATTCAACGCTTTCATTCCAGCTTGTGATAATGACCTTGTTTCAGCGGTAACATAGGCCTCTATATGTTTTTGTGCTATTTTTGGATCTTTTGCTATGCTTTTAGTTAACATATCCTCTAAGCTAGCCACGGGATTGGCAAAAGCATAATTAAGCGACTCTTCAAGATTTTTAATTATTTCTTTAATATAACTCTTTGCAAGAGACCTGTGAGCAACTATTCCTCCTAGGGGTAGTGGTAACTGGTATTTATGATGCCATAACTCACCTAAGTCACAGATTTGTACTAGGTGATGTTGTGCATGAGCAATTCCCTCTTCATGGATAACGATGCCACAATCAACACAATGATCGGCGATCATAGAAATAACTTGATCGAATTTGCAAAAGATTTGAGTTGAGGCATGTTTGAAAAAGCAGTTATATAAAAAATTAGCAGTAGTTTCTTTACCGGGAATTGCAATTCTTTTATAAGGTAATTCTTTTACAGGAAAGGAAGAAGTTGCTAATATTTTAGGGCCTGTCCCATACCCAAATGCTACCCCAATTGGAAGTAAATAATAATATTTTGCAATAGCTGGATAATGAACTAATGATATTTTGCTGACGGGGTATTTCTCTTGTAAACACCATTCATTTAATTGCTGAACATGACTAATTACTGGTGTTATCTTAATCGGAGTTTTAATCAATTGATAAGTCCAGGCATGAAAAAGAAAACTGTCGTTAGGACAAGGAGAAAATGCCACTTCCATATTGAGCCTTTTATAATTCATTGAGCTGTAGTGAGTTTCTTTTGAACCTTTACTTTCAGCGACTTAATAGATCTCTGCGAAATAAGTTTCGAAGGGATCTAATCTAAGAATACTATGATGCTGTCAGCTTTATTTTTTATATTTAGGATTTGGAAGCTGATAGCAATCCTAACTGTTCGATACTATTTTTTAAACGACTATTATCAGGTTTATCCAGTAAACCTGAAGAGTGCATCCATTTTAAATAATCAATTGGTACATCAGCTAGAGCTTTGCCTTGGTGTTTTCCAAAAGGCATTACAGTGAGTAGGGTATTTGATTGATTACGAGATGATTGTTGGGTAATTAATTCCATAATAACCTCAAATGGCAAATCACCAACCATGCTACTAAAGACACGACTTAAAACAATTACGTCATCTAAAGCTCTATGAGCTTGATTTTCAGGAATCGCATAAGTTTCTCTTAAAAATTGTAACCTATGGTTTGGCAGATCGGGGCGATATTTACGAGCCCATTTTAAAGTATCTAAGAATTTCCAATTAGGAAAAGGGACTTCAGCTCTTTTAAATTCGTTTTGCAAAAAAAGCATATCAAAAGCGTCATTATTATGCGCTATTAATACAGTTTCACCTTCACAAAATTTTATAAGCTCTTCAGTAATCTGTTTGAAAGTTGGAGCATCAGCTACCATCTCATCTGTAATATGGTGAATAGCTGTCGTTTCAGCTGGAATGGGGCGCTCAGGATTTACAAATGACAGATAGGTGCGATCTAATATAGGATCGTAAAAGGCTATTTCAACAATGCGATCTGACTCTGGGGAGCGACCCGTAGTCTCAGTATCATAATAAAGTGGTCTTAAAGGCATATTATACTTTCAAAAGCTATAGAACTATTTTTGTTTTCATTAAGGGTGATTAAAAATAACTTCATTGATAGATCCTTTCATGACAAGTACTTTGTCTACTCGGTTACCATCCATAGCAATAACCTCAAAGCGCCAACCATGAGTTACAAAGTGATCAGCTATACTAGGTATTCGTCCGAGGCAAGTAATGATAAATCCAGCTAAAGTTTGATAACCACCATCCTCTTCCTTAGGTAATTTGTTAACCTCTAGCAAGACTTTTAAATCCTCAATCAGTAGCATGCCATCAATAAGCCATGATCCATCCTCTCGTTTGATGACTAAAGGTTCGATCACTTCATTTTTTGATGGTATGTCACCAACAATTGCTTCTAAAATATCTTTAAGGGTAATAAGCCCTTGAAAACTTCCATATTCATCCACAACAAAAGCTATGTGCGTGCGCGATTGTTTGAAGAGCTCTAATAAATTAAGCGCATTGACGTTTTCAGGTACAAATAGTGGCATTTGCGCACTAGCTTTGAAATCAAGACTCTGGCCCGTAAAGTAACGATATAGTTGCTCTTTGACTTCCCATACCCCTATGATATTATCTAAATCACCTTGTACTAAAGGAAAGCGGGAATGCTTACTCTCTCTGATTTTATCGCGATTAGCTTCTTGGCTATCGTCAAGATCGATATAAATTACATCATGACGCGGTGTCATTAAAAGACTAACCTTACGATCTGCTAGGCGAAAAACTCTCTCTACTATATCTTGTTCAGCTTCTTCAAATGTACCAGCTAATGTCCCTTTTTCAATAAGAACTTTTATTTCTTCTTCTGTAACGGGGTACTCTGTATTCGTCGGTAGTCCGAGTAACTTGCATAAGACTTGTGTTGTTATATTAACTACTTTTAGCAGAGGGTAAACCAAGTAGAAGATAAAGGAGATAAATGGAGCAAATAGTACCAAAACTTGTTTTGTTTTATGTGTAGCTACCTGCCTGGGTATTCTATCGCCCAAAATGATGCATAGAAAACCAAGTACAGCTAGAATAACAATTGCAGCGATAAATTCGGCAGAGCCCACAGGACTAAGATTACTACTTAATAGCCTGCTGCCAATTGGTTCCAGAAGAGTAACAGCTAAATAACCAATGAAAAGCATAACTAGAATGATACTAGCATGCAACATTGTCAAGTAAGGTTCTGTGTGCGTTAAAATACGTAATGCTGATTTGTAATGATTATTTTCCTTATCAAATAATTCATGTATTCCTATCTTGCGAGCTGTTAAGATAGCAATCTTTGACATTTTTAGAATGCTCTGAAGTAATAATAAAAGGATGATTATAATCAAACCTAGGGTAGGGTCTAAATTCATAAATAGTATAAAGTTTATTGATAAAATTTTTTAATAAGATGCTTAGCATCTATAAATGTATGTAAAAAAATAATTTTACCTAGCTTTTATTTAAGCTCCCAGAATTTTTTCAAATAGAGCAGATATTCCAGATGTAGCTTTTAGGGTAAGGATGCAATGCATATGCTACTAAAAAATCTCCACCCCAAAAAGCTTTATTACCAGCTAAGGGAATAACTTGCATTTCTGAATTATCTAAGTTGTTAAGACACAATTTAAAAGATTGATTGCCTTTGCTGAAAATAATAGATTCACTGTAAGGTGACTGATATCGATCTAATGAACGGGGGGCTAAACTGATGCTAGAAATCTTTGCTTTGTCTGCTTTTACATAAAATACAAAATAAACTTTGTCCAAATTTTTGTAACCTACAAAAGATGCTTTGATTCGAAGTTCTTGATGACGGAATGTCTGTTCTATATTAAGCCATAACCCAGTTTTTATGGAGCCCAAGATATGATCGCTTGGAGATGATAAAAAAGGTATTTTCCCACTTAAAAAGAATTCTTCCGATTCAGGTTTTACGAATAGTTTAGCCTGCTCTTTTAACCTTTCAGGGGATGCTTGAATTCCAAAATGAGTTGATTTTCCTAGCGGAAAAATTTGAGGGCCATAGTTGATAATGCCTAATTCGCCAAATAAAATTGTCCCTAATCCACTATTATAGCCACTTAAAGTTGTTCGAATGTCTAGTTTGGGATTTGAAAATCCTGCAAGCATGAGTTCTGTATCACATATATTTTCTGTAGGGCAGAAACTGTTTAGAATTTCAAGGGTAGTGTCTGCCGCTAACTTTGTGATAGGAAATTGAGTTACTATATAGGTCAAAAGGGTATAATAAGCAATTTCTAAAGGAGCTACTTTTCCCTTTAAATGACTAGTTAATCTTTCTAAAGAGATTTTTTGTATTTGCTCAGACGTTGAATTAGTTTTGACCTGTGTTAAAATAGAAAATAATAGAGTAAAACCGTGAGTATAGCATGCTAAGAAAGCTTCTGGTTCTTTTGTATATAAACTATGTAAAGGATAGTATTTATGGTCTAAACTGCTTAAAAGCCATTGTGAAGATTTGAGAACCCCTTGAATCAAGGTCTCATCAGAAGTATGATTATATAAGATAAACCATAGGATATTTAATTCTGCTTGCAATCCAGGAGCTAAAACAGAGCGATCGAGCCAATTAGATATGCTTTGTAGAAATGTGGCACCTGATAAACTTTGCTGTGGTACTAAAATAGGAATAGGTAATGAATTTATTGCAAAATTTAAAGCAAGCAAAGCTTGTCTGTATTGGTCATTAATTTGCCCAAAATAAGTAATAGTCCGCTCTAAACAGCATTTTAGTTGCAAATGGTTTTTTTTAAAGCTTTCACTGGCTTGTGATGATAAGTAACTGATTATAAGGAAATTTTGTAAAGTATCTACCTCTTGATACCAATGAGGATGTAATTTACTGTGGAAATCTGTAAAAAGTGACTCTAATAAATCTTCATCAACAATCTTGGTCTCTAAGAAATGGAATAGATTCTTTAGTAAAGGTTCTAAGTCTGCTTTAGAATTATTAAAGTAATCTGAATAAAGATTAAGCTGATGAAAAGAAGTTGTTAGCATTTATCGATAGCTTCTGAAATTATTAAATGTTATTTAGATCTATTGTAATCTTTTTAATAAGATAGAAGCGATTACAATAGATCTCTTACAAAACTACATATACAGAATTTATTGAATCATCTGACAGCTACGTAATGTAAGAAGTCTGATAGGAGCATGACTACAACTATTGCCGAGAGAAAGAAGTCTGAAAGCTATTATTAATCTTCATCATCTTCGTCATAATCATCTTTTGATAATTTATCTGCAGCTGCTGGTCCTTGTTCAATCAATACGCGCATTCTTTTTCCAGCAGTAAATTTTACTGCTTTACGTGCAGGGATAATGATAGGAACTCCTGCATTTTTAGGGTTTCTACCAATTTTTTCTTTGCGATTAACTATTTCTAAAACACCGAAATCGCGAAACTCCAGGCGGTTTCCTTGTGCCAAGGAATCAACCATTTCATTTAGGAAAGCTTGAATGACATTGCGTACATCATTATGATGAATTCCTAGTTTTTGTGAAATACTATTAATGAGTTTCTTTTTCGTTACGGTTGCCATATTTCTAGCTCCTTCCTTTACCATGATTATCACAAAATCATAACTTAAACTTTACTTAACTCTTTTGATACTCTTACTCTCAAGCATTTTGTTATGTTCTTAATTTTTAGGGAAGAGTTTTTTCAAAAAAAAATAAATGCTGTTCATAAGGTGTTTTAAATGTGTTGTGGTAGTCTTCCCATGTCTTTTAATACCTTGAGTAAAGACTAGATCTTATGCAAGGCTGTTTTTAAGTGGTACTATTATATGATTATGCTAAACTTTTAATAAGCTAGAGTCAAAAAAAATAGAGGAGATAATCAGAAATTTTTTAGAATTAGGTGCGGAATTAAGATTATCATAAGATGTGGTTTATAACACTTGTAATACAATAAATATTTTATTATGCTTCTTGTCATCTTGATATCCTTCACTTAGACTAATCTTTAGAAGCAAAGCCAGATACAGAATGATTGTTAAGCTGCCTATTTTACTACAAAAAAAAATTGAAGAGCTTATAGCACAAGCTTCTTTAGATACAATCGCTGAAGCGAGAGAGGCGCTGTCACAAATCTATCGTCAACACGAAAAGTCTCTAAACTCTTGTTCATCTCTCATAACTTCCGATGTTCAAAGGTTAAGTTATCTAGTGACTCGCATGCCTGCGACTTACGCAGCAGTGTATGCTGTTATGGAAGAAGTTTTTAAAATAGTGCCCCACTTAAAACCTATGAGTTTACTAGATTTAGGATCTGGGCCCGGAACTGTATTGTGGGTAGCTAAAACTGTTTTAGAAAATCTAGAAAAAGCTACTTTAATTGAAAAAGATAATTCTCTCATCCAGCTAGGTAAACGTTTATTATATGGAGATCCTTCTATTTTAGGGAAAAGCATTGAGTGGGTTGCTTGTGACTTAACAGATTCAGCAACTCACTATGCTGCACACGATTTAGTTGTCTGCTCCTATGCGATAGGGGAGCTTGCAAAACAAAAATTAGAAGCAGTGGTCACAAAAGCTTGGGATGCTACTTCACAAATTCTTATTTTTATTGAACCGGGTACTCCTGAAGGATTTGGACGGATACGTGCAATTCGTTCTTTGCTACTTGAAAAAAAGGCTTACATTATAGCACCTTGCACTCATAGTCATACTTGCCCATTAACAAATAGCGACTGGTGTCATTTTTCACAGCGTTTGCAAAGAAGTAAAGAACATAGGTTTGCGAAAAGTGGAGAGCTTATGTACGAAGATGAAAAATTTTCTTATATTGCTGTTGCTAAACAACCTTTTAATCGTTTTTGTGGAGAACAATCCCGGATTTTACGCCATCCTTTAAAACGTACTGGGCATCTTCAATTGGAGTTATGCTCAAATCAAGGGATTCAAAAAGTAGTAGTCTCAAAAAGACAAAAGCAACAGTACCAGCAGGCTCGTGATAGTGAATGGGGAGATATTTGGGAGTTAGATTAGAAGAAACTTTCAATAGACAACTTTACAGCGCTTTGATCTTGTTGTGTACCCTTTGCAATATAATTTTGCAAAAGGTTTATCTGCACGTTACTAGACTATTTAACCCCTAGGCGAGTTATTCATCTAGTTGACCATTTTTCCAGAGGTGTACAAAGTTAACAAGTTCGCTTAGAGTGGCACTTTTAGCATTTCTAACATAAAATCCTGAGCTAGCAACACCTAAAACTAAAGAATTTTCAGTGCTTAATTCATAAAGTAGACCATTACAATAGCCTGCATTAAAATTATCACCTGCACCGGTCGTTAGTTTAGGTCGAGTGCAGTAAGGCCCCTCAGTATAAAATACTCCTTCACTTGTAGCAGCAGAAGCAGCTGTAGTTGCATGAATAACTATTTGGTTTAGCTGGGTCTTGTCGTGAATAAAACTAGCAAGAGTGCGAATGTCTATTTCTTTATGAGATTCATTGATTCCACATACTTTTGCAATTCTAATTGCTTCAGCCTCATTCAACCCAAGCACAACGCGGAAATATTGCTTAAAAGATTTTAAAAGCTCTAACGCTGTATGAATGTCTTCATCTAGGCGTTTAGCCGGATCTGCTAGATCTACAAACATCCATTTCTTCTCAGGAGTAACTGTTGTATATGGCAATATTTCATGCAATAGTCGTTCCCATAGCTCGTTCATAGATAGTAACATGGTCCAATTAACACTAGCAAACAGCTCAGTTTCATTAAGTAGATCTACGAGCTTATTGCGGTCAATAGCCCTTAGTAAATTAGGATAATTAACTTCGCGTAATGTATTATGCTTGCCTAAAATGAGCTTTCCATCCGAAAATTCTAAAGCATCACTATGAGCGCTTGGACAAAGGGAGATTACATGTTCACATTTCTCAGCCATAGTGCTAAATAAAGGTTCAACTGTATTAGGTTCTCCTATAGCTCCTGCAAAAGTTAAGTTATGCTCGCTGGCTTCTAGCAAAGCATTTGCCAAAATTGGCGCATTACCCCCTAGTTTCTTTCCTAAAGTAACCAATTCTATATTTGTACTTTTACCAGCCGCAGCTGTAATCCTAGAGCCTAACTGTTGGATAGTTTCCATTCTTTTGTATTCTATAGGAGAGGTTCGCTGATCGACAACAGATATAATTTCATCCGTAAATCCATCGAAGCCGATAAAACACTTTTTTGCATAGCGAGCAGGATGCCGGGCGATTTGAGAAATTTTATGCTCTAAATTATCCAGTCTTTCTTTAAAAGCCGTAGCCATTGTGTAACCCCTGTTTTAGGACTCATAAAATTTCCTTTTAACTATCTTGTAATCTTCTGTCAATTGCCTTTTTCAAATACTTAGCTTTAAAGGAAGTCTTAATCTTTTGCAAGAGGGGTTACAAATAAATTCTAATTAAAAGAGATGTTCAACTAGCTATTTAAAGAATTTATTAAGGATGACGCAGCTACCAGCCTTAGGGTAGGAAAGGGGGAAAGTCGTACAACTTCTGTTAGAAAAGGAATGGTATAGCTGCTTTTTGTATATCCTATAGTTTCTAAGATCTGTAATTTAGTAGAATAGTCACATGTAGCATAGCTTTTTTGAAGTAAAAGCATTGCTTGTTCATCTTGATTCCATAGAGCCAAAACCAAGGCTGCCTGTATAGCTACTTTACGATTAGAGGAACTTAAAAATTCTCTAATAGCAGTTACAATGTTATCATCCCCTTCTTCCAGTAACGTTAATGCAGAAACAGAATTTATACAAAGCTGAGCACTTTTTAAAAATTTTTCTAATAATGGGCGAAACTCTGGAAAGTTGATGATGCTTAACCTGTTTAATAAATTAAGACGAGTAATTTGATTGATTACTTCAGGATAATTTTCAATAAATGGGTGTAAAGCAATTTTACTAGGCTTTAAAATGCTGAAGATGGGGTGTGTTTCTTCATCAATCATTATCTGTTCTGTCGAATGTAGAACTTGGGATATGTGCTGTCCCGCTTTGAAAAGATTTGATCTTTGTCCAATCAAACCTAACCCTAAATTAGCTCGAACATAGGGATCCGTATGTAGATCAACTTGTTCTGCCATGGCATTTTGGGCTATAGGACCTATAGCAGCTAGGGCCGCAGCGGCAAGTAGCCTTATAGCAGATTGTTCTTGTTTAAGCCAATCCTTCAAACCATTTAAGCCACAAGATTGCCCTAGCCTTGCTAAAGCCCAGTTTGCGGTAATTGCAACGCGATAGTCTATGTCATTTGCAGCCAGTTGCAGGTGTTTTAATACATCTTCTAATTGATTTAAAGGAATATCAGCTATTCCTACAGCAGTTAGAGCCGCTACTCTTACTTCACTTGATCGATCATTAGTCAAGGGCAAAATTACAGGGATTAAATCTTGCTGAGGATATTCAATAATAATTTCACATGCAAGCTGCCGCATAAGGGAAGCTTCATTTTTTAATAAAACGCTTAATTCATTAGAAGGGAGATGTTTTAGAAGTTGTACTAGAGCCCTCATTCCTTCTTTTCTTATTTTTAAAGGGAGGTTATCTCTTTTTAGTAGCAGCTCTTTGATGATAGGAGCTGCTTCCTCGATTGAAAGTAAACCTATGGCATGCATGGTCTCCTCTAAAACTTCTAAATTTTTTTCTTTGCGTAGAAGTTCTATGATTTCTTTAGATAATTCTGCATAACCACAATTTCCTGCAAGATATACTCCTAGCCTTCGTACCGTATAGTTATATGAGTGTAAGCATGCTTTTATAAGCTCAGCAGCTTGACTTTGTTGAGTTAAAGCTGCACTAATTAAGCCAAAAACCTGAGTTTTTAATTGATGAGCCTCTGTCCCTTTAATTATAGAAACCCATGCTATTTTCTCTAGCAACTCCTGTTTGTATAATGAATTAGGATCTAACTTGAGCAGTTGGTCTAAACATTCAAAAGCTTTATTCTCTTGCTTCAGAAAACAACATAAGTCTACTTTCCTTTTCCAAAGTGCAGCGGAATGGGGGCTTCCTTGAAGAGCTTCAGTCAATTCGATACGAGCAGAATCGTAATCTTTCACAATAAAATGCAGGTCTATGCGTTTTATTATTCGATCTTCTATAGCTAGGTCTTCATCTTTAGCAAACCCTACAGCAGCAAATAATAAGAGAGAATAGGAAAAATAAAAAAACCTAAGCATAAAAGATCCTTATATGATTCGATCAAGCAAGATAATTGACAATTTTAAATCGTTATTGCTATGAGTTAAAGATCTGGAGTTTTTAGAGTAAAAAATCACTATACTTAACTTTATGTAGATTATCTAGTCCTAAAATAAAGATGAGTAGAACCATTAAGTTTTTTATAGACTCCCACAGCTAAATGGCAAAATATAGAGTTATTGATTTTAATAAAGCTTTATTGAAGGGATTGAAGGCTTTCATGTAAGATAGCATCTGTAAATTCTTAAATAAATAGGAGCAAAGGCAATGAGTAAGCTGATTATGGTTCGTCATGGCAAATCGATGTGGAACCATTTAAACCTTTTTACAGGATGGGTAGATGTCCCTTTGAACCAAGAAGGGATAGAAGAGGCTTTAGAGGCTGGTAAACAAATTAAGAATATTCCAGTAGATATTGTCTTTGTTTCCTCTTTAATACGAGCTCAGATGACAGCATTTTTAGCTTTAAGTCAGCATTCAGGCGGTAAAGTTCCTATTATGCAGCATATGGGGGAAGGTAAACTTGAGGAGTGGGGTAAAATTCATAGTCCAACAGCTGAGGCAACTAGTATTCCCGTTATTAAGGCTTGGCAATTAAATGAGCGGATGTATGGCAATTTGCAAGGTTTAAACAAATCTGAAACGATTAAAAAATATGGCGAAGAACAAGTGAAAGTATGGCGTCGCAGCTATGATGTAGCTCCTCCTTACGGTGAAAGCTTGGAAATGACAGCAGCTCGTTCAATTCCTTACTTTGAGAGAGAAATTTTACCCCATCTGCAAGCTGGTAAAAATGTATTTATCGCAGCGCATGGTAATTCGTTGCGCTCAATTGTAATGCATTTAGAGAATCTTACAAAAGAACAAGTTTTGGAGCTTGAGCTTGAGACAGGTAAGCCTATGCTCTATAGTTACCAAAATGATACATTTACAAAAGAAGACATAGGAAGCTTTAAAGGCTAAAAATAAGATGCTAAACGCGTATTTTGACAACCATACTATTACGAAGCCTTCACCAAAAGCTGTGGAGACTATGCTTCCTTATTTAAAAATCCGTTGGGGAAATCCTTTAGCACCCCATTATTTTGGACAGGAACTTATTTCTGTTATAGAGAAGAGTATGGGAGTGCTCTATAACATTTTGGGAGCAACAGAAGAGGATCTTTTAATACTTACTTCATCTGGGGCTGAAGCTGTGAATCATGTGGTATCAGCTGTTTATTTAGATGTCACAAGAGAAAACGGAAAGAATCATTTTATCACTTCAAATGTTGATGAAGCTCCTACTATTTTATCAATGTCTCGCTTGGAAAATTTAGGGTGTACCAATACTTTAATTCCTATCAACCAAAATGGTTGCGTGACTGTAGAATCTATTGCAGCAGCTATTACTCCACAAACAGCTTTAGTCTCTCTAGCTTGGGCTAACGGAATGACAGGAGTTATCAATCCTGTAGAGGAAATAGGTAAATTATGTCGCGATAAAGGGATTCTTTTTCATCTGGATGTTTCATATGGTATAGATAAGTTAGTTTTAAACTTAGAAGATATCCAACCAGATTTCATCTCTTTCGAAGGAAGTTTACAGCATGCTCCTCCTGGTGTTGGGGTCCTTCTTTTACGTCAAGGGATAGAGCTGAGTCCCCTGATAATAGGGGGAGCGGAGCAGGGAGGATTACGAGGAGGAACTTTTAATACTCCAGGTTTGATAGGTTTAGCTTGTGCTATGCAAGAAGCTTTAGAACAACGAGATGCCATTAGCTTAGAAATGGCTCGTCTACGTTATACTTTTGAATGTAGAATCAAACAGGTTGTCCCTGATGCAATTATTTTTTACGAGAGTAGTGCAAAGTTGCCTAATTGTTCTGTAATAGGTTTTCCATGTGTTAATAATGAGGCTCTTCTATACGCGTTAAATCGAAATGGAGTTTTCGCAAGCTTTGGAGGAGGCTTTCATCAACAGCTTAGTTATATTCTAACTGCCAGCGGAATAGATGAGATTACAGCTAATACCGCCCTCCATTTTAGCCTTTCTCGCTATACAACAGATGAGGAAGTTGAACATGCAGTAGAGATCATTTTACAAGCAGTCAAGAGTTTACGCAAGGTCTCAGCGCAATTGTTTCGATCCAGCTAACATAATTCATTTAGGCGTGGTGCAGACTACGCCCTTCAAACTACATTGTTGCATATTTATTTTTTTGTAACTTTAAAAACTTTGTTATGTTATGCCATACAAGGATAAATGGATGGTTTGACTGTTTCTTCTGTTATTAGAAAAAAGATAAACCTAGTCGCGCATTATATAGCTTTTACAAGTTTTAAAAGAAGATAGTTGAGAAATCTAGCCGAGCGATGAGTGGTGTATTTTTTAGGTAGCCCTTATCATACTATATACTACACTAGTTTTAGTTATGAGTTGGGCTAGCTGCAAGGCAATGAGATTTATTGACCATGTTCTTTAAGGTATTCAGCGATCCAGCGAGCTGCGTAAGAAACGATAATGTCAGCCCCAGCTCGTTTAATAGCAGTTAAAGCTTCAAGCATTACCTTATCACTATCCATCCACCCTTTTTGTGCTGCTGCATGTATCATGGCGTATTCGCCACTAACTTGGTAGGCGACTAAGGGCAGGTTTGTTTTTGCTTTAACCTTACTAATAATATCCAGATAAAATAGGGCAGGTTTGACTAATAAATAATCAGCGCCTTCAACTTCATCTAAAGCTGCCTCGATTAAGGCTTCTCTTGAATTACCTATGTCCATTTGGTAAGTTTTTTTATCGCTAAAACGGGGAGTTGATCGTAAAGCCTCACGAAAAGGGGCATAAAGGGATGAGGCATATTTAGCTGTGTAGGACATGATACTAACCTGAGAAAAATCAGCTTGGTCTAATGCAGAGCGGAGTGTGCCTACTCGTCCATCCATCATATCACTTGGAGCAATAATATCAATTCCAGCTTCAGCTTGCACTAAGGCCATCTTAGATAAAACTTTTAGTGTTGCGTCATTATCAATTTCGCCCTTTGCATTGACTATTCCATCATGACCATGTGAAGTGTAGGGATCTAAGGCTACGTCGGTAATTAAACATAATTCAGGGAGCTCCTTCTTAAAGGCTCTGATAGCTTGTTGCATCATAGCATTAGGATTTAAAGCTTCAGACCCTGTTAAATCTCTTAGCTCGGGAGAAACATAGGGGAATAGCATAACAGCAGGGATCCCTAGTTTCATTAGTGCTTCTGCTTCTACTAAAGCTTCATCTATTGAAAAACGGCTAATTCCTGGTAAGCTAGGAATTGGATCTCGTATGCGAGAACCTTCCGTTAAAAATAGAGGAGAAACAAAATTACTAGGGTGAAGGCGAATCTCGCGTACCATTTCTCTAACAGCTGGAGTTTTACGATTACGTCTAGGGCGCCTAAATAAAAAATCCATGGTATAGTTCCTTCATTTACCGTAAGTCAAATTTGACAGAATTATAAGGGGCTAATCACTTTTAGTTGAACTTTATTGATAACGGATTACTATTTTTTGAGCTAGGGAAATTGAACCTCTTCCAAAACTTGTCATAATAAAACCTAGCCGCGCAGTGTATACATAAATAATATAACGAATTATTTAGTTTATATTCTGGTTGTGATTTTTTTGTTTAAATTTGTTGAATTTAAATATTAAATTAAGTATTATTTTAATTTATTATTTATTCTAATAAGGATTTGGCAATGATAAATGCTACGAATGGAGAATTAAATGTAATTCCCTCTCTTAATTGTTCTGAAGCAATTTTTTACAATTTGAACACACTAAAGAGTCAAGAAAAATTCAGGAAGAAGCTTTTAAATGCATTAAAAAAGGAAAATGGGTCGGAAAATATACAAACGCGAATGGGTAATATATTTAGTGAATGTACTAGTAAAGCCTACCCCATGATCAAGAATTTGGATGACCAATTAGTTCTGAAAAAATATGAAATTATATTTGAAGATGTTTTAAAACGATTAGATGTTAATTTTACTCTTAAAATAGGCCCCCGGAGTTCCTCTGTATTCAAATGTATAAATGTAGCTTATAGCAAAGAAATTGTCAAAGCGAAATTCAATTTGTTGGTAAACCATAAGAGTTTCACAGATAAAGAAACTACAGAAGAATATAGTATGAGCGTATCAGTCAAAACAAAGAATGCGGCTGGACATATGATAAGGAGCGTCAGTGCTTCCCACTCTGGTAACCAGTATTATGGTACTTTAAAATCTAAAGAGGTAACGGAACACGAAATGGGTTCGACAAGCCTACGAATGGTCAAGAATGAAGAATCCCTGACCATTGACGATAAGATTCAAGATTTAATTAGCATTTATGATCTCAACTATGTTTTGATTAAAGCAGAAAACGTGACAGACCGTACAAAACAAGTATTAAATGCAGAGAATGAAGAGATTAAGTCAGGCATAAAAGAGATTGACTCCTATATACGTAATATACGTTCCTCAGAGGGATATGAAGAAAAAAGTGGTAAAATTTTAGTGTCTCAAACAACTCAACATCTAAATGATAACAAAATTCAAACTAAAGAGGTTATAGCTACTACTCATGCTTTGAATTTAGTACAGCAATTCATATTTGCTGAATCATTCAGAGAGCTAGAAAAAGAAATTTTGTCTTTTAAAAAAAGCGTAAACGAGTTGCGAGATAGTTCCTTAAATAAAAATTCTACTGCCTTTTTGGATAAAGTAGAGGATTTAATAAAAAGGACTTCTATGCTTTACGAAGATTCAAAACTTTTTCCAAAATATAATTTTAAACTTCGGCTTTATCATCAACAACTCGCTGAAAAACAAGAAATTTTATTTTTCAAAGAAAATGAAACTATAATAGAAGAATTGGATACAGCTGTTAAGACAGAACAGTAATTCATTAAAATAGACCTGGTCCTTTTAAAAGCACCAGGTTCTAAATAGTGCTAGGAAGAATTTATGGCATGAATTTTGATTAAAGAAATGCCGGTATAAGTTGTTAATTATCAAAAAACTTACTAGATTTTTATAGAAAATCAACAGCAGCAGTTCGAAAGAAATCATGAAAGGACTTTAATGCAATCTTCACTTTTGTCTTTGCTTTCAGAATACCATTTTAAAGCTCTAGGGATCGTTCATCAGAAGGTAGCGCTATAGTTAAAATATGTAATTTTTTTGAAAATTTTTCTAGATTGTTCAATTGTTCCTTTTTAAAATTTGATACAGAGCTAGAATCACTATTTTGATGAGTATAATTTTCCTCGATAAATTTTTGTAGGTATTCGGAGAAAGGTTGCTTAAAAGGTTGAAGAATGTTTTCTAAAAGAGCTTTAATTTCACTTAACTGTTGGCCGTGCTCTTTAGAAAAAGAATTTGGTAATTTTTGAAAACTTTTTAATAATTTATAATATCCCTTTATCCTATCCCCTAGCGAAAACTCCTCTTCTGCATTTTTTAGCCCATCTATACTATTGATCTGCTTTCCAAACTCAGTTAAAGAAGTCTTGAGAGAATCAAGCTGGTACATTAATTTTTTATTTAGTTCTGCTGTACTAGAGGTTTTTTCTTTTTTTGAAATGGATAAACTGTGCTCTAAAATTTTTGCTTCTTCTATAATTTGGTTAGTTCCTCTGGATGATTGTGCTAAAAATTGAGCTTTTTCGCTTAAATTACGAATCTCTTTCTTTACAGGCGATGTCTTATCTTTTAAATCTTTGTAAGTTTCTTTAGTTTTTGCTTTAAAACCATTTTTTTCAGGATTTATCAAATTTTTACTTAAATCTTGGAGGCTAGCAATCCTAGATGCAAAAAAGGCTTTCATCTGTGTAACATCATGTCCTATAGATTCAAAAAATCTTATCTTAAATTCTTGTTTTTGTAATTCTCTGATTTCTTGCTCTAAGACCTTTTTTACAAGCTTTTTTGTGGCTAAGCGATAACCTGTATCTTCCTTACTGCCACCTTCACTTATATGTGGCACTATTCCAAGTTTGCTATTATCTGAGATTACTAACTTGTTCTTCTTTAATAATTTTCGTAGATAACTGTTATTTAATATTTCTAGCAATTGACTTGTAGGTAATATTTTTTCCTCATTCTTCCTTTTAGCTTCATTAATAGAGATTACACTATCCGTAACTTGTGTCGGATGAAATAAAAACCGTTGAGAAGTAGTAGGGTTTTCACCTATTGTAAGCTTTTTGTAGATGTCGGCAGCAAGCATTTGATGCCGGGGTGGCCTTTGTACAGGTTGAATTACAGAATCAGATAAATTGGCGCTAAAGGAATATTTTTTTAGATTATTTTCGAGTTCCTGCATGAAAGGTTTATTATCTAGCTTGAGATAGTTAATTGTTTTTAACATCTCTTCATATTTTAACGTCCAATCAGTATGAAGAGCTGTATAGTTATGCAATAAACACTTGTTATAAAAAATATTTAAAGTTAAAAAAATGTCATTTTGAATTTGTACCTGATTTTGGCTTATAATCCTGTATTGATTCTTCCAGCCTTCAATATTATCTTTTAATTGCTCTTCAGAAAACTTTTTCAGCTCCAAATTTCCAGCTGTTGCTTCCTGAGAGCTTAGGAACTCAAGGCGGCTTTTACCTTCTTTGATCTCTTTTGTGTATGACTTAAGAGAAGAGTAAGCTGCTTTTAAATCTTTGTAGGAATTCTGCTCTGTTGCAGTTGAAATTAATTTATTAAGTAAAGAAGAAAATTCTATTATTTCTGCAAGTCCTGACATAAGTGTTACTTCTTGATCAGAAGTCAAAGCGTTTTTTGTCTGTTTTAGAGTCGATTGCGTATCTTCTAAAGACCTTAAGGCAGCTTGCATATTTTCCAAATAGGAAAATTCTGTTTTAGCGATCTCCTCAAAAATATCAAGATATGCGGGCTTAATAAATTTTTGTAAGTGATCTATTTCCGTATCTATCGCTTCCAAAGTTAATATATTAAAAGTTGCTTCTGGTATTGCATCAGTCGGCTCATTAGGTGGATTTTTTTCATGAAATTTTAGAGCCAATGCCCCATCCTTTCGTGCTCTTTGTTCCAGAAAAGCTAAAAAGGTTTCTCTAAATTTTTGATTTTCATTAGACTTACTTGCTTCCAACCAGTATTTGCTACCTTTTAAGAGGACTATGTTATCATGGGAAACTTGAACTTGTGCATATAATTCCTCTTTTTCAGCATTTAACTTTTCTAATGGAGATTGGTCGCCTGATTGTATAGATTTTTCAATTCTTTCATCTAATGATTCAAGTTTTTCCCTAACAGCTTCTATGTTTGATTCTAAGTTCTGCCTTTGTTGGTTTATCCATCCCGTGATAACATCTTGTATAGTATATGATGTCTCTAGTTGGTTTGAACTCTGCTTAGAACCCGATTTAAGAGGTGGATTATTTTTAAAAACAACTTCATTACTATCATTTAAGGAAAGATCCTGAGATGTATATTTAAATATACCACTTGTATTTTCATCCCTCAGTAAAATATCTAATTGGTTTACAGCTTGAGATAAAGCACTATTACCGCTCTCTAAATCTTCAGCTGGTATTGCAGTAAATTCTACAGTTAAGCTAGTTTCAATTTTTGTTGGTTTCTCAATTGTCGAAGCTTTAGTAGGGAGAATTGAGGGCTGTTCTAAACCTTTCATCAATTCTTCAAGTTCACTAAGAGAAGGAGGGGTCTCCTCTGGTAAATGCTCAACTTCTGCTGTGGAAATGGGGGATAAAAGGGAATTATCAAAATTTTCTTCTGTTTTGTACGGTTCTCCTACCAATGTATCGAGTTCTTCTAGCACTTGTTGTTTTGTGTAATCCACTTTTTTAGAATCTGTCGATAAAGAAAAATTTTTAGAAGATATTTCAGCGGTGCTTTTTACGGTTTTCAACATTTTTAACTGCCGCCACTCTTGATAATTGGCAAGCAGGGTTTTGATTTCTGAATTATTGATATCAGCATTTGGTCCAGTAATAGTAGCCACCCAATTGTTACTTGATTTGGCATTAAGAAAATCGATTAAACTTACTAGTTTAGAACTGGGGCTACTAGCATAGTTATTTTTAGCCTCTTTTATATAATTACTGACAGAACCACTTTTTGATGTGATCTCAAATTTAGCTAGAGTTTTAAGTTTGTCCAGCTGGCGCAAATCTCTTTTAGCCGCTAAATTTTTATGAGATATAATCTCATTATCGGTAAGCTTTGCTTCACTATTTTTGATAGTATACTGACCTTCTTTTATTTCTATAGAATAGGTAAGACTTTTAACTTGTTTGATTTGAGTAGAAGGTCCATGTTGTAACGCTTTATAATCTTCACGAGCTTGTTCAGCAGCTCGTACTACTTTTCCAACTTGAAGTGCTAAAGCCTCCCTATTATTCGTTACATCTTTGAGGGTGGTTTTTAGAGTAATCCATTTGCTGTCAGTTGTCGATGATGCGGCGATTTTACCTTCCTGAGGATCTCTATTTTTAATTCGAATTTGAACCGTATAAACAGTATGGTCGCCAGCTTTTTCAGCTGTAATTCTAATATTGTCTTTGTCTTGGTTTGTGTTTTTTAGCAGTAGCGGATTTTTAAGTGAGCCATTTTGAATTTGATCGATGGAATTTTGAAAAATATGCGAATTATCATAAATACTCATCATACACCCTGAATTTTATATTTATTTTATTTACTATCTAAAAATTATTAATAAATTATAAAGGTACATGTTCTTAATATTACATTTTATAAGGGAGATAAAATAGAATACAGAGCAGGTTGATACGAATGAATATCTATTAAATTAAAGATAGGGTGTGATTCTTTTTCCTCTTTTTGATCAAATGTGCTAGAGTAATCCCATAATTTTATAGAGTGAATCGACTAAAAGTGTACAGGTAGTTAGGGATACGATGAGATCAATTCGCGTTGAGCGTGTAAGTAAAACTTTAAATGGAGAGCAGATCCTTGCTGATCTGAGTTTGACAATTCCTTCTGGAAAGTTCTTTGCTCTATTAGGACCAAGCGGCTGTGGTAAAACTACTTTATTGCGAATTATTGGGGGATTTGAAAAACCTGATTCTGGACGTCTATTTTTAGGCGAAAATGAAATTACACATTTACCTATCAATAAGCGTAGAATTAATACTGTTTTCCAAAATTATGCGTTATTTCCCCATCTCAATGTTTTTGACAACATAGCCTATAGTTTACGCCTTAAAAAAATACCACTGGAAATTATTCAGGAAAAAGTTTTCCAAATTCTTAAGGCTGTTAATTTAGAAAGTCATGCTTATAAAGAAATTGCTCAACTTTCTGGAGGACAACAACAGCGAGTCGCATTAGCGCGTGCTATTATCAACGAGCCAGATGTCTTACTTTTGGATGAACCACTAGCTGCTTTAGATTTTAAGTTACGTGAAAAGATGTTGATTGAGTTGATTGAATTACAAGATAAACTCAAAACAACTTTTATTTATGTTACACATGACCAGCTAGAAGCGCTTACTGTTGCCGATCAAATGGCTATCATGAACCAAGATGGCGAGATTGAGCAAATTGGTACACCTAAAGAAATTTATGAATTTCCAGTATCTTCTTTTGTCGCGGAATTTGTAGGAACAACTAATATTTTGAAAGGTGCTTTGCAACTTAACTCAAGCTCAGAAGCTAGTATAGAGATCCCTGGGTTGGGAAATTTTCAAGTCTATTTACCCCAGCACAAAGATTGGATGCAAAATGGTCGCTCTGTAGCAATGAGTTTAAGGCCAGAGAAGATCTTAATCACAAAACGGGAGATGGAGGGCTTTTCAAATAAATTAAGTGGTACTGTAGAAGCAATTGTATATCATGGGCGCTCTACTCAGTATAATGTGAAATTACCTAATCAGCAGATCTTGCAAGTCTTTGAACAAAATGAGGAGCATTTTCTGCAAGATGAGATCGATTACGATCACGAAGTTAACCTTTATTGGCAGAAAGATAATGTAGTGATATTGGAGCGTTAACTTTGAAGAATGTAGCTAAATTATTCAAAGAATTTCCCTTTTTCCTGGGAGCCCCCGCTTTATTATGGCAAGTGTTGTTTTTGTATCTCCCACTTTTATTTATTGTAGGGATCAGCATAACTCAATTTTCTAGTACAGGGGAGTATGAAGGGCTCACTTTGCGGCACTACGTGCCTTTTTTTACAGCAACTTACTTTAGGGTTATTTTCCGTTCACTAGCCTTAGCTGCAATAAATACACTTTTTTGCTTTCTGCTAGCTTATCCAGTAGCCTATTTTATTGTATTTAGAGCAAAAAGGTTTAAAACTTTGTTTCTATTTTTGCTCATAGTTCCTTTTTGGGTAAATTTCTTATTACATGTGTATGCATGGTTTTTCTTGTTAGAGAGGGGAGGAGTGGTAAATCGCTTCTTGATGTGGATTGGAATGATAGAACAGCCTTTAACCCTTCTAAACTCTCAATTTGCAGTTTCTTTAGGAATGCTTTATTGCTATTTACCATTTATGGCTTTGCCAATTTACTCTGCCTTAGAGCGGTTTGATCGCAGGCTAATAGAAGCCTCACTTGATTTAGGAGCCTCTCCTTGGGAAACTTTTAGAAAAGTGACATTTCCCGTAACTTACCCAGGATGGCAATCGGGGCTGTTTTTAGTATTTATTCCCTCTTCCGCAGAGTTTGCAATTCCGGCTCTATTAGGAGGGGATAAACATGTATTTATGGGAAGTGTAATTGCACAATATGTTCTAGGAAGTCAAACTTTGCCTTTAGGTGCTGCTTTTACAGTCATTTGTTGTGTAATTCTAGTATTGTGTCTGTCCCTAACTTATCACTGGGTGCAAAAAACTTTTTCTTATTTTCGTAGAGGGATTGCGTAATGAGTGGGATCGCAAATTATCTAAAGTCTGTAGCTTTACCTTTATTTGTCTTTTTGACTTATTTATTTCTCTATTTACCTATTGTCGTGCTTGTTGTTTTTTCATTTAATCAAGCCCCTTTTCCCGATGCTTGGAAAGGGTTTTCATGGATGTGGTATAAAGAATTAATGGTATCCCCCCATATTTGGAGTGCTTTTGAAAACTCGCTAATTGTATCGGTGACTGCTACTTTTTTAAGTTTATTAATGGGGGTCTTCTTAGTCTACTATCATGTCAAAACAGGACATCTTACTAAACTTTTATTCCTATTTTATGGAAATTTAGTGATACCTGAGGTTGTCTTAGCTGTAGGATTGCTTATTTTATTGTCATTTTGTTCCATTCCTTTGGGGATCCCTACTTTAATTATCGCACATACAGTACTTGGGCTAGGCTTTGCAGTGCCTATCATCTATGCTCAGTATAAAGATCTCGACTATCGCCTCATGGAGGCTTCTTTAGACCTTGGTGCTAACTCGACTCAGACATTTTTTAAAATTATTCTGCCTTTGCTAACTCCTTCTATTATTGCATCAGGGTTGTTGATATTTATTATTTCGTTCGATGACTTTTTACTCTCTTTTTTTTGTGCAGGAAGTTCTTCGCAGACCCTTTCTTTATATCTTTTCACAACTTTACGTGCAGGAGTTTCACCAGTCGTCAATGCTCTAGCAACTGTATTGCTTATTTTTAGTAGCCTTTTGGTTTTCGTTTTCTGTTCCTTAAGGGTCAAATCAAGAATTTTTTAGTAAGAGTATAAAAGCCCATGGTACGCCTGTTTGTTCGACTTTCTATTTTACTATTTTGGTTAGGAGCTATTACTGTTTTTGCGTTTAGTTCTTATGTTTTTAAGTCTGCAGAGCAAAAAACATTACGTATCTTTGCATGGGCTGATATTTTTGATCAGCAATATATTCAGCAGTTTGAAAAAGCGACAGGAGTTAAAGTTCTCATCAGTTACTATGAGAGTAATGAAGAGTTGTTGGTCAAATTAAAAGCAACGCATGGAAAGGATTACGATTTAATTATTCCTTCTGACTATGCCGTAGCCCAGTTACGTCAAGAAGGATTACTGAAAAAGATAGATAAAAGCAAACTTCAATTCATTTCCAAATGTAATCCTGTACTAATGGGGCATTATTATGATCCACAAAATGATTACTCATTGCCTTTAGAATGGGGAGTTTTTGGATTGGGCATTAACGAAGAGCATTTTAAGGATCAGAAAATTGTTCCTTCATGGCAATCTGTATTTGATTCAAAAGTAAGCCCTGGCAACTTAGTTATGTTAAACGATCCGCGTGAAGCGTTGCAAATAGCCGCTTACTATCTGTATGGTTTTGTAGAAAAATTATCAGACCAACAAATAGAAGAGGTCAAGGCATTATTGATAAAGCAGCGTCAATTGGTACAATGCTATTCAGAATCACGTTCCGATTATTTATTAGCAACAGGAAACAGTCCTTTAGTGGTATCTGCAAATTCTTATATTTGGCGCAGCATGCAAAGGTATCCTCATATTCGTTTCGTAGTTCCGCAAGAAGGAACGTTTATTACAATTGAAAATGTGGCTATCCCTGTTTCTTGTCAAAAAGAGGAGATGATTTATCATTTTCTAAATTTTATATATACACCAGAGGCGATGAACCATCACTTTCATAAATTTGCTTTCTTTCCGGCAATAGTTGATCAATCACTATTAGCTAATGTAGATAAAAGCTTGCATCCTTACCTACTTCCTTCAGCGGATCAGTTCAAAAAATTCTATTTTTTTAAACCTTTGCTACCGGAAGATAAGATTCAAGATTTATGGATTAAAATAAAAGCTTCGTAGGGATAAGATTTATACAGAGCACGGACAATTTAACCGTCTTTTTGGGTAATAGAAAAAAGAAGGGCCTAGATTCTATTACAGCAGTTCCTACATAACCTAAATAGAAAAAAGGCCCCTCATGATAAAAATTAATTTTTCAGAGCAAGATTTACAATAAATTGCTTATTTTCGTTATAACCATCCTAGCCCTAAGACTCAAAAAAGAATGGAAGTTCTATGGTTAAGACATCTGGGCATTTCTAGAGATACAACAGCTAAAATAGCCCAAGTTCATCCAGATACAGTAACAAAATATGTGAAAACTTTTTCAAAAGATGGCTTAGATAAACTATTGAAGCTAAAGTATAAACATTCACCAAGTCAACTGCAACCTTATTTTAATACTCCTAAAGAGTACTTTACTAAGCATTTGCCTCGCAGCGTAAAAGAAACTGGATTAAAAATCAAAGAGCTAACACAAGTTGAACGCAAAGCGACACAAATTAGACAACTCCTGTACCAAATGGGATTTCGCTATTTAAAATCTAAAGCAAATCCTTGAGCAACAACAAAAATTTAAAGAGGAAGTTTTAGATCCACTTTTTGAAGATGCTAAGAGCAAACTTAAACAAGTCTTATTTGTAGATGCGGCCCACTTTACACATTGTGTTGTGTTGAGTTTTTATGGGCACTTGTTTAACAAGTCATTCCTTCTGCAGCAGGCAAACGACGATTTAATGTTTTAGGTGCTATTAATGCAATTAATCACCAGTTTTTTTCTATCAGCAATAAAACTCATATTCGATCTGAGTGTTTGTGCGCTCTTATGACTAAAATAAGGCAAGCTTATCAGGAGTTACCTGTAAATTTGATTCTAGATAATGCCCGTTATCAAAGGTGTTCTTTGGTTCTAGAATTTGCTAAAATTATTGATATCGAATTAGTTTATTTACTACCCTATAGTCCTAACTTAAACATAATTGAACGATTATGGAAATTCATTCGCAAGGAAGCCGTTTCAGACAGGTCTTTTAATGATTTTTCTTTTTTTAAAAATGCTATTTGCTCTTGTTTAGAAGGCATCAATACAGATTATAAAACAGATATGGAGTCATTAATGACCTTAAATTTCCAAAAAATTGAAAAAAGGCCAATTAAACCGTGCTAAGTATACTTAAATTTCCTAATTGATCGTATGAATTTCTCTAATAGGATTATTTATTAAAGAGAACACCTCTTCAAAATTGTTTTACAAAGATCTATCGAACCACTCGTAATAAATATCTAAAGGAGGCTTGATGAGTATAGTATCAAAGAAGTCTAAGCCTCCTTATTGCAAAGAGGCTTTAATGTGAATTTTAAGCTTTTTAGACACAACACTCTGAATTAGATTCTTGTGCTTGCTGTTCTGTAGATGCTAGAGTTATATTAGGATTATCTTGTAATGCTAGTTGACCGCAAGCAGCAGCAATATCCACTCCTTTGGTATAGCGACAAGTAGTTACTATACGGTGTTTCGTAAGAATATCTTGAAATTGATGAATTACTTTATTATCTGGACGATTTAAATTAACTCCAGGCACTGGATTGTAAGGAATTAAGTTTACTGTACATTGTTTACCTCTTAATAATTGAGCCAGCTCTTCTGCATGCTCAGGTTGGTCATTAATCCCTTCTAACAAAGTATATTCATAGGTAATGTCGCGCTTAGTTAAGGTTGCATATTCATCCATGGCAGCTAAGATATCGACCAGTTCGTAGCGACGTGCATAAGGAATAATCTTTTTGCGAATATGTTGGCTAGGGGCATGTAGAGATAGAACCAAGTTAATCTTAAAGCCTTCTTGAGCGAGATTGCGTATATTGTCCACAATTCCTACAGTAGAAATAGTCACACGGCGCTGTGAAATCCCTAAAATATCAGGAGAAATTAACTGTTTAACAGCAGCAACAACATTGTCATAATTTTCTAAAGGTTCACCCATTCCCATGAATACGATATGAGAAACTCTTTCACCTTTTTGTTGTAGGTAACGATTAATATGCACTACTTGCTCAATGATTTCAGCTGTAGATAGATTTCTTTTCCACCCTTGCTTTCCAGATGCGCAAAAAGCACAACGTGCACCACAGCCTACTTGAGAAGAAACGCAGACAGTTCTACGTCCATCTGAACAAATTAAAACAGATTCAACAGAATAACCATCGTTAAGTTGCCATAAAAACTTGATAGTTTCCCCATCTTTAGATTCTTGTGTATTTTTTTGATGTAATAGGGGATATACTAATTGCTCCGACAATTTTTGACGTAATGCTTTGCTTAGATTGGTCATTTCATCCCAATTAGCTATATTTTTTTCGTAGATCCATTGCGTAATTTGCTGGGCGCGAAAGCTTGGTTCTCCGTTATCTTTTAGCCAATTTTTTAGCTGATCCAGAGTCAGCCCACATAAGTCGGTCATTTTCTATCCCTTATTCTTTTAATAAACAGACGCTAATTTTATATCTTTATCTCTTATAAAACAATCTAATTGTTAATAGATAAACCTTAAAATTTAAATGGTATTTTTTATTTATGGATTAGTAAGCGTAAGGCTTACATCATCTAGAATTTGAGCGACAATACGACGGTGCCCAGACGAAAAGGGGAGGGTAATTAATTTATTAATTGGAATCCAAGTATGGTCTTTAACTGTAGCATGCTCAAAAACCTCCAATTTTATTGGACGTAATTGCACTCGAAAACGAGTAAAGGAGTGCTTGACTAATTTGAATAAAGAGTGAAAAGAACCATTTAATTGAAGCTTATCGCTAACTAGTTGCACAATGTGATCTATTGAATGACCGGCTTCATCAGATTCAAAATAGGGAAACTCATAGAGATCAGACATAATTTTTCCAGAGCCTACCTTCTGTAAAAGGACTTTGTCTTGATGTATAATTACTACAACTGAACGATATAGCGGCTCATATTTTATTTTAGCACTTTTATGAGGGATTTTTTCTACTTTGGACTGCTGATAAGCAAGGCACCCAGTGCGTAAAGGACAAGTGAAACATTGTGGTTTACGAGGGGTACAAATAGTGGCTCCTAATTCAATCAGTGCTTCGCTGATTACCCAAGGTTCAAAATCTGGTAACATGGTTTGCGCAATAACCTCTATCTTTTTACGGGTTATAGCAAGGGAAATATCTTCTTCTATTCCATAATAGCGCGCTAAAACACGTATTACATTTCCATCTACAGCAGCAGCTTTTTGGTGAAAAGCAAAGCTAAGGATAGCTCCTAAAGTGTAAGGACCTATTCCTTTGATACTTTGTAAAGCTTTTGCATCACTTGGAAGCTCCCCTTCGAAATGCTCAACAATGTATCTGGCTCCTGCATAGAGATTACGAGCACGTGAATAATATCCAAGCCCTTCCCAAAGTTTAATAACATCTGCGATATCAGCCTCTGCTAATGCTTTGATTGTGGGGAATTTATCCATCCATCTTATAAAATAAGGTACTACGACAGAGGCGACCGTTTGCTGTAACATGATTTCAGAGACCCATACAGCATAGGGGGTGGGAGTATTCCTCCAAGGGAAATCACGTTTGCTAGATAAAAACCACAGCCTTAAACTGTTTAAATCAGTTTTTAAAGATAGAGGATGATGCATATGGAAAATAGATTGAGTAAAATTAAAAAAAAATAGATTCCCTATTGTAAATAAGATTAAAAAACGGTGTCAATAGGGAAGATAAAAGACAAGAGCAGTAGGATTAATTAATATTATTAAGCTATCCATACGATGTTATAGAGGGGGTATTGTAGTTTGACTATAACCCCTATCACTAAAGCAAACAGAAATGCTAATAAAATCACCATAACAAATTGTCTAGGATCAGACTTTTCCCTTACAACTTGAAACTCCCTCTGTTTTTCTTCGATGACAGAAGCTTTTAAAGATGTACCGCAACTACAGACCAATTCCTTACAACTTTGGTGACAATTAGGGCAGACAAGCATATACTCATGCTCTAAAGGTTCTAATCCTTCTTTGTGACAAAAAGGGCATAAGACAAGAATCGATTGATTACAAGTTTGAGAAGGACATTTAATTTTAAGAACCTCCTTCCCTTTCTTTCGTCTAAAGATTTTTATGTTTTTATTTATCATTATTAATCCCTATTTAATTAATATTTGTTTTAATTAAGCATTCAATATGCCAACTGAAGATTGTTTTTCAAATTATATAGAAGAGTTTGCTTTATATATTAGTGCCGAACGGGGACTGTCCATTAATACTATCGAAGCTTATAAAAGAGACTTGTTTACATTTGTTGAATATTTGGACAATCAAGAGATTAAAACTTGGAAAGATGTAGTGCAAACCCACATTGTTAAGTTTATGGCTCAAGGTCAAAACTTAGGTTATGCAAGCTCAACCCTCTGTCGTAGTTTGATGGCAATTAAAGTTTTTTTCCGATTTTTAAAAAAAGAGAATCATATTCAAACAAATGAAGCTTTGTATCTTGACAGTCCTAAGTTATGGCAGCTCATTCCTGATGTTTTGACCCAAGATGAATTAGATGATTTATTTAAACAGCCCGACACAACGCAGGCTTTAGGAGCGAGAGATCGTGCTATTTTAGAGGTTCTATATGCCACAGGAATTCGTGTTTCTGAGCTGTGTTCCCTAGGAATCTATGACGTTGATGACCACTATATTAAGGTAATGGGGAAAGGAAAAAAAGAAAGGCTTGTCCCTATTGGAAAGCATGCCATTCAATCTATTGATCACTATTTAGGACAATTTAGAGATCAATATACTGCTTCATTAGAAGAAAAGAATCCACCACTTTTTGTAAGTCGTACAGGGAAACGGGTCGATCGGATCTCTATATGGGAAATGGTTAAAGAGTATTCTAAACAAGCTGGCATTACTAAAAACATTTCACCTCATACCTTTCGGCATACCTTTGCAACTCACCTGCTAGATAATGGCGCAGACTTGCGTATCATTCAGGAACTTTTAGGGCATTCTAGCATTGCTACAACTGACCGTTATACTCACGTTAGTCATGCTAAGTTGCAGTCCGCTTTTCAGAAAAGTCATCCACGGTATGATATTAAATAAGTGGCTTTATTTTTAGAGGTATTCTATTTATACCCATAAAAAATCACTTTTAAATCTACCAATGGGGCTGTAAAAATAGCATGAATAACACGAAGATCAGAGATCCTTATCCATATCATACAAGTCTTTTGAAGACTCCACTACTTGCAAGTAGGATACAGGAGCAGGAAGCACGAATAAGAACAATTGCTAAAAATATGGGAAACTTAGATGCATCCAACATAAAAACTGTTATTTCTAAAGACTTAGAATTTGGAGCGGCAGGAACAGGTAAATCAATAGTCTTTCTAAATCCTTCATTCATTCGTGACTATAATAAATACCCTATTCGAATCTGTCTTGGATTTGGTAACAAAAGAGCATCTAGATGCTTATCTAAAACGGAAAAACAAATTTTTATTTTTTCTCAAATTGAAAAAGACTTTATCTATGCCCATGAATTGGCTCACATGCAGTATCACCAAAATCGTGCACATCAAATTAAACAGGCTGTCTTATCAATTTTGGATGATATTATATTTATGGTAGCTACTTCTTGCATTATAGGATATGTCAAATCCCTATTTAATAACAAACCTATGGGAGCTGAAGATATTATAGAAAATATGGGGTTCCCTGGCCTCTATACAGCGGCACATACTTATATAGGTTTGCCACAGCCCTCTTTGTTTTTAATGGCTTACATGCGCTCTTTAGAAAAACATGCTGATTTAGAGGCTGCAAAATTTATTGGGGCAGAAATTGGTATTCAAACATTTCAGAGGTGTGCAGCTATATTTAAGAAAGAAGAGGGGATTATAGATCAAATTTTTCCTATTAAGTCTTTTCCTGTACGCAACCGAATATTCAACTATTTTAATAAGCTGCTTAAAATAGCTCAGGTAAATAGCTGGCTGGCTAGTCATCCCTCTTTTGAGCAAAGAATCAACTATCTTAGAAAGTATCAAAGTAGCAAGTTGGAGTTAGGGTAATTTTTTATAACTTAAACTTATAAAAAAGGGGCTTTTTTGGCCCCTTAATGTTAAGCCACTTTCGAATCTTTACTATCGCTAGCTAGATAGATCTTCTTAAAACAAGCTTTGAATGGGATCTATTCTTTGCTTTTATTACGAAAAACTATTGGAGCGGCGCAGAGTTCTAGGATCTTGCGCTATCTTTCCATTAACATCTTTACAATCAAAACTAATAGCTATAGTTTCTCCAGATCTACATTGATCTAATTCTACAATATCAAAAGGAATAGCATCTTTATTTTCAGCATAGAAAATGGGAAGATTTTCCTTCTCATTTATAAAATAGACTTTTGCAGGTGATTTATTTTTAGTTTGATCAGAGGATTTTGTATTATCCCCCCCTTTATTAGTATTAAAAGTGCCCTTTGTTACATCTAAGATCCTGAATGCAACGTTAGTTGCAGCATTAAATGTCGTGGTTATTATGTAGCTAGTAGCTGCCAAAGTACCAACGCGAAAAAGAACACTTCCGACAGATTGTTCTAGTGTTCCCACAACTAATCCAGTTATAACATCAGTTGTTTTTGTTGCTACAACTAGGACGCCATGAGAAGTACCTGCTGGTAGAATATATGACATATTTTTTTCATTAATGCCCTCTACTCTACGATATTGCATGAGCATTGTTAATGCTCCTAATCCTATTGAAAACATAGTAACTCCTTTAGTATTTAAAACTGAGCAGAAGAAGGTACCATACTTCTTGTTTCAAAAGTACCATTATCCATATTAATTTCTAATTGTTTAATATGAGCGATAAGGCTAAAGCTAGTCTTCCATTGCTTTTCATCAGCCATATCTTTCTTCCATTCTAGTCGTTTTAAATTTTCTGTTTGGCTATTTTCATACATTGAATATGCACTTTTAAGCAACTTAGTACCTACAATAGCTAACTGTATCGTAGCTACAGGGATCATCCCTCCTATCTCTGCTCCGATCCATCCACATTTAGAATAAATATGTTTTACAGCTTTGCCTCCAATAGCAGCTTTTACAATAGGTGCAAAAGGACCGCTATATTTGTCAACATAATCGGAAGACCTTTTTACAACCATTGGAGCAAGTTTGGCATAGCCACAAGCTTCTCCTAGATCTCGAAAATAGTTGTTTGTTATCAAATTGCATGTAAATCCAAAGATTGGAGAAGATGCAACAGATGTTATAATATTCATAAAATCTCCTATTAGTAGAGGTGATAAGATGCCATTTTTGTCTTTCAGCACAGTTTAGTGTGAAAAGATACCTAGGAGTATACGCTTAATCGAAAATATAATGTAAAATAGTTTTTTATAGCTTATAAATCAAAATAGATGTGCTTGATTTAGAAAGACAAAATATATGAAATAAAATTTTATGAAAGATATTTTTGAGGCTAAATTTTAATAGACATATGATGCCTTTTTTTCAAATCAGAACTATCGGTAAGAAATAAGAATAGTTCTCTTTCAAAACCTATTTCATAGAGAGCTATTGAGTTATTAATAATATAGATTTGAAAGAGGCTCCATATATTTTTTTAAAAAGAGGAAATTAAATCAAAATAGACTTGTATCAAGTCATTAAAAGAGAGAAATAAAAGAACTTAATTAGCTTGAGTTAATAGCTTGCCACATGACCTCGAAGCCTTTGATCTTTTTTATTAGCAAAGTTTTTATCTTACAATCTTCACCTTGATAGGAGCGTATTATAAGTGCTTTTACTTTAGAATGTTTTAATAGTTCATTCAAAATTTCTGAATCTATCTGAAGCGCATTTTCTGCACGACTGCACATCATAATGAGGACTTGTTCTGGATCTATTCGCTTATCTGCTAGTAAAGTTCTAACGGTTTCAAGGTGAGAATTTTCAATAGCTAACTTTAAGGATTCATTAGAACGAGCTCTAGGGTCTACGTCTGGGTGTTTTAATAACTCTGCTACTACGTCTGTGTAGCCTAAACTACTAGCTATACGAATAGCTGCATTCTCTACATCAAATTCGTCAGCTACAGTCGCGGGATTTAAGGCAGGATTGCTCAACAACTTTTTAAGAGCAATCAAATTGTGAGTATTGATACTCGAGGTATAGGCTTTCTTATACTCTTTAATATAGCAGCCAGCTTCCCATTTTGGATCTCCAACTCTTTCAATCATTGCTTTCCAATCTTTACAGACTCGTTTAATGCGTAAGAATCTATCATCTTCCTCACAGACAAATTCGAGTATTGTTAAACATAATTCTACAGGAAAGTTTTGAATGAAGTCAGGGTAATTAGCAGGCTGTACCATAATAGATTATTAGATAAGTTGATGGTTAAGTGTACGAAAAATGAGAATCCATCTTAAGTAAAATAGAATTAGTATGGCAAATAAAATAGTATAATTTCATCCCATGTCTTATGTTAAGGATTGAACTTTTTTAATAAGTTTTTTCACTGTTTTATATAAGTTATACAATGCGCGGCTAGGTTTACCTTTTTTCCACCAGTAGAAAAAAAACGGTCAAATAGCCCGCGCTCAGTATAGCATGCTTAATTGTTTTTTTGGGGGGAAAGGAGATTCCACACGATTTAATGCTTATTTATTAATGGTTATTAAAGATATTAGCCATGATCAATTAGCGCAGGTCTTATTTTGTAATAGCTTAAAAGGGCAGTATGTTCTGGAATTATCAGAAATCAGGGAGGGGATAGATTTTTGGCCTAATGTAACTCATTTTCTTTTGGGCATTTCTAAACTTCTGACTTTATTGAACACTAGGCGCTGGACATAGCATTCTAAAGCTTGTGCTTGCTCATCATGACTGCTTACTTTCTCTCGAGTTCGTTGCTCAATAAGGTACATAATACTCGCTGCTAAGGGGGGGCTATGGTAAACTTAAACCTAGTGATTGCTTTCTATTAGTAAATTGCTAGTAGTCAATAGTCGCTAGCTATTTAAAATATGTAGCGTAGCTAGCAAATAGGACCGAAGTTGTTTATTATCATTCCTATTAGTAGATAAAATTATTTTATAAATATCTTTTATTTGCTAAAAGAAAATCAAAGCTTTCATCTAATAGATTATTTGATTAATATTATAAGCCTTGAGGTGAAGTGTCTGTCTTTTTATAGAAGGGTCTTTGTTTCTTTTTCCTCAAGAGGTTTTTCCCCAGTGCGTTGAGTATGTTTATTACCTAGCCATACTATCTGCCGCAAAGTAAAGTGAACGATAAGTACGCAGGGTTAAAATCATGCACATCTTAATTTAATCAAGGGATCTATGTTAGAATATTCAAATGCAAGGCGAAAGCCTTTGGGGAAAGCTCCTTCTAAAGCTAGCAACAGTAGAAACAGCGGTACAAAGAGTATAAATAGTTATTCAAACTCTGGAAGGCCTAGTCAATCTTCTTCATCAAAAAAAGTCGTTAAAAAATTTAATCCTTCCCTTTTTATAAAAAAAGCAGAGGAGAAATCGATTGCTCCAGTCTATGTCCCAAAGAATAAGTTTGCTGAATTTGCTATTGAAGGACTTCTTAAGGAAAATATTATCAAAAAAGGATATAAGGAACCCACACCTATTCAAGATCAAGTGATTCCTCTGATCCTAGAAGGGAAGGATGTGATAGCTTCAGCAAATACGGGTACAGGCAAAACTGCGGCTTTTTTAATTCCTCTTGTCAATAATGTTTTAGCAAAGAAAACAAAGCGCGTCTTAATTATGGCTCCTACTCGGGAACTAGCAGATCAAATCAATGCTGAGCTTAAAAGTTTTATAAATAGGACAAGGCTTTTATCCGTATTGTGTATTGGAGGAGCAAATCTTGGGGATCAAATAAGACAGTTAAAGAGAAATCCTGAGTTTGTTATTGGTACACCTGGTAGATTGAAAGATCTAGAACAAAATAAGGCTATACAATTTAGCGACTATACTACAATCGTTTTAGATGAAGTGGATACGATGCTTGATATGGGCTTTATTCATGATATGAAATATATTATCCGCAAATTGCCCGCAAATCGTCATTCTCTATTTTTTTCAGCAACGATCCCTCCAGCTCTTAAAGAGATCATGTCTAGCTTTTTGTCCAATCCTGTTAGCGTGAGTGTTAAAACAAGGCAATCTGCGGAAAATGTGAATCAAGACGTCATTAAAGTCGATCCTAGTAAAAAGCTTGATACACTTTGCGATCTACTAAATAATCCTGAATTTAAGAAAGTTATTCTTTTCTTAAGAACAAAAAGGTCTACAGATAAATTGGCAAAGAGCTTGATAGAATTTGGTTACTCGATCGCTACAATTCACGGAGATAAATCCCAAGCACAAAGAAAAAAAGCTCTATCCTTATTTAAAGAGGATAAAGTTAAAATTTTGTTAGCAACAGACGTTGTTGCTAGAGGAATAGACGTTAGCGATGTTTCCCATGTTATTAACTTTGATTTGCCTGGAACTTATGAAGATTATATCCATAGGATTGGACGAACAGGGCGTGCGGATAAAGTAGGGCAAGCTCTTACCTTTATTGAGTAAAGCAAGGAAAGAGTTTGAACTACTTTAGAATAGAGTTTATTAAACTTTATTACCTTAGGTCAATCTTTTTGATTTAACTTAAGGCTATCCAAACTTTCTTTAAATACTTCCTTTAAGCCTTTGCTAGAACTCTTTTGAAAGTAATTTTGAAAGAGTTCTATAGAAAAATGAACTTTTGCTTATCCCATACATATATTATGCAGGAACTGTGACTACAGTTATTTTCTCCATTCCAATATCTAATTAAGCCTCGTACTAGAATTAAGCTCATCTAACGCATGTAAATTAAAATCAATGCTTGCAAGCATATTTGAAGCTCCTAGAATCCACTAAGGCATAAAACATAATTTACTTTAGACCTCTTTCAAATCTTTACTTACGGTAAATCGATACGTTTTGCAAAACAAGTATAGTACAAATGTACTGGCTTGCCTATAAAGTCAAAATTTTACCAGCTTCAATATGGTAAAAGGAGGGTTTAGCTGCAGCAGGCATAGAGGAAAGGAGCTCAGGCGCCGTTAGAAATAACTGTGCGGGTAAGGCTGTTAAGGCTTCTAAAAGTTGAGATTTACGCTTAGGATCAAGGCTAAGCCCAATATCATCGACTGAGAGAAAAGGTGAGCTTTCTGTTAGGTCTTGTAGACGCTGCCATTCAGCTAGTCTTAAAATAGCAACACAACTACGTTGCTGTCCTTCGCTTGCAAAGAGATGTGCATCTAATTCGTTAATACAAATGTCAAGATCATCCTTATGGGGTCCTGATAGGGTATGACCCATATCAACTTCTCTAGGTCTGATTTGAGCATATCTTTCAATGTAATAATCTTTTAAGGGAACATTTAAAGGAGCTGAATTCTTGTAGCTTAAAGAGATATGGTCTGGAATACGCATTAAGTTGTCACGTATGTGACCGATTTTTTCATTAAGGCTAACAACAGCTTCCCGTCTTTTTGCTATCACATAAGCTGCTGCTGTAGCCATATGCATTTCCCAAATTTCAATGCTTTCAATCTGGCCTGTTTTTAAGATTGTATTGCGGTGGTGCATCGCTTGTATGTAGCGCCCTAAATGTTCAATATAAGCAGAATCAGTCTGCGCAATCTGGATATCTAAAAAACGGCGTCGCAAGGAGGGGCTACCTTTAATTAGCTGATAATCGTCAGGAGATAAAATAACTCCCTGTAAAACACCTAAAAGATTGCTTAACGCTGGATAAGTAGTTGCATTGTGTTTCACAACTCGATGGGTTCCATTATAAAACAGCTTTAAAGTTTGTGGAACGCCCAATTTTTCAAAATGGGCTTCAACCCTAAAATCTTTTCGCCCTTTTTGTATAAGGTCTATTAGATGGGGGGTACGGAAAGAGCGACCGGTGATAAGTAGATAAATAGCTTCAAGTAAATTTGTTTTTCCCTGAGCATTGGCCCCGTAGATGAGATTAGTATAGGGGGAAAACTCTACTTCCGCAAAGTCATAATTGCGGAAGTTTTTAAGAAGGAGCTTTTTTAAAATCATTAGCTAATTAAACGCATAGGCATAATTACAAATAAAGCAGAGGAGGAGTCTGTAATTAATACTGGGTTGAAAGCATCTGTTAGCGATAGATTGATTGTCTCATCTTTACAATGGCGTAAAATGTCCAAAAAGAAAACAGGGCTAAATGCAATATCAAGCGGGTTCCCCTGGTAATTTGCAGCCATACTTACTTTTCCTTCTCCAATTTCAGCGTGATTTGCAAGTAATTTTAATTCACCAGAGGTAAAGGAAAACTTGACTGAGCAACTGGTCTCTGTAGTAAAAAGGGCTACTTGCCTTAACAGAGTCATCAATTCTTCTCGGTGTAAAGAAATACTTAAAGTTGGATTTTGAGGAATAACACGGCGGTAATCAGGATAATCCCCAGCCAATAATTTAGTAATGATAAGCCCTTGATTTGATTCTACAGCAACTTTGTCATCCATGAGATAAACTGTTGAAGTAGCGCTATCACTTAACATACCCCCAATTTCTTCAACTGCTTTAAGGGGAAGAATGTATTGCCTTGCAAATGTAGGATCTAAAGTGATCGATGTACTCATTTTAGCTAGGCGTTTTCCATCAGTTGTTACAACAGATAATTCACCACCGCTGATCTCAAATAAAACGCCATTTAAAGTATAGCGGCTATCATCTCGAGCAACAGCGAATGTTGTGCGAGAAATCATCTCTTTGAAAAGCGTTGTATCGATATCGAAATTAATGGCTCCTGTCAAATCTGGCAACGCGGGGTAATCTTTTTTGTTCATCCCATTAAGCTTAAAACGGGAAGAATGAGCTAATATTTCTGAGACTTCGTTATTATTAGTAATAATCTCTAAATTTGCTGAAGTTAGTTCTCGAATCAATTGAAAAAAGCGTCTACCTGGTAATGTCGTTGAACCCTCTTCCAAAACTTTAGCAGGAATAAAGAAACGGACTCCTACAGTAAGATCTGTTGCTGTTATAATAAGTTCGTTAGCTTTGGCTTCAACAAGAATGTTGGACAGAATCGGGATCATTGGCTTCTGGGGCACAATGTTTTGGATTTTACTGACTAGCTGGGATAATTCTGTCTTAGAGACAATGAAATGCATAACAGGTACCTTAAATACTAAAAAAGATAGAAAGAAGATACCTGGCTTATATATCGCTGTCAAGGATAAACTTGCTGTACAATGGATGCTTTAGTAAGTTTGTTCTATTTATTGTGAATAGTTTATTTCTTCTGGGAACAAATAGGAAAGCGCAGAGTTCAAATATGTAAAACTTTTTATTCTTAATATGTAACCGTTCAGTCCTAATGAATAGAGCAAAAAAGAGGGGATATGTCTTAAGTTCTTCTGATACTTAAGACATAAGGGAAACTATAAAAGGATAAACT
>JARBTQ010000060.1 GCA_029240075.1 Chlamydiales bacterium
TGTAGAAGGCAGGAGAAAAGAAATAGGGCTAAATTCATTAACCGAATACATGGAGAGCATCAAAAACATGTATAATGCAAAAACGGAAGACTGACTTTCTTCAAATTGAATCGTCTTGAAAACCAACTGTTAAAACTAAAAGCTTTCATTTTGTAAGAACCTGTTTAGAATATTTTTAATAACGGCCTTAAATGCCTGGGAAATTGCATGAAAAGTATTGACGTAAGCCTTTAAGCAACTAAACTGTTCTGCAAAAACATAAATGTGGAGCAGCTAAAATGACTCATCCTATCGATCTTTTCAAACAATTACCAGACCCTCGTTCAAAAAGGAACCAACAGCATTTATTAGGTGACATAATTATTTTAGCAATCTGTGCAATTATGTGTGGAGCTAATGATTGGGTAAAGGTAGCTCTGTATGCTAAATGTCAGGAAAAGTTTTTTAAACAATTTTTACAGCTTCCAGGAGGAACCTCTTCACATGATACTTTTAATAGAATCTTTCGGATGCTAGATCCTAAAGCTTTTGAAGGGCTTTTTATAGAATGGACAAAGCTGTTAGCTCAGAGTTTAGCAGGTAAGGTGGTTGCAATTGATGGTAAGACTATTCGCAGTGCATCAAAATGTGATGATACTCCTTCTGCATTTCACCTAGTATCAGCTTTTGTAACTTCTAATGAATTAGTACTTGCCCAATTAAAAGTTGAAGACAAGGGTAATGAAATTACGGCTATCCCCTTGCTTATAGAACTTCTTGATTTACAGCAAGCTATCGTTACCATTGATGCCATGGGCTGTCAAAAAGAAATAGCCTATAAGATCTGTAATAGAGGCGCCGATTACATTTTAGCTGTAAAAGACAACCAACCTGGTTTAGCTGATGAGTTAAGTAATTTTTTCTCTCAAGCAGAAACAGATAAATTTAGCAATAATACACATTGCCATACCTATACCCAATTTGAAAAAAATAGAGGTAGGATTGAGGAAAGGAGTATAGCGATTTGCTCTCATTTTGAGTGGCTTTCTCAGCGCAAGGAATGGCAGAATCTAAAAACTATTATTTGTGTTAAGTCGACAAGACAGGTTAAAGGCAAGGTAAGTGTAGAAAAACGCTATTATATTAGCAGCTTACAATCTTCTGCTGAAATGTTTAATAAATATATACGTGAACACTGGGGTGTTGAGAATAAACTCCATTGGGTTTTAGATGTAGCTTATAATGAAGATCGCTCAAAAATACGCAAGGATTACGGAGCTGAAAATTTTGCTTTACTTCGCAAAATAACAGCAAATTTATTGAAAAAAGATACTCATATAAAAGCAGGCATTGAGAGCAAACGATTAGTAGCCGGCTGGGATCCTGAATACCTTTTAAAAACCCTAGGAGTTATCTAAAATATTCATGCAATTTCCCTGAGACATATCGCAGTAGAAACTTTAAAACTTAAGGTTACTTACTGTAAACACTAAGCATTTGTTGAGCTTGTGGGTCAGTTAACCATTTCTCGTTTTGATAGAGGTATTCAAACTGAAACAGGCCTAGCTCAACATCTAAATGTACTTGAGGCGGAGCGATACTATATAAAAAACTGTAACAGGGAATGCTTTGTTGAGCTAGAGCATTGTTCACACTTTCGAGATTGCTAAGTTTATTATCGATAAAAATGACACGCCGAGGCTTAAAATTTACCTTATTTAAGAATTGAATCAGCAGAGTTCCCTTGTCCATATGCCCTCCTGTAACTAAAATGCCGGAATGATAGATACTAGGACAATCTTGCTTGTTCTCATCAACATAAAATTTTAGAACTTGGTTAGTTTGGCCAAATACATTAGAGAAATTTAAATCTAATTGCTGCAATTGAGTAATGCGCCAGTCTACAAAATCAGGAATAATTCCATACTTACCCGTAACAGAATGCGTTAAAGCTATAACTTTAGCTTCTTTAGACTGTAAAATTTTGATAAAAGAGGGTAGACGCTGGTCTGTTAACTCATAGCTTGCATGAGAGATAGCCTGACTGCTAATAAATTTCAGGTATGCTTTGTCCTCAGGGTAACGACAATATTTCGCTATAGCTTCGGCATTTAAGCGATCACACTCTGCTCGCTGGTGGGTCTGCCATCTAAGAACATTATCTGCAAAGTTCACTAAAGTATGATCGATGTCCCAGACTATTAAATCATCATTCTTTACATCACTAAGGAATTCAAAAACAGGATCAAAAGAACTAATGCTTTCTATCAGGGGTTGCTTGATCTCTGGGCTAACTTGTATAGTAGAATGGGATGATGAATCGGCTTGTAAGATAGACATATGAAATTTAATAGATAAAAGATGTTTTTGAAAGGGGGGTAACAGTTACTAATATATTATTATGGCTAAATCCAATATTGCAACTTAAACTCACGCTTTGTTCAGGACTTTTTCCTGTGCTGTAGCCATACAGTATTCGGTTCGCCCTTGCAACATTGAAGTGCAACAAAGCTTTTAAAAATTAAAATGGTCAGAGATGGCTAAGACCTCTATAGTTATTTTTACCATAAAATCACTAAGAGGGACTATGCCTAAAGGCTACTATCATTTGGGCAAAGAACAAAGATGCCAGCTTTACGCGTTAAATAAAAGATAAAGTTGTATTGCGCAAACGAACTCTTATAGAAACGGCCAATGACCAATTGAAGAATATTTCTCAAATTGAACACACTTAACATAGTTCAGTAGAGAGCTTTTTAATTAACGTACTATCGGGGCTTATTGCTTATACACATCAAACAAAAAAGCCCTCTTTAGACCGTTCAAACAAGATGTTGCTAAGGATAGCGGCTTAAAGAAAACCTAAAGGCCTGTTTTTATCCCAGATGGAGGGGAACTATAAACCTCTTTTAAAGTCGGTTTATTTGCTACAATCTTCTGTCGAAGTTGGGCTAATTAGTCATTCTCAAAACTGTACATGGGTGGATCAATATATCCAAATTTGGCAAGCAATATGATCAAAAAGCATGGCTTCTCGTACAGCATGCAGATCATGATCCCTTTTTTCAAGCAGGCTCCTTATTCATACTATCACAACTCATGCTAAAAAATGAAACGGATGCTAAAAATTATGCCTATCTTTACGATAGAGTAGTGCTTAAGTTTCAACAGTAAGACATGTTGCAAAAATTCGGGACACAAGTAGACGTTAAAAAAAACGGTGGCATTAGTTTACTGCCTTATGAAGGTGACCTAGAGGATGTAGAAGGCAGGAGAAAAGAAATAGGGCTAAATTCATTAACCGAATACATGGAGAGCATCA
>JARBTQ010000061.1 GCA_029240075.1 Chlamydiales bacterium
TGATGCTCTCCATGTATTCGGTTAATGAATTTAGCCCTATTTCTTTTCTCCTGCCTTCTACATCCTCTAGGTCACCTTCATAAGGCAGTAAACTAATGCTACCATTTTTTTTAACGTCTACTTGTGTCCCGAATTTTTGCAACATGCCTAACTGTTGAAACTTAAGCACTACTCTATCGTAAAGATAGGCATAATTTTTAGCATCCGTTTCATTTTTTAGCATAAGTTGTGATAGTATGAATAAGGAGCCTGCTTGAAAAAAGGGATCATGATCTGCATGCTGTACAAGAAGCCATGCTTTTTGATCATATTCCTTGCCAAATTTGGATATGTTGATCCAACCATGTACAGTAAGAATTTCTTTCATTTTATTGGTATGAAAACAGTCAATTTCTTTTACTAGATTTCTTAGCTTTATATTGTCTATATCATGGATAAGCTTCTTTCGTAAATCTTGATCTACTTCATACATGACATCTATTATAGCTTTTACTGTGTCTACATTTTGTAGATTACCCTCTGGAAAGGACGATTGATATTGCAGGATTGGAACAGCTAAAGATTCTATTTCATTTGTATAGATGAAGAAAGAATTAAACAGTATCCCAACTATTACAAACATGGACATGAAAAATTTCATTTTTTTTCCTTATAATATTAGGAATTACGCAGTTGCCATAAACATTTTTCATAATAGAGCTGTCTAAATAAATTGCTACTACCTTACGAATAATCTGAGTTTTAGCATTAATCCAGCGAATTCCTGTCTACCAACTATAGTTTTCAAGTCGCAAGAAAGCTTGAATTGCCAATAGTATATGATTCTTCCGAGCTTTTGCTTTTCTAGACTGGCATTTTTTGAAGCCACAACACTGTTTTAGCCTTTTGTGGTACATTTCGACACCCTAGCTTTTTTCTGCATTAGAAAAAGGGGTCCTTCAACCATTTCGCATGGGGAGAATTCTCTGCACATCGAGCAAAAAAAATCTTTTGTTGATAAATGAGAACAATTCCAACACTTCTCCTCAACTTAGGTAAAAGTTCTATAGGGACATAAGGCCAATTATAGCTTGAGTAATCTACAGCCATTCTTTTCATCCACCCTATTTTACCAACCATACTCTACAAAATGTTGTCCTGAAAGAGCGCTTAAAATTCCTTTGTAAACATAGGGAATCATTGTAGATGGTAAATCGTCGATAGGGAAGAATTTAAGCTCATCACATTTATGGGGCTCATTATTGCGAATCTCCCCTTCCCAATGTGTTGCTTTAAAGAAATAGGCTATGCTTTCCCAATTTCCATCTTTCACATAGCGATGCATAACGGTTGCAACTTCTAACCATTCTGGTTTGAGCTCTATTCCAGCTTCTTCTTTAGCTTCTCTGATCATAGCTTGTGTAACCGGCTCATTGCCATCAATACAACCAGCGACAAGGCCATAATGTCCATCCATGTATCCAGTCTGGTAACGCCGTAGAAGCAGGATTTGATTGTTTTTCACTAATAATAAATGTACTGCAACTGGCAATTTAAAACGATTTTTACTCATTATCAACCCTTATTTAAAAGAACTAGCCTTTAGATAATTCTTCTTCAATTTGCTCAATGGTAGGTAAGCTACTTCTATACTCTTTAGGTAAAGCTTCTACAAGTTGTGTTTCAAAGCTAGCAACGCCAATAGGCTTGTTTAGATTGCGTAAAGCATATTCGACTTTGACTTTTTTCTTATTTTTGCAAAGCAATAGGCCTATGGTGGGCTTATCATCTGGGTGACGCAATAGATCATCAACGGCAGAGAGGTAAAAGTTAAGTTTACCTACATGTTCTGGCTGAAATTCTCTCGCTTTGAGTTCAATAACTACATAACAGCGTAACTTTAGATGATAGAAGAGCAAATCAAGGTAATAAGGGTCCCCTTCAATCTCTAGAGGATCTTGCCTTCCTACAAAGGCAAAACCTTGTCCTAATTCAAGCAAAAACTTTTGAATACGGTCAACCAAGCCTTGCTCTATATCTTTCTCACGCGCATTAGAAGCTAAGGTTAAGAAATCAAAACAATAGGGATCTTTGAGCGTTTGTTCGGCTAAATCAGATTGCACTTTGGGGAGAGTATTTTCAAAATTATGAATGGCTTTACCTTGCCGTTCATAAAGATTGGATTTAATCCACACCTGTAATACATTACGACTCCACCCATTTTCTATGGTTTGCTGAGCATACCAAATCCTTTGATCAAGGGATCCCGCTTTTTCGATAAGGATAATATTGTATCCCCAAGGAATCTTAAAAAAGAATTTATCCAACAAAACTCCTAATTGTCCCACAACTTGTGGGATTTTTGCGTATGCAATATAAAAGGTACGCATACGAAAGAGATTAGTACGAGAAAATCCTTCTACGCCGGGAAAAGCATTCTGCAGATCTTTTGCTAACTGACCAATAATATTTGCTCCCCATCCTTCATTTTCTTGGCGCTGTACAATTTGTCTACCAATTTCCCAATAAAGCTTGAGTAATTCCTCATTAACTCAAATGGCTGCCTTGATCTGAGCTGATCGAATTTGGGATTTGATCTCTTCTAAAAATTTGCCATAATTTTGAAGCTGAGAGATTTCTTTCATATGAGATAGCCTTATTGATCTTTTCTACTATTCTTTTGAATGGCAAGATTATAGATAATCAAAAATGTTTAATCCAGAATTTTATGTGCATTACTACGATGTTACCTATGTCATGACTTTTGTGGTTTTTGTCCTTTTTGTCCCACGAATAGGAAAGTCAAAAATTTAAACTCTTAGTCAGAATTAGAATATTAATCACAACAAGTCCTTCTTAAAATTTCCTTCTAATCACTGTATTAACAGCTCATTACGGAAAAACCCATTACTTAGCAAAAACAGGCAGTAACGGAGAAAAAGCTCTAGTAAACGAAAAAGTTAAGGAAGCCAAAAGATCTCTTTCACATAGTTCTGAAGTAAGTACCTTATACACATTTTGGTGCACTAGCTCACAAAAAAACACAAAAATTAGTGATCAACAGCGAAAACCAAATTTGCTTAGATCACTTATAGATAGGAGTTACTTATTGCCATTTGTTGTCAGTTATTGGTTGAGACTCATTCAGCTATTTGTTCAACAGCATTAATAATGTATACAAAGCGCGGTCGATTTGACCTTTTTTAGATGAAAAAAGAAGGGCCTAGACTCTATTATAGGAGTTCCAACACAACCTAAATAGAAAAAAGG
>JARBTQ010000014.1 GCA_029240075.1 Chlamydiales bacterium
CAAATTATTGAGAAATAAAACCTTACATCATCTCCTGTATAATATATTTAATATATAAACCTTTCACTCTATCGAATCTAATACCCCTGAACGGTTACACTATTCTCTATTTTAAAACATTTAAAAAAACTTTAGATAGAGTTTTGCAAAAGCTCTTATTGGCACTACTTTTGCATATAAAGCAAGATTCTAAGTAGCAAGTAGAGGTAAGGCTTCATGTTCCAAAAATTTTCAATTCGCTCTTATTTAATAGGCACATTTTTAATTTTTACCTTAGCTTTAACCTGTATAACGACATTTGGAATCTATGCGATTTTCCGAAACTATCAGCTTCTATTATCTCATCAGAAAAAACATATTGAACCAGTTCAATATCTATATGAACTTAAAGATAGATATTTAATTCCAATTCAAACACTGTTACAACCCTTAATATCGCACGAGCCTAAGGAGCAAACAACACAACTTTGGCAGGAAAGTGTAGAACATTTGTTTAAAGCTCGTACAATATTCAATCAGCTTTATGATGAATGGCAAAGCTTTCCTATAGAGCCATTTTCTCAGATAAATAACAGTTCTGTTAAATCATTTTCAAGTCAACTGGAGATGATTCAAAAGCAGCTACAAAATTTAAATAAGGATACCGAAACAGTAGAGTCTTGGCTTCCGGAAAAATATTCTTTGCTCATAAATATGATGGAGATGGAAGAGCAATTAGAAGCTATTATTGAGTCATTCGTGTTCAATGACTTTAATGCCGCATTTCAAGGGTATTCTTTGATTACACGCCACTACCCTTTTCAAATAGGGTTGATTGTAACACTATACAGTATGAGTTTATTTTTACTTTGGCTAGTCGGTCTTCCCTTTATTAAAAAAGTTATCTCTTCCCTTAGTTCTGTGTCTGATGAACTTAAAGGGTTAGTATCTGATGATGCTGATTTAACAAAACGTCTGGCAGTTCATCAAAATAACGAAATAGGCAAAATCTCACATAGCTTTAACCTTCTGATGGATAATCTACTGGAGTTAACACGACGAGTACAACGTTCAGGTCTACAAGTTTTTGGGTCAGCTAATTCAATATCAGCTTCTTCCAAGCTTTTAGAAAATACTATTGCCAATTTTAACAACTCAACACATGAGATAGTTACTACAGCTAAGCAAATCTCTGGAACCTCCCAACAATTAGTTCATACTATGGCGAATGTTACTCAAATAGCAAGTAATACAGCAACATTGGCAGCAAGTGGGCAAAAAGGGTTAGAAAAAATTGAATTAACTATTGGAGGAATTGAAGAAGCTTTTAAAGCAATAGCATCTAAATTGGGTACTATTAGTGAAAAAGCAGCAAACATTACCATGGTTGTTACAACAATTACCAAAATTGCAGATCAGACTAATTTACTCTCTCTAAATGCCTCTATCGAGGCTGAAAAAGCTGGTGAAGTTGGATTGGGGTTTGCTGTAATAGCTAGGGAAACACGTCGCCTTGCAGACCAAACTGCTGTAGCAACACTCGATATTGAAAAAATGGTTTCAGAAATGAAGTCTTCTGTAAACAGTGGGGTTATGAGTATTGAAAACTTTTCAAAGCAGTTGAACCAGTATGTTAATGATGTACGCATTATTGCAGCTCAACAAGCTCAAATCATAGAGCAAGTTCAAACTTTAACTCCCCGGTTTGAAACGGTCCATAGCGGCATGCAATCTCAGTCACATAGTGCTTTACAGATCAGCGAATCTATGATTCAGCTAAGCCTAGTAGCTGAACAAGCTCATGAAGCTTTAAAACAATCTAATTATGCTATAGAACAACTTAATGCTGCTGCTAGAGGTTTACAAAAAGAAGTATCCAGATTTAAAGTAAGCAATTAATTTTCACTTAAATTACAGGATATTTGTACCTTTGACCAGATAGAATAATAAATTATACAAAGAGATCAATGTTAATTTTACTTTTGGATATTGCAGACAATACTTATGCTATAAAAGGAAGCGATATAGTTGAGATAGTACCTTGTATTCCTTTACAAAATTTAGCTCAATCCCCATCCCATATTAGTGGTTGGTTCAATTATAGAGAAAAGCCGATTACAGTTATTGATCTATCAATGTTAATCCACAATAAGCCAACAAATCGCCAATTATGTACTCGTAATATAATTATCGAGATTCAACAGCCAAACAATACCCCTTTATTTTTGGGGCTTTTAGCTGAGAAAGTTTTAGAAACTATTCAAGTTAATATGTCTCAAATCATTGATAAAGCAAATGTTTCTCCTTCCTTTATCTTTTTAAAGCAAGTTATAATAAAGACTCAACCTATGATACAGCTAATCGACACAAGTTATCTTTTGCAGGGAATTAATTTTATTTAAGTCCTATACATGTAAGTATATAAAGAGGATTTTTAGAGGGAACTGGTGGGGTTCGTATTTTTCTCATTAAACTAGCTTAATCTAATTTGCCCAGTGAGTCTGAGCTTTTTTTTGTAGTCACGGTAAAGCACTATAGTTGGCATAAAGCCTAAGATAATGGGAAATTTATGATGTTTGCAGGAATAATTTGCGCAGTGCAACAAGTAACATTTGCTAATGCTGTAGCTATTAGTGGTACTATTGCTGTGACATATCTGTGATACTATAAATTTTGATGACAAGATTGTAAATCTTCTGAAATAGCTGAGATAAGGGCAATCCAGTAAATGTTGAGGTCAATATATTCATATTTCTCCTCCCTGCTTCTTTAATAGATTTTATGCAAAACTAAAGTTGCACGATAAGCAACCTTTTCAAAATTTAGTTATGCAAAACGCTGTATCTTTAAAAATTTAATCATCCTAAGCATAAAATAAAAAACTGCAGATAATAGATAGCTTATCTGCAGTCATAATACTAAGCAGCGGGAGCTTTACTTTAAGCGCACAACATAGCATCAATCTCTTCAGTCTTCATTGAAGGGCCTGTAGGATTTTGCTTGATAATTTCACCCATCTCCTTATTCCAATTGTAATTTTTAAGTTGATGGTTACCGTATTCAATCCCCTTTTTTATAGCTTTCTCTGCAAGATGAGCTGCAACCATGCTAGCTGCAAAGCCGACAAACCCACCTACAGCTCCTGCTGCACTAATTACATGAGGTGTTGTCAAGCTCGTAATAGCGTTAGCCTCAGACTTAACAATAAATTTTCCAATTAAGCTTGTAGGGGTACCATGTATAAAATTAAGAGCATTTAAAGCTCCACTATAAATAGCTTTGGGTGCTACTCTAAAAGCATAACCCTTAGCTACATGGCTAGTAGCTAATCCGGCAGCAGTAGCAGCCGTTGCACATAAACCAGAATACCCTTTGCTCAATAAGTTACTGGCTGAAAAATCAAAACTAGGTGTTATATTCATATAACCTTTTATTTTTTAAATTTAAATATTTATTTAGAAATCAGACATATTATATTTAAAGCGATTTTAAATTTATTTCGCTTTACTAAAGATTGCTGAATGATTTCACCCATAACTTTATCCTATTTAATATATATAAGTCAAGAGTTGTCGTATTGTACAGCTTAACCCTATTAATTTTTAAATTTAAATTTGAAGGGATTTAAATTTAAAAATTTTAACGCTAAACTTACTACTTATTAAATTCAAGGGTAGATGAGATATTCTTTTTAGCTAGATAGGGATGCCCGATACGAGCCTCCCTTTTAGATAATTATCATTTCAAATAATACTAACGAATCCCTTTTGGAGGGGAAAAGACCTCATAGGATAGAATCATCCGCTTTAATGAAAGATAATTTGCTTTTTTGGATGATACTACGGGTCTTAAGCTCTCTTTCTTTTTATTTAAAGTCGGGAAAATATTTTTCTCCTTTGAGTATAAAGATACCTCCTTACTCTTTTGCCCTTGGTGCACTTCCCCCTTGTTACTGGTAGACACTTTGCTTTGCGTACGTACTTGTTGTGCAGTACGCTGAGCTTTTTGTTGAATTTGTTCTGCTGTTTGCTTTGCAATCTCAACTTCAGCTTGTGGGGAAACCTGCTTTTTCGCTTTTTTGAATTTTTCACTAATCCAGTATAAAAACCATAGTACAAGTAACTGTGCAATAAGCCCTTCCACTATAACACCCCATATGATTGACATTTTAAAACTACAGCTACATCTGAATGAGATGCAGCTGTTGATTGGTGGTTAAGTCTAGTATATCCTATTATTTACCTACTGAATCACCTTTAGCTAAGGAGTGCCTCATGTCCGTGTCAGATTTAACATTTTCCATGCGATAATAATCCATCACTCCTAGCCGGCCGCTTCTAAAAGCATCAGCCATAGCCATAGGAACTTGAGATTGAGCTTCTATTAAACGAGCTTCCATCTCTTTAACTTTAGCTATATTCTCTTGCTCTAGTGCCACTGCCATAGCGCGTCGCTCCTCTGCCTTAGCTTGCGCGATTTGTTTATCAGAATCAGCACGTTCAGTCCTTAAGCGAGCTCCAATATTTTCCCCTATATTGATGTCAGCAATGTCAATAGATAGAATTTCAAAAGCCGTTCCTACATCTAAACCTTTTCCTAAGACAAGCCTTGAAATTTGTTGAGGAGCCGCTAATACATCTAAATGCGTTTCAGCAGCACCAATCGCATTGATCATACCTTCGCCAACTCTAGCTATGATAGTTTCTTCTGTAGCTCCACCTACCAGTTGTGTAATATTTGTCCTTACAGTCACACGAGCTTTGCATAGAAGCTGAACCCCATCTTTTGACATAGCAGAGATAGCCCCTCCTTGCGATTTATCAGGACAATCGATAACTTTAGGATTTACAGACGTTCTTACTGCATCTAAAATATCACGCCCAGCTAAGTCAATTGCTGTGGCTTGCTTCCAGCTAAGAGTAATATTAGCTTTATCAGCGGCAATCATCGCACCAATAACATCAATGACCCTTCCGCCTGCTAAATAGTGTGTTTCTAAATCAGCAACACTAATTTGTTTGAGACCTGCTTTGTAAGCATTAATATAAGCATTAACAATGACTCTAGCAGGAATTTTCCTTAAGCTGATTCCGATAATATTGAATAGTGAAATAGGCGTTCCCGATACAAAAGCTTGAAACCATAAGCTAATATATTTGCCAACAATCGATAAGATAATGATAAAAAATAAGAGCCCAAAAATAGTGATCCAAGAAAAAATTCCTGTCACTGCATCCATTTGTAAAAGAATAGTCATTTTTCATCCTTTTCTAAAGTTTTAACGATCAGATTAGATCCTTCTCCTCCAATTACTAATACAGCTTTACCTTGCTCTATATAACCACTGATAGTAATTGCAGAAATTTTTTTTCCATTTACTTCAATATAGCCAGCTGGACGTAAATCACATAAAGCTATCCCACTTGCACCTATCAATTCAATTGGATAAGTTGATGCTTTATATCCTTCTTGATCTGCTTCTAAATAAATTGTATTTTTTTCTTTCCTATGTTTGATATTCCATAATGCAAGTTTAATAATACCTATTCCACTAGCAATAGCAATAATGCAAAATACAAGAAACTCCATTCCACTCTGTACTTGGTAATAAGCTATACCAAAGCTAGTAATATAGATAACACCACCTATGAAACCAAATACTCCTCCAGGCACATAAAATTCTATAAATACACATAACAATGCGCCTAATAAAGTCATCAATGCATTAAACATACCTTAACCTCTATTATCATTTTCTAATTTTACCACTAGCTTGCTTCCTTCTAGAGCAATCACTCGGACTCTTTGTCCTGAGTCGACCATCCACCCTTCGCTTGATGCTTCAAATATTTTATCTCCAAATTCTACCTTTCCAAAAGGTCTTAGGGGTGTTATAGTTTTACCTATCGTCCCAATAGTCGGCAGTGTTTCAGGTAATACACCACTAATATATCCTTCTACAGCATTTTGCTCCTGATTCAAAACTAATTTTGTTAATTTAGTAAATTTAGGAACAAAGTATCGTGCCAAAAAGGTAATAATTGTAAAACCTATAAAAAATGTACCTGCTAGCCAAGTAATATTTTTAAAAGCTTCTAATCCCGCTAGATCCCAAGATTGGGTTTCACTATCGAATTTAACTCTTTTCAAATTGGGTAAAAGTAATCCTATAAGTCCAGCCACTGCTAAAATAGCTCCCAATACAGCTAAACCTCCAGAGGTTGCAAAAAAATAAGCTTCGATTGCTATAAAAACAAAACCAGCTAATAATAATGTAAGTTCTAACCAAGGTCCTGTCATATCAACAGCAATATGAGATAAAATAAGAAAAAATAAGCATATTAAAGCTATAGTTCCAGGCACGCCAAAACCTGGTGTATTGACTTCAATGTAAAAACCTACCATGAGCCCTAATACCAGCACAGAAGAGACAATAGGATGGGTTAAAAAACTTAAAAAATACCAGTGCCAGTCATTTTGGTATGAATCTATCGTTGCTTGTGGATCTGTGGCAAAGTAAGGTTCTAAAAATAAAGGTGATTTAGTTATAGGCCACTTACCACTATCTAATTCCTCCCCAGTGATACTCTCTAGTTTTCCTACGGGCAACAATACATCCGCAACTTTGAAGTCAATCATGTGCTGAGCTTGTAGCGTTAACAACTTACCTTTTGTGGTAATGACTATATCAGGGTTGGCCCCACTAGAACGAATCTCTTTATCGTCATTTAGTTGGACAACTCTGCCATGCCGCCAGACTAATACTAGATCTTTATCAACCATCGCTTGCGCAATTAACGGGTCTCTCCCAAAAAAATTGGCTCGATTAGCCATATCCGTTCTTAGAGCAGAATTAAACTTTTCTGAAACAGACTTGGCCTGCCCTTCTTCTATAGTAATAGGTTCTGCAGCGCCCATGCTTGCATCCTTTACTAATACTATAAAACGACACGAGTAAGCCAACATAGCACCTGCTGAAATTGCCCAATTATTAACTAGTGCAACGACTGGAATATCATAATGGGTATCTATATCTTTAAGAGCATCTGAAATACGTTGGGCTGCAAAGACCTCTCCTCCTGGAGTATTAAGCTCTAAGATAATGAATTGTGGTCTAATCTTTTTGTAATAATCCAAAGCAGATTTTACATAGATCCAAGTCGTATCGTTAATGCCCCTTTTTCTATCATTAATCGCTATATGGCCTATAACATGGGATTGTCCCTCTTTATAAGGAATGAACTTCCTCAAACGTTGTGCTATATCTGATGAAGAACCTTTAGTGACTATTGTCTGATCAAGCAATTCTTCTATCTCGTGGAGTACTGGGGAGGCTACAACCCCAAGTTCATCCCATAACTTCTCTTTTGAAATAGCCCTTTGGATTAAGCCAAGAGCCTGCATTTGATATTGATTAAGAACCAAAGTCTCTTTTTCAGCCTTAACCACTTGAGACACTTTTTCTTTTATAGATCGCTGCTCTAACCACTTACCATCTTGCCCTTCAAGCACAACTAAATTAGGATCGATCATCGCTTCTGCTAGTAATTTCAAAAGACTCTGCTTAGGAGAATCCAAAGGAATTAAGTTATAAATTCGGCTCTTAAGAAGATTCTGTGGTAAAGCTAGTTCTGAATCAGCTGTAATATCCCCCCAAATAGCTAAAGGAGTAGATTCTATCTCATCGGCTAAGAATGGAATGATTGCTGCTGGCCCTACAGCCTGGTTATTTATAAAAGCTTTTAACGTCAGCTTTTGCTCATGTTTCATAGCATATAAAGTATGGGCTAATTCTAAGACATTGCCTATATTCCCAGAACTTGAATTAATCTCTATCAATATAGTTTGCTTAGCTTCAGGTCCTAATTTAGCTAAGTTCTTTGTTAGATCATCTATTTTTTCTTTGTTTAAATGTCCATTCAAGCTGATAGAATATGCCGGAAAATAATTTTCAGAGGCAATAACATTAGATTCTATAGCTCCTGTTAAACACCCCCAAAGCAACAAGACAAGCTTAAACCAATGGTGATTTTTCATAGATAGACCTACCTTTATACCATTTTTAAGTAGATTAATTAGATCTCTTGCATAACTTTTTATTGCTTACTCTGATAGACCTCCGCAAAAAAGGTTTTGCTAGAGGTTTTATTGTAGAGTACTTATATTCTAGAAATCATGCCGAAAGACAGCTTTTCTGGCCAGGACTAAAAGTAAGCTTACCCTGAAGAGTAACCATGTTGTCACGCCATTGAACCAGGCGCTCATTGTGTGAAATAATAATAATTTTCTTTATGTGATAGGTCAATTTCATAAAGGGATAAGATAAAAAAGCTCTAATCAATTACCAAAAAAATGCAATCTCCAATGCTCTAGCTTTAAAACTCTCCAAATTTCCTTATTATTATTTTTTGCAACAAGGTTAAAATGCTTCCGTCTCCCTTCCCCAATTATACTAAAACAATAAAAGAGAATTTTACAAACCAGTACAATACAAAACTTGTAGGTGATTCAGATAAAGTTGAGCAGCTTATTATTGAACAAGAACAAAAAATTTTTCATCTCGCAAAAAAGATGGGTATCATAAATCCAGAAAATTCTATTGGATTAATTTTTGGTTATAGAAAAAATTTTCTGTCAGCTAATGTTAGGACTGATCTCCCGTCTACATGGTTATTTTACTTTAATTTGCAGCCTTATTTAATCAATGTACCTACTTTGTGGATGACAACTTGGAATCTTCAATTAAGCAAAGAAAAAGATTTATCTCTAAGCACTTCCTATATCGACGAAGCTGGTAATATTGCTAATGTTAGCTTTGACAAAGATAATTCAGAAAAAATGTTACCTTCTATTGAAGATCAAGAATTTATCTACGCTCATGAATTAGGGCATATTAAATACTCGCATAGCCATATACGCACTTCAGTAGCTACCTGTTATATAGCAGCTAATTCATACATTCTGTCTTATTGTCTATCCAAGGCAGCACCTATGTTACCTCGTATTTTAAAACCGTTATCATTTTTGCTTCCTTTTACTCTAGGTTCAGTTGGATATGTAGAAATTGAAAAACGATTTAAAATATATGACCCCATCACAGTTAGGTATTCCAGATTCTGTGAGAAACAAGCGGACTTGGAAGCTGCAAAAGCCACTAGTGCTCAGGCTGGAATTAACTGGTTTGAACGTGTAAAAACAGCAGAATCCATTTTAGATGAGACTTTGCAATATCTTAAAGAAGAATACTCTTTTGTAGTTCCTAAGCGACAAATTTCATCTCTTGAAAAAGCTCTCATAGCATTAGGTTGGAGCTACGAAACACATCCTTCCCAGGATGAACGAATAGCTTATTTAAAAGCATTTCAACAAACAGAAGAAAAGAAGATTTAATCTGTATAATAAAAGGGAACATCCATAGCAGAAGCAGCAAAAACCCTTGTTTAAGAAATATTAAATAGCTAGGTAAACTCCAAATGACCCTACAGATTTAAAAGATTTTAGTAAATTTGCAGCAACTATTGTATCCAATAGCGAGATCAAAGTCCTGAATCTTTACACATATCTTTTACATACTACTTTACAAGGACTCTTCAGATCTGTAGAATCGCTTAAAATTAACAACAAAAATCTCTATAGTAGCTCTACAGACGGTTCTATACGACTTTGGACCTTAAACATATTGTAATATTGTTTGATAGGGACTTTGTTAGTCTAAAAAACTTTCACTACTTGAAATGTATGTTACTCTACCCATCTTTAGACCAACTCCTCATTATTGAAAATTATACGCATGTTGAGGAAACTCTTGAATTACATATCAATTTTTTAGAAAGAGAGTTATCCCCTATCCAATTACCCCATGAAGACTATGCTTCAAACTCTTCTCAAAATACTGTTATAAACCTTATTCCCAAACAAAAGCAAGTTGACTTAGCTTGTGCAGTTGTTAAGATCGCTATCACTCGCTTTAAGCAATTACCACTCAAAGAACAAACTACGACACTAAATTTTGCCAGCTTTTTAAAAGGAAAATCTCTGGATAAATATGTATACGATTGGCAACAAAACTTGGTACGTCGAATAATACCCATTTTCTTTGAAGGTGATTATATTGAACAAGCGTGTGGGACTTTAAGCCTATTATTAACTCCTGCTCGTAAAATTTACGCCCCTACTTCTCATGAGCTTTATACAGCTTATAAGCTTACTGCTCTTGCACTCTTCTATTTTGATCAATTAAACGACTTACAAAAAGACACTTTATATGAGCTAGCCCATATCACGAGAAATACTATTTATCCAAAAGGTTTGTCCAAAGATCAAGATCAATTATTAGACCAAATCAAACCTCTATTTCAAAATCTCAATCAGCGTTCCTCTAACCAAGTTAAAGATCAGATACAAGATATAGAGAAGCCCAAAATATCTGGTACCCTCAATTCAGACCTTTTACCTATAAAATCTACACAAAAGAAAATCTTTATAGATTTTATTTCAAAAAAGATTGAAGCTACATCAAAATCCGCACATAAAACCTTGTTGGAGGAAACATTTGAGAAAGTCCCCCCCTTTCTCAAGCCAGAAGATGAGCTAAAATTTCAAAAGGCATTTAAGCAAGAGGAAAAACTTAAAGGGAAACAACTTTCTAAGATGTGTTTATTTGCATACGATCTTATGAAGCATTATCTCCCCCCGATATTTGACACAGACAACCAGCCCTTTCTTAAATTTTACTTGGCTCAATCTTTAGAAGTATTGAAAGCCGACATAAGTAGTATCATGACAAATCTTGGCTTTTCAGAGCCACGTAATGTCAATCATCAAGAAAAGAAACTCATTTACAACCTTACTTTGGGAATAAAATGCTTCTTGGGAGATCTGAATAATGCTTTACAGCAAACTACATTTCCTGAAGGAATCAATCAAAAATTGTTAATTGAATCCATGTTCCAAAAAGCTTCTATTCACCTTAAGTTTTCCAATGAATCTTTAGAGGTAGCACAAAAAGAGCAATTGCCCTTGCCTTTTCATCTCTTACAATTTGAAATAAAAAAGATTTTATCACTTCTTTCTAAATCAAAAGATCTTTCCTATTCTACAGACAAAGCATCTCTCGATACGCGTTATTTATATGATGTTTTAGCTTTGGCTATATCTCAATTATTGAACCTCCAACTTAAGTCTGACAATTTTTTAATCATAATAAGTCAGCTACTTAAAGATGTTGCAAAAACACACAATCTAGCATCTATATCACCTCCCATAGCTATGTTTGACAGTAGTGATGATGAATTTACTGAGCAGATCGGGGAAGTTGTTGTTGATTTAGCTAAAGAAATAATATTTTTAGGACAACCTCAGGGCGCTCTAGAAAAATTTCAAGACAGTCTAAAGAACATTATTGAGGGGCAAAAAGAGCTTATCGGAATCTCTATTCAAAAAGCACTTAATCAGGCCTTTAATTCGGAGTCAAAAATTAACTTGATCACTGTTTTAGATCGTCTTTGCTTTGAAAGAACCACAAGTCATACACGTCCTGTTTTATTGCTAAATAGACCTCAGACAGCTGATCAGAAAGAGGATCTTAAAAGAAAAGTTCAGACAGAACTTGAAAAATTAATTTATCCCCTTTTACTCGAAAAAGTGCGAGGCCAATTCAAAGTAGCAGGGTGGCTTGTTAAAAAAATAGGATCTATCGAACTTTTTTGCGATACTATAGTTAAGCAACTTATTATGATTATAGGAAACGATGAGCTTATAAAAATACTTGTAAGCTATCTTATGGAGAGCCTTTTCCTTAGCTTCGAATAATACTTTTTTTTCATCTTGAGGCTAAATTTACATCCTTCCCTTAATACTTTACTCTCTAATGAACTAAAATATAGAGAAGGACATAGATAAAAGATACGTATATTAGAAATCTAAATGTATGATACTGACAGAAGTTTAAGCCAACTTTGTAGCAATCACACTAATTAAATTATTTAAAGGAACACGCTCTTGCTGCATTGTATCCCTATCACGAATAGTAACGGTATCATTCTCTAGGGTCTCGTAGTCAATAGTCACACAGAGAGGTGTTCCTAGCTCATCTTGGCGACGATAGCGCTTACCAATGGCTCCAGTTTCATCGTACTCACAATTCCAAATTTGATTAACTTGCTCAAATACAGCCTGAGCTTTCGGTCCTAATGGATCTTTTTTCATTAGGGGGAAAACAGCTACTTTAACCGGTGCTATCTTAGGGCTAAGATGAAGTACAGTACGAGTTTCCCCATCTGCAAGAACTTCTTCATCGTAAGCATCACACAACAGTGCTAAAATAGTACGATCTACCCCGAAAGTAGGCTCAATTACATGGGGAACAAACCGCTCATTAGTCTCTTGATCAAGATACTCTAGTTTTTTGGCCGCATGTTCCGCATGTTGTTTTAAGTCAAAGTCTGTACGATATGCAAGACCATAAAGTTCACTTCTTCCAAATGGAAAGTCGTACATAATATCAACTGTGCGCTTTGAATAGTGTGATAACTTCTCTTTAGGATGCTCAAATTCAACTAAACGATCCGTAGATAAGCCTATAAGCTTACACCATTGATGCATCGATTGAAGCCAATCTTGGAAAATGCGTTCCCAGTGTTCTCCTCGTATAAAATACTCAATTTCCATTTGCTCAAACTCAATAACACGAAAAACAAAGTTTCCTGGAGTTATTTCATTACGGAATGCTTTTCCTATTTGAGCTACTCCGAATGGAACTTTAACACGCATAGTATCAACAATATTTTTGAACTCTAGGAATATTGCTTGTGCAGTTTCTGGTCTTAAGTATGCTATATCGCTTCCATCACTTTCTGTTTTACTTAACTGCGTATGGAACATAAGATTGAAATAACGCGCTTTCGTAAAATCTTTAGCGTCACATTTAGGGCATTTAAGACCATTTTCAACAACAATTGCATCCAGCTGATCAACTGTTAAACCCTCTACATCCATTTTTAAAGCTTGCTCAATTAAATGATCTACCCGAAAGCGAGATTTACACCCTTTACAATCGATCATAGCATCATTGAAACCATCCACATGGCCAGAAGCTTTCCAAGCTTTAGGATGCAACAAAATAGGACCATCAATGCCAAGCATATCGCGTCGATGGTGCACAAAAGTTTTCCACCAAAGATCTTTAATATTCTTTTTCAGTTCTGCTCCATACGGCCCATAGCTATAAGTATTGGCAAATCCTCCATAAATTTCGGAGCCAGGATATATAAAACCACGCCGCTTACACAGAGCAACAACGTCTTTTAAGCTTTCTTGTTTCTTATTGTTTCTCATAATCTTTCACACTTAAAATGTTAGAAAAAAATTAATTCTAGCAAAAGCCCTTATGAATTGCACGCTAAAGTATTCAAAAACTTATAATTTGGTATCTCTTTTTTGACTATCTTTGCGTTTGATTTGAATTGCTTTCAAGGATAACTGACAAAATAGATGAAATATCCATAGTTAGAATAGAGGATCACAGTCATGCGTGAGAAGATTATATACAGAGGTAGCCTTGCTTAATTAGTGGCGCCTCAAAATATACAAAAGACCTTATGAGCAATATATGTAATTAATTAAAGACTAAGGGGTAAGTTCTTACGTCACCTACCCCTTAAAAAGAGAACTCTACTAAAGCAACAAAACTACTTATTTGCTGTATGTGCGCTAATATAATCAACCGCATCACGTACAGTTTTAAGCTTCTCAGCGTCGCCGCTTGGAATCTCTATTCCGAACTTTTCTTCGAAAGCCATAATAAGTTCTGTCAAATCGAGAGAGTCAGCATTTAAAGTTTCTACAAAAGAAGCATCCAAAGTCACTTGTTTTGGATCGACACCCAATTGTACCACTATGATATCAATTATTTCTTGTTCTACGCTCATCATTACTTCCCTTAAGGATTTAGTATAGTTGCTTATTGCAAACATTTAATGGAATAGGCACATTTTATACAGATAAAGAATTAGAGGCGAGCATTTTTTTAACTTTAATATTCGATCTGTTATGTTCAATTAATTGAGCTTCTTTTGAAATTTTACTTTCGGTAACTCAATTGATCTCTACAAAACTAGTTTCGAAAGAAATCTATTTTTTACCTAATAAAAAATTACATAGTCATTCCACCATCTACAGCAAATACTTGCCCTGTAATGTAAGTTGCCATATCACTTGCTAAAAATACAGCCATATGGGCAATCTCCTCTGGCTTACCAAAACGCCCCATTGGAATCCCCTTTTTCCAAAGATCCTTTTGTTCTTCTGATAAAGCATCGGTCATCTTAGTTTCAATAAATCCTGGAGCAATACAATTTACTCGGATATTTCTCGATGCAACTTCCTTTGCTAAAGATTGCGAAAATCCAATCATTCCAGCCTTTGCTGCTGCATAATTAGTTTGTCCCGCATTTCCTATTAAACCTACAACAGAAGAAATATTGATAATCACCCCTTGCCTAGCTTTAATCATGGGGCGAATAACAGCATGACACGTATTATAAACAGATTTTAAGTTAGTCGTTAAAACATCATCCCAATCTTTCTCTGACATTTTCAAAAGCAAATTATCACGTGTGATTCCTGCATTGTTTACAATAATTGAGAGGTCGCCCATCTCCCTAGCTACAGTAACGATTGCTTCTTCTACTAAAGGTTTTTGGGATATATCTACAGCATAGAAACGTGCATTGACTTGCTTATTAGTAAGCCTATCAATCTCTTGTACCGTCTCTAGTCCTCTCTCAGCATTTGTACCAAATAAGGCAACGTTAGCTCCTGCCTGCGCATAAGCTAAAGCAATCGCTTTACCAATACCAACATTACCACCAGTAATCAACGCTAATTTATTCTGTAAAACCTTATTATCATTCATCATCAGTTCACCCATTTAATCTATTTTGTAGCAGTCCAAAGCTCACTAAACTTATCAAATTCAGCACAATTTTCAATACTAATACTCGCAGCAGTTACTCCAATACGTTTATTCATCCCCGTTAAAGTCTTACCGCAACCAAGCTCTATGTAAAGGTCCACACCTCGTTCCATCATTTTTCGAATGGTATCTTCCCACAAAATATAATGCGTCACTTGAGCTGTCAAATTTTCCTTAACTTCTTTTTCCGATTGAGGAAGTGCAGCTGTAACATTCATAAACAAATCTACATGACTAGGTTGTATCGGAGCTGAATGAATATAGGGAGCTAACTTCTCTTGAGCTGACAGCATAAGCCCACTGTGAAAAGCCCCTTCTACTTGTAAGGGTAAAACTCTTTTAGCCCCTTTTCCTTTAGCTGCTTCAATCCCTAAGTCTATTCCTTTTTTCGTCCCTGAGATCACAATTTGCCCTGGGCAATTAAAATTAGCAGCCCACAAATCATGTGGCAAATTGATTTCCTGAATCATAGATAATACAGTATCTGCGTCTAACCCCATCACAACAGCCATTGTTCCTGGAGCCAAGCGACATGCTTCCCCCATAAATTGTCCCCTTCTTTGCACTAACTGTACTGTCTCATGGAATGACAATCTGCCAGAAGCTGTTAATGCGCTATACTCCCCAAGGCTCAGTCCTGCACATACAGAAGGTTGTAAATCTTTGTGTTGTTGATATAATAAGCGCATGATAGCCATACTAAAAACATAAATAGCAGGTTGACTGTATATCGTCTTTGCTAACGTAGCTTCGTCACTTTCCTGAATTAGTTTGAAAAGGTCAAAGTGCAATATATCATGGGCTTCTTCAAAAGTAGACCTAACAATAGGAAAAGCCTCATAAAGATCCTTTCCCATCCCTACATATTGGGCCCCTTGGCCTGGGAAAATAAAACCTACATTATGGTATATCGACATCGTATTCTCTTAATTTTTAACTATCTATTTTCGTTAACACAGAAGCACCCCAGGTCAAACCAGCGCCAAAAGCAATTAGCAATAGGTTTTCACCCGTAATGACTGAATTTTCCTTTAAGAATTCATCTAAAGCAATTGCGACACTGGATGCACTAGTATTGCCATATTTATGAATCGTAGTATAAATTTTTTCATTTGGAATACTAAAACGCTTAGCAATTGCATCTATAATGCGGATATTTGCTTGGTGTGGAATCAACCAGCTAATATCTTTTTCTTCCATTTTCAAGTAATCTAAACAATCTTTAGCAGCATTCTCCATGCGACGGACAGCATGTTTAAATAATTCCTTCCCATCCATTTTTAAGTAATGTAAACGGTCCTTAATCGAATGCTCCGTTGCAGGAAAGCGAGATCCCCCACCGTCAATCCTTAGAAGATCTGCCTGTTCCCCGTCAGCACCCAAACAATTGTGTCGGATCGCTAAACCAGCCCCCTTTGCTGTGATTATTGCGGCAGCAGCCCCATCACCGAACAAGATGCATGTTGTACGATCTTTGTAATCAATAAAGGTAGAAACTTTTTCCGTTGCAACTAGCAAAACACATTTTGCCTGCTTTGATTCAATAAACGCCTTAGCTGTGGATAGCCCATAGACATAACCTGTACATGCAGCTTGCATATCAAAGGCTGCTACATTTGTTAATTTCAATTCCTTTTGAATAAGAGCCCCTGTACTAGGTGTTAAGTAATCAGGTGTCATGGTCGCAACAATAACAAGATCTATTTCCTCTGGCATAATTTTAGCATTTTCAATTGCCCGTTGAGCTGCAATAGCTCCCATGGTTGAGGCAAATTCATCAGGTCCTCCTATCCGTCGTTCCTTAATTCCAGTACGAGTAAAGATCCATTCATCTGAAGTTTCTACGAGAGTTTCCAAATCAAAATTAGATAAAATATTCTCTGGCAAATAAGTTCCAGTACCTATAATGCGAGCTAAAGGAGCATTATTTCCATTTTCTGAAGTTTGGTTAGTCATATAATACAGGACTTAGTAGATAATAAATGATTCATTGCAAAGCTAATATATCAAAAAAGGAATCTAGCAAAAATGAAATTAATCTGCGACTTAATTTAATAGCTTCTATTCATTCTCTAGCAAATGAACGTTCGAGGTAAAGCTTCCTTAAAGAAAAGATCATCAACCTCAGTTTCACCCATAATAGAACTAATTATAAAATTGATCCTTTTACTGTTAGTACAGCCCCTTGCAAAGCTTTCCAAAATATTAATAAAGAAGGCTTTTTGTATCAAAGGTAAAACTCCATTAAAAGATCTAGTTATCATTAAAGAGTTGTATGGTAAGTCAAAGCCTATGTGATAGATTTTGGGTGGCGATTAATCTGCCTCGATGGAGATAATAACTACATCATCTTCTGAGATATAATTAAGTCTGTACGGTATCTGTTCAGCATCAAGTTCTGCTAATGTTCGAAGGTAAATTTCTTCATCTTCTTTTTCTTTAAAATATTGATAAGAGCATTGAGAAACCTTTTCCGTTGTTCTAGAAACAAATTCTAGAGCCTTAAATATCGTTTTCAAAGGTTTTGAACTAAGAAATCCATACACCCAGCTTCCTCTACCGTAAGTTTGCAAAGCCTCTTGCGCATGATTACTTATTTTTTTCATTTCAAGAGCTATATATTTAACTTCACAGGCTGTATTTGCTACAGTATTAGAAATAGATTTTGCATGAGTATATATTTGCATTAGAAAAACTCCTGTAAAAGTTAGTCGAAGCCTTTATGGCATTGCTCGATTTAGAAGAGTATCGTTTAGAGGTTTATTGTGCAAATAATTAGCTACCAATCGTGCTTTTGTTGTGTTTTTGCAATTTTTTATCAGGATTTGGTGTCTAGAGTTTGGCAAATATGTTATGTAAAGTTTTTTGTGAGCTTGTACCAAATGTACTAAGCCCATATTCAGAAGTTTAAGGTAGATTAAGCTGCACCTGGAGATATACTGACCATGTCGTATTCAGCAATATAAGTTGTTTCTAAAGGAAACAAATTTATCTTGTATGAATTAATATCTTTCAAAAAAGCTTCTTTTCTTTCCATATTCTTAAAATATTTATAAGAACAGGTAGAAGCTTTTTCTACAGTAGCTGAAACTACTTCCACACCTGCAGAGATATTTTGAAAAGTGTTTGAGCTTAAAAAGCTATATACAAAACTACCTTTTGCATATCCTTGTAATGCTTTTTGGGCATGACTTTTTACAGTTTTCATCTCCTTTGCGAAGCTTTTAATTTCTCCTGCAATATTTGCAACCGTTTTGCAAAATGATTTTGCGTAAGCACATACTTGCATATCATTTCTCCTTTATAAAGTCATAAAATTGTTTTGTAGCCAAATGCTACCCTGATGAGTATAAGAAATATTTTTATTTTGTAAAATAATTTTACAACAAACAGCTGTATCTTCGTACCTCCCTTGTAGCGATAATAAACTTACCGATAAATCTTAAAACATTAATAGTAATAAATTTGAAATTTGTATTTACACAAGTTTTTGAGGCTTTTTGACGTTAATTATTCTTACTAAAATTTTGATTTACCGACAAAAAAATATCTTAAGAATAGCTCACCTTCAAAGCCTGTTTTGCAAAAATCTACCAAGTTAGCCACAGTAAAGGTTTAAAAGAGGCTTAACACTTTTCTAACCTAAAAGCTTTGTATAAGCCCTACCTTAATTAGAAATCTAATTCCACTATGACTGAATCTAATATTTGCAGAAGCAACTATAACTTTTACTCATTCTAGTCGTAAATATCTGTCCCATTTGAAATGACATCTACTTTACATATTAAAATCCATAAATTAGTTTAAAATTATTTTGTTTAAAAAAAAGCACTTATCATTCATATAAATTTAAAATTAACATTAAATATAATTGAAAATTTCTAAAAAACAGCAACTTACAATAAAAATAAATAAAACCAATCAAAAAGTTTCAATGAAATTATTTGTATGTTATTAAGGAAAAATAAAGACTGTAATATTTAATAGAGGTCGTAATGGAGACTGAAAATAAGCTGAAAAACATAGTAGAAGCTTTAAATAACTTAGAAATTATCATTAAATTAAATCCTAAGAAAGTTTCATTTGATATTCCTGAATTTGTAGAGGAAAATAGCTACGAAGAGAAAGAGCCAGAAACAACTTCTTATGTCTCAGAAAATGAATTAGATAAAAGGATAGATACTGCGCAAACGAGCATTAAAGTTTTATTTGAACATTTTCGTAATTTTTACCTTCCCCACCAGAAGGCTGAATATCAACATCGCAAATTTGAGCATATTTCATCAGTCATGGGCATAGTAGAACAAGCTATTACAAGTCTTGATAATTGTACGGTAACTCCAAGTCAAGGAGATGTACCCTCTCTTATTCCTCTAAGCCAAAAAATTAAGTCTTATCAACAACTGAAGCAATTTTATTTGAATAAATTTCCTAAGTATAAACCACGAAAAAGTTTAGGTAATATACAACAGGAAAGTGGAGAAGTTCAGGTTGATCTTCTAGAGGAAAAATTTGATGAAACTAAAGAGCTTAGCGAAGGCCAAAAAATCCAAAACTTACAGATTGTAAGGGAAGATCTTCACTATGAACTGTTTTATATGCGTAAAGGTGATGGCGCTTTTTTCTTCAATAAACAGCTAGAAAAAAGTATTAAGCTTCTATGTTTATTTAGCGAAGACCTACAAGGTCACCATGGTGATGATCCTTTAATTCAGATTCCCAATTGGAAGGATGAATTCGTGCACCGCTATGCTAAGCAGTTATTTGATTCATGCTACGAGTTAATTTCCATATTTTTCAAAGAAACTAAAGAGATGCGTAAGTTTGAGCTTTTTAACCTTATGAGTAGCGCATTAATGGCTCTTATGCTTAGCGCTAATCCACTGAACTTATCTAGGAATGGCCCGGTGAAGTCTGCTGCACGTTATTTCTACGACTTTCAATGTTACTTACGCTGTATCTTTGAATCAAATACTTATAAAGTTTTAGAGGAGCATGAGGAGCATGCTGATAATAAAAAGGCTGTGGCTATTACTTCTCGTTTATTAAAAGCATTGTGCCAAAAATTATATACTCAACAGCTTCCTCAGCAGTTTTTGCTAAGCGTCATTGAAGGGATGGTCTTTCCTCATCTCAGGGAACAACATAGAAGTTTGACTTCAAGTAGAAGGGAAAGCTCTTTATCATTATTAGTACAATATCATCAAGCCTTACGCCATATTTTAAATCTACATCCTAGTGGCCCCCTATTCAAGGCATTGGATTTCTTTATAGATATTCCACAAGATGGTTTTGATCCGTTTTTACTAGGATGTTTTCCTGGAAAAATCTATGGGATTGATTTAGGAGAAATTGCATGCGATGTTTTGAGAGTTCCCTCACCCACAAGACAAACAACCCTTGAAGATGTTGAAATTACTCCTGAATTTAAGGCATTTTTAGGATCTCACAGTAATAGTTTACAGACTTATAAGCATGTATTATTCAACTTACAAGATCGTACCCACTGGAGGGAACATAGTCGTTGTATTGTCCTTGAAAAGCTTCCCCTACATGCACAATATGCTAAAGAACTTACCGTAGTTACTCTTGCCTATCATACTGACTTTTATAAACAAAGAGGTGAATACAGTAATCTAATCCAGCCGGAAGACTTTATAAAGCAACTACGCAAACAACTTATTTCTGAGGAAACGGGGTATGCATTTCCTCCTGGCATGAGAAAAATCATTCTCAGTGATTTTACATCACAGTTAATTAAAGAGGTTTATGAATTCTTTTTTGAAAATAAGAAAACTCTTGCTGTAGAAGAGAGGCAAGACTTTATAGAGCTTATCTACCTGTTTATTCAACTAAAAGTACTAGATTTGTTTACTCCACAGTCCATTAGCTTTACATGTAAAGACGGAATTGATAATGGCTCTGCTGCTAGCTCACTCTTTCTTATTTTCTATAAGTTTCTTTCAAGACAGCAACTCACAAGTGAAGACCATACTCAGCTTTATCTCAACCTATTTATCCCAGCTCTCTTACAGAGAGAAAGACTGATGCAACCGGAGGTATTTGAAAAAACAATTCGTGTAGCCAAAAGAATTGAACTTAAAGCACAAGAATTAGGACCAGATCGATTTTACGATTATATTACAGAAAAATTTAGTTATCTCTATTCAGATAATTTATTTTCTAAAACGTATAATACTTCCCAAAAAAGCACAGCTTTAATTGGAAATAAACAACGAAATAAGGTAGCTCATAGTTAAGGAATTTCTGCAGTTGCCGATTTCAATAGTAATTAAGTTTCTTTCAAATATTTATTTTCGAAAGCTTGATAAATTTTGGTACATCAGCTTTATGTGCAGAAGATCTTATCGAGCTATTAGAAAACAAGCTTATGCAAAAAAACATACTATACAAAGCGCGGTCGATTTTACCGTTTTTTTACCTAGCGGAAAAAAGGTAAATCTAGCCGCGAGCTGTATATAATAATAGTTTGATGAAGACAGACCCAACTTGTGATTTTTTGCATGAGTCGTATAATAAGATTTTAATAAAACAAGAAAACCATTTTCCATATAGCAAAGGGGATCATTATGTCCATAAATGTTACAGAAGAGTTTAAAGAAGGGATCTTAGTTTTAAAACTGAAAGGACGTTTAGATGCTATAGCACTCCCTATAGTTGAAAAGCAAATTAACCAGCATATTGATAGTGGTAAGACTAAAGTTATCTTGGACTTCGCAGAAGTTGACTACCTTAGTAGTGCAGGAATGCGCTTACTACTATCCGCTACCAAGAAGCTAAAGAGCATCGCTGGTAGATTAGCCCTGTGTACAGTTACAGAGCAAGTTATGCAAATAATTAAATTAGCAGGCTTTGACCATATTTTGGCGATACAACCTTCTGAAGTGAAGGCCATCGAACTTCTAAAAGCGTAGATCTGCCAAATAAGCCTTTATTTAGCAGATTATAAATAAAATAATCCATAAGGATAGCACCAAATCTTTGTAGATCTCTTGCAAAGCTGTGTTTGCAGAGATCTCCTTAGCTATTCCAAAGATAAATTTAGACAAAAAATCTATAAAAACCTCCTTATTTTGGAGCAAATTTTAGTAGAGTTGCAAATTTATTAGCAGTCATGTATTTAGCTATTTGAGAACACTCAATTAGCTGACGGGGGGTCTCTTTCGAGTCTTTACTGTCAGAGGCTCGATAGATCTCTGCAAAACAAGTTTTAAAAGAGCTCTTGTTACACTATACAAGAACTGTACGATTTATCTTTTTTAAACAGGTTATTAAAATTTAGCAAAACTTGGCTTATTAGATTTTTCTAATACTAGGTTTTTAGTGTATTTGTGTACTCATTTTCTTATGTAACTGTTTATTGATCACGCTGATAGACCTAGGTAAAAAGAGTTTCTTAAAAGGTCTGTTGTGAATATACTAGGCTTTGTTCATAATTTTGCTAGGATCGAACTATTTCTCAAGCTCATACACTATAGATGCATAAAAATTGCTAGGTCTTTTTTATAGAGAAGTTAGCCATCGATTCCTAGCCAACACATTACATTAATTTATTAAGTCTCTGTCACACTTCTTATTCTTAGTAATCTAGTAGTTTTCTTAGAAAAGAATTGTAAGAGAATTCTAATCTAACGATTAAAAAAGGATTTTGTTGTGAGCTATGAGGTTGTTCTCCCTCCTCCCGACTTGGATGGGATAGTCATAAACCTTAAGTTATCGCAGATTCAACGTCAACGTTGTGGTGATGAAGTTTTAAATAGAAAACCCAAAGTGATTCTTATTGCAGGGCCAACAGCTTCGGGTAAAACAGCTTTGTCATTATATTTAGCCCAACATCTAGGCATTGAAATCATTTCTGCAGACTCTGTACAAGTTTACCGTGGTATGGATATAGGAACGGCTAAAGTTAGTCCACAAGAGCGGCAAATTGTCCCTCATTACTTAATCGATACACAACCTATCAAAGAACAATTCAATGTAGCTGACTTCCATCGGGGAGCAACTGAAGCGATTAAACATATATGTGCACGGGGTAAAGTTCCAGTTATTGTAGGTGGAACGGGTTTTTACTTTCACTCTCTTTTATACGGGATGCCAGATAGTCCCCCAACTAACCTAGCCCTTAGAAAAACTCTAGAACAAGAAATGGATATCTTAGGCCTAGAGGTAATGTATGATAATTTGGCTGCTAAAGATCCCAACTATGCACAAACTATAAGTCGTAGAGATCGTCAAAAAATTATCAGGGGCTTAGAGATTATCGAGCTTACAGGAAGAAAAGTTAGTGATAATGAATGGAAAGAACGTTCACCTTCCACGCAATATGATTTTCGTTGTTGGTTTGTTACTCGTCCACGTGAAATTCTTTACAAGCGTGTGGAGCAACGATGTGATCAGATGATTCAAGATGGCCTAATCAATGAGGTCATGACATTAGAAGACTATGGATTGCGAGATAACAATTCTGCGGCGCAAGCGATTGGTTACCGCCAAGTTTTAGACTATTTAGCTACTGATCAAACGGCTACTGACTATACCAAGTTTATAGAAGATTTGAAAACAGCCTCGCGTCACTATGTTAAACGACAGCTTACCTGGTTCAAACGAGAGCCTCTTTTTCGTTGGCTTGATATAGAAGAGTTAGGCATGGAACAAGTCGCTCAAATCATTTTGGAAGACTACAATAATTAGTTCTAGCAAAACGATGAAACATTTTTAAAATTCCTAATTAAACACTGATACACATGGCCCCCTCTTCTGAAAGACTTCCTATATTTGCAGTAGAATCTGAAATTATTAACGCTTTAACACACCATCCTCGTTTGATTATTCAAGCTCCTACAGGTTCAGGAAAATCTACTCAGGTTCCCCAAATTTTGCACGATCAGAATCTGGGAAATGGCAAACAAATTGTAATTTTACAACCACGCCGATTAGCTACAAGATTATTAGCAGAGCGAGTAGCGGCAGAAAGAAATTGTAAGATTGGCGAGGAGGTTGGTTACCAGATCCGTTTTGAAAATAAAAGTAACATACAGACTAAAATCAAATATGTTACTGAAGGAATTTTACTACGACAATTTTTAGTTGACCCCTCTTTAGCAAACATTGGTGCTATTATTTTTGACGAATTTCATGAACGTCATTTGTATGGGGACATTACTTTAGCGCGTGCATTGCAAGTTCAGCAGGCTATTCGTCCTGATTTAAAAATAATTGTTATGTCAGCTACGTTAACTATAGCAATGCTAGAACAATATTTATCTCCATGCCAGCAGATAATTTCGCATGGAAAAACCTATCCCGTTTCAGTTGAATATTTAACCCGTCCTATTGACCTTAAAAAGATAAATATTTGGGATTTAGCCGTAAAAGAGTTAGAACAAGCTACCTTAAAGTATCAGAAGGGCGATGTCCTAATCTTTATGCCTGGATCATATGAAATTCAACGCACATTGCAGGCTTTAAGAAACTCGTCTATGGCTAGAAATTGTGAAATTTTTCCCTTGCATGGAGAGTTGTCTGTACAAGATCAAAATAATGCCTTAAAGAAATATGCAAAGCGAAAGATTATTGTCTCTACTAATGTAGCAGAAACTTCTGTAACGATTGATGGTATAGAGCTGGTGATTGACAGTGGACTTGCCCGTATTGCGCGTTTTGATCCTCACCGAGGTATTAATACTTTACTAATAGAACCCATTAGTCAGGCTGCTGCGGAGCAAAGGACCGGGCGTGCCGGCAGAACAGCTCCTGGACATTGCATCCGCTTATGGAGTGAGCAAGAACATAAGCAACGATCACTTCAAGAATTACCTGAGGTAAAGAGACTTGATCTTAGTGAAGTAATCTTAACACTAAAAGGGAGTGGAATCACAGATATTGCTACTTTTCCATGGCTTGAACTACCAGATCAATTATCAATGAAAAAAGCTACGACCTTATTAAGTGATTTAGGCGCTATAGAAGCAGATAATGGAAAGATTACGACCCTAGGAGAGCAGATGCTGGCTTTTCCGATGCATCCTCGCTATTCCAGAATGTTGTTGGCTGCTAAAGAATATGGTTGCGTACGAGCTGTGGCACTTATAGCGGCATTAACACAGGGGCGCCATTTTTATTTGGGAAACCAGCCAAGCTTTGTAGAGGAGAAAAGGGAAGAACTTTTTGGAAAAGAATCAGACTCTGATTTTTTTTTACTCATGCAAGCATGGCAGTATGCTCATCAGCACCATTATCATTTAGAAAGGTGTAAAGAAGTGGGTATCCATTCTACAGCGGCTCAACAGGTTCTTCCTTTATTGGAGAATTTTTTAGAGATTGCGCAACAGCAGGGCTTGAGTTTAGAGGATAGAAGCAATTCAAAAAAGTCTATCCAAAAATGCATTTTATTAGGATTTTCTGACCAACTTGCCCGACGTCAAGAACTCAATACAGCTCGCTGCACAGTAGTACACCACCGCAAAGGGAGTATTTCAGCTGATAGTATTGTAAAAAAAGCAGAAATTTTTGTAGCTGCAGAGATTAGGGAGATAGAAGGAAAGGAGCTAAGTGTTGTAGCTACTCTACTAACAGCTATCGAACCCCATTGGCTAGAAGAGTTGTTCTCTACAGAAACATATCGTGAAAGTTGTGTTATTTACGATGCTTTGAACAAAAAGGTAGTGGCCCAAGAAAACTTGATGTTTAGAGATTTAGTCCTATCTAGTGAAAAAAAAGCAGAACCTTCTAAAGAGCAAGCTGCTCAAATTCTGGCAGAAAAGATTATACAGGGACAATTAGTATTAAAGGAATGGGACCATAGCGTAGAACAGTGGATTACTCGATTGAATTGCTTAGCAAAATGGTGTCCTGAACTAGAGATCCCCCCTATTGAAAAAGAAGACCGAAATTTCTTGATTACGCAAATTTGCTTAGGAGCTACATCAGCAAAGCAGCTTGAAAGCAAGGCGGTATGGCCTACAGTTAAATCCTGGTTAAATCTAAGTCAACTTAATCTTCTAGATCAATATGCTCCAGAAAGGGTTACTTTACCTAATCAAAAGAAAATCAAGATTACTTATACTGCTGACGATCCCCCTTTTATAGCTTGTCGCATCCAAGACCTATACGGTCTTAATCTAACTCCACTAATTGCTATGGGGCGTGTTTCAGTTATTGTCCATATCTTAGCTCCTAATCAAAGACCTGTACAAGTAACACAAGATTTAGCAAATTTTTGGAAAGAAACTTATCCTAAAGTTAAGCAAGAGCTTCAGCGCCGCTATCCTAAGCATGAATGGCGTTAAGAAATAGTAGACTTTAGGGGTGCAAAAGAAAGACGGTGAATGGGGCAAGGGCCATGCAATTGGATAGCTGCAAGATGTTTTGCTGTACCATACCCTTTATGTTTAGCAAAACCGTATTGAGGCCATTGAATATCAAAGTCATCCATCAAACGATCCCTTGTTTCCTTAGCAATAACTGAAGCCGCTGCAATTGAATACGAGAGAGCATCTCCTTTGATGATTTTTTCATTCGGGATGCAGGGATGGGGTAATTTCAAACCATCAACAAGAAGATAATGGGGTGTTACGGACAAGGAATCCACAGCTATTAACATTGCTTGTATAGTAGCCTGTAGAATATTGATCTTATCAATTATTGTATGAGCGACAATACCTATGCCATATTTTATTTGAGGATGATTGACAATTTCTTCAAACAAAACAGCTCTTTTTTTTGGTGTTAGTTGCTTACTATCATTAATTCCATTCATATAGAAGTCATCTGGCAGTATACAAGCAGCAGCAACAACAGGTCCAGCTAAAGGGCCTCGGCCAGCTTCATCAACACCAGCAATTAGGGTATACCCTTTTGCTTTAGCAGCACACTCAAATTCGTAATTAGGATAATGGATCATATATAATGTGTTGTAGCTTGCACCAGATGGCTGGTGCAATTCATCAAGTTCGACTTTACTCACACTAAAAGAGTGAGTTACTTAAATATTACCCTTTTGAAGTAGATTAGGACTTAATCCTAGAAATCTTATTCTCAACAAATAATTTGGGATAAGATTGCTGAGGGGCCTCCTAAGTAATTATTTACGAGCTTTGATATCTTCTTTAACCTTAGAAGCTTTACCTTGTTTTCCACGTAGGTAATAAAGCTTAGCACGACGTACTTTACCACGACGAACAACTTCGATTTTGGAGATAACTGGGTTGTGTATCTTGAATACACGCTCCATACCTTCGCCATAAGATACACGGTGCACAACAAAAGATTCAGAAATCCCTTTTCCTTTGCGAGCAATCACTGTACCTGCAAACATTTGAGTACGCTTTTTGTCCCCTTCTATAATTTGTATGTACACCTGTACAGTGTCCCCTACACGAAACTCTGGGATATCAGTTCTTAGCTGAGTTGATTCAAATTCCTTAATGATAGCGGAATAATCCATCTTTATTTATCTCCTACACGTAACTACTTAAACTTTTAATCGTAACCTTACCCTTGCTTTAGGTAAAAACACCAATTATGGGCATCAGGATCTCGACAGTAAATTGCTTTTGCTTGATGATCTATGCGACTTATTCCATCTTGCTGTAAGCTTACTAGATTTTTAGCTATAGTTTGAAAATAGAGGGAGTTTTTAACTTCCACCTCTAGCCATATAGCCTCTTGTCTTGAATTCAAATTATCTTCTTGGGAAAACTGCTTCTCAATAAGTTGAATTTTATGGATTCCACATGTGAGAATAACCTTTCCTTCGCTTTTTTCAATAACTTCAAAACGCAACAAACGGCGATAAAAACGCAGAGACTCTTGTAATTGTCTTACAAATAAAGTTGCATGCAACTGTATCTGCTTTTCATCTAAAGCTAAAGATTGATCTGTTTCAGAATTATTATCTGAAGACTGTTGTTCTAAAATATAACGGGCCATAAGATCAGGGCGATTACGCGCTGTTTTTTCAATAGCAGCTGCATGACGCCATGCTTCAATATGCTTGTGATTACCTAATCGTAACTCATCAGGCACCAGATGGCCGTTATAATCTAAAGGTACAGTGTAGTGGGGGCAATCGAGAATTCCCTTCTGAAAAGAGTCATACTCTGCAGCTCGCTCATCACCCAATACGCCAGGAATAAATCTAACAACAGAATCAACTAGTACTATAGCTGCTAAACAGCCATTGGTGAGCACATAGTCTCCAATACTAATTTCTTCATCTACATAATGGTCAACGACTCGTTGGTCAATTCCCTCGTAATGGCCACAAAGCAAAATCAAATGCTTATCAAGAGCAAGCTGCTGACACTTTTGTGCAGTGAGAACAGCTCCTTGAGGAGATAAATATATGACTTTAGCTTGAGAGGATCGAACTGAGTCCAGGGCTTTTACTACTGGAGGTGCCATTAACACCATCCCTGGTCCTCCCCCGAAGGGGCGATCATCAACGCGATTATGTTTATTATCAGCAAAGTTTCGAATATTTACTAAATTAATATCGATTAAACTTTGCTGCTTAGCACGGCGAATAATGCTTTCGTCAAAGGGGCCCTGAAAATAATTTGGAAACAGGGACACGATATCGATACGCATATGCCGTTTTTTGCTAAGTTTTTATAGTTTTCTAATTAAGCTGAAGCTTTTGCTCTTGCTCTACGTTCTTTACGTTCTGCTATTTTCTTAAGCTTGCGCTCTTGAGCCTTAGCATTGTGCGCATTAAGAACAGCAGGGGCTCCCTTACGAATTAAAGCTTCTACTTTGTCTGTTAATATAGCACCTTGATCTAACCAGAATTGAAGACGCTCAGCATCTACTGATAACATTCTTTCAAGTTCTCTTTCAAAAGGATTGTACCATCCTAAATTTTCAATGTGCTTTCCATCGCGTGGAGAGTGTACATCTGCTACGACTAATCTGTAAAATGGTCGTGCATGACGCCCCTGCTTACGCATACGTATTTTTAATGCCATTTAAAAGCCTCCCATCATTTTTTGCAGCTGTTTCATGTTTGGCATGTTTTTCATCAGTTGTTTCATTTGTTTAAAAGTTTTTACCATTCGATTGACCTCATCGAGTCCGACACCACTACCTCTAGCAATTCTACGGCGTCGATTCATCTCTAATTCATCTAGTTCCTGACGTTCCCGTTTGGTCATTGAGCAGATCATAGCTTCCAAACGCTTAAATTGATCTTCTGCCCCATCTAATTGTGGTAGGTCCCCAAAACCTGGAATCATCTTCAGCAAACCCTTTAGAGGTCCCATCTTTTTTATCATACTCATAGCACTCAAGAAATCATCGTATGTAAAGGAGCCTTTGCGAACTTTATCCTCTAGCTTACTTTGGAAATCTTCGTCGATATTTTCTTGTGCTTTTTTGACTAAATTTATCACATCACCCATGCCCAAAATGCGATCGGCCATAGAAGCTGGATTGAATACCTGTAAGTCCTCTATTTTCTCGCCATGCCCTTCAAATTTGAGGGGTTGCTTAGTCGCGTCACATATTGAGATAGCAGCTCCTGCTCGTGCATTACTATCAAGCATGGTCAAAATAGAGCCAGTCATTGCAATGCGTTTACTAAATTCAGCAGCTGTATTAACAGCATCTTGTCCCATCATGGCATTTGCAACAAACAATACTTCTTGTGGCTGAAGTGTCTCGTATAGACTTTGAAGCTGTTGCATGAGCTCTTCATCGATATGTAAACGGCCAGCAGTATCGATGATTAATACATCGTAGCCTTCATCTTTAGCTTTCTGCAATGCTGTTTTTGCTACAATAACTGGATCTTTTTCATTTTCTATAGAAACAACAGGAACATTAATCTGATTTCCTAATTGTTTTAACTGTTCTACAGCAGCAGGTCTTTGTAAGTCGCAAGCAGCCAATAAAGGTTTTTTATTATATGCTTTTTTCTTTAATAAATTAGCTAGTTTAGCACTTTGAGTGGTTTTACCTGCTCCTTGTAAACCACATAGCATAATGATAGCCGGTTTTGCATTCAAATTTAGGCTAGCTTCATTTGCCCCCATTAACGCCACTAACTCATCGTGCACAATCTTGATGAATTGCTGTGCTGGTGAAACTGATTTTATTACTTCTTGCCCAATCGCTTTTTCTTTCACGTTCTTAACAAAGTTTTTAGAAACCGTATAGTTCACATCTGCTTCTAATAAGGCAACACGAACTTCTCTAATCGCTTCTGAAATATTGTCTTCTGTTAATTGACGTTGCTTTGCCAATCCTGAAAACACACCTTGTAATTTTTGTGATAGGGCTCCAAACATAAACTCAACTTTGCACTACAGAAAAAGAAAAATTACTCAAATTTCGCGCTGTATGAATTTCATTTTCAAATATAAAAGCTTAAACTAGAGAAAAATGAAAATTATAGAGCGTGAAGTATACAAAAAAATAGTGTACTCAAATGATCAATGTTTTTCAAGAAAAAAGAACCTATCAAGTCCTGCCCAATCCTGAATCAAGTCGACAGTCTTCCAGAACCCTGTTTCTTTAAACATTTTTGAAATAGCAACGCCTTGATTTGCCCCTATTTCAAGCCAAACATTCCCACCCGACACTATGTGATTGTGTAGATTAACTGACATTTTTTGATAAAACTCCAATCCTGTATCTCCCCCAATGAGAGCCAATTTAGGTTCATAATTACGAACTTCAGGCTCTAAACTATGATACTCCTCTTGTGCTATGTAGGGAGGGTTACAAACTAAATAATCAACAACATTCCCTTTTAGAGGCTGTAAAAAATCTCCCTCTATGAATTCAACATCTACCCGATTATTATATGCATTTCTTTTTGAAACAGTTATTGCTTCAAGAGAAACATCTGAAGCAATAACCTGCAATTCAGGAAAAGCTTTTTTCAAAGAAATGGCAATACAACCTGACCCGCAACAAAGATCCCAAAGTTTTCTATGAGATAAGTCACTCTCTTTTTTCAACCGGGCTACTATAAGGCTGACTAAAATTTCAGTTTCTTGTCTAGGAATAAGGACATTTGGATTCACTTCAATCAACGTATCGTAGAACTCCACCTGCCCCTGTATATACTGTACGGGCTCCCTATTGCTGCGCCTTCTCAAAGACTCCCGTATTGCTGTTAGTTCTACTTCTTGTAAAGGGTAATCAAACTTAAGATAAAGATCTAATCTATTTAAACCTAAATGATGGCTTAATAATTCTTCCGCCTGCCTACGAGCTAAAGGAATTCCTTTCTCTTCTAAGTATTTCGTTGATAAATTGAGTATTTCTTGAACTGTTTTCATCTAAGATTTAAGCTGCTGATGTAGGAGTATTACTTTGCTCTAATCTTTCTTGATAAAAGAATGAGACCAGCGCTTTAGATATATCCTCCAACTCACCATCCATAACTTGATCTAAATTGTACTTAGTTAGATTGATACGATGATCTGTAAGGCGATTCTGAGGAAAATTATAGGTGCGAATACGCTCTGAACGATCACCCGACCCCACTTGACTTAAACGCAGAGAAGATAATTCTTGGTGCTTTTTTTGACGATCCATCTCGATCAACTTAGCCTTTAAAAGACGCATCGCTTTATCTTTATTTTTATGCTGGCTGCGCTCTTGTTGACACAATACAAATATGCCTGTAGGAAGGTGAGTAATTCGAACAGAAGAATCTGTCGTATTAACGTGCTGACCTCCTGCACCTGAGGCTCTTTGCGTATCGATGCGCAAATCTTTTTCATCAATTGGATAATCCTCTTCTTCATCAGGTTCTAGAAGAGCTGCTACTGTTATTGCAGAAGTATGAACACGTCCTTGCGCCTCAGTCTCCGGAACACGCTGCACTCGATGAGTTCCTGCTTCATACTGCATATATCGATAAACGTTTTGTCCAGATAAAACCATAATGTATTCACGATATCCACCCAGATCAGAAGGCGAACACGAGAGTAATTCATAGTTCCATTTCATCTTATCTGCATAACACTTATACATACGAGCACAATCACCCACGAAAAGCGCGGCCTCATCACCCCCTGTTCCAGCACGCAATTCAATGATGGTATTGCGATGATCATGAGGATCTGGAGGAACGAGCAACGTCATGATATTTTGCTCTAAGACTATAATTTCTGGCTCTAACTTTGTTAACTCGTCTTTAATAGCTTCTAAAAATAGGGGATCACTCTCTTCTTGCAACATTTGCTTATTATCAGAAAATTGCCTTTTTAGCTCATTCAAACGCTCCCAACTACCCTTAACTTCAGATAGATAAGCATGCTCTTGCGCTAAACTGCGATACTTTTTTTGGTCAGAAGCCACAGCAGCTTGGCTCAGCAATTCTTCAACTTCTGCAAAACGGATAAGTAGTGACTCTATTTTTTGTTGCATGGACATTGGATCTCTTGCATATCTCTGTATCGGTTGATCTGATAGACCTCTGCAAAAGGGATCACACAAGAGGTCTATTGTTATAAAAAGTAAGGGGAATTAAGCTTGTTTTGTAGCTTGCTGTGCTTTCTTGTAACGATCTTGGAACTTCTTAACACGTCCTTCTGTGTCAATTAATTGATTTTCACCTAAATAGTAAGGATGTGACTTAGAGGATACAGAAATACGGTATAAAGGATACTCTTTACCATCTTCTTTGAAGACCCCAGTTTCTCTCGTCTTTATTGTAGATAAGCAAAGGAATTGGTCCCCTGTAGCTGTATCTTGAAATATAACTTTTTGAGATTCTGGATGTTTATCTTTTTTCATAAAAAACGCCTCGGAATAGAAATCAATAATTTTTGTTAATGAGAATAGATTATATCAATCATTGCATTAAACCTCAAGTATCTTACTTTCTTTTATTGTACTAAGATTTCTAAAACCATCACCACTATTGTATTGAGCTACAATCAATTAAAAATTTAAAATCCCCATTAAAAAACATTGGCACAATAAACATAGAAATTATAATATTTTTTGTTATCTAAAACAGACAGAGACAAAATCCAGTTCCTTCGATCAATATATATGTAGCCGCTTTGTTAAATTGCTGTCTGATGATTTATAGATATAGTTTAAGTATTGTTTTGTATTTTTATACAGCTAACAAAGCATGGAGCACTGATTAATCATATGGATGATCTATCAACTTTTGAATTAAGCCTCCCTATAGCCAGACCACCCTGGACAGGCTTAGGAAAAAGACTGGAACGACTTTGCCGCAAAGCTCTCTATGATTTTGAGCTATTACCCCCTACTGACGAAAAGATTGTAATTGCTTTAAGTGGGGGTAAAGATAGTTTATGCCTTCTATTTTTGCTAAAAGCAATAGCGGGAAGGGGATTTCCTAATTGGAATATTCATGCTGTCCATGTTCATGGCCCCTATTCCTGTGGCGCAAGCATTGATAAAAGCTTTTTATCTGGCATCTGTAAGGAGTTACAAGTTCCTTTGATTCTAAAGGAATCGACTCAGCAACTGGAAACTTTAGAATGTTATAGTTGCTCAAGAGAAAGGCGCTCCTTAATTTTTAATGCAGCAAAAGAGATTGGAGCTTCGACTATAGCTTTTGGGCACCATCGAGATGATAGCATTCAGACGTTACTTATGAATCTGTTATATAAGGGGGAATTTGCTGCTAACTTGCCTAAAGTTCCTATGCATAAATATGGTGTGACTATTGTGCGCCCTCTTATTTACATTACAGAACAAGATATACGCAACCTTGCTAAGCAATACGGTTTTGCTAGAATTACCTGTCAATGTCCAGTAGGGCAAAACTCCATGCGTAAACAGACTGAAAAATTGATTACACAATTAGAAGGGACCTTTCCTAATGCACGAGAAAACTTAGCTTCTGCAGGTCTGCATTATGGATCAAATAAAGCCGCTAGTATTTAATAAAAAATTTATTATGTTTATACAACTACAAGGACATTCATGCAGCTACTAATTATTGGAACTGGGTACGTTGGACTTGTTACAGGCACTTGTTTTGCTGAAATGGGACATCATGTGACATGCCTTGATATCGATGAAGCAAAGATTAAAGAATTGCAACAAGGTAAATTGACAATCTATGAGCCTGGTTTGGAAGAGATGATGAGGCGTAATTTAGCATCTAAGCGACTTCAATTTACTACTAACTACCGTGAAGCTGTGGCATCAGCTCTTGTATGCTTCCTTGCGGTTCCTACTCCGCCTCAAGATAATGGCTCTGCGGATCTTAGTTACATTAATGCAGCAGTCGTTTCATTAGCCGAGCATATGTGTGATTATAAAGTGATAGTTAATAAATCAACAGCACCTGTTGGAACTGTCTATCACATTCAACAGTTATTGCACGCAGAATTAGGTAAACTTAAAAAAAATATTGAATTCGATGTAGTCTCGAATCCAGAGTTCTTAAAAGAGGGGGATGCCCTTAACGATTGTTTAAAACCAGACCGAGTAGTTATTGGCACAGATAATGTAAGAGTAGCAGCGTTGATGAAAGAGATTTATGCTCCTTTTATGCTCAATAGTGAACGCCTTATTCTTATGGATATTCCCTCAGCAGAGATGACAAAATATGCAGCTAATGCCATGCTAGCGACAAGAATTTCCTTTATGAATGAGTTAGCTGGATTATGCGAAAAGTTGGGAGCAAATATCAATTATGTACGTAAAGGTATCGGTTCTGACAAAAGAATCGGACCAGCATTTTTATATGCAGGCATGGGATATGGAGGCTCTTGTTTTCCTAAAGACATTCAAGCGCTAAGAGCCTTAGCTCGATCGATCGACAATCCTACAGTTTTGATTGATGCCGTTGAGAATGTAAACCAGCGACAACGCTTAGTTCTTGGAGAGAAAATTGCCCACTATTTTGAAAACCAAGGAGGCCTTAAAAGTAAGACTATTGCCATCTGGGGTCTTTCTTTTAAGCCTGATACAGATGATATGCGTGAAGCTCCTTCACTCACACTAATTCAACAGCTTCTAAGTCAAGGAGCTCATGTTCGCCTTTTTGATCCAGTTGCTATCCCTAACGCACAAAAGTTGTTACCTCATAGTGCACAGATTACCTGGTGTCAAGATGAGTTAGATGCTGCAGATAATGCCGATGCGATTGCTCTTGTAACAGAATGGAAACAATTCCGAGTTATAGACTTTAATCCAATTACAGCACACATGAGAGGCAAAGCTTTTTTTGATGGCAGAAATCAATATAAAGCGCAAGAAATGGCAGAAAAAGGATTTGATTACTTTAGTATTGGGCAAGATCCTTTTTATGCGCCATTATCTAGCGCTACAGGAGAATTTTAAAGAATGGCTATTGACTTATTAGAAGAACGTCTCCATTTTTATCGCCCTTTGATTGAAAAGCGCTTGGAAGATCTATTACCTGAGCAACCTGGTATGCCCCAAAATGAACTTTTCAAAGCCGCACGCTATTCTGCAATTGAAGGGGGAGGGAAAAGATTGCGTCCTTTAATGACTTTACTTACAACGGAAGCATTTAAAGGTTCATATGAGAAAGCTTTAACCCCTGCCTGTGCATTAGAGATGATCCATGTATTTTCTTTAATCCATGATGACTTACCTGGAATGGATAATGACGATTTTCGAAGGGGCAAGCCCACTCTCCATAAACTTTATAAAGAAGGACATGCAATCCTTACAGGTGATTATTTGCTGAACTATGCTTATGAAATCATCGTTAATGACGGGTTGCTCAGCACAGACCAAAAATTAGCAATTATGAAGGCTTTAACTTCATATACAGGAGCTGAAGGAATGATCGGCGGACAAGTGATTGACTTAGCTTCTGAAGGGCAAATGATCCCTTACCCCCTTTTGATGCAGATGGATTTAATGAAAACTGCTGCGTTATTCGTTGCAGCTTTAGAAATAGGAGCTGTTATATCTGGTTTAACTCAAAAAGAAATAAGTTTATTGAAGGAATTCGGCCAAGCCATTGGTCTTGCTTTCCAGATTGTAGATGATGTATTAGACGCTACTGATCCTAAATTTGAAGAAAGTTCAGATAATGTTAAAGCAAAAGCTACTTACGTGAGTTTACTAGGACTGGAAGAGGCCAAAATGTATGCAGAAGGGCTTTTAAGTGAAGCTGAAAAAGTATTAGAGAAATTATCTCATGATACGGCTATACTAAATTTACTGGCACGTAAACTGATACACCGAAGTGTTTAAGAAAAGAATAGCTGGAGATTATCTTGAGGCATGAAGATCGTTCTTAAGGCTGCTACCTTCCGATCCTGACCTGGTTCGAATTACTTCATTCCACAAGGTCCCCAGCTAAAAGAAATTATATAAAATTAGTTTTTTAAAAAAAAGCGTTTTTTACTGAATAGGAAAAGCTCGAAGTTAAAACATTTTCCTATGTTGCAAAGAAGGCTTTTTTACTAATAAAGAAATTTCAAACAAAGCAGAACAAAAAGGTTTTATGAACACTGATAACGTGCCCGAAAAAACTGTTGTGGATCCTGAGCCTGAAAGGAAATTGATCCGAGGTCTTCAACCACGCCATTTACAACTGATTGTTCTAGGGGGGATTATTGGCAGTGGTTATTTTTTAGGAACTGGGTATGTTATTGAAAGAGCAGGCCCAGCAGCAGCGCTAGCTTATATGCTAGGGGGAATTATAGTTTTTTGTGTGATGCTTTGCTTAGGCGAACTCTCAGTTGCGGCTCCAGTCTCAGGCTCCTTTATACATTATGCCACTAATTTTATTTCACCTACATGGGGATGTGGTGTTGGCTGGTCTTATTGGCTAACATGGGTTGCATATGTACCATCTGAGATGATAGCTGCAGGTTGGATTATGAATATTTTCTTTCCTATGGTAGGTGCTGTTTGGTGGTCAATGTTGTTTGCTGCAATTGTCACTTTGATTAACGTCGGTAAAGTAGGTGCCTTTGGAGAGATTGAGTTTTGGCTTTCTCTTATAAAAATTTTAGCTATTATGATGTTTATAACTATTGCTAGCTGTGTCTATTTGGGACTTATTGGTAGTCACCCAGTAGATGTTCCCTCTATTTTTAGCAGTACCGAAGCATTTTTTCCTAAAAAACCGATTGCAGTTCTTTTAACAATGGTAATGGTTCTTGTAAACTTTCAAGGGACAGAAATTGTAGGTATAGCTGCAGCTGAAAGCCAAGAGCCACGTAAAGTGGTCCCTGTGGTGATCCGCAACATCGTATGGCGAATTATTTTTTTATATGTCGTTCCTTTATTGCTATTGGTTATTATTTACCCATGGCAAAAAGTTGGGATTGAGAGTAGCGCTTTTGCTGAAGCTTTAGGTTATTACGGATTCCAGTGGGCAAGTGGTATTTTTTCTTTCGTTATACTTACAGCTGCAATTTCATGTTCAAGCTCTGGTCTATATAGCTGTTCAAGAGCAATGTGGACCTTAGCTCGGGAAGGAATGGCACCTCGTTGGCTAAGTAAATTAAATCATAATAACGTACCGCAAAATGCAGCTCTTCTGTCTGTTACAGTGTGCTGGATAGGCATTTTACTGAATACCTTGGGGGGTGGATTTGAAGAGGTCTATACTAAATTGTTAGCATTGTCTGGCTTTAGTGGAGCAATCACTTGGATCTCTATTTGTTGGTCACAACTTAAATTTAGACGTAAATTGATTAAGAATGGTCATTATGATGAACTCAAGTTTAAGACTCCACTATTTCCTTACCTTACTCATTTTACAATTTGGATCCAGGTGTTTTGCCTTGTTCTAATGGCATTTGATAAAGAGCTGGTTGTGTCTTTATACGTAGGTATACCCTTACTCCTACTGCCAATGATTTGGTATAAACTGTGGGCTAAGAAGAAATATGGAAGAAATTTTCATAAACTTTCCCACCGCCCTGTTTAAAAATACTGATATTCTAAGGAATGAAGCTCTATTATTACCTTCCGTTCCTTAGAACAATTTACTAAAATTTGCAATCAGCTCATTAGAAAACTCGCTATCTAGAGTCTACTAGCGGAGGGTAATACTATAAGAAAATATTAAAGCTCTTATACATTACCCTCTCTATCAGATAATCTAAGGAATATCAGTAAATTTAATTTTGCTAAAAACTTGTTGCACAGTTAGTTTATTGTAAATAGTAAATTGTGCAAACATTTCTTGCTCCAGCCATGTTTTATCATTTTTCACTATTGCACTTACGCTAGCAAAGCTTCTTTTAAATCATTTATAACAAGTCTACTTTTAATCTGATAAAAGGGCTTTTATAATGCTATAACCTGCTTAAGTATATACTTTCTAGCTCTTCCCCCAGGGAAATTGCATGAATTTTATAAATATTTAGAGAATAAGCAGTAAGGAATAATGCTTTAAAAATCCCCTCTTTGATAGTTAAAGAGTTACAAGTTTTCATGCAATTTCCCTGGCTCTTCCCCCCTTTGTAGTATTAACATTTACTAATTCATCGCCTACCAGTTTTATAAAATAAATTAGCAACTCCTAAAAAATCTTTATTGATCATAATATTAAAAATACGATAGCATTTTAATAATTTATTTTATTAAAGATCAATTATATGACATTTACCATTACTACCCATTATCACCCTGCAACAGATCTAGGGTATTTGCTACACAAACATCCAGAAAAATTGCATCAAAAAAAGTTTGCTTTTGGAACTGCTTATCTTTTCTATACAAAGGCCGCTGAAGATCTTTGCAGTGTGACACTATTGCTGGATATAGATCCTTTAGAATTATCCAAGTGGAACCGAAAAAGTGGGTTTTCCGCGCAACCTGAATTAGAGCTTTATGTTAATGATCGGCCCTATACTGCAAACTCATTTTTAAGCGTAGTTATGAAAAAAATGTTTTCAACAGCTATGAGTGGGCATTGTGACACTAAATCTGATTTAGTACAACAAAAACTCCCTTTAAGTGTAACTATCCCTGTTATAGCCTGTAATGGACGAGAAAAAGTTATCAAAAGCCTATTTGAACCACTTGGCTATCAAGCTAAAATTACACATTTACCTTTAGATTCCCAGTTTACCAGCTGGGAAAATAGCTCTTACTATAGGCTAGATTTAGAAGTTACAACTACTGTATGCGATCTACTCAACCAGCTTTATATCTTTATTCCTATCTTAGATAATTCTAAACACTACTGGATAGACTTACCTGAGGTAGACAAGTTACTGGAAAAAGGGGGAAGTTGGCTTAATTCCCATCCTCATAGAGAACTTATCGTAACTCGTTATCTAAAATATCGTAAACTCTTAGTGCAAAAAGCTCTTTCCTTAATTAATCAAGAAGAGTTTATAGATCAAGGAGTCGAAAATTTACCTGTAGAAGAAATATTAGAACATAAGCTTAGTTTACATGAGATCCGTCTTACAACAGTCAAAAAAGTCCTACTTGAAAAGGGAGCAAGAAAAATTCTTGATCTAGGGTGTGGGGAGGGTAGGTTGGTTGAACTTTTGTTAAAAGAAGCACAGATAGAAGAAATTTTAGGGGTAGATGTAAGTTATCGAGCCTTACAAATAGCGCAGCAACGATTAAAATTGGATGAGCTGACGCATCATTTACGCCAGAAAATTAACTTACATCAAAGTTCCTTAGCTTATTATGACAAAAAACTTAAAGGATTTGATGCTGCCGCAGTTGTGGAGGTTATCGAACATTTAGAACCCTTCCAATTAGCAACATTTTCTAAAATTCTTTTCCAATATATTCAGCCCCGACTTGTGGTAATTACAACTCCTAATAAAGAATATAACACGCTATTCAACTCTTTGACAGCGGGAGCTTTTAGACATCCAGATCACCGCTTCGAATGGACCAGAAAAGAATTTCAGAACTGGGCACAAGCTATAACCACAAACTACCCCTATCAGGTAGAATTTCATCCTCTTGGTGATCTCCATGAAGTTTACGGATCCCCTAGTCAAATGGCAATTTTTCAATTAGAGGCAAAAAAATCATTATGAATAAACAAGATATATTTAAAATTCCTGAGTTTTGTTTAGTCATATTGATGGGAATTTCAAGTGCAGGGAAAAGTTCATTTGCGAAAAAACACTTTAAAGATTCAGAAATATTATCATCTGATTTTTACCGAGCTGCCGTGTCTGATGATGAAAATAACTTAAAAGCTTCAGATGATGCTTTTGAGATCTTATACTTTATTTTAAGAAAACGATTAGCAAATAAAAAATTAACAGTAATAGATGCTACAAATCTCCATGAAGAATCTCGCAAAAAGCTACTCAAGATTGCGCAAGAATACCATTGCTTAAGTGTCCTGATTGTGCTTAAACCTTCTAAAGAGATTTGTATTGAAAGAAACCAAAAGCGTACTAACCGTAATTTGAGAGAAGTTATCCTAGATCAACAATATTCTCAGCTAAAGAATGCTTTGAGGAATTTAAGAAATGAGCGCTATCATGCAAATTTTTTTCTTGATAGTTTAGAAGAAATTGAAGCATTTAGTTTTGAGCGTCACAAACTTTGGGTTAATCTTGAAAATGAAGTTGGACCTTTTGATATTATTGGTGACATCCATGGTTGTTTCGATGAGTTGCAAAGTCTGCTATACAAGCTTGGATACTCTCAAATTAATAAACACCAATTTAGGCCACCTGCTGGACGTAAACTTATTTTTTTAGGGGATCTCGTAGATCGTGGACCAGGTATCGTTGATGTATTACAACTTGTCATGAATATGGTTAAAGTTGGAGATGCCCTCTGCGTCCCTGGCAACCATGAATTTAAATTATTGCGCAAATTACAAGGGAAAAATGTAAATCTTACTCATGGTCTAGAGCAAACTATGGAGCAGTTGGCTGAGTATTCTAAAGAATTTGTTGAAGAGCTTATTCAATTTTTAGATTCTTTAATAAGTCACTATATTCTAGATGGCGGCAAACTAGTTGTCGCACATGCTGGCTTACAAGAGGAGTATCAGGGACGCTCTTCTGGAGCTGTTCGATCCTTTGCAATTTTTGGTCAAGTAACAGGAGAAATGGATAGTGATGGCTTACCTGTGCGCTTAAATTGGGCTGAAGATTATAGAGGGAAAGCCTTAGTTGTATATGGGCATACCCCTGTTCCTGAGCCCTTATGGTTGAATAATACACTCAATATTGATACGGGTTGTGTCTTCGGTGGTGCGTTAACTGCATTTCAATATCCGGAAAATAATTTTATTTCTATCCCTGCTAATCAAGTCTATGTAGAACCAGCTCGTCCTCTAAAAAAGGAAAATGTGATTTTAGCACAGCATAAGAATAATTCTATTATTGCAATTGATGAATTGCTAGGCAATGATATTGGCAAGAAATACATTTATACCAGACTACATCATTCAGTTACTCTGGAAAAACGACATACAATTCCTGCCTTGGAAGCGATGAGCCGCTTTGCGATTGATCCTAAATGGTTAATTTACTTACCCCCTACTATGTCACCTTGTGATCCTTCTTTTAATCCTGACTATTTAGAATACCCCGAAGAAGCATTAAATTATTATGAGAGTGCTGGAGTGCAAGAGGTCGTTTGTGAAGAAAAGCATATGGGGTCACGAGTTATTGTAATTGTATGCCGTTCTGCAGAGGTTGTTACCAGAAGATTTGGGGTGGAACATGAATCTGCTGATTGTATTGGTATTTGCTATACCCGTAATGGCAGACGCTTTTTTAAACAATCAGATCCTTTTGAACAAGAATTATTACAAAGGCTACAAAATGCTTTAACTAAAGCTAATTTTTGGGGCCAGTTTCAAACAGATTGGTTCTGTTTTGATTGTGAACTAGTTCCTTGGTCGGCTAAGGCGCAGCAGCTTATTAAAGATCAGTATGCAGCGGTAGGGACAAGCGCTCTACACCATTCAAACTATATTAGTAATAAATTAGCTGAGGCAATGTGTATCGATCCTGTATTCACCGCTTTGAAGCAGCGTTATAAAGAACGCCTACAAATGTGTGAAAATTATATCAAAGCGTATCGAAACTATTGTTGGCCTATAAACTCTATTGATGACATTAAATTAGCACCCTTTCACATCTTGGCTACAGAGGGGGTTGTTCATAACGAACAAAACCATCTTTGGCATATGGAAAAAATCACTAAAATTTGTGAACAAGATCCAGCTATTTTGCGCTCTACATCATATAAGGTTGTTAACTTTAATGAACCTGCGAGTAAGCAAGAAGCTATAGAATGGTGGTTAGAATTAACAGCTAAAGGTGGGGAAGGAATGGTAGTTAAGCCTCTTCCATTCTATTTGTATAAAGATAATAAGTTGCTTCAACCTGCGATTAAATGCCGAGGAAAGGAATACCTTAGAATTATTTATGGAATGGAATATACAAGAGAGCAACAACTTAAAGCGTTAAAGCGAAGAAATAGTATGGGTAAACGGCACCTGGCTTTACAAGAGTTTGCTTTAGGAATAGAAGCTTTAGACTATTTTGTTTCAAAGCGACCTTTGCGAGAAATTCACGCTTATGTATTTGCCATTATGGCCCTTGAAAGCGAGCCTATAGACCCTCGTCTTTAATAAAAATAGACCTTTTTAAATTACAATTTTTTATATGGAACCAGAAGTTATTTTTAAGACTCAATTTGGGTCACACCTTTATGGAACATCGACCCCCTATTCAGACTTCGATATCAAAGGGATTTACCTTCCACAAACTCGAGAAATTTTATTACAAAGAATCCAACCTTTAATTGCGATTGAGGCAAGGAAAAGGATACCCGGAGAAAAAAACACTCCTTTTGATATCGATCATGAATTGTATAGCTTAGAAAAGTTTCTTAGCCTTTTGGCAGAAGGACAAACAGTAGCTCTTGATATGTTGTTTGCGCCTAAAGAAGCCCTATTAAGCCCAATCCACCCTATTTGGGAAGAGATCAAGATATTAGCACCTCAAATATTTACTAAAAAGTCTATTTCTTTTGTACGTTACTGTAAACAGCAAGCAAATAGGTATGGGATGAAGGGGCTACGAATTGCTGCTGTTAAAAGAGCTTTAGAAGTCCTAAAATCATTAGAAAAATATTATGGGTCTTCTTCTGCACTTATAGCTGGAATAAATGAATTAAAGCACTTAGGTGAAGGCTGTAAATTTATTAGTATTGGGGATAGCATTACTTTAGCTAATGGGGAAAAAGCGATGTATCTAGAAGTATGTGGAAGAAAAGCTATTTTAAACGCTCCTATTAAGTCGGCTATTGGAATGGTTCAAAAGATTATGGATGAATATGCGACTCGTACCCTTGCGGCAGAAAAAAATCTAGGAGCTGACTGGAAAGCTTTATCACATGCTGTACGCATTGGATATCAGGGAATAGAATTTTTGAAAAATGGTCATATCACTTTCCCCCGACCAGAAGCAAAGCACCTCATAGCTATCAAAGAGGGGAAGGTCCCTTTAGAAAAAGTAGAAGAGGAAATTGAAGAGCTGTTTATTGAGGTTGAAGCTGCAGCTAAGCACTCACGCTTACCAGAAGAATTCGATCAAAATATAATAGATAACTTTATTGAAAAAATTTATCTAAGGCAAATTTTAAAAGGTCTAAAAAAATGATAACTCGGTCATCAATTAGTGTTGATGCACAAAACTATATAAGAACTAAACTATCTCAACTAGAACAAGAACGACAGGTTCGAATATTATTTGCAGTCGAATCTGGTAGCCGTGCTTGGGGATTTCCCTCTAAAGACAGTGACTATGACATTAGATTCATTTTTGCTAGAGATGAGAAGGATTATTTTTCAGTAAGAGAGCACAGAGACGTTATAGAAACTCCTATTGTAAATGACGACTATTTAGGAGTCCCTTTTGATATGAATGGGTGGGATATACGAAAGGCTTTGCGACTTGCGATCAATTCCAATCCTAGCCTTATTGAATGGTTCTCTTCCCCTATCAGATACATTATACATAACGGTACTATGGAACAAATCTCCCAATTTGCTTTTACAGTTGTGAATAAAGAAAGCTTAAAAAACCATTATTACCAATTAACTAAGAATGCTTGGCAACAAATTCAAGAGAAGGGGCAGGATGGAATTGGTGTAAAGCTTTATTGTTATGCGCTTCGGCCTGCATTATGCTTGAGATGGATTGAGCAATTAGGAGCATATCCTCCTATGGATCTCTGGTCGCTGTTACAGGGGCTTACAGAAGATAAAAAGCTTATGGAAGAGATTGTCAAACTTATTTCACTTAAGGCCACAGTCGGTGAACATGATATCATACCCCATTTGACAACGATCGACCACTATATTACGCAGGCTTTAAACATATCTATAACTAAAATTTCTAAAACCGATGAACAGCGAGATGAGTTATATAAACAGGCAGATCTTCTTTTTAGGAAACTCACCAAGCAATAAGAAAACTTTATAAAAAAGATCAGTATATTATGGAATGGAAAGTTTTTAGAGCGAAAATTAAATTATTACCCCATTTTAATGCCGATTCGCTAGAGATTGGCAAATTGGGGCAATACCAAGTTGTTGTACAGAAAGGGATATATAAAGATGGAGACACTGTAATCTTTATCCCAGAAAAATCTATATTGTCTGGAGCACTACGTGAGCAATTTGCAAATTATCTTAGAGGATCAAATCAAGATAGAGTTGCAACTGTTACTCTTCGCAAAGAGATTTCTCAAGGTTGTATTCTGCCAGATACAGGTTTTGAAGATGTTGAATTAGGAGTTGATATTTCGGAACGTTTGGGGATTACTAAATATGAACCCCCTATCCCCTCCGATTTGATGGGAGCAGTAGCACCAATTATCAATGCTCCTCACTTTCATGATCACGATGTTATGCAATTAGGAGCTTACCAAGATCAATTTCAGATAGGAGAACGGGTTATTGTTAGCGAAAAGCTGCATGGCAGCCAAATTTCATGTTATATTAGTCCCTCTGTTGAGAATCCTATTATTACATCAAAAGGATTAGCCAAGAGAGGTTTACAGCTTCTAGAGGGATCAGAAAATATCTATTGGAAAACGGTTCATAACACCAAGCTTTTTGAGCTTGTTAAACAAATTTGGCCTAATAAACATGTTCATGTATTCGCAGAAGTTATTCCTTGTCAGAAGGGCTATAATTATGGACAAATTGAAGCAACTTTACGTATCTTTAGAACTATTGTCGAAGGAGAGTCGATTCCTTATGATCAAATCCCCCTGCAATTAAAAGCCCTTTGGGTTCCTATAGTTTTTGATGGTCCATTTCAACTTAATGAAGTTCGAATTTTAGCTGAGGGTAAGGAACTTGTAAGTGGACAAAGCCTCCATATACGGGAAGGGATTGTCATTAGACCTTATATTGATCGCCGCGCAGATGACGGTTCATGGTTGATGTGCAAGATAATCAATTCTAAGTACAAAGAGTCAGGGGATGAGTTAAGTTGAAAACGATATCTTAATAACTCATAACGGCTTAGAAGGCATATTTATACAGTGTCTAAATAAACCTAATTGGCTAGTATAAGAGTTGCTTTAACCACTATTGAATTTAAGAGTAGGATCAATATGATAACAACCATTACGCCTATGAATGTTCCAAAAGCGGAAGTTTTAGATAAGGATTACCAAGAATTGGTTGCTGATCCAAAAAATTTAGTTCTGATAGCTAAATATGGGTTTGAGGGCTTAGCTATAAGAGAGCAGGAATCTGCTAAAATCTGGACTAGTACAATGCTTTTAGCTCAGCATGAATCTTTAATTATCAAAAGATTTCAAGCTATGTGGATTCCTATAAACTACATTAGGGAGTGCGAAAAAGAACCAACTCAAACTAATCAAAAAAATGTTCTAGATAGGCTGGAGAGGTTTTCAGCTTTATTTAGTGTAAAATGTCATGACCTTATTAAATGGTATGAAGATAAAGAAACTAAAGAGATTGGCAAGAACCGTTATGACATGGCTGCTTACCGGCAGAGGATAAGAACTCAAAAGAATCTTTTCGAATTAAGACTCGAAACATTGCTAGGGCAAGCCTCCGTCATTAATAAATTAATCTGCGATTGTAACACAACGTATGAGCGCTATTTATTTGTTAAAAACAACTCCAAAAGTTCTGCTGATGATCGAGATAAAACGCTTGAAGATACTATCACCCTTAAGGAAAAGGTGAAAAGTTGCAAGCATGAGTTAGGTAAAGAGCTTGCAAAAATTGATAAAAAATGCAGATCTCTATTGTTATCTATGCAAACAACTGAAAGCAATCTAGCCCATAAAGCAAGCTCCCCCCTGCTCAAAGCAAGTAGTCAGATTCAACTTAAGGACTCCCCTAAATTTGGTAGATTATGTAGAGAAAAATCGGGCATCTTGACTGACGATGAAGCTACTTATAAAGTTGAATTGTTATCAAGAGAGCACTATCTCGTTTGCGCTAATGTTTTACAAGGGTTGAAACACCTTATAAAAGGAATCCATAAAGATTTGAAATATTCAAACTAAAGTCAAATTATTTATACGGCGAATCCTAAAACAAACCGTCTAAACAAAAAGCTACGAGCTATTTGAAAAGCCTTGGTCGAGTTAAGAGCTTCACCTTGCTGATTCTTATTTCACTGCTGCTTGCTTGATAAAATCGATTAAACTGGTATTATATATAGGTTGACTAAGTTTGACTTTTTTAAGGAAACAGTTAAACAGTCTGCAATCTGTATAACTTTAAAGATATAAACGGAAGACATATGCCTTCCGTTTAGAGGTATACTGAGCGCGGGTTATTTGACCGTTTTCTTCTACTGGTGGAATAAAGGTAAACCTAGCCGCGCACTGTATAGCTTGGTTGCGATTGAGCCTTTTTTAAATCTGTACTATCAAAGATTTAATAAATTTTTACAAAATAGGCTTCAAAAAGATTTTTTAAAATTATTTCGCAGCCTCTTCAAGAGACTTAATTAAGTCTTCTATTTTCTTTTGGTAAGCTTTAATGTTTTGATCCATTGCAGGAGCAAAAAAGTTATACACTTTGTATATCGCAAGTTTTCGTTTTGAGTCCATATCAGCTTTTAATGGCTTATATAGCTCCAAAGTTTTTTCGAGAAGCGCTTTAGCTTCAGCCTTGTCCTGAGGAATTCCAAAATCCTTTTCCTTTACTTTGTACTCATCATAGGCCTCTTCATCTATTCCGAAATGAAAAGGGCCATTTACTACCTTTGCTAAAATCGTATTAAGCAAAACGATTGATTTATCAAATCCATCCAGCTCTGAGGAATAGATAGAATTTTTTCCTGAGATTTGAATACGAGTCACAGTATTGTCCGCTGTCTCTCGATTCATAGTCGCTTCTAAAGCATTAATAAAATCTTTATAGCTTGTTGTTCTGTCTATATCTAAAGGCATAACATCATCACCATTTTTATTCTTTACTGCTAAAGAATAATCTAAATCTGTTTTAGGAGGCCCTTTAGAAACTATTCTTGTTCCCATCTTTTTAGGGAATGTATTTTGTGGTGAATGTTTTTTTTCATACCTTTCTTGTTTTTTTGTTTTTGGTAATACTTTCTCCTGTACGCTCGTAGTTTTTTTATTAGTTATAGAATCTTTAATTCTTGTGTTATTGTTGTTACGGTTGTTAGTACTAGATACATAATCACCAATGTATTGTTCTTCTGAACTACGTCTAATTGGATTCATATATGAAAACTCCTATTTGTTATGATTTGTTTATATGTCTTGCACGAACAGATCTACCTTTTTCTATTAGTAAAGAAAGCGGTTAAACTGTCCGCACCCTTTATAAATTACATTATGGGAAAATAATATTAATTTATTATTAACAAGCTATTTTTTATTAAAAAATTGAAAATAAAAAAAATAAATACTTAACAAACTATTCTATAAACCTCTAAAATAGTTCTTGTTATACAATGCGCGGCTAGGTTTACCTTTTTTCCACCAGTAGAAGAAAACTGTCAAATAGCCCGCGCTCAGTATACATGATATCGTTTATAATGAGTGTGTATTTCTAAAATAGAGGAGATCAAAGGATCTATGGTCTAAATTATTAATTTGTGATAATCTGTTTTCCTTTAAGCGTTCCTAAACATGCCATTTTATTTACTATACGGCACTTGACATAGCATTTTCCAGATTGTACTTGTTTATCAAGACTATAATATATTTCTCTAGTCAATGCTAAATACAGTACATAGTAATCTCTGCTAAGGAGGGTTTACGGTATCCTCTAAATTTTTTCTAAATTTTATATTCTTGATCATTATCGATAAGGCCTATGATTGCTGAACTAAAACTAATAGAATATCTATAGAGGTTTTTTAGGACTAAGTTTAGGTAAATTATTTGGAGGTAACTTAGCTCTACAACAACGTTGAGTGCATAAAGGATATTTTATGTCTAAGTTAAGTAAGCTGATTAAAGAAACTATTAAACCAAATAAAGCTCTATAAAGCAATTCAAAGATTGCTTTGATCAATTAGAAATTCACATAGACCGAACGGCAGAAAGAGTACTATTTAAGAAAGAAGATAATAAAGGGATCGTTTAATATTTACTTAGGGTTACACTTTAATGAGACCTACCTCCCCTTTTCGCAAAAGACCCTCTCTAACTTAATTTTTATTGAATTATTGTTGATAATATGAAAGCAGAGGGAATAAGCTCCCCCTACAGCCTATCTCCCAAATATAATTATAGTGTTATGCCATGGCTAGACCTGTGCAATAGGTCAACTGTGACGTAATTTCCGCCAAAAGGAGCCCATATGTAGGAAGATCGGCAACCAGAGCCTTTGCCATCTCTAGGGTATAAAGCGCTAATTCATACTGCTTCGATTCCATATGAGCCTTTCCTATACCTAACAACTTTTTCGCTTTTTTAGCAGAGTTAGTAGCTATATCTTCTAAAATATCTTTTGGATCAACGACAGTTGGCCTATAATCATTTTTAGTATGCAATTCTGTACCTTGTTCAGCCTGGTTCTTTGAAGTAAAATTTGATAAGTTCTTATAATCTACATTTTCTTGATTAAGTGTAGATAAGGGGTGAAAAAGGCTTGATAGTAACGCTTGGGAAACTGCCTGTGGATAAGGCTGTGGAAAGTAATTAGAGATAAATCCTCTTGAAGCAAGATTTGGCTCGGTATATCCTTGAGCAACAATAGTCTTAAAAACATTTGATTGAAACTCTTTCACACTCTCAATCGCAGAAATTACATCTGGATTAGCCTTAGAGACCGGGCTTTCATTCTGCTTATTATATTTATTCATATATTCCACAACCCGCTCAACTAAAAGTTCGTCTGGAATTTGAGATTGGGATAAGAAAGATTGAGAATCTATAGAATTATCGATTATGTTGGTAGATATTGTAGATGAAAGATTGGGAGAAAAGCGCATAGACTCCTCATGATTTTTTAGTTGTTATGGGATATATTTTGTTAAGCTAGTGTAAGACCTCAGCTAGGTTAGCGGAGGCCTAAAAATATTTTAACTGCAAAAAGCCAACTATATGAAAACGTTTAATTAACGGAAGAAAAATTTGTATATTCGATTTAACTTTCGGCATGTAAAGGATAGACTAAGAAGTTTTACTATACTTTTTTTTGATTTCACGCCATTTTTTGACCATTTGAGCTGCTAAAGGGGCAGCTTCACGTCCATAATCTCCAAAACGCAAATAGACTACCACTACTAATTCAGGTTGTCCATAAGGTTCATCTTTTGTTTTTGGGCTTTCCGGGTCAAAAGCAATTCCTCCAAACCAAATATGATTGTAGATATGAGGTTTTTTCCCCCTTTCAAGATCTACGCTTTCGATAATTTCTGCTGTCCCAGTTTTGCCAATAAAAGAATCCTTGATACTAATGTAATCCTCTATCATACGAGGATTATCGTGAAAGCTGCTTATAATACTTGGTCTTGCTCCTCCCTTAGGACCATGAATCACTCGGTGCATCCCTTCTAATAACATCAGCCGTACCTCTTTTGGCATAGGGATTGTTTGCTTGATCTCTCTAGGGATTTGTCTAACGACAGGAGGATTTTCCTGTTCCCCTTCTGGCTGAGCTCTATTCCGTATGGGTTGCTGCCCCGCTATCGTATGCACAATTTTAGGCTTTAGAATATGCCCATTATTAGCAATTGCTGATAAAGCAACTGCTGTCTGTAATGGTGTCGATATAAAAGCATGTTGCCCATTTGCGTAAGAGTATAATCCAGAACGATTATAAAGCAAATCTTTCGGCAATTGCCCCCCATATTCTCCTGGTAAATCTATCCCTGTCCTTCGCCCATATGAGAAGAGAGAAGCAGCGTAGTTTAGGTCTTCAGGGGAATTAAGCATATCACCCGCAAGTAAAGAAAAATAAGGATTACTAGAGGTTTCGATAGCACGTAATAAGTCAATCTTACCAATGTTTGACTGCGAACTTACCAACAATCTTCCCCCTTTATAAATTTGAGGAATCGGCTTTCCATCTATGGTATATCCTACATTCCATCCTGTAGCATTCCCTAGGGGACGATGCTTCTGGTCAATAATTACCAAAGGATTAAGATCTGTAAAGCTTGGTCTATGCCCTTCGACTAGAAATCTATTATAACGCTGTAGAAGGGTAATATAAGCCGTGACTAATTTGAAAATTGACCCTTGTGTCGTGGCCTGTCTAAAAGTATAGGAACGTGTTGTGCCAAACCCATAAACAGGATAAAAAGCCCCTGCTAAATGTTTTTCTAATTGTACAGAACCCTGACGGCGTAATTGCGGGTAATTTCCCAACAAAGGACGATTAAGATCTCGATAGCCCCGCATTGTTTGCAGATATTTCAATCCTTTATCAATCCCTAGCTCTGATATCAATTTTTTAATACTTAAGTAGTGATTTTGCCATGTAAGGGGATTAAAATTATCTTCTACTAACTGATGCCATTCGATTAAGATCTGCACGAGTTCTTTGTCAATATTTTTGTGATCAGGATCTTGCCCAGTAAGTAATATTGACAAAAGATCCCATCGATGTTTTTCCCAGTAAGCATCAAATAAAAGATGTTCCTGTTTATCTAAATATTCAGCATAAGGCTTCGCATAGAGCTTCTTAGCTTTCTCCTCAGCTCTTTTTTGTTCTAAAAAAGTTTTTTCATTTTCTATACGCCAGCGAGCAAACAAATTTTTATGGAAATTTTCACGTACGATATGCTTGAGCTCTTGCATCACTATAGTGATTGCTGAGGATGCTTTACGATATTGTAGCAAAGAAACTTTACCAACCACATTTAATAAATTTGGTTCGAATAGATAGTCTGCTACAGCTACTTGGCATAGGTCTAGTACTAAAATTTTTTCGTAAGTACTCAACAAAGGTGACAAAAAACGGTCCAAAACATTTCGATGTTGATTGAAGGAGTGTGATTTTTTTAATGCAAGTAATTTGAACTCATGCAATTTTTCATGCAAGGAAGCAGGGGCATTTCCTCCTTTTTGTCCATATAAAAGATCCATGAGCTCAATTGCTGAATGAACCTGAGCTTGTTGCATAAGGTAGTGAAAACTTTGTTGCAGCATAACAGCAGATTCAACTGTATTTATTTTCTGCATTGTAGCTTTTAAAAGGCCTGTAGTTGGCAGTATAAAATTAAGGTAATTATCCCACTGCATTGGTACCCCTTCATCGTAAAAGCTATTTAAGCCTCGCGAATAGAGTTCTCGCTCTAGGTCCTTTTTCCCATCCCATATATCAGACAAATACTCTTCTTTTTCAAGCCATCTTACAATATGATCGTGATGTTCCCTTTTTTTATCTAGATTGCCAGAAGTAATAAAATCATTAGGATTGAAACGAGGATAAGAAGCCATCGTTAGAATATCGCCTGTGTGGGGATCCATTACAATAATAGCTCCCCCTTTAATCCAAGGCTGTTTCAAAATTTCGTAGCTTTTAGTTTTTGAGTCAATTTGCCTGCTTTTACCGTCACGGATACGCTCATTTTCTGCTAGTAATTGCTCGGCACAAGCTTGCAACTCTGAAGAAATACTCAACAAGACACGTTGTCCTGGAATTGGAGTTGTTGATTCTGGAGCTTGGCTAAGGATATTTCCTTTGGAATCAAGCTCATAAATAGCTTTGCCATAATATCCACGCAACTGTTCGTCAAAAGCAGCCTCTATTCCCATTTTACCAACCTGATCATTAAGACGGTATGCCTTATCTTCTAATTCCTGCAAGCGATTTTGAGCTTGCTCTAAGCTATCTATACCGTTAATAGGAGTTGGTTCTTCACTGTGATCGATGGAATTAATATAATCTTTAAGCTGCTGAATTTCCTGTTTAATGCTTGCATACTCTTGCTGGCTGATAGCTCCTACATACCCTATGATATCTGCTGCAACTTTACCTTGTGGATAATATCTATGAGGAACAAGTTCCGCACATAATCCTGGCCAATCCTTCTCTATAGCCTTAAGACGAAGATAAGCACTTTCCATAATATCTTCTTTAATGATACATAATGTATTGGGTAACATAACAGCGGCTTTAGAGTGAATTATATCCTCAATAGACTGAGCTTCCATATCTATCTCATCAGCCAGCATGTTTGCCAGACGCTTGATATATTCATTCCGAGGATAAAGCTTAGTCTTTTTACCATCTAGCTCCCTCTTCCATGCAATACTACGGATCTCTTTAATTGCACTGTAAGCAATTCCTATATTATATTGGACCTGGTTAATAGCAAGGGGTTCATTAAATCGATCTCTGATTGTACCACGTTCCGCTCGTTGAACAACTACTTTTTGCTGTGGCTTACGAGATTCCTCTAACTTTTCATCATATTGAATAACTGCTAAGTACCATACTCTTAGAAAAATAAAGAGAAGGGCAAATAAAATAAAATGGAGGACAGTTGTCGCTTTGACAGGTATACTCGATACTGTTTCACGAAGACGCTTCGATATTTTTTTTCGCTGAACCATGCTACCTTATGGGAGAAAGAGATGGTTGCATACCCTTGTGCATATAAAGGGCATATCAATTTTAAGAATATGACTAATTAGAGCCCATTTTATAATGGACTCTTACTTAAGAAAGCTTTTGGTTGATTTTGATGTAACTAACTTTATAAAATCTAAACCTAGGCTTAAACTTCTTCAATAAGCTCTAAGAAAGCCTTTAATTTTTTTGAACGAGTTGGGTGTCGCATCTTACGTAAAGCCTTTGCTTCAATTTGACGAATACGCTCACGTGTGACATGAAACTCAACGCCAACCTCTTCAAGAGTCTTTGGTTTACCATCCAATAATCCAAAACGCTGAATCAATACACTGCGCTCACGCTCCGTTAGAGTACTAAGAACTTCTTGCATCTTGTCTTTTAGGATAGAATACCCAGTTACTTCATCTGGTGATTCAGCAGAAGTATCCTCTAGAAAATCTCCGAATTGGCTTTCACCACTATCACCAACTTCAGCCTGTAAGGAGATCGGATGTTGGGCTATTTTATAGATTTCACGCACTCTTTCTGGAGTTAACCCTAGTTCTGTCGCGAGTTCCTCTGGTGTAGGTTCTCTTCCAGTTTCCATCATTAACTTCTTAGCTCCACGTAGTACCTTATTGATTGTCTCAATCATATGTACTGGGATACGGATAGTACGTGCTTGGTCGGCAATAGCACGTGTAACTGCTTGTCTGATCCACCAGGTTGCGTAAGTTGAAAATTTATATCCCCTACGATATTCGAATTTTTCAACAGCTTTCATAAGTCCCATGTTTCCTTCTTGAATAAGGTCCAAGAAAGATAAACCACGGTTAGTATATTTTTTCGCAATCGATATAACTAAGCGCAAGTTAGATTCAACCATTTCACGTTTCGCTTCTTGGCTACGATCCATCCAACGCTGCAGCATACGGACATCTTTCTTAAAGTCATCTAAAGTACGACCCGCAGCAATTTCTCTTTTACGTAACTTACGTTTAGCTGCCTCTAACTTACCTGCTGCAACCTTGCTACGCTCAGCACGTATTGATAAATCTTTAATTTCTTTTTCTAATGCAAGAAAACGATCATACGAACGCAAAATAATTTCGCCAAAGTCTTCAATTACATTATGTCTAAAGTGAAAACGTCTAAGATAGGCCTGAGTACGAATACGACATTTCTCAATCTCTTCATTTAGCCTATTAACTTCAGCTCTTGGCAGATTTCCATCTCGTTGCTTTACAAATAAACTTTCTAGGAATTCATCTTCTTGCTTAATCAATTGACAAAGTTTAGTCAAACGTTTGATGTATTGGTTGCGATCGGTGACTTCTTTATCAGAAATGATCTTGTCAAAGCGTTCCTTACCGTTCATCAAGTACATCCCAATCGAGATCGCTTCACGGCTAGAATACCGAAACCGCATAATAATTCGTTCGATCTGGATTTGAGCTTTCTCAATTCTTTTAGAAATCTCTACTTCCTCTTCACGCGACAATAAAGGAACAGCCCCCATCTCTTTTAGATACATTCTAACAGGATCGTCAGGAGCACTTTCCGCACGTTTAGGCAGAGCTTCAAGTTCTTTAGCTTCTTTTTTCTTTTCCTTCTGCCTTTCAACTTCTGACTGATTAAGAACCTGAATATCCATTCCACTTAAGAAAATTAACACTTGGTCAATTTGCTCAGCGGAGTCAAAAGACATGGGTAAGATTTCATTAATCTCTTCGTATGTAATGTAACCTTGCTCTTTTGCTATAGATACCAGCTCTTCTATCTTTTGCTGATGCTGTTGGTTAAATGCATTTAAGTTAGTTTCAGACATGTTTTCCTTTAAAAATGTCGCGTTTTTACCAGAGACGAGGGAGTAACCCTCAAAGAAAAAATCCTATTGATGGCAATATTGATATTCTTGTTGAAAAAATAAAATAAATCAATATCTTTTTTAGAAAAATACTATTTTATTTATTATCCTTCCTTTATGCAAATCTACGCTCTAGATGATACAAACCAATTAATAGCGGCAGCTTCCGCTCAGAAGCAAAAAGATTATCTTTGTACTGAATGCAGGGGAAAAGTTCGTGTTAGGCTAGGAACCACACGGCGTCCTCATTTCTACCACTTAAATCCCCCTCCTGACTGTCGTTTAGGAGGAAAAAGTCTTACTCACTTGCAGATTCAATACTACTTTCAACAACAGCTAGGATCTCAAAATTGCGAGCTAGAAAAACAATTCTCTGAAATTAGACGGATTGCTGATGTCGCTTGGCTTCCGCAAAAAATTGTATTTGAGATTCAATACTCCCCTATTAGCAAAAAAGAAGTTTTAGACCGTATTCAAGACTACCGGTCTGTTGGTTGGAATGTCATTTGGGTTTTACATGAGGTACAATTTAACCAAAAAAGGATAAGTAGCGCAGAGCTGGGTTTATATAATTACACCCACTACTACACAAACATTGATGATTCAGGTATAGGAATTGTTTATGATCAATTTTCTATTTTTAAAGGGTCTATCAGAGAAAAAAGTATAGGCCCTGTCGAATTAGATATACGGCAAATTATTGAAAATAGATCTCAAATTATAGATTACTTGAAACCATATCCTCTACTACATAAGCAAAGAGCTCGTTGGCTTTATAGCTTTAGAGGAGACCTCAGCGATCGTATTGTTACATTGATACAAAAAGGCTCCCCTAAAGATAGCTTCGATGAGACACTAGAGTCTTTTTTGCTAGATATAACAGAAACCAAAAGCTGGCAAGATTATTTGCAAATCCCTATATACTTTATAAAATACTTGATAGAGATTTGCTGTTACTTTTATCGCTCATTATTTCACCTTATCTTAGAAAAAAGGTGCAAATAGCTAATAGCTGTAATTAATCGCGATTTAAAAAGTTGCAGGATAAGTTTCTAATTTTTTTGAGAAGGCTTATCAAATAATAAAGACTTATGTAAGCAATTTAGTATTCAAAATTTATTATCCAAAAGCTGCTTAGCAGTCGATACAGCTAGCCTATATTGCTCCTTGGTTTGAACCATATTAGCTCTCTGGTCTCTCATTAGAGATAAAATTTCTTCAGCAGTTTGGTTTAAATTTTCAGTAAATTTAATTGCATAAGAGGGTTCATATACCATGCTATGCGCCAATATTACTACCCCAGTTCTTCCTAAGCCAGCACTGCAATGAACTATAAGAGGCTTTTTTGTAAGGTCTGTAGGCAATTTTGAGACTAACGATTTACATAAGTCTACAGTAATGGCTCCATGGTCAGACCAATTTAATACACGGTAGATAGGAAACTTTTTAGGCTCTAATCCTTTGGGAGTAATAACTAAATCTAGAATTTCCAAGCCTTCCAAGTTTTCATCTACAGATGCTGATTTGGAAATCGTGTAATTAATAACCCCTACCTTTTCACAATCTAAACATTGCTCCTCTTTGAACTCCCAATATCCATAGCACTTACTGTTAAACCCTTCGACAGCTTTAGTCGTAATACAAATCCCTAAAGCATCTTGTGTATAGGTCATCATTAAAAAGCTTGCTAAAGTTTTTTTGGTAGGTCCCTGTGCCGCTATATAATGATAAGAGCCTAAATTAATTTTACTAGCATTAACATAGATATTTTCTTGGTCAACAATGGCGTATGCAATGTTCCCATTTTTAGGAAGCACATTAGTATATCTATTGTAATTGCTATTCTGGCATGCCACAGAATATTCACTAAGTTTATAAAAGGAGCTTGAATCTATAAAGGTCTTTCTGTGCATAGCTTTAAATTGTTCATCTAATTCTGATAAAAATTTATCTTCTGTCGTTTGTTTAGCCGGACTTATTATAGGAGTTGGATTACCATTTAAATTTGAAAAGCTTGGTACAGGTAGACTAGAGATCGCTACTTTTTGTACCTTACTTGACCTTGGGTCATCAGACTTCTGCGATTTAGTTTCATCAGCATCTTTTATATCAGAATAATTTGGATTGTAAGATCTTTTTAAAGGATTAGCGGAGCTTGAATTCATAGTTTTACCCTTTTTAATAAATTTTGAGCTGTTAATATATTATATTTAATAACAATTTCATACAACAAATCTATTTAAAAATAGACTGAATGACAATATACTCAGCGCGGTTTAATTGACCGTTTTTTCAAATTTCTGGAAATTTAAAGCCATTAAAGACTCGATATGTGCTTTATAATCCGTTTCGATACTT
>JARBTQ010000015.1 GCA_029240075.1 Chlamydiales bacterium
AAATTATTGAGAAATAAAACCTTACATCATCTCCTGTATAATATATTTAATATATAAACCTTTCACTCTATCGAATCTAATACCCCTGAACGGTTACAATTAAGCATGTTTTTGCAAATAGGCATATGTAACAGGTCCAATACAAGTAATCACTTTATCCGTAGGGATCAAACCGTATATTTGCAAGAAACTGTCAATAATGGAAGGACTAGTAAAAATTAACTCATCATACTCTGCTAACGAAGGTAAAGGCTGGGGATGAAAGGAAAGCGAGGTATAGAGTTGACAATCAAAGTAGGAAATTTTATTAACTCTCAAGTAATCTGTAATAATTGTGCGAGACAAAGCTGAATGGGGCCAAAAAACATAGGACGAGCTTAAATCTTTTCGAGATAATTCTTGAATGATCCCCTCTGCTGTTTCTTCTTGGGCTACTGTGGTAACAGCGATACCCTGACCTACTAAAGCATTAGCCGTAGCCTTTCCCACAGCTAAGACTTCTTTATTTTGCCAAGAAAAAATTGTATTCTTTGACTGATCTAAAGCTTTAAGCCAGAATTTAACTCCATTTTGGCTAGTAAAAATGCAATGAGTAAATTGTGGCCATAGGGTTAAGGCTCTTTGAATCTCACTACTTTCTAGTGGAAAAGGTCGAACTTGAATTAAAGGGCAATGAGTGACAGTTCTCGTTGCACAAAGGTAAGCATTTGGATTAAGACCGAAATAGAGTGTTTTAATGGGCTTTTTCTCTTCTGACATCAAGCACTTCAAATAATTGATCCATTTCAACATCGTTGACACTCGCGACTACAGCTAATTGCCCTTGTAAAGCAGCAGTGGGCCCTTTTAACTTCACTCTGTTTAAGTGGTGTAATTTAAGACGAATAAGAGCAGCCTCCGCTATAATAACCCCATCAACTTCCCCTCTTTGCATTTTAGCAATTCGCTCTTCTATATTACCTCTAATATCGACAATACGTGCATGAGGACAGATTTCACGAATCATCTCCTCTCTGCGGATAGAGCTTGTCGCAATTTTTGCTCCTATAGGTAATTGATCTAAATTTATACCTTCTGGAAGAACTAAAGAATCGGAAGGATCAACTCCTTTAGTCAATGCAATAACAGTAAGTCCTTCTGCTAAAGGATCTGGCAAATCTTTGGCAGAATGGATTGCTATTCGTGCTTGTTCGTTTAAAATAATTTCATCAATCTCTTTAGTAAAAAAATCACAGCTTTTATCAAGCGTTTTCAAAGAGGTAACGCGATCCTTATCCCCTGTCGTATTCACATATTCAATTTTAAATTCTATGTACGGATGGAAGCGCCTTAATTCATCTAGCACTTCTACACATTGTACACGTGAAAGAGGTGATCCTCTAGCTGCAACAGTTATTATTTTAAGTTCCGTAAGCACAGTGTTACCTCTCCGTCCCAAGGATTGCATGTATCGCCTCTTCTACAAACTCTACTCCTACTAGCTTAATACCTGCATAATCTGCAACTGAAATCGACTTTAAGTTCCTTTTTGGTATTAACATCTGCCGAAATCCCATATGGATCGCTTCTTTTATACGAGTTTCTACACGACTAACACTTCTTATTTCCCCCCCTAATCCAACTTCCCCTACAACAATTGTATCTGCAGGAACAGTAGTATTGCGAAAAGAGGAGGTAATCGCAAGAACAATCCCTAGATCGGCCGCAGGCTCTAAAATTTTAAGACCTCCGGCGACAGAGACAAAAACATCGCACTGGTAAAGCTGGAAACCTAGCCTTTTCTCGAGAACTGCTAAAAGAAGAGCTAAGCGGTTTTGATCTAATCCTGTACATCTACGAGAGGGTGTACTAAAAACAGTCTTGGTGACTAGCGACTGCAGCTCTACCAATATGGGACGAGTGCCTTCAACGGTGGGAATAATCACTGATCCTGGTAAACCTTTGGTACGTTCTTCTAAAAATAATTCAGACGGATTAGGAACTTCTTTTAATCCATAATGATGCATTTGGAACACAGCGATCTCATCCGTCGGCCCAAATCGATTTTTTACAACTCGCATAATGCGGTAATTATTTTGTTGCTCCCCCTCAAAATAGAGAACAGTATCAACCAAGTGTTCTAAGATACGAGGACCAGCAATCTCCCCCGATTTTGTAACGTGACCTATGATAAAAGTAGCAATATTTGCCCCTTTAGCTAAATGCATAAGATCTGTGGCAGTTTCCCTTACCTGAGCCACAGAACCTGGCGATGAGGGAATTTCGCTCTTGTAGATAATTTGAATCGAATCTACAACCAAAAAATCTGGTTTGATAGCGGTAACCTGAGTTTTAATTTGCTCTAAGCTAGTTTCGCTTAAAAGAAAAAGATTATCGCTATCCAAACCAAGCCGTAAAGCTCTCATACTTGTTTGAGCTACTGATTCCTCACCACAGACGTACAGGACTTTCCGTCCTTGTTGGGCTAGCGAATTTGAGATTTGAAGGAGTATAGTTGATTTTCCAATACCAGGATCTCCTCCGACTAAACTAAAAGAGCCATTTACAATTCCTCCCCCAATTAACCGATCAAATTCCTTAATCAAAGTAGTCATGCGGGAAGATTCTTTAAAATTAACATCCTTAACACGTACAGGCTTAGGGCGATCTTGTGGTGAAGTATAAGATGTGGGATGACGTGAGGAATTCTCTTGAACTTCTTTAAATTCTTCTAAGGTATTCCAGTTTTGGCATTGGGGACATTGCCCAGTCCATTTGTGCTGAGTATGCCCACATGCGGAACAAGACCATACAATCTTTGTCTTAGCCACTAGTTATCCTTTCTATATTTTGTTTATGAGTTTGCATGATCTTAGCAAAAGCATCCGCGGCAGCTGCTTGTTGAGCTTCTTTTTTGGAGGGACCATGGCCACAGCCAAAAGCTTGCCCATTAATAAATACAGAAACCACAAAATTTTTGCTGTGATCGGGTCCTGCAGCCTCTAAAACTTCGTATACAGGAGTTTGTTGATATTTCTTTTGAGCATAATCTTGTAATTGGGCTTTCCAATTATGTGTGGGTTGCTGCAAAGTAGCATTAAAATCTTCTTCAAAATGCTTAAACAAAAAATAATGAACCATTTCTATTCCACCATCTAGATAGATAGCACCAATAAGCGCTTCAAAAAGGTCTGCTAGAATAGATTCTCTTCCCCTACCATCATTCATCTTTTCACCACGTCCCAGTAAAACAAAATTGCCTATTTGCAATTTTTGAATGTAGGAATAGCAAGAAGAAGCTTCCACCAGACGTGCTCGCAAACGTGAGAGTTCCCCTTCGGGAGAAGTTGGCAATCTTTTATACAAAAATTCAGATATTAATAGATCAAAAATAGCATCGCCTAAAAATTCTAAACGTTCATTATGTTCTTGCGCTAGTTCTTTATGCTCATTAAGAAATGAGCGGTGTGTAAAAGCTAAGACCAACAACGATCTATTTTTAAACGTATAATCTAATCTTTTCTCAATATCTGGTATATATGTTAGTAACGTTCCTAGTGTATGCATATCCTTAATGCACCTAGCATCCCCTCTTATTTTTTAAAAAACTACAGTTTAACCAAATTTTCCCCTTTTTTTCTATAACGAACGTTAATTTTAGGGAGCCCTTATCAAATAAAATAGCATTGATCTACTTAGGTCAAAGCTTTCTATAAAAATTATTTATTTAAAAAAGTAAATAGTACCTAGATATTAATCATTTTTTTACTTGTCAATTACATCATGATTCCCTATCAAGAGGAAAACAACGGGTCTAAAAAAATCCTAGGTTCCTAGTTCTAACAAAAGATAGGTATAGATATTAATATGGCAAGAAAGATGATAAAGGATCGATTATTTTGGAAAGCTTACTCCTTGTCCCTACTATTGATATGTGGATGCCAACCACCCCATTCTTCGCATAATCATTTGGAGCTAAACGGCACTAAGCAAAATAAAACAGAAAATCAGACAGGCAATTGGATAGCAGCAAAAGCAACTTTGACTAAACTCTCTCCTGTTGTTTTGAAACACTTTAGCGATCAAACATGGAAAGCGTTAGAAGAAGCAAGCTCTGAAGCACACTTTTACTCCGATTTGCAAAAAGGGGTACCTCAAAATCCTCAGCAATTACCGATATTTAGAGGGGTGACATTGCCTCTATTCCTTAAGAGCCCTTATGACGATTTTACTACTCATTATACCCTTCAAATTCCACAATCAATTAAGCCTCAATCATCCCTAATCATTATTCTAGAAGACTCAAAAAACCCTTCTGACCCCATAAGTGATGACTCTACATGGGTTATAAGGTGCCATTCACGTCCGGGACTTGATTTTCATTTTTTAGCGGAAGGAGAATTCTGGTACTTCTTAGAACAAATATATACCCTTTATCCTTGCTTAAAAGATTCTACAAAATTCTTGATTGGGCTAGGGGCTTCAGCGGATGCGGCCTTACGTATAACTAATAATTTCCGTAATCATTTTAATGGATTAGCTTTTTCAGGTGGACAAATAGGGCCCCATTTGAACAATCTAGACCATCTTCCTGTTATCTTCTTTGATTCCCCTTTTGCTGATAAGACTGGCCCCCTTTCTGGAAAATATTTAATTCAACGCCTACAGGCAAGAGGTAATCAAAACTGTAAAGCAATTCCCGGGGAACTTAAGGAAGCGTTAGTCGCTCTTTTTAACCAAAAAAGAACTCATAATGAGTCCCAATTCATAATCCCTCCTTTTAGCTTTGAAGATTACCAATATAGTTGTATCACCCCTTGGTTAAAACTAATCAGCAAACAGACTGAAAATCAACCTTGTACCATCGCAGCTAAACTTGAAGGGCAAACATTACATATTCATAGTAGCAACATAGAATCAGTGGAGATTTCCCCTCCATCTTTTCCCGCAGAAATTGGCAAAAGTATAAAGACAATCCATTTTAATAATCAGTTATATGCTATTGACCATAGTCGAGCTTACCAAATTATTGGGGAAGATGTTGAAGTTGCTACTTGGAAACATAAAGCAAATACCCCTAGTGGAATTTTAAATTTTTATCGGAATGAACCATTATTTGTAATTTACCAAGACAAAGCTGTAGATGCAGAATACCGCTATATTATGCAAAACTGGTTACAAAAATTATGCTCTTTCCAGTTACTTGGATTACCACACCACTATCAGGTAAACTTACCTAAATTAGCTTTATCAAAGTACGATCCTCATAAGCTCCCTCCTCATAGGGCCATTTTCCTAGGTAATTCAAAAGATATTTTACAACACTTAGAGCATAAAAAAGGTTATCTACCTCTACCAGATACTGCTGATAGTGACGAAATAGCTTATGGCTTGATTTATCCTCCAGAAGTAGAATCTCCTTTAAAACTTGCTTTAGCTCTTATCGCACCTGACTCAGCCGGACTCGAAGCTTTGCAAAGTTACTATTCTTCAGCTACAGCTTTGTATGAGATAGCTGACAGAGTAGTCTGGGAAAAAAGAGGTGAAAATTATGCATTTTCGCAAAAAATAAATTTTGATACTTATTGGGGATTGTCACACCTCCCTTTAAATTTATTAGAAATGCCTCCATTTACAAGTTTTACTTGGGAAAATTATCTCAAAGAGATCTTGATACAGGAAAATCCACAATGTGCAATTGCTGTTTCCTCGTTAGTTGACAAACAAACACCCTCTCCAACTGAAATTAACTTTGAAAATATTAAAAGATTTATTCCTGAAAAGAATTTCATAAAAGTAGAACTTAACTCTCACAACATGAGTACAATTGGTAACCAATTAATAAATTCACAGGAACACCTTGTACCCCTAGGTCTCGATAATTTAGTGGCTAAAAATAAAAAAAATGATCGAGGGGAATTTGTAGGAGACCGCTTACAGCGGAATCAATTCATAGAGGTAATATTTGAAAGCTCTGTACTAAATCATTTAAGTAAAGACGAATTATCAAAACTAAACTACACTGTTTTGCCCTATTCTTTAAGGGAATTACTTATACGCAAAATAGTGCAATCTCCTGAGTCATTTGGCAAGGATTTTCTAAGATTTGCAAATCAAACAACCTATTCACAAAAGGTTAATTATTATGGTTAGCACTATTAATATGACGGTAGGACAACGTACACCTCCTTCAGGATTGGATATGGCGTTACCAGCTGTTATAGAAGATGGCGATAAAATTTTTAAAAAATTGCTCGTTCTCAGAAACGCTACTACAGATACTAAAGTTCAGGAAACTTTGGATATTATGTCTCATGTTGCAAAGCAAATTAAAAAAACTGGAGTCACTGAAATTAGTGATTTCTGGGATAAGATAGAAAGTAGCATTAACCATCGTAAACCCCTGAAAGTTGCAGCAACAACAGATATAGGAAAGTTAAATACAGCTTTTAGTTTTTTCTATAGTGCAATCAACCAAATCGATACTAGCGATAATATGGCTGCTGTTAATGAAATCTACAGTCTCTATTATGAAACTCGTAAAGTCATTAAATCGCGTTTTTTAGCCGTAGATGCGTCGAAGAGCTCAATAAAATCTAGCAATAGCGATTTACCTAGCGGTTTATTACCTCTTAAGGATCAGACAAAGATAAAAAGGGTCTTAGATGTAATTGATGGGCGCTTTAAAAATGTAGTAAATCGTTATAATAAACGTCTAGAAAAAGAGGAGATTCAAGGTCGCAAGATCCAGTTAGCATTATTCTAAGAATGATTAACGAAAAACTTGCTATCTTAGTTTATAAAATAGCAAGTCGTAATGAGATCTCTGATGTAATTCTTTTTATTGTCGGCTCTCATAGACTTCTACAAAAAGTTTTTTTAAAAGAGATCAACTTTAACAAATACTACTTCAAATCCTCTGCTTTGTTTCGGTAACGCTCATAAGTGACTGCTTTTATCCAAGGCCTGCTAGGTTTTGTTAAAATTTTAAAAATATCATCCCAATGACCTTGTAAAGTGAAAAAGCCTGCACCTCGAGCAGTTTGGGTGTATATCTTTATATCCCTTTTATAAGAATCTATAGCAGTAAAATTGGTTATTCTATTTCCGTTTTTTTCCAATCCTAAATCTTCTTTGATATATTCAGCTGTATAACTTTGCTTATCAAATTCCACCGTAAATAATTGATTTGGTGTACTACCAAATGCTTTTTCTGATCTCAATTGCTCTGTTAACTCTTTTGCAGCATCAAAAAAACAATCTTTAATTTTTTCTTCAATTTCTGTTATTGCTTTAAACTCTTTCAATTCTTTTTCTAGTTTGGAAGAGATTGGGCTAAGACTATATCGATCCTGCTCTCCAGATAACCTTGATATGGGAATATCTTTAAATTGAACAAATTCTATTTTTTTCATTAGACGTTCGTCAAATTGGGCTGCAAATTTAACAATTTCTTCCCATGAAGACATGATGATTATCTTATGACATGTGGAATCACTCTCGCTATATTTTGCTTCTTCTATAAAATTTGCCTCTTCTATGAAATAAATTTCTAGTCTGTGCCTAAGGTCATCTTTAGATATTGACTTATCAAGGTCTATTTGCGAATAAGTTTCTTCTAAAAGCAACCCCATTTCATCCGCTGCATTAGTTTTATTAGTATCCGCATTCTTCTTGCATTGTTCGGTCATCTTTTTGGCAATTTCTAATATCCAATTTTTCACGAATTTTCGCTTTTTAAATTCAGACTCATACTTATCTAGAATGTTAAGCAAAGCCAGATCTATATTATTTGCCTCGTTTAAGGGGTTAAAATTCCCCAAATGAAAGAGCTTACGTGCTACTGCCAGTAGGTCTGTAGGCATATTAATTACTCCTGTAATTAATTTAATTTTCTAAGTATCATTATTTTTTAGTAAAAAACCATAACATATATAGAATTATAGTTTAGGGACTTATATTAAACTATATCCTGAAAAATTTGTAAATATTTTGTAGGAGTAAATTCAATGATTTTAAAATCGGCGATTTCTTTTTTATAAAAAGGGTCTTCTTGTAACAGAAGAGTCAACTCCTCTTTACTGTCTACTTTAGCAATAATTATTCCCCCCTCTTCACTGGGAACTTGCCTACCGGAAATTAAAAATTTACCTTTTTCATAACATTGATTTAAAAAAGTTCTGTGGTCCTCTAAATGCTTTTGGACCATTTCCATCGATTGCTTGTACGATATGATAGCAATAAACAGAGAACAATGTGATGGTTGACTTATATAAGGGAGAACTCTTGGAGTATCCTTTTCCATTTGCATAAACCTAATTAATGAATCATCTTATAATAGACTTTATAATGTAGCTTCCTTCCAGAAAAGCGCATGTAAATCTCGATACAGATCAGCTACCATCGAATATCTCTTTTGAGGAAAAACTACAGCTCCTGTTTTACCTAATAAAAGGTTTTGAGTACTATCAAATTCTAAAGTAACTGAGTAGTAGCTATTAACTACTTTTAAAGACCTATCTGCTTCTGGGGTTACAGCTAATTCTCCACCATGTGTTGAGGCCAATTGTGGATAATAAAGAGTTTCTACTCGTGTAGGAGAAATAGCTTTAACTTTGGCTTTAAGTTGCTCGACAGATCCTTGTGGAATAAAGTAAGCTTCGTCATCTTCTTTGATGAGATCCAAATATTTTTCTGGTACAAAAGTTATTACTTCTAATAATTCTAAATTTGCAATCCGCCCGATCTCCTGTGCTCTCTTTACAGCCTGCCCTACTTTCAAATTTTGATCCCACTCATATACCGACCCATTCCCTTCTGCTACTATAAGGCTTTGTTTTTGATTTTTAAGTAAACCCTTACCATAAGCTATTGTAGAACCTAATTCTGCTTTTTTTTGTGCAAGCATGGCTTGCTCTTCTGGTTGAACTTCATCGCTAGACAATCTATCAATTTGATGACTAATAATCTGTTTTTCGACTTGGTTGAAAGCAATATCTTGCGCCAACTTATCTGAATAAATTCGAATTAAGGATTGCCCTGTCTGTACAGTTTGTTCCCTTTCCACATAAATTTCTTTAATAATCCCTGCATAGGGAGCATAGATAGTTTGCTCTTTGACAGGATGAATGATAGCAGGAGTTTTTAAATTGTGAGCTAAGGGAAGAACAGCCCAAATTAAAAATAAGCTTAAACATGTTAAAGTCAAAGCAAGACGTTTGTTGAATTTAAAAAACTGACGCAGCTGCATTAATTGACGCACCTCTCTATATACGGGTAATAATATAAATACTCCAATCTCAACGAAAAATAAGAAGATACCTAGTGCCTTTGCAAATTTGGCGTATACAAAAAAGGCAATACCCAAGTATAGAAAAAAACGGTAGATCCATGAGTAAAGAGCTAAAGCCATAACTACTCGGAATTTTCCTTGTGACAAACCATTTTCTGGGCACCCTAAATCAATTCCTAAAAATAATTTACGCCAAGCCCATACTGCTAACTGATTGGCCCTCATTTGGAGATTATCCATTTTTAAAATGTCACAAGCAATATAGTAGCCATCAAAGCGCATTGCTGGATTGATATTAACTAATAAAGTTGAAATCCATACAGCCGATGATATCACAAAAAAGATGCTATGCAAGATGCCTTCCCCTGTCAATGCCCAGCCTAATAAACAAATACCTGAAATAACTAATTCTACAGCCACTCCAGCTAGTGAGATATGCAAGCGGTGCTTTCTGCTCCGTAAACGCCAAGCATCTGTGACATCGGAATAAAGGACAGGCCATAAAACGAGGAAGATAACCCCCATAGAGGGAACACGCACTCCGTAATATTTGGCTGTATAAGCGTGTCCAAACTCATGAAACAACTTCAAAACAATAATGGCACTAGAATAAGCAACTGCTCCTTCAAAGTTAAAAAAGTGGGTGAAGGTATGCAAAAATTCTGGTAGCCGCTCCAAAACCAACACTAACCCTAATGCAATCATTAGAGTATAAATAAGCATAGCTATTCGAGAAGTCAGTTGCTTTGCAAAAGGTAAAGTTTTAGCTAAAAATTGGTCAGGCTTTACCAGAGGTATTTTGAAGTAAAGATAATAAAGAAGAACTTTTGAAGCTAAAGACATCTGCTGCTTTTCCCATTCCCTTTTTACTCTTTCTGCCGAAAAAGGACTTGCTAAAAGATGGCAGGCTTCTGCTTGCTCTAAGAACATGACAATACTTTGCTGATCAGCCTCTAATAAAGTTTCTCTAGACACAATTGTGATCAGCTCATCAAGAGTCATCCCATGTTTTAATTTTGTCATAAGAATATATTCAAAATAACTAATTTTATAGTACTGACTGCTGACTGGATCAAACACACTATAAGTGGGGCATCCATCAGCTTCCTCAGGTCCTGGATAGATTTCTAAATCCTTCCTAAAACCCGCTAGAGTCTTTTTTTTGGCATCATCTTGCAGCTTAGGTGGAGCATTTGTTGCTAGAGAAGCGCTCATTGACAGACTCCTTCGTCATTATTAAATCTCTTATAACTTTCTCCGGTTGCTCTGATAAACCTTTGCAAAAAGAGTTTTGCAAGAGGTCTATTCGCTCTTCTTTTACCTATAAAGCATTTAAAAAAATTAAGGTAGAATAATATCAATCGTTGTAAAACACAGGAAAACTCGATAGACCATTGGCAAAGTTAACTTTGCTAGATATATTGAGAGTATCACTGAAAATAAAAAGTATCTTTTAGAAGAAACATTCAAAGGATCTTCAACAAGGAAACTCAATAGAACAATAATAGTTAAGGGTAAATCGATAATGAAAACTTATGCAATACAACTTCCAATTAGTGCTATTGACTGCAATGGTCAGCTAAATATTATTGAGCAACAAGAATCAGTGGTATCTTTAATCGCTCAGATTTTCAAAAAGACAGGCTTAGACAACATTTATGCAGTTCCTTTATTCGATTCTATAGCGGATAAACTCTCTAAAAAACTTAATTGCAGTAAAAAACTTTTATCAGATTTTAATCTGAGCCAATATAAACAGGTTAAATGTGCCCTTATTCTTACCCATGATTTGAATCATCTTCCTATTCAGTCTCTCAAAAAGGATGTTGATCCCCACTCTACTCTGTTTGCAAAACTAAAATTACATTCATCTGAAGCTACTCTTGCACCTGTAGAGTGCTCAAAGATTTACCCTTTAAAGCAAAAGTGGATTAAATTTATTATTAAACATACTAAACTTGCTGAGGCCTTAGATACCAGAAAGCAAATCAGCTTACAACATCGATTGACTGATCTATTGAACAAATTTTTGGTCCATAATTGGCTTACATTAGCAATTGAACCGGTTACAAGCGGCTATTCAAATTATAATTTTAAGCTAATAACAGCTACAGATAGGTACTTTATCAAGCTATGCCAAGAAGGTCATTTTAAAGATCTACGAAATGAAGCAAACATTTTGAAGGCTATCAACGACAATTTTCATATGTTCAACATTCATACTCCCAATTTAAAATACATTGATGATGAATCGCAATCTATTGTGCTTGAGTATGTCGAGGGCAGAAGCCTAACACGTCAGGATATAGTAAAATTTAAACCTATTACGGAAGAGTTAAAAAAGTTTCACAGTTTAGTACCTTCTCTGGATAAAACTTTTGATTACTTTGATCTAATTTTTAAATTTTTAAAACAGCTTAAAGAAATAAAAGATTTTTTTGCTATTGAGATCTTACAAAATATAAACCTGATCCAGGAGTCTATAGATAAGATTCAAGGGGCTATGCAGCCTTACTTAAAAAATAATCAACCTGTTTTCTGCCATAATGATCTTCATTGTGGCAATTTTTTACTTTCCCAAAAGCAAATCTATATTATAGATGTTGAAACTGCTGGTTATTCTTATAGGCTCTTCGACTTAGCAACTTTAGCCTCTACTGAAGAACTTACAGAATCCCAGATGCAAGCTTTACTTAAAAGCTATGACCAAAACCTAACAAAGGACTTTAAATGGTTTTGGTTAGCTCGTATAATTGTAGATGCATATTTTTATCTATGGTGTCTCGAAAGGTATATGAACACACAAATTTTCTCTTATCTAGAAATTTCAGAAAGATATATTCATTCATTTAAAGAAAAACGGCTGTCCCATATGTACTTAGAAAGTATTTAAAAAAAGAATCCCCTTTAGGTAACCCTCTTGCAAAATTAGATTAGCAAAGGTCTATTTTAATATTTGACAACTAAACGGTAGAATGGTTCAAGTGTTTAGTCATATGCATTGGAATTACAAAAATAGATCTTTTCATTCCTGAAAAAGTTCTCGGCTCGCTATAATAGGATATTTAATTCAATTAACAGGTATAAAAGTCTTTATAGGCTCCATGACTTTATCTAAAATTTGGAACCTCTGAGACCTTCTATACTTAACATTATTTTATATATCTCTACTTATTCAATAATTTATAGCTAGGCCCTTGGAAATGATAAATAGACCTTCCGCACGTACATTTACTCGTGATAGTTATGCAAACTTATGCAAAGAAATTTGGGAACATAACCGTCATTACTACATTGAACATGCTCCTGTGATCTCCGACTATGAATTTGACCAATTACTCCACTTGCTAGAAGATATAGAATCATTACATCCTGATTGGATCTTTGCAGGATCTCCAACGCAACGAGTTAATGAAATGTTAAATGAGGGATTCAACAGCATTACCCATGCTGTTCCTATGCTGTCACTGGCTAATACATATGATAAAGAACAGATCGAGGAGTTCATTAGACGTATTCAAAGATTAATCAGCCAAAAAGAGATCACCTTCTGTGGAGAGCTTAAAATGGATGGTATTGCCGTAACTATCACTTATGAAAAAGGGGAATTAGCACAAGCCCTTACTCGAGGTGATGGACAAGTGGGGGATGACATTACAGCAAATGTTCGTACAATCCGTACGCTCCCACTTATTTTAAGTGGCCCTCACGTTCCCGACTTACTAGAGGTTCGTGGAGAAATTTATATCCCTCATGCGATCTTTAAGCGGCTGAATGAACAGCGACAAAGAGAAGGGCTCCCCCTCTTTGCTAACCCCCGAAATGCCGCGGCCGGCTCCTTAAAACTACTTGATCCTAAAGAAGTTTCACAAAGACAGCTGGATGCTGTATGTTACGGAATTGCACGCAATACAGGGGGAAAAGTAAGCAGCCAATTTGCCTCACATCAATACCTGAGATCTTTAGGTTTACCGATTTTGAAACACATTCGTCGTTGTATCGATCTTGATGATATATGGGATTTTGCTGAGCATATACGATTGATACGCCCTACCTTACCATTTGACATTGATGGAATTGTTATCAAAGTAGACCAATTAGATCTACATCCGATCTTAGGAGCTACAGATAAATCTCCTCGCTGGGCTATCGCCTATAAATTTGCTGCTGAGCAGGCAATGACTCGTCTCAAGCAAATTACAGTACAAGTAGGACGAACAGGTGTATTAACTCCAGTAGCTGAACTTGAACCTGTGCTGCTAGCTGGAAGTACTATTAGCCGTGCTACTTTGCATAATGCTGAAGAGATTATGCGTAAGGACATCCGAGTAGGAGACCTTATAGTTCTTGAAAAAGGGGGCGACGTTATTCCTAAAGTAATTGGAATAGCTCCTAATAATCAACGCTTACCCGATACAGAGCCTTGGATCATGCCTTTATGCTGCCCTTGTTGCCAAACCCCAGTTATAAAAGACCCTGATATTGTAGCTGTCTATTGTCCTAATTCTCAGAATTGCTCTGCTCAAAAGTTAGGACGTCTCCTCTACTTCATAGGCAAAGATGCTATGGATATTGAGCATATCGGTGATAAAGTGGCTGAACAATTACTTTTTAGAAGCTTTGTTAACAAACCATCTGATCTCTACCGATTAACAGAGCAAGAGCTGTTTCAACTAGAGGGTTTTAAAAAGAAATCTGTCGAAAATGTATTAAAAAGTATTGGTGAGTCTCGTCAAGTTCCCTTAGGACGTTTTATTATGGCTCTAGGTATAAAACATGTAGGGTTAAGTACTGCCAATGACTTGGCTAATCATGCTAAAAATTTAGACCAATTTTTGAAAGCAGATTATGATTGGCTCAGATCAATTAAAGGCGTAGGGGAAAAAGTAGCAAAAGCTATATTGGAATACCTAGCAGATCCGCAAAATCAGTTAGAAGTACAGACTTTACTAAAATTAGGAGTTAACCCTATCCCTGTTGAGGAAAAAACGTTTGAAATGTCGAATCACCCCTTTTCCGGAAAAACTTTTGTACTGACTGGAACATTGCAAAAAATGACACGCCATGAAGCTTCAGCCTTAATCCAGGCTAAAGGGGGCAAGATCGCTAGTGCTGTTTCTAAAAATACTCATTATGTTGTAGCAGGAGAGGAAGCTGGCTCGAAGTTGAGTCAAGCTCGTAAACTAGGCATCTTAATATTATCTGAATCAGAATTTGAAGAGCTTTATAATACTGCTGAATAATTTTAATGTGTAAAAGAGGCTTACCATACATAACAAACTTGAGTTGATTTGAATAACTCATACTCCTGCCATCTTGTTAAAGACAACAGGGGTAACCTATATTTAATCATTACGTAATTTTTTATTACTACGCTCTATTCCATCGACGGTTAGATTTAAAATTTCCCTCTTGTTTTTTAAGTTAAAAGCATCTACAGAATTTAGAGATGATGAGCTTGTTTTAAATTGTCGGGAGTTTTGACGAATAAGATCAATGATTTTTACCATATTTATAAACTGCTTTCTGCATAAAGTTTTAGTAAGATCATGGTCATATTTTATCCATAATGCTTGTTGCGCAGCAAAAGCAGCCTCATAGGGCTTTTGCTTCTTTTCATAATCTCTACTCAATTCTAATAGATATTTCGCATGTTTAAATTTATCTTTTTCAGTCTCAAATAATATTGCAGCTTTCTCTAAAGTTTCACATGCCTGATAAAAAAGTTTGGAATCTAATTGATAAAGCCCATACTCAGAGATAACTTTAGCTTTTAAGGTGTTATTACCTGTAAGATTGATAACTGCAAAGTTTGCTTGCTCTATATAGTTATAACGTGCTTCTAGATCATTCTCCAACTTTGCTGTTTTTATAGAAGATAAAGCATCCTTTACCTGCTGTAATAAATTAGCTTGCAGTCGTAACTCTATCTCATGTTCTAAAGGTTGCGAGCTTGTATTTAATTCGGAATTTGAAATATTTGAAGTAGATTTATTTGGAACTTTTGGCTTTTTAGTTTTTACACTCAGTTGATTAGTGTTAGCAATCGCATTTAAGTTGAAATTACTATATACGTTTGAAAACCAGGGATTTACTATCTGATTTTGCAAGTTTTCTGCTCTGTTTGATGGTGTATTACTTACTTTGGAAAAGCCGTTTTGGGGCGCTTCCAAATGAAAATGAATATTTTGATTAAATACAAATCGGGGGCTCGACATGTTTTGCCTAGAGGGTATTAATAATTTAATAAAAGTAAATTATAATTAATTTAATTTATTTATAAAAGACAATAAAAAAACAAGAAGAAAAGAAACTCTAAATTATTAAAATAAAGGGTTTTAGATTTACTTCTAATGAAGAAAAATATATAAAAACAATAACATATTAAGAAACAGAGATTTTTTTAGAAAGGTAAAATAGTAATCTTAGTTGGGATGTAATAAAGTTTCTACATAATCAATGCCAAATTCTACGTAGGAAATAATGTATTCAAGTAGTACTCATAATGCAATTTATCAGATAAAACTGGGCCATCTTTGACCTAGAATAGATTATAGAATTATATAGCCTAATAATAGGAAATTCCATTGAAATAATGCTCTATTAGGACGTATCCTACGTTTCAAAAAATGGAGATCTGTGCGTGGTGTATAAGGCTTTTTGCAAATGTGAAAGCCAATCATTTACAGAAAGTGACCCAACAAAGTTGACCATCTCAGCTAGCTTTTCTTAGCTTTATCTAGAACTACAACTATTTACAGCTGTACCTTTCCCAACGAATCTGGTCGTTATAATCACCTAAGAGAGCGACTCGATAAATTTCATCTTCTTTGTTCTTATTTTTATTATCTTCACGATCTTCTGTTTCTTTTTGGGTAGGAGTCCTATACATGGCACAAGAAGTCACCAAACAAAAGCAAACAATGAAGCTAACACAGTTTAAGATTAATAGTAGTCTATTTATATTGTTAATTTATACCCTCTCTCTTGTAAAAATTGATAATTGAGCTGCAAATTTTGGACAATTTCAGGATCATTAATATATAGAAAAATTGTAAGAGAACTTAGGGTATCCAAAGCTTTTTGATACTCTCCTAATTCAATATAAATGCAACTCAAATAATAGCGACTCAACGCTGTGATCTCTTTAGCAACTTGCGAATCTTGCAAAATTCTAGAAAAAATTATAGCTCCTTCTTTATATTGTTTACTATCAATTAAATTAACGCCTATCTCAAAAGCCTCTTGATACATTTTATACCCTAAGTATATTTGGGAAAGGCATGGAAGAGTAAGTGAATGATTCATTACGCCCATCATTGCTGCACAATTTAATCCTAAAGAAGTTGTAGTTTTCTGGGCTGGCACCTTTTCTTGCACCACTTTGCGTTTTTTCAAAGTAGTTTGCGGTGATTGCTCTACTAACTCTGTAGAAGGAAGATGTGTTAAAAAGACTTTTGAAAACTCTATACGATTTTTAAGTTCTTGACCCTGTTCTAAAAACTGCTGTGGTATATAAAAATGAATATCTTGATTAATTGTAAATAATGATGACATAAATATAACTTCCTTATTTAATGGAAAAATTGCTGTAATTTTTTGAAAAATAGTTATTTGTAATATATTATTCAGATAATAAGGTTACGATTCACTTCGAATAAAAAGATAGAGCAAACTTATCGATAATAGACTGCATATCAGCGGGTATAGGGGCCGATAGAGAAACTACCTGTTTAGTAACAGGATGTGTAAATGATAAACCCTCCGCATGTAGCATCTGCCGTTTAATTCCATATTTTTGATTTAAAGACAACGTACCATAAATAGAGTCACCCAAAATCGGGCATTTAAGGTGTTGCAAATGAACTCTGATTTGATGGGTTCTACCTGTTTGGGGATAAGCATACACCATACTTAAATCGGAGCTTACTTTAACTGGGACAAAGTGCGTAATAGATTCCTTACCAGTTGCAACCACCGCCATCTGCTGGCGATTGGTAGGATGACGTGCAATTGGCTCTTTTACCCAAGTATCTCCAGGATTAGTACAACAAATGGCTATATAACGTTTGTGTACTTGTCTGCTAGCAAAAAGCTCTACGAGTTTGGCCTGAGTCATGGTATCTTTTGCTGCTAATAAAAGGCCTGAAGTTTCTTTATCGAGACGATGTACAATACCTGGCCTTATAGAATGGCTACCACTCCATTGCTGTTGTATTGACTGACAATAATGTAATAACCCATTGACAAAAGTTCCAGATCGATTTCCAGCTCCTGGATGTACAACCATTCCCGCTGGTTTATTAACAGCTAATAAGTAGTCATCCTCATAAATAATCTCAAGCGGCATTGCTTCTGGTTGTAAGTCTATCTCGGGCGTACAAGCAAATGCTATTTCTACCTCATCGCCAATTTTAGGTTTTACCCTCTTTTTGACGGGTTCCCCATTTAATAAAACGAGGCTATTTTCCAACAAATATTGAAAATAGGTACGCGATTGGTCGGCAAAACGATCTGATAAAATCTTATCAATTCTTTGATTCTGTTCTGCTTCTGTAATAAAAATTGTTTGGTATTCTGATATTTCGGCCATTAAACTGGATAAGATGAATCTTGGATAGTTAAAATTTCTAAAGATTTATTGGAATCAGAATAATTAGGAATCACTTTTCTTGCAATACTATGAATGTGCCGTTCTAATTGCTCTATGCTGTCCATTGACATAATATCGTCTAAAATCTTTCCTATGTAACTTTCCCCATCATACTCAATCTGTTGTAGATAATCACCTTGTGATCGAATAAAAAGTTTAATAATATTAGGATTAACTGAATCTAGAGATTTTTTAATTGAATAATCTACTTGAAAACCTACAAATAATTTTATAGAAAACATGGAAAAGCCCCTTGCTTTAATATCACTGGTCACACTCTATTGCCTAAGAGAATCTAATAGCTTTTTCTAAATTAAGGGGTGCAAAAAGTCTACAGAATTTATGATTCTCCCCTACGCTTTTTTTCTTTACGCTTTTCTTCATTTTTATTCATATCATCTACTATCCAACGCGCTATATGTTCTGTCTGAAAAACCTCTAAAAATTCTCTTTCAGCTTCTTCTAAAGTAGAAATTTTGCCACTCTGGTAGTTTTCATAAATTTTTTTGTATTTGCCATCTGGTGAGCGAGCTTCTTTTAATGCCTCTATATCAAAATTGGATATTTCCCTTTTGAGGCCCCTTCCTGAATTATGCAAATTTGGAGAACACTTCAAAGATGGATCCTTAGGAATATCATGTTGATTAGAAGAGTGCTCATTGTGATTACTAGGAATAGGGATCATAACGTACCTATTTAATTATTATTTTCTATAGTTATCGAACTATAGCAATAATTCATTAACTCAACAATAAAATAGACTAAGGCAATCGTTCAGGGAAATTGCATGAATTTTATAAATATTTAGAGGATAAGCAGTAAGGAATAATGCTTTAAAAATCCCCTCTTTGATAGTTAAAGAGTTACAAGTTTTCATGCAATTTCCCTGGGCAATCGTCCAAAAGCGCTTAATTTTTTAATTGATTAGCAGAAAAATCAAATTTTAGAGCTTTTACTTAAGATTTCTGACTATAAATATAGAACCCATCCCACTAAAATCTAAACCATTTATGAGTAACATTTTATTTAAAAGACCTTTTCTTTAGAAAGAACCTAATATATAAGACCTTGGGTTATTTAATGACGAATACCGGGATAGGTTCATAATAAATTTTAAGCGATTCTCCTGTAAAATAGATCCATTTTAAAACTAGTTCACAGAAACTTACGGGGCTAGCGACAGTAAAAATTCAAAAGAAAGTCCATACTATTTTGAAAAGAACAGGTGCAAAGCTTTATGTAAAAACCTACCTTAAGCTTAGACCTATAAAGGATCAACTTTTTAGGTCTATTGTATAAGAACTACTCAGGGCAATTGCCATAATTTCAAACTGAAGGAGGTTAACTTTAATAATTTGTGTCATAGCATTTTAATTAAAAAAAATTATTAAATAATACAAACATTTTAGTTAAAATATCACAATTAATCCCTATCAAAGTCTCATAAAAAAATAAAATACCGATAATATATACTGAGCGCGGGCTATTTGACCGTTTTTTTCTACTGGTGGAAAAAAGGTAAACCTAGCCGCGCATTGTATATATACATAAAAAAACAGGAAGGGATCTGTCATGGATAGTAGATTTAGCAGCTACAACTCAAACTATATCGACAACTTACTAAAAAATTTACATGAACCAGACATTCAAGAAGGTGAAGCTCCTAATTCTACCAGATTAAACATGTCTAACATATTTGGAAGAATAAACTTTACTAATTTAGGGCGAATTAAAAATAAAATCTTCAATGATGGGACCTGGTATGATGAAGCAAAAGCACGGCAATTGGTAATCGATTATATCAACAATCCTAAGTGCAGAGAATTATTAAAAAATGAATATCAGAGAATCGTTCAAATTTATGATCGATTAGTGCATATCTCAAAGAATAAAGGGACTTGGGCAGATGGAATTGACAAAGAGCTATTGCTAGCTTTAGAACCTACTAAAAATAAAAAGGTTCTTTACGAATTAAACGAAGTTTTATCGGGAAGTGTTCTTGTAGAAGAATTTGCGAAAGAACAGATTTTTGAGGACAAAGAAACTATTGCAATTGAAAATAAAAATGACCCTATTGCCCAATCATATACATTCAAACCTGTAGAATCTCATATTATTCCCAATGAAAAATTAATTTTCCATATTCATGCGGACGAATTTGGTAACTCTTCAGAGTTAGAAGGGGGACATGCAAAAGAGGCTGTTGGTTATTTACGCGACTACCTAGGAGGAAAAACGAATGCAAAAATCTCATCACAGGCTTCTCATTTAGAAACTATTATCGATGAACTTGCAAATGCGATACATTTGAAGCCCGAGGCATCTTCTTATACAAGAAGTCTAAATTCAGAACAAGAAAATTTGCAGAAACATATTGGTAAAGTTAAGCAAAAAATAACTGAAAGTTTTGAGCAACAAAAATCACTTCTACTTATGGGTGGATGGACAGGTCGACCGAGTGGGCATGCTATTTACTACGAAATTATTCCTCATTCAGATCAAACCGCGACCTTCCGTCTTTACAATACAGGAGCAGGTATTGAGCATCATTTGCAGGCAAAGCATGGAAACAAATTAAAATACCAAAGCTACAGTGAATGGACAGGGATTACCAAAGAAAGGCTTGAATCGCCCCACTTTATAGAGGCCTTGCGTGAAACTAATTCATACGCAGAGTTGCCGGAAGGATCTATTTTAACAGAATATGATGATGAAGATATTTATCAGGGATTACAAAACCTATTGCAGCCTAAAGAGATTATTGAGAACCATAATCTAAAAATAAATCCTGAACTCATGATGAGTCCTCAGCGTTCTGGAGTTTGCTCATGGCGCTCCTTAATGGCCTTTATGCGTACTAAATTAAGCTTAAATGACTATAAAAGATTTAAATGCGATATCAAGCTTCAATCACTTACAGATTATGTTAAAAAGCATCCTGGCAAGCCAACCTTTAGAGAGTGGAATCTTATTCTGAAAAGCCACCAAAATTTATGCCGAGCTATAGTCCTTCTAAAAGAAAAAGGGCTTGTCAGCGATCTCTATATTCAAAGTGTACAGGGCCCACTAAAAGATATATCTAATTGGATCCACTCCTATGCCCAATTACGTTATCAACGCAATGCCCCTCAGCAAGACTTTTCATATGCACTGCCAACTAGTGATACTCTCATTTCCAATAAACACTCCTTACCTTCACCTTTACATGAAATCGCTTCATCATCAAATACAGAAAAGCTTTTAACTCAACCTCACTTACAAACTATAGAAAGCCTTAAGCAAGTTAATTTAAAATCACCTGCTACGATAGAAGAGAGCCTAGGTTTAATTATTTCACAAGCAGAGCAAGCATGGGCAAAGCAGGACGATCTCTCTTTGTATAAAGGGCTAGTTGACATTATAACTGAGTTAAGTCTAGATGAACCTTTCTGGGATAAAGCCATTACAAGCAATTCTCAGAAAGCTGAATCCTTAATTATTAAATTAGGGCAATTAGCAGACCTGTTTAAAAAAAGTTGCTTTACAATTACTCAACCCCATATCATCTTTCCAGAAAAAGTTTATACACTTCAGAAAATTTTATATCTCCAACAGATAGTGTGTCGCCTAGGTCACCCTAAATCTAAGCTTGGAAAACTAACCGTAGGGAAAGAGAATAAAAAAAACTTATTTAAAACTTTCTCTAATGCCAAGATGCAACGAGAGATGGAACGAATCAGTCAAGCAAATAAAAGGCAGTTTGGAGACATAAAGATCGGGTCCACCTTTGTGGTTTATAATACTACTTCTAAAGAATGGTCTGGGCAATCATATGATCCATCTGCCGCCACTGACACGATTGGTTTAGAACTAAAATTTCATGAAACAGGTTCTAGCCCCTCCCTTATCACATTTGAAGATTTTATACGCAAAGAATTCCCCTCCGTAATAGACCTTATAATCAAAAATAACTCTGAGTTTACCAGATTACCCAAATTTGCTCAGAATGCCCATATCTACAGTAGCTCCTTCTTACCAGATTGGATAAAAGCTATGCGCGATACTCACTTAATGTGTGAATTTCTAGAGGAATCTAGCGTAGGATCCCTAGAATCTCTCGACCGTCAAAGCGATCTTAAACCCTGTTTTAAAATTGAAGACAAAGACAAGCACTCAATCGTAAAGATAAGTTTTACTGGTGTGACAAATGATATTCTAAAACAGACAGCGGTTCAGGAAATTAAAAACAAAACTTATCTCCGCTATGCTAGTCAATACCCTACGATTGCTAATAAAGCTATTAGCCAGGTGACCTCTTACCTTATGAATAGATATTACAACCTTAGCGAGAAAGAGTTAATAAATACAGATATTAAATCTCTAAAAATAGATCTTCCCAATGAAGAAATCCAAGGACTCCTTCACTTATTCTTAAACCCAGAACTTCAATTAATCGAAGCTTTGGAATATTTCACGAAGCATCCAGAAAAATTAAAAGAAAGAGATTACCAAACTTTACTCCATGTATCCATTTTTCAGAGTAATTTCTTGGAAAAAGCTCTGGCCATAGAGGGAATTTCTGAAAAACTTGCCCTGTTTATTAAACAAAACTATGAGCAATTTAAAGAAGAAAATGAGATTCAAACTGCTTTATTTCTACTGCGAATGGCTCATCAGTTAAAAGACTTTTGCCCTCAACAAGACTTTTATTGCTCAACATTATTAAACTTAGAAAATCTCCTACATCGCCAAGGGATTGAAGCTGATATAAAAGTTTTGATCTATACTGAGCTACTTGCGCAATTTAGTCACAAAGACAAACTGACGGAGAATGAGACTGCAATCTTAATGGAAGGATCGATCTACATCCAAGAAAATAGCATCAATAGTAAATATAGTGAAGATCCTGCAGCTTACAAAGAAGCATGCGAAGCTGTAATGACTCATATAAAGCAAACTCAAGAATTACTTGAAAAAGGGGCTCCGGATCAAGCTCTACTAAATCGTATTTTAAGAACACTAAGACCAGACATAAAAGAGGATCAAAAATGGACGATAAAGGTACAACCGGGTGAAACCTCAGCTTTTTCCACTATCGATAATCGCCATACTCTTTATCCCATTCGCTCCCAGTTAATCTCTACTGAATCTGCAGTCCTCTTACCTGCCTCTATGCGTCAAAACCCCCTTTTCGTACAGTTATTCCCCAATGTGAACTATGGCTGCTACCTATCTGGAGATATCTATGAATTTGAAGATGAACAAGGAATCAAAACCCTTGTACACATGAAAAATGACCATATTATAGTTGATCAAAAGTTATTAGGATCTAATGGAGAGTGGTATCGCTATATACCAGCTAATATGTTTCTCGGAGAACGCAACTCAGAAGAACTAGTAAGCTACCTAGGAAGTCGGTATTTAACGCATCACTATTCCCATTGGCAAGCTTTAGATCAAACATCAGATGATCTACTGAAAATTTATGCCAAAGATCTTAAAGATGGACAGATTAAATATACTTTTACAGCTCACCCTATTAAAGGTCCAAATCTACCACAAGAGATTGAAAAAGTTAAACAGGAACAGCTGCAAAAATTAAAAGAGGAACATACTAAAAAAAGAGGTTTTTATTCTGAAGTAATATTTGAAATAGAGCTTAAGGATTTAGAGCTCCAAGGAAAATATAAGGAACCGGTATTAGATAAAGAAGCCTCTTATTTTAAAGCTAGTGAAGTCATTCGGCTCTCTGATCACCTAAAATTAGGTAAACCCTCCCCTATTATGGCTAAATTTGAAGATCCTAGCTATACCCATGAGTGGTATGATGAAAAAGGGGTCCTGGTCTCTATTGAGCTTCCTCGGTTTAACCTTTCATTCAAAGTCGATCCATTAAATCAGGACCGATTAACCTGTAACCAGTTTCCAAACTACTTTCTTAACTTAAAAGATTCTATCCCTGAATTAGGTGTACACCATCACTTTATCTTACTAGAAAGTAAACAAGGACAGCGTACAGTATTGCTTCCACAACAAACTTTAAGTGCTCCCGAGAACAGGGAAGTTTTGCTTCCCCGTTACGACATGGATCGCGAGCTGGGACGAGAGCAAACCAATGCACAAAAATATTTAACTTTTGAGATTCAAAAGGATGGCAAACTCTTCAATAAGTCGCGCGAAGCTAATATCTACTTAGCCTATATACTGGGAACAGCTCAGGAATATGAAAAAGCCGCCTATTATCTAAGAAAATATGGTGCAAAACTAAGCGCCTATACCCCCTCTGAAGTGAGTCTTTTAGAAAAAGTAGCTACAATCACAGATATTACGGGTGATAAAAGTGGAAATAGTATTGTCGTACAACTGTATGCACAGTACCTTCTCCTGAAGAATGATCTTTCTCATCAAAAGGAGATCTCTAAGAAAAAACTCAATATCCTTGCTAACCTTTACGAACTTTACTTAAACCATTATCGCAATGTTACTACATTCAAACTGAAGCCTATAGAAGAAACTCAGATAGCTAGGTTTATTGAAGAGCAAGCATTACAGGTTTCATTAGCTAAGATAGATCGCACAAAAAACATTTTCAATAGTCTTCACGGTTTTAAAGTTCCGGAAGTCTATGTAGAGTACATGAGAAAACCATACTCACATGTTTTATTGACACGTACTCATAGAGAGCTTGGGGATCATTTCCTTTATTATTATGAGCTAGCAAGAAAAGGGAGCGAAGCTGAAAAACAGCGTCTTAAACAATCCCTGCTATTTATGCGTACTACAGAGCCTGATGAAGTTAATGGAATTGCCAATCTCTTTGAAGCCATCTTAGAAAATCCATTAGCTTTCCCTGATCCAATCAGTAGCTACCAAGCTACCCTTGTAAATGGTGAAAGAGCTATAGATAAATGGAAACAGGAGGTAGAAAGTATAGCGATAAATTGGCTAACTAACCGAAAGCTTAATCACTCAATCCCTATTCAAAATAAAAATTTAGAGAGATTGACTAGTCCTCATCCAGATAAAAAACCCTTTGTTCTGCCAAATATTCAATTACAATATAGCCTACCGCAAGTTCCTGCTTTTTCTGAGGCATCCAGACAGCGTCATTGCTTTACCGAATATAAAGAACAAGAAATTTTAGAAAATACTGAAGGTTTAATAGATCTACTACAGACCCGTAACAAAGATAATCCTCTTGAAGAACGGGAAGGGCAACGCTTATTGAGAGACCTTACCGAGTATCAAAAGCAAAATTCAATGACAACCTACACAACAACTGAGGAAAGTCTAAAACAAGCTATACAAATCTTACTTCGGGATAAAACAAACGACCAAAAGCAATTAGAGTCTCTAAGAAGTGAAATTTTAGAGCTAGCCAATAAACAACCCGATCTAAAAACACAACTAAGCCTAGAGCAAATAGAGACATGGGGTGGCTTACGTAAAGTTATGACTCTAGAAGAATTGATTGTCTCCTTTGCACGCAAAGATTTGCTAAGCTTACTTCACCGAAATTCTACTTTAGATGAATCTAGTTTAAATGATTTAGGTGAAAAGATTGGGACTTACTTACTATACGCGACACGTTCACAGCAAAGGACTCGCTCAGAAATAATCCTAAATAAATTGAGCAAAATAGATGACAAAAATACCCCCGAATATAAAGATTTAATAAACGAATTTGCTCAAACAATGCTAAGTGAAAGGTCCTACAATCCATTGGAGCGCCCCGCCTATCTCGCTTTTGAATATTTTGCGAACATCACAATGCGCCCTTCTCAGGTTGAAAAGCTAGAAAAATTTTTGAAAGAAGGAGATATGAACCCTATTATGGAGATGATTATGGGTTCAGGCAAATCAAAAGTTTTACTCCCTCTACTTGGTCTCATGCGAGCTGATGGAAAAAATCTCTCGATGATTATCGTCCCTGAGCCACTATTTGAAAGTGTTTCTCAAGACACCCAAAATACATTAAGAGACGCTTTTTCTCAATCACTGCAATCCCTTTCATTTGATAGGAACACCCAGTTTACAAAGAGATCGCTCGAATTTATTTTAGAGGATCTAAAGGATATCCAAAAAAGTAAAGAATGCCTGATTATGACCAGTAAAAGTGTCCAGTGCTTAATGCTTAAGTTTATTGAGCGCTGCGCTGAGCATTTCAATCAATCTAACAATGATGATACGCTTCCAGCCGAACTCCAAATCATGCGAGAGATCCTTACTATGGTCAGTCAAAGGGGTTATCCATTAATCGATGAGGCGGATACTGCGTTAAATGTCTTGCATGAAGTCAGCTTTAGCTGCGGAAACCAATTATCCCCTCAAGTCTATGAGGTAGAATTGTTATCGGAACTCTATGCTTTACTCTATGAACAACCTGAATTAAAGCTTTTAGCTCGCCTTGAAACGGATCCTAATCCTGATTTAAAGGCTCCAGGCTTAACAGAAAAGCTGTACCACGAAGAGATCAAACCGCGCTTAGCATCAGCTTTTGTTGAACGTTTGACTACTATGACTTTTGAGTCAAAGCACCTTACAAACAAAGTACATACATTCATTAACCAATTGGACAAAGTTCAAAACACTGATTTAATGCATTACCTATGCAGAGACGTAGACCATATGACTAGTGCCCAGAAGTTTTATAATTCACTAGATGAAGAGATGCAAAATATCCTAGCACTAGCTGGAGAGCAAATCTCCCACTTACTACCCTATACTCTAACACGTATTTGCGATGAAAAGTATGGATTGGAAGAAAAATCAAAAGGTGTCTTAGCAATCCCCTTTTCAGCTGCAAACACCCCTAATTCAGGTTCCCAATTTTCCAATCCCTATATCACAATGAACTATACTTTCCAAACTTACATGAAGAAAGGGGTTACAACCGAGATCATTGAAAACCAAATCAAATTATTGCAAGACCAAGCTTTGCGTGAGATAGCAACATCTGGAGGAAAAATACAGCTAAAAGAGACTACTGCCGGGCAAATATTTGCAAAATTAAAAGGGACTCTTGATATACCCCTTTTTAACTACCGTCCTGTGCATATTAATGAATTAACAAAACGCATTAATAATAGCCCTACAAGTAAAAGAAACTTCGTCACTTATACCATTCTACCCCAGATGGCTTATTTTGAAAAAAAATTGAGTTGTAACCCGCAGAATTTAGTTGCTTTATTCAACAAAGTTGCAGGCTTTACAGGAACCCTTTGGAATGGTTCAAGTATGCATCACAAGTTAAAGGCTGAACCTGAGCTTGGTACGGATGCTAAAACCCTCTCCATCCTTTGGGAGCATAGCCGCACTAACGCGATTTCAATTAAGGAAGGCTCTACACAAGAGATGCTTGAACAGCTTAAAACCCAATCTATTTCTTACGATATGATCAGTGATGCGGGGGGCTACTTTAAGCAAGGAAGTAACTCTGATATAGCCCATAAAGTAGCTACCATAAATGGTAAAGAAGTGGTCTTCTACGATAAGGAAGGAGCGCAAACGATAACTGATGGGCATTCCGAACTCCCTCTTGCTCAATCTAATAAACCAGCAGAAGAGCGACTTACATTCCTCGACCAAAGTCATACTACAGGAGCCGATGTTCCTCAGAAAAGAGATGCTATAAGTCTGGTAACGATCGGACGAAACATGCTCTTACGCGATCTATTACAGAGTGTTTGGCGCTTACGAGGCTTGGCAAAATTACAACGTGTTCGATTCCTCATTAGTGATGAAGTAGCTGAGATTATCCGGCAACGCTTAGGCTTAGAGAAAGGTGCTGCAATACAATTTGATTCAATCTTAAAATTTGTAATAGCGAATCAGGCTTCTCAACAAGGGCGTGACAATTATAAAGCGCTCCGTCAGGAACTCGCTAATCTTCCACAGCAAATTTTACTGACGGCCTTACTAAACAAAAAGCTTATACCAAAAGCAAGAAAACAGATATTTAAATTTTTAGAAACTGAATGGATTAAGCCCTCTATTTTCAGCCCTAAAGAGCTTTATGGCACATTGACAACAGAAATAGAGTCAAAAAAGGTAGTTCAAGAAGACCGAAAGCAGAGCCTATCCCATCTAGAGACCATATTTAATAAAATGCCTTGGCTAGAGCAGTTGGGTTTCCACAAAGAGCAATACATGCAAGAAGTGGAGCTGCTTACTAAGAGAATAGAAAATGCTCTCCCCGCTTATTTGCAAAATCCTCCTAAAGCAATAGAAGATGATCAAACTGTCGAAGTAGAACAGGAAACTCAAACGGAAACTGAAAAAGAAACGGAGCTTGAAGTACAAGAGATGGTACAAGAAGGAAATATTACCATTGGGTTTGTAAAATCTTCACAATTAAAGGAGTTTCCCTCCTTTGCAGAAGCTCTTAAAGAGATTGATCGCAGAACTGGTAGTGAGTCTATAAGTGATCGTACTCATGGATTTGAAAAAGATAAATGCCCTGTCTTCCCACTTAAGAGCTATCTAGAAAGAGATAATAAACTAAATGCTTACACTTCAGCATTTGAAGGTATCGATTTGAGTATCAATGTGCTTGAGTGGACCGATAAAAAAGAGCATTTTGCGCTACTTGGACAGCGTCGAATCGATTTTCATCACCTACTTATCAAAGATTCAAAAGTCACTATACTAAGCCAGGAAGAAGCTATTCACCATTACAATAGCGCTGATTATTACAACCTAACACTTGGGTATAATGACCATAAGAAAAAACCACCATTAGACATCTTATTTAAAATAACCAAAGTAAAATTCTTGAACGGAGAATCGCAATTTAGTAAGGAGGAAATAGATCTTCTAAAACAATGGTTTGCTGTTCAAGGGCCTGAAAAAATGCAAAAGCTCTATCTAGAACATATATTGAATGGTTACCCTCAAAAAGCAGCTCGTTACCAAGGTAGCCCTTTACAAAAGTTATTTGCCACAATGGGAAGCGCTTAGCTGAATGCCAGTTTTGACTTTCCTGTATTAAAGTCGACTTGGTACAAGAACCAGTTTCTTGAGCTACACAACTCCTTGTTGCTTAGTTATAAGACGAGTTTGTAATAGTATAGGCTTTTATCAAATACTAGCTGATAGATGGCAAAGAATGTGGCTAAGTTCAGTTGAACTTGTATAGAAGCAAATCATTTCATAAATAGACCTACTTCAAAGCTCTAGCTAGGCAAGAAGTAGGTAAAATACATAAAGTCAACTAAACAACGACATTTAAAAGGGAATCGCTAGCAACTGATACTGATTCATTTATATCAGTTGAAGTTTTTTCTCCATCTAGGGTACGGAAAGATTGTCTGAATCTTCGGGAACTTCTCCACTCTTCAACTGAAACATGTCGTTTCCCTTGAGAATCGCCCTTGAAAGATTCCTGTTGAGCTAGCTCAACTTGCACATTTTCAACATCAATTCCTGTATTTGTTAAAGCTTTTTGCAATGTCGCTTTACTAGATTCAAGCAACTCTTTAGCACTTTGGTTGCTAACTGTTAACATAGCTGTCATTTTTCCAGCTTCTAAGGATAATTTTACACGTAATTTTCCTAGATAAGCAGGATCAAGACGCATTTCGATCTCGTTGATCTTACGACGAGAGGACATCAAGTTAAGTTGAAACTCTATTTTTTTAACAACGGCATCGCGTAATTGCTCAAACTTATCGACAGCAGATTCATTCGACTGACTAACAGTTTGTCCTGAATTCGAAGCAGTTTCTCCGTTCTGCTTAATTTCCCTGTTAACGGACGATGCAACTAAATTTTCTGCAGAGGTTGGGGTAGGACTCTCAACTACAGGTAAATTTACTACAGGCTGTTTAACAGATGGTAAAACAGCTTCTGTTTTCTCTTCAAAGTAGATCTGCTTCTCAGAAACTTCTGTATTTGTACGAACTTTTGAATCTACATCACTATCACTTACTTCATCTAATTCTCTAGCGGGCACACCTGCTGGAGATGGAGCCAATACTTCATCTTCAATAATTTCTGGAGCCAGCGCTAAATCTTCTATGTCATCTAAGTCAAGCCCTTCTAAGGAAAGTTCTATTAAAGGAGAAGCCTGCTGACCAGTTTCAGCTTGTAAAAAATCCATGACTTGTTGAGTCTGTTCACTCAAACCTTTTAAATCCTTGAACAACTCATAAGTTGTCTTATCTTCACTGGAAATTACATTTTTTTGTGCTGAAGTATTAATTTGTACAGGGCTTGGATTTAAAGCAACATCGTCCCGATCCTGCATTTGAAGCTCAACTTCAAACTTATCCTCTGAACTATTTTTAGGAAGACTACCATTATCTGTAGGCAATTCATTTGAAAATGAGGGAGCCTCTAGACTATTTTGTTCTGGTGAAACAACCTTTACTTCTTTTTCTGAAAATGAAGTCATTTTTTCATTTACTAAGGCCATATCAGTTCTATCATTCGCCTCGGCATAATCGAAGGGCAATGATTCAGTAGTCATCTCTTCTATCTGGATATTCTCTTGCTGTGGAAGATAGGGAGCCAGAGATGAAGCAACTACTTGGCTTTGACTTAAAGCTGCATTTACAGATGTTTCTTCCTGCGGCTCTTGAGATTCCTCTAAAGCTTCCATTATAAATTCATTTTCTTTTACAGAATCTTCACTACCATCTAATTCAAGACTCATATCTTCATCCAACTCTTCATCATCCCTAACAGCTGTTGATAATTCACTACTGAAAGACACTTCTTGGACCGTAGCTTGTAGCTCATAAGCACCAACTTCTGAAGATGTATTTTCAGAGGCTACCTTTTTTTGCTCTATTTTTTTGCTTTTTTGGGATTTAGTATCATTTCTTTTTTCTGCTTTAGAAAATTGGCCTTCTGAAGTTTCATAGGTCTCCTCTTCAGATTTTTGAACATCCTCAGCCTCAGAAATAGCTTTTTGCGTATGGTCGATTTTAGTTGACTTAGCTTTTTGATCTAGCTTGTGCAAGACGTCCTTAAATGAGGAAGTTTCTTTGTCAGATGATCCACCTACAGACTTGACAGCACAGTCTAAGGATTGAGAGATATTCTTTTGAGCGGTGATATTTAAAGGACTATTCATGATGTTACTACTGATTAAAATGTCCATAATATGGAAGGAGGGCTTCTATTCTCACTTCTCTTATTTAATTTCTATCAATTTAAAGGGGGGGTATACATCCCTCCCTTTAAATTATTTATTAGCGAACTAATGAAATAGCTTCTTGTTCAAGCTCATCGTTTTGAGTAATAACCTTCACGTTTGCACTGTATCCACGATGATCTGTGAGCATTGTTGTTAATTCCTCAAGAATATCCACATTAGAAGCTTCAAGTGTGTTAGATTGGACCTTAGGTCTTGACATTCCTTTTGCTTCATCTGCGGCATCAATAGTGAATATACCGTCAACAGTTTGAGCATTACCCGTAAGACGGTAGCAAGAAGATCCTACGCTTTCTAACCCTTCCGGATTTTGAACCTTAGTTAACCCTAGCTTTGCTATAACCCTTTCTTCACCATTGGAGTAAATTCCAACAATATAACCGGTATTTGTTTCCCCTTTAGCATCCAATAGTACTCCCCCTGGGAAGCCATCTATTTTTTGGGAAAAGACTCCACCTCTTCCTCTAAAAGAGGTAATCTTACTAAAGTCTAATTTAATTTCAGAGTTAGCTGATTCAATTGAATTGCCTAAGGTTGTAAAGTTTAAGACCCCTGTACTACGGTAACGGACATCACCTTGGCCATCTCCAAAGAGATTGTTATTATCTGGATCAAATCCTAAAACACCGCGTGCTCCTGTTTGATCAGAGATAGTATTAAAAGTTTTAACATACGCTTCTGAGTCTTTTTCACTATCAATAAAACCATTTTTATTAGCATCTAAACTAACTTTATACTTCCACTCAACATTGTCTAACCCAGCACTGCGATCTTGTATAAAAAGAGTGCGTGAATTATGAAATCCTCCCAGACTATCGTAAATCCCTGTAGCAGAACCTACAGCCTGATCAGCTTCAATCATCTTATTGGAAACACCTTTCTTTCCATTTACTCCGAGAGCTAATTCTCCTAATACAGCCTCAAAGTTAACTGCATCAGAGCGCCCTGAGTTAACTACTGTATTTTTAGCTTTGATCGTGAGATTATCGAATCCACCTGCTGATGTTGCAACTACCAGGCGACCATCTACAATATTACAGCTAGCTCCTGTATCCCCTTTAAGCACTCCTAAAGCATCTACTTGTGAAGAGAAATTTTCCTCTTGTAGAGTGGAACTGATAAGCATGGAAAGCTCACCCATAGTCGTAAACTCATACTCCCCTTTATCGGGGTTACGTGGAACACATTTAAACTGGCGAGATGTGCTAACTCCCAAGCCGTTAGTTAATGTCAATTCAATTACTCCAAAGAGATCACCATTATCGCTACTACTGAGGCGCAATCCAGCAGGTTCACCATATTCTGTGGCTGCGTTTGTAGAGTTATATCCATAAGATTGTAAACCAGCAGCATTAAACCAAGCTTGAGTTGAACCTGCACCTGCTCTAGCTGCATAAAGAGGAGCTCCAAATGTAGCAGAATTTTCTACTTGTCCATTAGCATTGAGTAGAGCTTGAGTTTGACTTGCAGTTCCCGTAAATAATAATCCCCCGAGACGATCACGCATTTCAGTATTATCTTGGTTGACAACCAAGCTAAATGTACTTGCTAAACCGGTACCACTAACACTTATAGCTCCAAATTTATCAATTGAAACTTGAACATTATCAGTTGTGGGATCTGCAGCACTTAAACTTTTATCTTTTAAGGTCTGCTCAATTAAGCCTCTTAGATCATCCATGCTAGTAAATTCGCCTATTCCAATCTTAATGTTTGGATTTCCGACGGCAGTGGTTGCAACTGTAGCATTAGTGAATTTTTTAGGAACTGAGGAGGATACGCGGTAGAAACTAGCAACCAAACGTCCTTGATTGTCAACCATAGCTACTTGGCTGCGCAATACGTCATCATATAGCCCTACAGTCGCTGTTGTAGAAGTTGAAGCTGCGTTTGTTCCTCTAATTCCAGCACTATTTGACATATTCTTAATAGTTACAGCACCTAGAGTCAAACCTGCTGCATCAGCAAGTGTAATTTGTCCAGCTGCACCAATAGCTGAAATCTGTTTTTGTAAGGTAACTGTACCATCTGATACTTGTACTGTATTACCAACCTTAAATGCACTATCTCCCGCTGTTAGAACTAAATTTGCATCGGCTGCGGATAATGTAACAACGGCACCCGCTAGTGTTCCTGAACCTTTTATTAACTTACTGTCTTGATAATAGCCACTACCATAAATTTCTCTTTTTCCACCGCCACTGACGATAGCCGCATTCATCTTTCCAAAATATTCACCGCCAGAGAAGAGCTCCCAAGCCAAACTATTTTCATTAATTTTCTTTTCATGTTCGAAGGCTGGTAGATTAGCTTCAAACTCTACTCCTGTAGTTGCAGATGCATTAATACCAGAAGCGGATATTTTAATATCACCGATTGCAGACTCAACCTGAGTCTCAGGACTTACATTACGTCCTTGCACCTTATTTCCTAAGGAGTCTACTAAAAATCCTTCTTTATCAAAATTGAATCGCCCATTACGTGTCAGTAAGATTGAGTTGCCACCATTTTTAAGAGCAAAGAAATGCTGAGAGTTAGAGTCATTAATCATAAAATCAAGCGATCTGCCTGTAGAGATCGATTGTCCCTGTGTCATTATTTTAGAAACTGAACCTAATTTAACTCCCATACCAATTTCTACTGGATTTGTACCTCCAGTATTCCCTCTACCTTGTGAAGCACTCTTTAAAAGATCGTAGCTAGCATCTTGTAAGGTCACATTGAATTTTTTAAAGCCTACACTGGCAGCATTAGCTGCATTGTTTGCTGTAAATTCCATCTTGCTCTTCATAACTTGAAGACCCGATACTCCAGTCCACATCCCTCTGCTCATGTTGTCTCTCCTAAATATTTATCTTTTTTATTTTTTAATCTGTTTAACTCTTTAAGAAAGTGCCTCTAAGATAAATTGCTCCACCAGCTGCTTTGAGCCATCTTTCTTAGTAACAACAACTTGCTGGCTAGGCTGTAATGTCGTTAAATTAGCAACTTGTCGGCTTACTTCCTCAAGATATTGATTGAATACAGAAGCATTGACGTCAGCCCCTTTTTGCGTTCCATCATTTAGAGTCAGTATGAAATCCCCCTCTACTTCAGGGTTGGGCCTTTCGTTTCGAACCATGTCTTTTGCATATTTAAGCAGTTCTTGCTTGATCGAAGTTTGTTGACGAATAGGATCGCCGTAAATATCTTTGATATCGTCGAGCTTAATCTGTTTACCGCTATCAAGCTGCAATACAGGCCCCTCTTTACCTCTAGTAATTCCCATAACTTCTTGTGTATAGAATGTAGGATCATCAGAGTAAAAATCGTCTCCTGCAAATGAAACAAGGCGATTTTGCAAGCTTGTAGCTTCCATTGTAGCTAGACGATTATCAATCTTCTCCATACTAGAGCTTAAGTTCGTCAATTGCTCAACACTTGCCATAGCTGACATCTGGTTCATCATTGCTTCCGTACTCGTTCCTTCTAAATCTTGGTTTTTCATCTGTGCCATTAACAGTTTAAGGATGTCATCTTTGTCGAGCTTATCGCCTCGTTTTTTCTTTTCTTCCATTCCTCGCTGCGACCTTTCTACAATCTTGTTAAAGCGTTCACGCTCAGAAATAGCTTCCTGCTCTTTGCCAGATGCTGCCTTATCTAATTGTTTAGCAAATTTGAGACCAAGCTCCTTATTTTTTGCAGATTTGATAGACTTATCCTTAGAAATTTTGTCCTGTATAGATTGTGGATTTTTTCCAACTAACTTATTAATTGCTGCTTGAGTGGCTTTAACCATAACGACGACTCCTTTGGCGATTTCTATGCGACAATATTGACAACTTGTGTTTTAGCAGCTACATCACTTCTGTCGCTGCGCACATTATAGGTCTCTTCAGAGACTTCATCCTCAATCCTTGCTGTAATAATTGAGAGTGGTGAGGTCCATAGCTGAGCTTTCTTCGATCCTTCATTTAAATTTAAATTTTCTGAATCTTTGAGAGGCTGCAAGCTTTCATTCGAAATTTTTTCAGGGTTTTCAAAGGTAATTTCTAGTGCTTGTGGAGGAAACCCTTTCTCTAATAATACTTTTTGCAAAGCATCAGCGCTCCTTTGCAATAATTCTTTAGCACTTTGATTATCCACAACAAAGGTGACACATAATTTTTCAGCAGAAAATTGTAATTGGATTTTGACCCAGCCTAGATAAGAGGGTTGAAGCCTTAACTTAACGTTAGTGATCTCCTCCCTAAGGGAAATCTTCAATTGAATTTCAACTTGACTTAGTACACGATTACGCAATTCTTCCATTTTGCTATGCCCTTCGCTTACGATTTTGGGAATACACCGCTTGGAAGTATTTAGGGGGAGGGCATTTGATAAAAAAGCTTTACTCTCATTGTCTTGAGCAAAATTTATTCCTGAATCGTTTGACTTAAGGCGGCTTAATGAAAAACTATATTTTTCTTTGAATAAACCTTCTGATTTATGCTTTAGCTCAGCTGAAGATTCTGCCTGAAACTTTGAATGAGGATGAGTTTGAGTCCTCTGCTGCTCGAAACTCTGATTTTTATTTTCATTTGGCATAGGAACTACTGCTTGCTGGGAGTTTAGCCTTTATATTTCTTGCGAATCTGTGACTATGGAATGCAAGTTACATGCCATTTCATATTTGTTTGTTAAAATAGTAAAAATATTTGAATCACAAGCAGTTAACAGAAAAGAGGCTTGAGTATTAAATCATAAGCAGTAAATAGCTAAAATACCTTTTACACAACTTATTAGACCCCTTGTATAGCTTCTTATAGAACGCCCTGATAGATCTTAGCTAAAAGGATTTCGCTGAAGACCTATTGATTATTGCTTTTAAAAAAGGTTTTATTTCGATAGAATCGATGTTATTCACACAAAATCGTTTTTTATTTATTCGGTAACCAATTAAGTTTTAACGCATGCAAATTTCATTAAATTCTATTTCCAAGAGCTTTGGCGGACGTATTCTGTTCGATAATGTTACAGCTGCATTTTTAGAGGGAAATATTTATGGTTTAACTGGGCCTAATGGAGCAGGAAAATCGACCCTTTTGAAAATCATTATGAAGGTGGAAGAACCTAATAGCGGAACAGTAACCCTACCGAATCGTGTAGGGATCTTAAAACAAAACATTGATGACTTTAAAGAGATGAAAGTGATTGATGTAGTTATTATGGGAAACCAGCGTCTTTGGAAAGCTCTAGAAGAACGGGATCGCCTTTACGAACAAGAGATTACTGATGCTGTAGGAATACGCTTAGGGGAACTTGAAGAAATTGTTGCCGAAGAAGATGGTTACACAGCAGAATCTGATGCTGAAGCACTTCTTGAAGGAATTGGTATCTTACCTGAATGGTACCAAGCCAAAATGAAAGAGATCCCAACCGATCGTCAATTCCGGACTCTACTTTGCCAAGCATTATTTGGAAACCCTCAAGCATTACTCCTTGACGAACCAACTAACCACCTTGACCTAGAGTCTATTAGTTGGCTGGAGACTTTTTTAAAGAATTACAAGGGGATTGTTATTGTAATTAGCCACGATCGCCATTTCCTAAATGCTGTAACAACACATATAGCAGACATCGATTATGAAACTATTATTACCTACCCCGGTAATTATGATGATATGGTCGATGCAAAAACTTCTGCTCGAGCGCGCATTGAAGAAGATAATAAAAACCGAGAGAAAAAAGTCGCCCAATTGCAAGAGTTCGTCTCCAAGTTTCGTTCTGGTACACGCGCTAGCCAAGTTCAATCCCGTATGAGAGAGATGGAGCGTCTACAGCCACAAGAGTTAAAAAAATCAAATATTCAACGTCCCTATATACGCTTTACCCCAACACCTCAGCCACCAGGACGAGTCATTTTAACCATTGAAAATGTGTCGAAAAGTTATGATGAAAAAGTTGTTTTCGAAAAATTTTCATTGGAAATAAATAGGGGCGATAAAATCGGAATTATCGGTAATAATGGACGTGGTAAATCTACTTTAATTAAATTACTTGTAGGCGCAATTAACGCTGATAAAGGAAAAGTAAGCAGAGGGCATCAAACCTACTTTAGTTATTTCCCTCAAAACCACTCAGAATTGATTGAAAAAACGGATGATTCTACAGCTTTTGATTGGCTACGCTCTCGTAAAGAGGGAATATCAGATCAAGATATTCGCAGTGCTTTGGGTAAAATGCTGTTTTCTGGTAATGAAGCTTTCAAAAAAGTCAATCATCTATCAGGAGGGGAAACTGCGCGTTTGATTATTGCAGGTATCATGTTGAGTGACCATAATGCGTTAATTTTAGATGAACCAAATGGACACCTTGACCTTGAAGCTGTTTCGGCACTAGGAGCTGGTCTTAAACTTTATCCTGAAACAGTCGTCGTCGTTAGCCACGACCGCGATTTAATCTCAACTGTAGCGACTCGGATTATAGCTTTTGAACCAACAGGAATCAAAATCTTTGAAGGTGGCTTAGAAGAGTACCTTCAATCTAAGGCAAACTGATAAACCCTTTTTATATAAGCAAAAGATGGATTTTTTCCACCTTTTGCTCCCCATATCTTAACTGATTATTGCAAATGTATAATTTTTATTAATTATGTATTGTTAGAAGATGGCTTAAATCTCTTTTTCTTCAAAAATTAAGCTGCTATAAGGGGGAACCTTAAAACTATAGCTAGTAATAAAACCATTAGAAACATCTAGTTCTATCTTAGGAGTGGGATAATCTGTCATAGGATTTGAACTAAAAATGAGCTTTAAATACTTATTTCTTACGTATAGATGAGAGAGATTTAATTTATAATTTTCTATAACCTCTCCGTTGGTAAAGCGGTTTAGACACAAATAACGAGACCCATCAGAAGCCTCTCGGTAAAAGCTTAACACATTGTTATGATGGTCAGAATGTTGAATCCAAATGAAACCCTTACCAGGTTCCCCTTCTTTGCTCCATAATTGGGGAGAGTTTAAATAGAGATGATTCAAGTGCTTATTAAATTCAGCAAAATCTTTATGGGACCCTTCATAATTTTTATCCCAATCAATCACAGCTTTAGCATCTGGCTTCACCTCTCCATTATCATTAAAATCTATCAGTTGATTTCTTAGATTAGAATCCTCTGTTTCGGAGCCTATAGGAGGGGTCACTTGTGCAAATTCATTACCCATAAAATTGAGTTTCTTACCTGGAAGAATAGCCATATAAGTCATTGCCAAGCGAAGTTTATCAAAATCACCACGCATAACTCGATATAACTTATTTCCTCTCTCATCGTGTGAGAAAGCTAAAATCTGATTATTTTGTCTGAGTTGAGAGTCTATAGATGAGATCATGCTGTATTGTAAATTAGACCCATTCAAATACCCTTCTCCCCAATTGAATAAGGCTTTATTAGTAGAAAAATCCCAACGATGGTCAAAAACCTCTTTCTTATTGTTAAGGTAGCTTGTAGGCAAACTCGAATGGGTATCTTCAGCTATTGTAAATGCCCCTTTATATTTACAATTATGCACAATCTCATTCGCTTGCTTTATAACCTCCCATCCATCTTCCCTATCATCAGCCATATGACGAGCCGCATCGAAACGTATTCCGTCTATATGCATTACTTCTACCCAATATTTAATACTAGAAAGGATTAGTTCTTTGGTATGGGACGTAGCGTAATTAAACCTTCTCCCTCCAAATTCCTCCCATTGCTTAGGATGAAGTTCTGGATAGGGGGGAGTTCATACAGTTCTGTTCCATCCATAGATTTCATACTAAAGTCATAATAACTTGAAAAATGTTGGTAGACAGCATCTATGATCACACCAATATTGTTATTATGGAGGTAATTGACTAAGTATTGAAAATCTTCTTTGCCCCCTAAACGGCTGTTTGGTGCAAAATAGCTTGAAACTTGATAACCCCAGCTGAAACCTTCCCAAGGATAATCGAAAACACCAAATAATTCGACATAGTTATAACCGTACTCTTTACAATGTTGTACTAACTCAGGAGCCAATTCTCGGTAATTAAAATTATTATGGTGGTAGTTATTGTTATTATTCGATGTTGCAGATGATTTTTTCTTCCAATGAAGGGGATGGACTTCATAAATATTCATTGGCTTGCTAATGTGTCCCATTTGCCCTATTTGAGAGCTTTCAGCTTGAAGTTTTCTCTGTTCTAGCCAATTATAATCGGTCCAAACGTTTTCCTGATAAGGTTCTGAACTAGGAACTACACTATCAATAGCATACTCCTTAGAAATTGTATTTTGCTTAAAACCCTCGAAAACGTAATTGATATTGTGAAATGCATAGGGATCAAGCTTTTTAAATGATTTTCCTGCGTTATCAATTATTCGATAATGGTAAGTATATCCAGCTGCAAATTCATTATTTTTAACAATAGCTTCCCATACTGAATTGTTAATTTTTTGCATTGCATATTCTTTGGTTGGATCCCCATTATATGTCTTTACAAGATAGACCGCACGTGCTGCCGGGGCTTTCAATCTAAATTCAGTAGTTGAGCTATTTGTTCTAAGATGAGCTCCATAGTATAGAAAAGCTGTAGTATTAATCATATTTTTAATTTATTTATTTTTTATGTTTTCAGTATTAATTTATATTTATTGATTTATCTATATATTGCGCGGCTGAATTTAACTTTTTCTGTTAACAAAGAAAACAGTTAAATTGTCCGCTCTCTGTATAATAATGAATAGAGTTTAAGCGTGATCTAAACTATCAAGAAAGTTATCTTCGAAGCTGAAATTATTCTCTTTTAGTGAGGTAAAATAGCTAGCCATTATTTCAAAAATAGAATGCTTTGCAATTGTTATGGTGTCCCCTGATTCAAATAATAATTCTGGATTTTTCATAAAAGCCCTTTCTGCAGCTCCCCATCCATCATCTATAAATTTATCTGAATGGTATTGAAAAACAATCTCAGCAGTACTGTTTATTGAATTTTTATAATACTCATAAGAACGATTAATATCTTCCGTTTTTATTTGAAGACGATTATTGGAATCATAAAAAAGCAATGTATTGAAATATATAGCTTTTTCAATAGAGGAGTAGAGCTTTTCAGCGAATTTTGGTTTTGCTTGCCTTCTTATGGCGCTCTCCCAAACACTTATAGTCAATTTTTCTTCTAATAAAGAGGGATTGTTGCAGAATGCCTCAAAACTCAAGGAGGCAAACTGATCCTTTTGAGTCCTTTTTAAAATATTAAAACAAGTGTTTAAGATTTTGTTTTTAATAGGAGATTCAGGTAAATGTAGGAGTATTTGAGCATTAACTTCTACCATTTCTAAGATAACTTCATTAAGGAATTTTTTTTGTGATGAAGGCAATTTATCTCTATTCAGGGAAGGTAGAAATTCTTCAGCTAGTTTTAATACAAATTCAGGATCTTTTCTTAATTGTTCTGGTAAATTTATAAAATTAAGAAAGTTTGCACCTAAACATTTCTTAATAAGAGCTAAATCGAATTTTGACTCTTCCCCATTCCAAAAGTCTCCTTTTGGACTTATAAATTTGTAATAACAATGATTAACTATTAGAGCCTGTAAGTCAAACTCCTTATTTCGGAAGTCGGAAAACCCTGGAGTTTGCATAATATAAGGATTCGTTTTAATCGCTTTTAAAGCTACTTCAGAATCTTTCTGTAAAGCAGGGGATAGAAAATCATAAATTCTCCTAGACGCTGCTATACTTAGACCCCTCATTACCAAAGATTTATTATTATAATAACTCTTAGGATGCTTTTCTAAAGCCTCAGTAAGATACTTCCTAGATTGCAAAAGAAACTCCCTAGATTCCAACCAACCCGACTCTGAAAAGGTTTTCATAAATTCTTTTCTACGATTTACAAGCATCTGGAGTGCCTGCTCTGCAGTTGTATTATTGACATTGCAGTCTTCCTTAGCTGCTAAACATTCAATTGCTACACGTAATATTTTTGGTAGGCCTCCTTCTTTCATATTTAAAGTGCGACATGTAGCTGCTACATTGCAAATGTCCTCTAAATCTAGATGAGGGTAAATATGATTCCAATAAGGAAAGTTTATACAGTTAGAGGCACAAGAATTATTCATAAATTTCTCCATATTTAATTATTAATGATTGTTTTTTAGGAAAACTTTTCAGTGTTGAACTATTCAAATATTCTATCGATATTTTTTATATGTTTTCATTCAAATTTATGAATTAAATTGTATAATAGTTTTATAATTAAGAAATACGGTATAAAATACCCTATTTTTCTCAAGTTATTGAATAATAGGGTTTAGACGTAGGGTGACAGCTTAAAGACGCCTAACTTACTGATTATGAAAGGAAATTAAATTTTAACATTTAAAAATAAGTAACTGATTATAAGCAATAACCTGCGCTCTGTATAAATGGCTAGATTCTTAGCATTTTGACCATCTAAGTGTTAAATTTTTACTGTTTTTTAAAAGTAAAACTAAGTAAGATATACCTCGTATTAAAGCTCTTTTTAAACCCTCTACAGCAGTTATCAGTAGCTTTAGCTGCTACAAGGAAAAAGCACTTTATTATTGTTTCTATGAACAGATCACAAAGGAGAGATAAGTATGCCCCAATTTATCAAGGTTATTTACCTACTGATCTCTATGGTTGTACTTGCAAACTGCCGTAAAAAAGCCTTTTGATTATTAATCATTTAACTACAGTCTGGATAGGCTTTAATCAAGGCTTATCCAGCTAAATCTCTCGACTCTATCAGTTATCTAGTCTGTATTTATAAATTACTTCGAACACATATTGTAGGCGATTAAGACACAAGTAATTTACTACCTATTCTAAAGAGATAATTTTAAATTTTAAGAACAACTAGTTTTTAGCGCACAGATACTATACTTTTTTGCCTTAAAGAATTTTATTAAGATTATAGATCCAAATACTACTTTGCTGGATAAAGCCCAAAGGGATTTATCCAACATGTTTTAAAATCACCCTTCTGGATGACTATTCCAGTCGGGGAAATCTGGGATGACCGTAATTTGAGGATGTACACGTTCACGCAAAATTTGCTGTATTGCAGTTAAAGTAGACCCAGTTGAAGAGGCACAAGAAGTACAGGCTCCCTGATAAGCTATGATTAACTCAAACTCATCAACGAGATTCATCACTTCGATGCCCCCTTCATCTAAGGCAATAAAAGGGCGAATTTCCTTGTCAAGAATCTCCTCTATCAAAGCTATCCTTTCCTTAACAGACATAACGTCCCATTGCGGATGAGGGCTATTTTGATAATGTTGATCATGATCATGTCCAAAAGGGCTTGGGGGTGTATGGTCTATTATAATATCTTCACACTGTTGTGCTGTGGAATAAATAGCATCTATGACAAGGTTAAGATGACCTGAGGTTTCATCTGGGAAAGCAGGCATATCCACATGGTCACGCAAGTAGTGATCCACATGGTCAGCATGAACTCTTTCCGCCTGTTTATAGTTTTTACCAACTAACATCTCACTAACAGCTTGAGCGGCTCCAATCAGGGCTGAATGCCCAAACACCTGGAAACGACAATCTACGATCAAACCATCTGTTTCATCAACAAGCCAATAGAAGCATAAGGCGTTTCCATCTATAACCATTCCCTCTTGCGCCTGAACCAATCGTAAACTTTTGGCTTGAGCCTCTTCTTGAGTAAAAAGCCCTGCACAATAAGGATGATCTATTTTTTTTACTAACTTGGAGCTATATCCCATCCAAGGAAAAGGTGGCAGAAGGTCTTGCCGCTTCATATAAAGAGTTCCTCTCGTACTTTAGTAGGATTTTGCAAAGATAGCATCTGTAGTTGCTGAACATCCACAGATAATACATTTTCCTTCAGTATGTGACTGCTTAAGCGGTAAGCAACGGATAGTTACTTTTAATTCGTGCACAGCCTCTTCACAAGCACTACTTCCACACCATTTCCCATTTATAAATCCGCCGTGAATCTCAGGATTTTCAGCATCTTTAGGTGTAAAATATTTTTTCATAGTATCAAAATCTTTAATGTCGCTAACAGTATACTGTTCAAGGTAACGCTTAGCAGCTTCAAGATAGTTATCTTGCATTTCTTGCAAGATAACAGGAATTTTTGCTGCTAACTCCTCTTTAGCTATAATCAACTTTTCTTTGACTGGATAGTCACGACGCGCTACAGAAACAACTCCTGCTTCAATATCTCTCATCCCAACTTCAATTCTGAGTGGAATCCCTTTTTTAACCCATTGCCAATTCTTATCCCCTCCACGCATTTCACGCTTATCCACTGTAACGATAACAGGATGTCCTGCATAATTTACTTGGTTGAGTTGTTTAGCAATCTCTTCTGCATAACGCAATACAGTGTCTGCCGTCTCAGGTTTAGTGATGAAAGGAATAATAACAATATGCTTAGGAGCTATTTTAGGAGGTAAACGCAATCCATCATCATCAGAATGAACCATAATCATCCCACCAATTAAGCGAGTTGTAACTCCCCAAGAAGTGGTGTATGCATGTTCTAATTGTCCATCACGGTTAGTAAATTCAATCCCGAAAGCTTTAGAAAATGTTTGTCCTAAGTAGTGAGATGTTCCCATCTGCAATGCCTTACGGTCTTGCATCATAGCTTCCATTGTATAAGTATCCACTGCTCCTGGGAATTTCTCTGACGGTGATTTCTTACCTGGAATGATAGGAATAGCAAGCGTTCCCTGAATAAAATTGCAGTATTCCTCTAACATACGCATCGTTTCTTCTTCAGCTTCTTGTGCTGTAGCATGTGCTGTATGCCCCTCTTGCCATAAAAATTCTGCGGTACGTAAAAAGACGCGTGTACGCATTTCCCAACGTACGACGTTCGCCCATTGATTAATTAGCAAAGGTAAATCTCTATGTGATTGCACCCATTTAGCAAAAGACATTCCTATGATAGTTTCTGATGTAGGTCTAACAATCAAAGGTTCTTCTAGCTCTCCCGCAGGAATAAGCTTTCCCTCTTTTGCCTCTAGACGATGATGAGTAACAACAGCACACTCTTTTGCAAAACCTTCTATATGGGCTGCTTCTTTTTCTAAGAAACTGACTGGTATAAATAAGGGGAAATAGGCATTTTCATGTCCTGTAGCTTTGATACGCCCATCTAATATACGTTGAATATTTTCCCATAAACTATACCCCCATGGCTTGATAACCATACATCCTCTAACCGATGAATTTTCGGCTAAATCAGCTGCTTTAACAACTTGTTGATACCATTCTGGATAATCTTGTGCCCTTGTAGGTATGATAGCATGTTGTGTCTTTTGATGTTGTGCCTGTTGATTCATAATACCTTAACTTAATCCTCAAAAATAACTTTAAATCGTTTGTAAAGGACTCCACTCTATTTCTTTTAGTCGGCATATACGTCGCTCTAACTCTTGCCGTAACTCCTCCATCTCTGCTGGAGTACTATTAGGGGGAATAAATAAAGGTTCCCCAAATCTCAGCTCAACTTTAGTAAAAGGCCAAGGGATTTCAGTTTGGTCCCATGTCTTTTTCAATGTCCAATGATGCTGGGCAAAAGCAGCTGCTGGAACTATAGGAACTTCTGCTCTTTTAGCTAGTAAAATTACTCCACTCTTTACACGATAAGCAGGACCTCTCGGTCCATCCACAGCTAACGAAGCTGTAAGCCCTTTATCCTTTACAATTTGTATTAACTCTTTAAGTGCAGCAACTCCACCACGAGAGCTAGAACCACGTACAGTTTGATAACCCAAGCGCCATAATATACGACTTAACAGCTCCCCGTCTCGGCTTAAACTAGTCATAATCACGATTTGTTGGTGAGCACAGATTCCTAACAAAGGGATTTCATCACCATGAAAATGAGCTATAACATACCCTTTCATAGGCGTTTGCCGATTATAAATGGCTGAAGGCAAAGGGTCTCTTCTAATCCGCAGCAGTAGATAATAGAACTTGTATAGGAGCACAATGAAGTAAATGACCCATTTATCTTTCCAGCTATAAACCTTAGCGCTCATCCAATATAAAACTCTTGGCAAATTATGGCCCACTCGATACAGTGGGGATTCTATTCCATGATTCTTTTTTTTAGTTTTATAGCTTAAAAATAGAAGACCATGGAGAATTTATTAATTCAGCTACACTATCGAGTCTTCTTTTAAGAAGGCTCTGAATAGCTATTACTTTATTAACTATATGACAGTATACTGTTTATTTACAGTAAAAATTGAAAACAGGTGTAGGTTATGGATGATATAGCTTCTGTCAATCCTAAACATAGGGATGATTTACCAAAGCAACCAAGGCAGCCACAAACGAATGTTTCTATTAAAACATCTTCAACCTTTGTGAATAAAAAAGGCCCCATGGCTACTAACGCAAATTTAGATTCAGTCGAATTTTCGCAAGAAGCATTACAACTTTTAGAAATGATGCGTCGTAAAAAGCAGAAACTTGAGAAATAAGAGACTTATACAGCACGTCATCTCTGTCGCAAGGCATTCATCAGATCCTGAAAGCTTGGTAATCCTTCTACAAAACAGTAATCTTCTTTCTGTTTATCATACCAACCTGTCTGTATACTTGTACTGTTGGCAACAGCAATGAAGTAGGCGCACACATAGTCATTATATCCGATAACTTGTTGTAAAACCTTATCTGTTAATCGAACAGCTTTACATTCAACCATAAGTAGGGGATAAACTTCGTGAAAAGAGTGGATATTTTGGCCAAAACACAAAATATCGATCCTACGTTGTGGAATTCTTTTCGCATTCAATTGCACATGAGGTAGTAGAGCTAATTCTTTTTCTAAAGAGATAAGGTTTATGGGATATCCTAAGACAGAGGTCATATAGTGCAATAATGCTTGACGAATCAATTCCTCTGGCTGTGCGATCAACCATTGCTGTCGCACAGGGTCAAAAAGTTGCTCTTTAAGCTCTCCTCCAAGCCAAATTTGTCTTTTCAAAACAGTATCTTGGAAAGAGGAGAGATTCCATTGAGGAATATGATTATTTTCCGACTTCGATGACTCCATAGTTACCATCATTAGTGCGATAAATAACTTTGATTCCTAGATCTTCCTGACCGCGAAATACAAGAAATTGATCTTGTGATAGCTCCATTTTGACCATAGCATCATCGTATGTCAAAGTAGGTAAGGAGCGCTTTTCTTGTCTAACAATAGCATGAGGCTTATATTTGTCAAAAAGTGCTTTACTATTTTCCTCATCAATTTGATCATTAATATCGTCCATATATTCATCCATACCGGGACGACGAAAAACATTAACTTGCATATCAATAGCACTTAAATGTTCGCCATGATGATCTTGTATTTTGTTGCGATATTTAATAATTTGCCGTTCGATACGATTGAAAGCTACATCTACTGAGGCATACATATCTTCAGTTTCAGCTTTGGCCGTAATTTTAGTATGATCAAATTGTAAAACAATGGTTACTTGATGCTGGAAGCGCAAAATTTCTAGAGTAATTAAAGCTTCGACTGTACGTGGGGAAAAACGATCTAATTTATCTAGTTTGCCGACAATATAATCTTTAATTGCCTGTGTCAGGTTAATATGCTTTCCTATAACACTGAGATTATAACCAGGAATATTGTGTGATAGCTTTTCATCTTTAGCCATATGTAGACTCCTTTGCGATTAGTTGATCAAATATATAAGTCTTTTGCACTTTTTTTCTGTCGACCTGCTAGACCTTCTCCAAAGGAGTTTTGAAAAAGGTCTATTCAAATAAGTGTAGATTTACTTTTCATAAGTTTCTAGGATTTAACACCCATTGAAGATACATGACGCTGCCGTCGCCATAAAACGTTTCCTAATTGACCGCAAGCAGCCATTAGCTGGTCCCCCTGTAATTGCCTCCAAAGAACCGTGTATCCATTTGAAGTAAGATGCAATGCAAATTCTTTGGCTTCTTCCTTATTTGGAGGCAAGAAACGAGGGGAACTTTGATTGTTATAAGGAATTAAATTTATCTTAACGTCTAAGCCCTTTAAATAATCAGCTAATAATTGGGCATGTTCCAACTGGTCGTTAATTCCTCTCAACAATACATATTCTGCAAATATCTGTCGTTTTGTCATTTGACAATACTGTTTCATAGAATCATATAATACTTCAAGAGGGAATCGTTTATTAACTGGCATAATCTTCTCCCTAATAGAATTAGTAGGAGCGTTTATTGATACAGCAAGGTTTACATACTTAGCATCTTGGGCAAACTTTAAGATCTTGTCTGCATGCCCACTCGTTGATACAGTTATTTGTTTTCCTTCAAATCCGAACCCCTTAGCATTTGTTAAAACTTTGATCGCTTGAATCACATGATCATAATTGTCAAAAGGCTCCCCCATTCCCATAAAAACAATGCTACGAAATTTATATTTGAGAACAAATCGAGCATAGAATACCTGATTGATAATCTCTTCACTAGTCAGGTTTCTTATCAATCCCATCCGCCCAGTTTCACAAAAAGTACAGCCCATCCGGCAACCTAATTGTGAGGAAATACATAAAGTATAACCATGCCTTGTTGGAATGTGAACAGATTCAGTATCGTAATCATCATGTGTCTTGAGCAAGAATTTTTGAGCTATGTCTGTATTATTAGCTTGTATCTTAGGGGGTTCTACTAAATTGAGTGAAAGTTCAAATGAAGTAAATTCTAAAATTTCTTCTAAAAGCTTTTTAGCATTATTAAATGCAGGATCTTCCCCTTTGACTTCACCTGTTTTAAACCATTCATGGTAAATAAGTATTGCATGAACCTTACCCTTACCTAAACGTAGGAAAACTTCTTCTGCATAGGAATCAGCCGTATGACTGAATATATTGATTTTATTAGAAGACATACAAAAATTAAAGAAAAGGGTTAAAAGAAAGCTGATATCGAATTAAAATTGCACCGAAGAGGGCTCGAACCTCTAACCACCCGGTTCGAAGCCGGGTACTCTATCCGATTGAGCTATCAGTGCTTTTAAAAGAGGACAGAACTAAGCTAAACTTGTTCTTAATTTGAAGCTGTTATCATATTGATTTTTCCATTTAACTGCAATTATTTTAATCAACTCGAATAAAAGCACTAAGGCCTCCTTATTAAGAGTTGCGCTCAGTGCCTTCAAATTGATTTCTTACAATTTTATTAGTTAAAAATCATTTTTTAGCATAAACGAAGGACCTTGTTTGTGATGTTAGGAGGTTATTCAGAACAAAATTCTATTAATTCTTTTTTAATTTCTTCGATCACATTATCCCATTTATTAATGGCATTTTGTCTAAACAATTTCATTGTAGGATACCAAGAGCAATCTGATCCATTAATCCCCCACCTCCAATCAGCATTATAACATAGCATAGCCCAAGTATTTGCTCCTAAAGCTCCTGCTAAATGAGCAACCGATGTATCCACTGTGATGATAAGATCCATTTGCTTAATAGCTGCCGCTGTGCAGGCAAAATCTTTTAAATGCTTACTTAAATCTACAACGTTATCCGTTGTCACATGTTTGATATCTGCTGCTTGGGGAGCAATTTGCAAACTATAAAAGAGAGTATTTGGAACATCAAAAAAAGACATAACATCATGTATAGAGCAAGAGCGGTATAATCCCCTTAAATGCCTTGGATTACCAGCCCAAACCAATCCTATCTTCTTTTTATTCCTATGCTCGACAGGGCATGGCAAATGAAAATTTATGTCTTTAGGCAGTGCTATGTAAGGAACTTTATTGGGAATATTTTCTGCATTTGTTTTAAATAAATAAGGCAAGCTTAATAAATAAGCATAATAGTCGAACTCTGGTAAGTACTCCCCTAATACAGTATAACCATCAATACCAGGGTAATTACATAGCAATTCTTTTAAAGCTCGAGGAATTTCTATATAGATTTGACACTCTTTTTCCCTTTCCCTTAGCAAATCTATATATCGTATAAACTGCAATACGTCTCCTAAACCTTGCTCACACCGTATGAAAATACGCTTATCACCCAAAGGTTCCCCTTTCCATAGAGGAGGAAATTCATATTTATTGTCCATATCTAAGCGAGGTTTAAGGCGAGCTTCTGATTCATGCCAGCCATTTTCATAGTCCCCCATTAACAATAAAAAGTAGCCAAAGTTGCGCCGCAGTTCAAAATTGTCTGGTTCTAGCTGTATCGACTTTTTATGAAAACCGTAGGCCATTGGATAATTTCTTTTCCATGTCATATTTACAGCCATATTATGGTAGGCATTACCAAAGTTAGGATTTAATGCTATAGCCTTATCAAAAGCTTCAAATGCCTCATCAAATTTTAACTGGGCTTGTAGTGCATTCCCTAAATTATTATAGGCCCCCGGAAAATTAGGATTAAGCTGAATGAGATAGCGACTCAGAGCTTCTGCTTCAGTATAATTTTGCTCAATCTGCAAAATAACTTCTAAAATCAAAAAGGCCTGATAAGCACCTTCAAAATTAGAATTAGTCTTAAGAGACTGGCATAAATACATTTTAGCTTCTCTAAAACTTTCTGGAGTATCTTTACCGTAATTAATAATTCCCAAGTACAAAAGGCTATTGTAATCTTGTGGATTTATCTTAATCGCAAATTTAAAAATTTTTTCTGCTTCATATTTCTTGTCTAGTGTGTAGTAAGCATAGCCTAAGTTATAGTAAGAAGAGCTGTAATCTCGATTAATCTCTATCGCTTTTTTAAAGTATTCTATACTTTCTATGACTTGATTACGTGTAAAATAGACGCTACCTAAATCATTATAAGCCTCATAACAATCTGGGAATTGGGCTATAATTTCCCTGTATTTAGCTTCAGCTAAATCAAATTTACTTTGAATTAAATACTGTTGTGCCTCAACCATCAGATCTGCTACTACTTGCTCCATATTACTAACCTCAATAATTCGATTAACTTTTTATAAAAAAATCCTTTTGAGCTTTAGCTAGTCCCAAAATCTAATCAACAGTTTCTTTGCTACTATATCCCCAGAAAAAGCAGCTAGCTACCAAACTCCAAAGTTAGGCTAAGAATTCAATATAAATATTATATTTATTTCGGAAAGCTATAAGCTTCTGCTCGATTTTTTTACGCTTTGCTCTATATAACTTTTCGACAACTATTCGCTAAATCTTTAATTAAATTATCTTTATCAATTTAATTAGACGAATAGGTTGAATTAAAACCAATAAAGCTCCTACTCCCCTCACTCTTGTTAAGCTCGGGCGATTGAAACTTCATTTTTGAGCTTACCTTTCCGTTAAGGTTAAATTGTTAGGTAGTCAGTATATACGATTTCTTGTAAAATCATTTTTTTTTAATTTGACTGGAGAGGTTTTAACATGACCACTTTTTATCAAACAATGCGACTATTTTCTTTAACCCTCTATCTTGTAGGCTACGCCTTTGCCATGACAATACATGCTGAAGAATCAACTACACATAATGTTCCTAAAGATCCTAAAGTCGTTATAGGACAGCTGCAAAATGGTTTAACGTATTATATACGCCCTAACTCAACGCCAGAAAAACGACTTGATTTACGGCTGGTTGTTAAAGCAGGTTCAGTCTTAGAAACTGAAGAGCAGCGGGGTCTAGCCCATTTTGTCGAGCATATGAATTTCAAAGGTTCGAAAAATTTTAGTCAAACTGAAATGATCGATTATTTGGAATCTGTAGGTAGTCAATTTGGAGCCGATCTTAATGCCTATACTTCATTCGACCATACTGTTTACATGCTCCATCTTCCTATCGATGAAAATGAAATTTTAGAAAAAGGATTTCTTATTTTAAGTGATTGGGCTGCAAGAGCAACAATGGCTACTGAAGCGATTGAATCTGAAAGACCTATTGTACATGATGAATTACGCCGCCGCCGCGGGGCACAACAAAGATTGATGGATGATTGGCTTAAGACCATCTTTGAAGGATCAAAATATGCAAATCGGCTTCCAATAGGCTTAGAAGATGTAATTTTAAATTGCTCCCCTGAACTTGTTCGTGATTTTTACAAAAAATGGTATCGCCCGGAATTTATGGCTGTAGTTGCTGTCGGTGACTTCAAAGAGACAAAAGAGATAGAAGACTTAATACATCGCCATTTTGATTCCATTCCAGCAAGTAGCCCACGTCCTCCTATATTGCCAGATTTTGGTATTCTCAGTGGAAACAATCCGAAATTTCTAGTCCAGCCAGACCCTGAAAACACACAAACTGCTATTTTAATCGCTAATAAACGTCCTACATTTGCTTTGAATTCCACCTCTGCCTATCGCAAATTGTTAGTAGAAGATTTATTTTATAGTATGCTGCTTATGCGGTTAAAAGAACTTACTGAGAAAACGGATAGTCTAATATTAGACCTAGGAGCAGGCCCTTCTCAATTCATTAAACCTATTTATCTTGACTACCTAAAGGTTATGGTTACAGAAAACCAAGTCATGCCCGCATTAGAAGAGCTGTTAATAGAATTAAGACGCATCGAAAAGTTTGGCTTTACTCAAGAAGAATTAGCACGAGCTAAAGCAAATAAACTATCAGAATTAGAGCATAATTACTTTAATTGGTCCAAAGTTAAGAGTAAACATCTCATTAAAGATTATGTTGACCACTTTCTTTTTCAAAAAGATATTCCTGAAGATGAGTGGACTTATAAATTTGCGCAAGAGATATTTCCCTCTATTAAGCTTGAAGATTTTCAGGAGCATACGACTCGCTTTATGCCAAATAAAGGACAAGTTGTATCTATAGAGCTTCCTCAAAAAGAGGGCTTAATTCCTCCGCAAGAAGGGGAAATTCAAGCTTTACTAGCGAAAATTCAACAACAAGAAATTACTCCTTATGTAGAAACACAATTTACTACAAAACTTTTTGATAAAGTTGTAACTCCTGGTAAATTGGAAACTAAAGAGTTCCATGCTTCGCTAGGTCTAACAGAACTTGTTTATACTAATGGGGTAAAAGTTTATCTTAAGCCAACCCAATTTCATAAAGATCAGATTTTATTACAGGGAGTTGCTCTCGGAGGAAGTTCTACCTATAGCTTGCAAGACCTTCCGTCTCTTCAACTAGCTTTACCTATTTCTCACAAATCTGGCTGGGGAGGACTCACACCCTCGCAACTTAATAAACTACTTGCTGGAAAAGAGGTTTCTGTATCCCAATCAATTGAACCTTATGTAAGAAAAATATTGATGCATAGCCGTACTAGTGACCTTGAAACAGGATTACAAGTCCTTAACATGCACCTTATGGATCCTAACTATAATGAAGAAGCCTTTGAAAAGACTCTTTCAATTGCACACGAAAGTATAAGGAATCGACTAAAAAACCCTATGACAGTCTTTCAGGATCGGGTAAGAAGTATCAATACTCAAAGCTATCCTTTCTTTGAGCCATTAGATGAAAGTAAATTAGCGCGGGTTAACCATAAAAGAAGTCATGAGATCTATAAAGAATGTTTCAGTAATCCTTCCGATTTCACCTTCTTTGTAGTAGGAGATTTTGAGATCGATCAAATGGAAAAATTATTATCAACTTATTTAGGTTCTATTCCTTGTAAAACGGCAGCAGGAATCAAGGAATATACAGCCTTAAGTTTTAGTTTTCCCATGAAGCCTGTTACTGAATATGTCAAACATGGGATCGATCGTAAAAGTATGACTCAAGTCTCATGGCCTATCGAATCGTTAGAGACAGAAGAGGAAATGATTAAGTTACAACTAGCTTGTCACCTTCTGGAAAAAAAACTACTTCAGTTATTACGTATCGAAATGGGGGGCACGTATAGTACCTCTGTCTCATTTAGATTACTACAGCCTTCTCATATCAATGGTACGATCCAAATTGTTTTTTCTTCCGATCCTGGTAATGTAGAACCTTTAGTTAAAGGTATATGGGATACTGTGAAAAGCCTTCAAGAGGAAGGGGCTAAAGCTGAAGATCTCAAAGCTATTCAAACAATTGAAATTCGCCATTTAGAAAGAGCTTATGCGGAAAATCAATTTTGGTTAGAAGAATTGAGCTATTATGCCTCAAAAAAATGGCCTTTTGAAAATATATTAACTCTGCTACAAAAAACTGATCAGGTAACCTCTGAGCAACTGCAGCAAACTTACCGAAAATATTTTAATGCTGATAGATATACTCAAGTTTCCCTAATCCCAGCAGAAGCCTCTAGTCAATAAGAGGCTATAAACTATAAATTTTTAACCTTTTCATTTTGATAGTATATAAAAATATGAGTATTCAACCTGACCGCTGGATTAAAAGAATGGCCACTGAACATCGCATGATAGAGCCATTTGAACCTAAACAAATCAAAACAAAAGATGAGGATGGACGAGCAACTATTAGCTATGGAGTTTCCAGTTACGGATATGACCTAAGAGTTGCTGATGAATTCAAAGTATTTACAAATGTTTATCAATCTATTGTAGATCCTAAAAATTTTGATCCTAGTTCATTTGTTTACATGAAAACTGATGTTTGTATCATTCCTCCAAATTCATTTGCTCTAGCACGTAGCGTGGAGTATTTCCGTATTCCACGTAATGTAATTACAATATGTTTAGGTAAATCGACTTACGCTCGCTGTGGGATTATAGTCAATGTTACTCCATTTGAGCCAGAATGGGAAGGTTTCGTAACTTTGGAAATATCTAATACAACCCCTTTACCTGCCAAAATTTATGCAAATGAAGGGCTTGCTCAGGTTCTTTTCTTTGAGGCCTCTGAAGAATGCGAAATCTCTTATGCTGATCGAAACGGAAAATATATGAAGCAAACAGGAATTACCGGACCAAGCATGTAGCCCTATCTAATTCAATAAACGATCTTTCCTATGAGTAAAAGTCACTATCCTTCCATTCCATTAACTCAAGGGCGGCGAGCTTACCGCCCTTATTATGAAGAATTACTCCCTATCAAAAGGTCATCCTGGCTTTTTCCTTGGATAGAAATTTTATTTATCAAATCTTGGTGGATGATTTTATTTATTATAAGCGCCTTTTGCTTATTTGAATCATCTATGGCAGAGAAAAGGATTGAACAAACAAAATTAAGTCAGCAATTAGCGACCTTACAACAAAAATTATACGATGTAAAAGAGTTACAGGCAGACTACCAAGCACAAATAGCTAGCCAAAACGATCATGAATGGATCGAATTAACTCTACTTAAAGAGCTAGGCTTAGTTCCTGAAGGTTACACAAAGATTTATTTTGAAAATGATAAACTAAAATCCTAAATCTATTTGATATTTTATAATATTATTATTAGTCAAATATAAATAAATTTATATAATTTCCGAAAATATTTTGTGCATTGTATTATTTTAGACCTTATTAATAAAAAACTCTTACTATTCTGTAACCGTTCAGTCCTAATGAATAGAGCAAAAAAGAGGGGATATGTCTTAAGTTCTTCTGCTACTTAAGACATAAGGGAAACTATAAAAGGATAAACT
>JARBTQ010000016.1 GCA_029240075.1 Chlamydiales bacterium
GCCTTTTTTCTATTTAGGTTGTGTTGGAACTCCTATAATAGAGTCTAGGCCCTTCTTTTTTCATCTAAAAAAGGTCAAATCGACCGCGCTTTGTATACAAAGAGTCAACTTTAAATAACCTATTTAATAAAAATCGGATAAACATAGGACCATGACATGGAATCTTCTATCATTTCTACCCCTTATTCTCCTAATCAGTATACTGCTGATGCAGACCTTTTAAATACTGGTATAGGTGTTATACCAGAAGAATTACTAGTAAAAATATTTTCTAATTTTGATATAGGGACCCTTGCAAAAGTGTCACAAGTTTCACGGCAATGGAGAAATATTGGTTATGAAACTCTTAAGCAAGAGGCAGACAAAATAAATGCTATTAGCAATGAAATAATTAAGTGTTTTCCAGACATCAATTTTTGCTTCGAAAAATTAGAAACGATCAATATTTTTAATTTAAAAGAAGGTATATCAAAACTAGCTTGTCAAATTTTGCCCTTAAAAGAAAACTATAAAAATCAATTAGAAGTTTATCTAAATTTATATGAGATAGTACATTCGAAGGGATCAATTCTATTTAATCAAAAAATTGAAGAGTTAAGTCAAATATATGAAAGTTTTAAATTGGTAGATGGCCCAAGAACCGATCATCCACATAGTACATGGAAGGGTTTTCAATTTACTGTAACGCCTCAAAGATATATTAATTCAAGGCTACCCCATGAAGATGTATACTGAGCGCGGGCTATTTGACCGTTTTCTTCTACTGGCGGAAAAAAGGTAAACCTAGCCGCGCATTGTATACATATACTTATAAAGTACAAAGATTTATTAATAGCTAAATTTTTAGAACCCTTTATTAACACAAATTATGAATTTAAATCATTATTAGAAATTTTCATTTTACACAAAGACCACTATTCTCAGGATGGGGAAGCAGATGAATTGGCTAAAGCAGTTAAAGTTATAATGAACACCCTAGATGGATTCAATTTAGGGAAAATTGACAAAGCTAATTTCATGCTAGACTTAGTTGAAAGGGCTACACATATTCCATTAAGACAAGCATTAGCTTGTTTAATATGCTTAACAGGTATCATCCTCAATAGAGAATACATCCCTAAGGATGACTTCTTCATAATTCAAAGATTTCTCAGAATCGCTGGAGCTACTTTTAGTAATCAAAATCATTATAATATATTTGTTGAGCATTTCTTTAGATTATACCCATTTAATTCCCTATCATCTATGAAATTAGTAGCAGAACATATTACGCTTGCTAACTTACAAGGTGGAATAGCTCAAAAATTGTTCGAAAAAGCTGTTAGTCTTAAGCAAATTCAAGAAGCTGTAGATACCTTTAAATCATTTAAAGAGTACTTCCCAATTAGCAGCTCTGATTTTGTAAAAAATTTATACTTAAAAGGTGAATGGGAATTATACAAACAATTTTTATCAAGTTCTTGTTTGACGAAACAAGAGATAAAGCAAATTTATAAAAAAATCTGTGCTCATTATATAGAGTTGGCTGAAACTGAACCTAATACCAATTACGATCCAGCATTAAGTTTTGTATTAGAACTTGATGACCCTATAACTCAGAGTTATTTACTGTGGCTTATCTGTGAGTCTCTTATAAGAGCGGAAAATTATTTGGATACACAACTAATAGTGAATGTCATACCTATTGAAGAAAGTCAACAGGCTGCTCAAAAAATTTTGGACGATATTCAGCAGAATGGAATACCAAAAAATAAAAGTGGAAGAAAGTACATCCCCGCACCTTTTGACTACAAAGGAAAGGTTCACAAAAAAAGAAAATCCTAAGTAAAAAAGAAAAAGCCCCACTTTAAAGTCATCTTAAAATAGGGCTTTTCATAACGGTGGAGGGCATTTTCAACCTTAAAGACGTTTATCTTTTCTCTTGTATCTGTTTTTTGTAGACTCTAGAAATTTTTTGTTGTCTAGAACAGAGGTGATAAGCTCTGCTCACATACAAAAGGAATTTATATAGCATAGTTGCTTTTAAAAGCTCCCCTATAAGAAGTACATCTTGTGATTCTGCATACAATAGAACTATCATGCATATAGCTACTAATGAATCTATTTGAAGCTGAGCATGAATACTCTTTAGATAATTTTGAGGGTTCCATCCACGCAATGTTAAATTTTCTACTAGTTTGAGTTTACAAGGCCTTAAAAAGGGCTTTGATAGCATACAAGGAGCACATAATAGAATACCGTATATGCAGATAAGTTCTTTAATAGAGTAGGTTTGATTTAAATTTTCCTCTTGTAACCCAATAATATCCACATCCCTCTTCAAATAATCTGTAGCTCCTACTTTTTCCCTTTCTATTTTGTAATGATTATAAATGATATCTATAAAATCAGAAATACAAAGCTCTTCTGTCGTCTCTTTTATTTTTAAATTTGGAAAAAGCTGAAAAGCCATCAACATCTCATACAGATTATTAGTATGGATATTGGTTTGATTGAAAGCAGAATTGAGTTCTTGGTAACAGTTTGAAAGGTCATTATCAGTTATTTGGCCAAGGCTCGCATCTAATTGTAAAAAACGTTGCAAATTTGCATCTAATTTTAGACGATTTAAAATACATTCTAGCCTATTTCTGATCTCACCGTAAAAGATTGGCCTAATTAAGTTATAGAGGGCTTCCATCTCTGTATAGGGGCAATGCTTAAAGTTATCTAGAAGATTTTCAAAAAAAATCTTCTGAATATTTGAAAAACTGGAGTGATCAACCTTTTTTAATTCACTGATCTCTTGTTTACATTTTTTTAATAAAATATTTAATACGTTTGTATAGCGTGAATCACTAGAAGAAGTACCACTTATTTGATGCTCTGTTAATCTTTTTATTAAGTATCCAAGTTCTTTTTCAAAGTTTTGTTTTTTTGCCTGACAATTCAATTGTGACCATTGACGACAAGTTAAGAACGCATTTTTTAGATCAGCTTTTCCTAGATAAAGAAAGCTCTCAAGGATAAGGTCCTTAGGAAGCCTAAGAATACTGTTTGAATCAGCTTTACGGTTTTGATTACCTTTATAAAAGTAATCTACCACATGGCTAAAATCAAGATATACCATAAATTAATTCCTTTATTTGAATGCATTGAGGTTAGCTATTGATCCATACTTCCTTCGCCAACAATCTACAAGGAGAAAGCTTTGCTTGATAACCTTAATGAATTTAAATGTTTTAAAAGTTTTTAAATTGAAAGGGAAATATAGTTGTACTCTATTACAAAAGCAGTAAAAAACATGTCGCCCTAGAATATTTTGAAATCGATCTTATATCTCGATAAGAAGAATATTTAAATTAGTTCTAAAATTTAAGATAAGAAATATATTGCAATAAATCCGTTTATTGAAAACCTAATATTAAAATAGACCTCTTGCAAAGTTATATTTGCAGAGATCTACTTTACTAATCGACAGAAAGGCTATGCAAATAATAGATTAAACTAATTTCTGTTTAATCAGATCGTTAACAAGAGTGGGAGGGGCTTTTCCAGCACAACGCTTCATGACCTGCCCTACAAGGAAACCAAAAGCACGCTCTTTTCCAGCCTTGTAATCCTCAATCGATTGAGGATTCTCTGCCAGAACTTGAGCAACAATTGCTTCAATTTCTTGCGTATTGTTCAGGACTTGGTAATTCGGATTTGCAGCAACAATTTCTTTGGGACGTTTGGCTATGTTTTCTGCCATATCGTCAGCTACACTTTTAGCGATTTTACCTGTAATTGTTCCTTGATCAATGAGGTTCACTAACTCTGCAATTACATCGCTAGCAATTCCGCTGCGATAAACAGAGATCCCCTTCTCTTTAAAACGCCCGGTGAATTCAACTGTAATCCAGTTACATAGTGCGCGTGCATTAGAAGTATGTTTTAACCCCTCTTCAAAGTAATCAGCTAACTTTTTATCAGAAGTTAAGATCCCCGCACTATACTCGGTCAATTGCAATTGCTCAATGTACCGCTTTTTCTTAGCATAAGGCAATTCAGGTAATTTCTCACGAATCCTTTCAATGTACTCAGTAGTCAGAACTAGAGGAGGGAGGTCTGGTTCAGGGAAGTAACGGTAATCATCAGCCCGCTCTTTGCGGCGCATCAAGACCGTGGCTCCTTTCTCTGCATCCCAACGATAAGTTCCTGGTTGTATGATTTCAGCAGGGTCCCGTTGAGGCTCCGCCTCATATAAGCGAATTTGACGAGCAACTTCTGCGTCAATCGCCATCCCTAAACTATAGAAAGAGTTCATATTTTTGATCTCGATCTTATTGCGAAATCCTGGCTCCCCTCGCTTTCTAACAGACACATTGGCGTCAAATCGGAGTGATCCCTCTTCCATATTACAATCAGAAGCATCGATGTATTCCATTACCGCTTTAATTGCCATTGCATAAGCCACTGCATCTTGAGCTGAATGCATGCAAGGCTTAGAGACTATCTCAACCAATGGAACTCCGGCACGGTTATAGTCAACACCTGTAAATGAGGTAAAATGTTTTAACATCCCCGCATCATCTTCGAGGTGGGCGTGGTCGATTTCAAAAGTTTTGATTTGCCCATCCACTTCCGCCTCTATCTTCCCTCCAATTACGATCGGTTGATCAAATTGTGTGATCTGGAAATTTCTAGGACTATCAGGATAAAAATAAGATTTACGGTCAAATTTACTGAATAAAGCAACTTCAGCTCCTACGGCACAGCCAAATAAAATTGCTTTATCAACCGCTGCGCGATTGATCACAGGCAAAGCTCCAGGCTGCCCTGTACACACGGCATGGATGTTTGTATTTGGTTCATCTCCAAAATGATTGGGAGCAGGACTAAACATCTTAGATTTTGTATTTAACTCTACGTGGATCTCTAATCCTACAATGGTTTCCCACTCTGAGAAATTTTGTGACATATTTATTTTAACCCTATTCTACTAGTAATCTTATGATTTTACCCACTCAGGCATCTGCTTGCCATAATTAGTCTGAGACTCAAAAGCATGTGCTAATTGTAGTAACAGGCGATCTTGTAATTGAGGAGCGGTAAATTGAATTCCAAAAGGCTTGCGATCTGCTGTAAATCCGGCAGGCACATTGATCGATGGTAATCCAGCTAAGTTTTGCGGAATTGTAAAAATATCAAGTAAGTACATCTCAAGCGGATCCTTAACAGAACCTGCAGGGAAAGCTGGAATTGGTGACGTTGGAGTGACTATCGCTTGGCATTCCTGAAAGGTCTTTTTGAACTCTTTGATAATTAAGGTTCGAACCTTCTGCGCTTTCTTGTAATAAGCATCTTGGTAACCCGCGGATAACACATAAGTCCCTAATACAATGCGCCGTTTAACCTCATCTCCAAATCCTTCTTTACGTGATAGATCGTAAATTTCTTCTAGAGTCTTTGCATTTTTGGAGCGTTGTCCATAGCGAACGCCATCAAAACGAGCTAAGTTTGTGGAAGCCTCTGCTGTAGCCAAAATGTAGTACGCAGCAATTGAATATTTAAGAATAGAAAGATTGACATCAACAATTTGGGCTCCTAACTGCTCAAGCTGTTTTAAAGACTCTTTAAATATATTCATTGCTTCAGAAGACAACCCTTTTAACATTTCCCAAGGCACACCAATCTTCATCCCTGCAATATTCCCATTGAGGTGCTTAAGATATTCTTCGCTTGGCTGCATAATACTTGTTGAATCTTTTTCACAATGACCGGCTAACACCTCCATAGTCAAAGCAATATCTTCTACGGTGTAAGCGAATGGCCCAATTTGATCTAGTGAAGAGCCATAAGAGACTAGTCCATAACGGGAAACTCGGCCGTAAGTAGGTTTGAATCCAACAATACCACATAAAGATGCTGGAAAACGGATCGATCCCCCAGTGTCTGATCCTAGCGAAATAGGACTCATTCTTGCAGCAACTGCAGCTGCTGATCCCCCAGAAGATCCCCCAGCGACACAGTCCAAGCTCCATGGATTGTAAGTTTTTTTCAAAGCTGAATTTTCCGTAGTAGAACCCATTGCAAACTCATCTAAATTCGCCTTACCTATAATAATAGCATCCTCTGCTAACAACCTTTCTGTAACTGTAGCGTCAAAAGGAGCTCGATAATTTGTTAAAAATTGAGAAGCACAAGTTGTAATTTCCCCTTTATAGTGGATATTATCTTTCAATGCGATAACTACACCCGCTAACTTTCCCAGTGGTTGTTTAGCTGCTCTTTTTGAGTCTAGTTGTTTGGCCTGTGCTATCGCTCGTTCTGTATATACAGATAAAAAAGCACCAATTTTGGGGTCATACTTTGCGATACGGTCTAAATAAAATTGAACCATTTCAGTCGCAGATAATTTTCCTGAGATGAAGGCGCGATGCGACTCAAGCGCAGATAAAAATTCCATATATTCTATCCCTAATCCTATACTAATCTATTATAAAACTTTTTCAACCCGAACCATGCCTGCAGTTGAGGATGGGGAATTTTCCAAGAATTTTACTCGGTCTAATAATTGCTCTTGAGGAGCCACAGCATCTTTACGCGTAAAAGTTACCATTCCTTCTAATACATGATTACAAGGAGGAACGCCCGTTGTATCGATCTCTTGTAATTGATCTACGTAGTTTAAGATGTTTTGCACATCAAGCAATAAGCGGTCAATCTCCTCTTCGGAGCATTGAATACGGCATAGCTTGGTTAAATCAATAAGATCTTGGCGTTCTAATTTTGACATAAGCGCACTAAAAAAATTTAAAAGAAAGTTGAATTACGTTATCTTCCATTGTATTTTTCCATGCTTTTCAAACCAATAAAAACGGTTATTACAACCTACTTAGTCTTAATTATAAAGGTTAATAACCCTTAAAGTCTGGCTAATGTTGAGGCTATAAAAGTCGATAAAACGGAAGAAAAGCACAAAATTTAGCAATTTGTTATCTATATTAGACATTCAGTTTGTCTGAAGTCAATATGGGATTTTGACTTGTAAAAAAGGAGTCCGCAATGAACCAATTAGATCAGTTAAAAAAATTTACCGTTGTTGTTGCCGATACGGGGGATTTTGAAACTATAAAAGCTTATGCCCCACGTGATGCAACAACGAATCCGTCTCTTATTTACGCGGCTGCACAAAAGCCTAACTACCGCCATCTTGTGGATGAGGCTTTAGCATACGGTAAAAAGCATGGTAAAGATGAACAACAATTTCGTGCGCTTACTTTAGAAAAGTTGTTAGTCAACTTTGGGGTAGAGATCTTAAAGTTAGTACCTGGTAGAGTATCAACTGAGGTGGAAGCGCGTCTTTCCTTTGACAGAGATGGCAGTATCGCTTATGCTAAACGTCTCATTAAACTCTATGAAGAAGCTGGCATTGACCGCAGTAGAATTTTGATTAAGTTAGCATCTACATGGGAAGGAATTAAGGCGGCGGAACAGTTGGAAAAAGAGGGGATCCGTTGCAATCTCACTCTTTTATTTAGCTTAGCTCAAGCAATTGCTTGCGCAGAAAGCAATATTACTTTGATCTCCCCCTTTGTAGGAAGAATCCTAGACTGGTATAAGCAAAAAGAAGGCAAAGCAGCTTATGCTCCTTCTGAAGACCCAGGTGTTGTTTCTGTAAGCCAAATTTATAATTATTACAAAAAATTTGGTTACAAAACTGAAGTGATGGGTGCTAGCTTCCGCAATGTGGATGAAATTACTGAACTAGCTGGATGCGATCTTTTAACGATCTCTCCCCAATTGCTTAGCGAATTACAAGCAAAAGAGGGAACTCTGGAGAAAAAGCTCGATGCAACTAAAGCTGCAACTCACCCGATTCAAAAGATCTCTCTCGACGAGAAAGCTTTTCGATGGATGTTTAATGAAAATGCTATGGCTGTGGAAAAATTATCTGAAGGGATCCGCAATTTCCATAAAGACCATATGAAACTTGAAGAACTTATTTTTGGAAAAAGAACATAACGTCTATGCGGAGGCGTGTTGTAAACAAGTAAACATACGCATCCATGGAAAATTTTAAAGCACTCTTGATTCAAGTGGAAGACTTGGTCTGGGGTCCTCCCCTATTGATCCTATTCATGGGGGTTGGGCTCTATCTTACTTATAAATTAAAAGCTATTCAATTACGCTATCTTCCTTACGCCTTAAAACTTGCATTTGGTCCTCAAACAGAAGATCATAAAGATTCGACAATTCGTGGAGGGATCTCCCCTTTTCAATCTTTAATGACAGGCCTTGCCGCAACTATTGGTATAGGCAATATTGCTGGTGTTGCCACCGCAGTTATGACTGGTGGATTAGGGGCTCTCTTTTGGATGTGGGTCACTGCTCTATTGGGAATGGCTACCCGTTTTAGTGAATCCGTTTTGGCTGTAAAATACCGCACGCATAATTCCGCAGGAGAGTTAATCGGTGGGCCAATGTATTATATTGAAAAAGGGATTGGTTGGAAATGGTTAGCAATCTGTTTTGCTATCTTTGGTTCAATCGCAGCAATTGGTACAGGTAATATGGTACAGATTAATTCTGTTTCTCAAGCTCTTCATATGTTATTTGGATGGCAGGAGGTCATTATTGGCTTTGTGTTGTGTATATTAACAGGCCTCATGCTTTTTCAAGGGATTAAATCAATTGGAAAGGTTTCAGCTGTACTAGTCCCTATCATGGCAGTCTTTTATGTGATGGGTGGACTCATCATCTTAGCAATCCACTATCAAAAAATCCCCAAAGCATTCATGCTAATCATGACAAGTGCCTTTACAGGTCAAGCTGCACTAGGTGGCTTTTTAGGTGCAACTGTCATGTCGGCGATCCAAATGGGAGTTGCGCGGGGTATTTTTTCCAACGAATCTGGATTAGGGAGTGCTCCGATTGCAGCAGCAGCGGCTAAAACGAACAGTCCTGTACGACAGGCTATGATCTCAATGACTGGTAGTTTTGTGGCTACGATAGTGGTTTGCTCAATCACAGGATTTGTCATAGCAGTCACACAAACTATGGGATTGCTTGATGCTCAAGGTAAAGCATTAAATGGAATGGCTTTAACGATCAAGGCATTTGAAATTTCATTACCCGGCGGTGGATACATTGTCACTATTGGGGCGATTTTATTTGCTTATTCAACAGTTTTGGGATGGGCTTACTATGGTGAAAAATGCTTTGAATATTTATGCGGAGAGAAACTATCTGTCACTTATCGCTGGCTCTATATTTTAACTACGATTCCAGCAGCTACAATTGATCTAGAGTTAATTTGGCGCTTTGCTGATATCGCTAACGGACTCATGGCTTTTCCTAATCTCATAGCTGTATTCATCCTTGCTCCTGTTGTCGTTGAAGAAACCCAAGAGTTTCTACGCATCAAAACAGTCAAAGATAGGTTTAATAAACCCTAGTTTTTAACTTGTCTTGTACAAGGAGAATAATACAAATTATTTTGAGATTGAAGTTTTATTCTTGTTTCTGAATCGAGTCCTCTATTTTACTTTTATAAGTACTATCTTTGATATGTTGTAAAAGCTCTTTTGCTAAATTAACATTTCCTTGCTGTATTGCAAACTCAGCAAGACTTACGAAAACAGAATCCGTAAATAAATCTAATGTAAACAATTGAGAAGATTGCTTTGCAAACTTTTGAGTTATTTCGAAAATATTTTCTATAGGTATAGGCACTAAACCTGTTAAGTAGTCTAGAATTTCTCCCAAGGTTTTCTTCTTTAATTGTTCATTATCTGGGATAGAAGCTATATAGTCTAAGGCTGCTCTAGTACATCCATCAAGATACAAACTTGCAATAGAGAGTGCTATTTGAGGAACCCTACCCTGAGTGCTTGGGATTTTTTTTGCATCTTCTATATGATTATAAAATATTGCTAATCGTATAGTTTCTTCTAATTCAGAGGATAAATTTTGATCTTTAATTTTTATATATAAATTCCTTAAATCTGAAGTATTTAACTCCTTTAGCATATCTGCTAAGATCCGCTTAGCTGAATTAAGACCATTTGATCCATCTTTTGTATCCTCAGCGATTTTAGAAGCTATTTGCCCAATGGTTTTTTTAATAAAATCTACATGATTTGAATATTTAGAAGAGTCCAAATTATTTTCTAAAAATTTAATGAAATCTTTATAAAGCTGAGCCTGTTTGATAACGTCAAGCAAGTCATCTGCAAGAGGCGTATTATTAGCCATCTCTTTTAACTTACTTAAATCTTCTTCTTTAATAGATACTAACAGTAGACCAAGAGTGGGCTTGACATGGGCAAAAGATTGTTTGACCTCTATTAGATTAACTGATCCTAAGATGGTTCTATTTAAAAGAACATCTTTGATCGCTTTAATCTGCTCCCCGTACTGTGGCCAATCTAAATTTTTGTTAAAAAAATTGCTAAGTTCCTGCGAATATTGAGTAAATTGAGCTTTTTTAGCCTCAATAGTTAATTTATTCCAAGATTTACTTACGGTAGATGCTGCTTTTGTACTATTTTCATCTAAATGTTTAAAAATTTCTTTAATCATATCTTGGTTTAATGTTTTACCAATTAAACTTGTGTCTATTGGCGCGGCACTATGCTCTGATCTTTTATGACGATTATCTATCGAGTCCATACTTCCCCTCATAAAAATTAATAATTTTTTATTAATTTAGAGGAAGAATTTAAATTTAAAATTAATTTAACTAAATTATCAAATAAAATTGTTCAATAAAAGACACTATGCACGTAATTTACAATTAAAATATTTTATGTTTTTTTTGATTTTAACTTATTTTTATGTAGCAATTAATTTAATAAACCTTTGTTTCTAACGTTTGGACTTAGAATAAGATAAAACAAATGGCAACTACACCCCCTCACATTGAAGGCAACCGCTTCCATCGAACAGAGCCTCGTCAAAATTCTCTTTGTAGATAAGCATAGCACCTCTTTATCATTTGTCTGATATAGCCCCCTGTATAAGAATTCGCAAAGCAACTTCTAGTACCTCCACTTCTTAGCCTTCCTTCAACCCGCGATGTGCTTGATTTAACTTCTGTGTATCAGTAGGTTTCATTGTTAGTTATAGTCCTTGTATTAACAAAATTTTGTATTACAGCTGTTTGGTCCTAAGTGAAATTCAAAGGATTATATTTAGGGCTAAGACATAATCCCCCTCTTAGATACCATCCATTAAGTGATTTCATATAGATAAAGGGCTGCTTTTTTCTATTCATTTATCACCAAAACTGAAATAATCACGACCAATATTTCTTAATCTATAATCAAAATCAATAGCTATGACTCAATTATTTCATATAACAACTTCCACAAATGGAGAGAATGTCCCCTCTTTTAATAACAAGGATACATCCTTCCGTCATATCGATTATTTTCATAAAGATTTAATCAAAGAGGTATTTTCCCACCTTGATCGCACAAGTAAAGTATCTGCGACACTAGTCAATCGTCATTGGCATCAGCATGGCATTGCTTTTGTCAAAGATGAAGAATCTACCAAATTAAAAGCTTTTACAGTGATTTTTTTAAATATACTAAAACAAGATAAGTATGCTGTACAAATAAGCCTTATCAAAGAGTGTCTGTCAAAAAAGATAGATCTCTTTTCAGGATTAGATTCAGCTGCAATTAAGGAGCTCTTTCTAGAAATAAAAAGTCATTTAGTACAAATATTGACTACAATGGAACAAGAAGACTACCTTGTCTTAGAGAAGACTCTACAACCTATCCAAATACCTCTATATTTTAACAATCTTTTCAGTTTAGCTCAGTACATTCTTGAAAGGATAGCTTCAACTCAAAACAGTTTTTTTTCAAAATTCCATAATCTTGTAAATCTTCTAAAAAAACCTTTCGAAAAAGAATTAAGATTAGAAGATTGCCCTATCTATATAGATTCTATATTCCATGAAATTCAAACAGACATCGATACACTGGTCGACAACAATAAAAAAGATGATGCTTTCGTATCTGTAGTCTACACTATTATTCGCACCAGTAATTTTAATCTTATGTTGAGAGCGATAAAGCTTATTAGCTATATTATAGACAAAGAGGAGAGAAGACCTGCTTTTTTGGGTTTTTTTGAAAGTTTCGCTTCCAAAAAAGACTACCTAGATAGAGTCATAGAGGGAATCAATACCATTGAGAACGAGACGGTAAGAGATGAAGCTCTCTACCAACTTGCTTATCAGCTTTTCAGATCTCATGATATAGATAAAGGGATGGAAGTTATTAGAGGCATTCGTTCTGAAGAGACCTGTATTTTAACTCTGACCCCACATATCTATAGTAACATAGAAATCCTAAATAGACCGCTTAAGACAGGAGACACACTTTTACATCTAGCTGTAAAGCGCAATGATCATGTTTTAAATCTCGATAAATTGTGTTTGTCTTTGTATAAAGTTAATTTAGAGGTTAGAGACAAGAAGGGGCGCACCCCTTTATACCTAGCAGCTGTTGAAGTTGGGAACCCTAGTATAGTGCAAAACCTTATTCGCCATGAAGCTAACCTAGCTACCGAAGACTACAATGGGCAGCCTTTATTAGATGCAATCATTTATAGCAGTCAACACTCAAATAGGAAAGAGGTCTTCGATATAGTTAAAACAAATTTATCTGTAGTCAATGCAGAGTTGCATAATCAGGAGGATGTACGTGCAGCCGCATGGGAAGCACTTAAAAGGGATGATATGAAAAATTTCTTCCAGCAAATCAATAGGGGGTACTGGCTAATAAGAGACAGGGAGCATCTCTTACCATTTGTAATTGAGCATAAATGTAGGGAAGCTATCAAAGTATTAACTTATTGGTTTGCTAGAGAGGTTTGCAACAATGACTCTTTATACAAGTCTTTAGATATAGCTTTAAAACAAAAAAATGTTCCTCTTTTGAACCTCCTATGGTGGCTGATATCTACTAAGCATCTGAAGCCTGAGCAACACACAGCATGCCATTTTCAATTAGTGCAATCTATTGAAAATGGTTCTTTAGGGGAAGTTATCAGCGCTATTGTATATGGTTATAGTTTCTTGCAACATGACGACAAAGGGGAACAATACCTTGAACTAGCGAAAAAATTACAACAAAAAGAATTAATACCAAATTTAGAGCTTTTAGTCCGATCTGCAAGACTTAGAGATTTATCTCGTCCAAAAATCTAATCCTAGGATCTAAAATCTATTTAAATTATTCAATACTAATAATATATAAAAAACTTAATCTATTTTGTGGTAGATCTAGGAAATGAATCGCTCTCAAAACGTAGACCTCTTTCGAAATCGGTTTCGAAAGAGGCTTATTTAAATGACTGTTAAAGCAAAAGCATCATAAGGAATAAAATTGGTACTTCCCCAAGAAAGTTCTTGATAAGATAGAACTTTAGTGCCAATAATGGTCTATAAGCTTCCAAAAACGCATTATGATTATGAGACTTGCTCCTGTATATGCATTATAGACGCCCAAAAAATTCATTCTATTTTTTTTCCAAAAGTATTCTAATAGTAATAGCCGGACTATTTACACTAACGAGTTGTGTGAAAAACGTAGGTCATATCGAACCTCAGTTTACAGCAAAGCTTCCCCCTGCAAAAGAGCAAGAGGTCAATAATCCCTTTGCGCCCTTGTCTGTAGGAGAACTAACTCAAGATTGGGCGCGCGAATATAAAATAGCCTGCTTTTTTGCTAAGGAGCATGACTTTTATCGAGCTATTACAGGGTTTAAACGAGCCTCTATTCTCATCCCTACACATGTTCAGGGGCGTCATTTAGAGATTCAGTACCAGATTATTCTATGCTATTATCAAGCTCAAAAGTATTTGGATGCCGTTTATTCTTTTGAAAAAAGTGATTTAAAGGATGTAGGCCCTTCTTTCCCTGCTTTCAATGATATGATTACCATTCTATACGATAGCTACTTACAAATCGGAGAAACAGAAAAAGGGCAAAAACTTCTAGCCTTTGTACAGCAACATGCTCCTGATATGGGTAAAGAACTTCTTCTAGGATCAGCAATCCAACAGGCTAATTTTCAGCAGTTAGATAGTTTAGCACAAGATCTGAAAAATAAAGAGCTTCTATCCCCTCTCTTGAATGATTACCCAAAACAGCGCAAATCCCCTCGTAAAGCCCAATTGTTAAATGCTCTATTACCTGGCTCAGGTTACCTCTACTTAGGCCAAAAACAATCTGCTGCTACTGCGTTTTTCTTGAATAGTGCATTTATTGCAGCAGCTTACCATTTTCTTAGCAGAGGTCATACAGCTGCTGGTATCATAACTACGAGTTTTGAATTAGGGTGGTATATCGGAGGGATTAATGGAGCAGGCCTAGCCGCTAAAGAGCATAATGAACGGCTTTATGAAAAACATGGCTACAAAATCCTTAAGGATGAAAAAGTCTTTCCTTTATTTATGCTACAATTCCGATTTTAAAGAGAACAAATAGGAAAGATCGCCAATATGAAGATAAAATCTAGCCTATTTATTTTGTACTATCTAATTCTCCTTTGCAATTCATCTTTCCTTACGGCTGAAGAGCCTTGGGGACAAGATGGATCCTTAGCTGCAAAATACTCAGAGCTGCCTATTATAAAGCAAAAAGCTGCCACGAGAAAAGTGATCAGAGCACAAAGATCTACTCTAGGTAAAGTCTTTCAATTGCTGATTCGCTTCCATCAGAGAGTCCTCTCCCCTGTTGATGGTCCACGTAGCCATTTTTACCCCTGTAGTTCGCAGTATATGTATCAGGCAATCAATAAATATGGCGCCTTAGAAGGATTTACTCGTGGGTGTGATCGGCTGTTGAGGGAAAATGATGATCCTTGGATGTATCGAACAATCGCTATTCGAGGCGAAAAAATCAAATATGATCCAGTACCATAGCTTAAAATAAGGATTGAGCCCCTTTTAAACCCTTACTATTGGCCGCTATCTAGAGTGGTGTGAGATAGGTTCTAAAAGAGGCCCCTTATCTTAATTTAGATACAAATTACGCCCCGAATCAATCACCCTCAACTTGGCTCTTTTCCATTTATCTTTTACTTGCAGCCAGAAAGGAAAGTAGTCAGGAACTAAAGGATTATTTTTAGCCATATAAAGTTCCACTTCCTTACCTGCTAAATCAGATTCATCCAAATCCCATTTAGCATGCCACACATCAAATTCTACGTTTTGAATTAACCTTCCATCTACCCTTACCCCTGGGTTCCAAAGAGGGCGAGTATCTATTTCGTCAACTCCCGGCATAGGCCCGCTTTTAAGACGCTTATCGTTAGACACTACTTGAAAACGTAAATTCACTAGTTTGGGCAATATCGCATCAAATGAAGAGATATCTATTTTCCTCTTTTCCGACAAAGAGTAGGCTTCTTCTATTAATCCAGATTGAAAGTTAAAATTATATGTTACCCATGAAACATTCCTAGGAGCCTTTGACTGGTACCATTTTCTCCATGAATGCCCCTCTTTAATCATGTGTATAGGAACAGAAATTTCCTCTAATAATAGGTGAGAAGTTGCAACCTCTAAAATGTGAAAAAAGGTATAAAGCTTTTGATATTCAATAACTACATAATCTCCATTTTGAGCGCAGCCAAATCGATCTTTCAGGGAAAAATTTTCTTTTGCCTCTACTCCTGCCATATTAATTCCTAGGAGCATAAGGAGAATAAGTAGCCTTGGGAATAAAGTACACATTAGATCTCTTATATATTTTTTTATGGTTGCTCTGCTAGGCCATGCAAAAAGAGTTTTGCAAAAGGCCTATTTTATCTTTCGCTTACTTAGATTTTAAATACCAAAAAGCCCACCTAAGTTACCCATATTAGGTAATTGAGATGAAGTTTGTTCTTTTAATTTATTATTAGCATCTTGAAAAGCTACTTTAATGAGATCTTCTAAACCTTCTACATCTTGAGGGTCAACGCACTCTGGCTTGATCTTTATAGAAATCAATTCACTCTCGCCATTGAGGGTAACAGAGACTAGTTGGTTGGCGGCTGTCCCTGTAACTTGTGTCGTCTTTAGATCATCTTGCATTTTTGCAAACTGATCTTGTAGCTCTCTCATTTGCTTTTTCTGTTTGGCAAAACCTTTACCCATAAGTAAATCTTCCTTTATTTTTTGAAATTTAAATTGTCTTTCTACCCTTTTTCAAAGTCCCTTCTAATTCTACCGCTGCAAATTGCATTAAAGTATCGTAATGACTTTGTTTTTGAACAAAATCTTTTTTATTTACAGGGGGTGCAGGAGGCTCAATTTTCTGAGGCTCCACTTTGTCCGTTGGCTCTAAGGGCAATTGAGAATCCCCTTGCTCAGTTGACATCCTCTCTGGCGCATTAGAAGTTTCTATTTTATTATGTAGCTGTTCTAACAAATCCTTAACGACTTCAGTCTGAAGCCCCGTAATAGAAGGCTCTACTTCAGAAATAACAGAAATCTTTGCCTCTGTTTCCTTATTTTGTATTGCTGGCTTGTCTACAGAATTGGTAACTTCAGGTATTTGCCTTTTTTCCACAGATCCTTGTGCTACCAGTTGATTTTCCAATGCAATCAACCTTTGGACAAGTACTTCTACAGATAGACGATGCTTACTGCGGATCAATTGTAATAAAATAGCTTCCAAAGCGATCTGTTTCGAAGGGGCAAATCGGAACTTTTGTTGTGCTTCGAGTAAAGATTCTAATAGATAAAGGCATTGCTCTTGTCTATATTTCCTTGCAGAACTTAAATATTGCTCTGCATGAGAAAAAGTAAGGTTTAGACTTTTATTTTGCTCCCCTTTAACTTTAATATATGCAATTAAGCGAATATGCTCGATAAGGCCATCTAAAAAGTAATTAAGGTCTTTTCCTTCAGCAAAAACTTGTCCTGCAATCTCAAAAGCAACTTTGAGGTCCCCTGCATCCATGGCTTCATCTAGCCTAAAAAACCATTCCCGAGGAGGAATTCCTAAAATAGTTCTTACATCAGCAGCTTTAATAGAACCTTCACTAAAGGCTACAATTTGGTCAAATAAAGATTCTGCATCACGCAAAGCGCCCTCAGCAGAAGTAGCTATGAGTTCTAGAGCTTCTAACTCTATTTCTACTTTTAGTTCTTTAGATATCATCTGTAGTTTTTTAACAATTATGGGTGGCGCAATTCGGCTTAATTCAAACCGTTGGCAACGACTCAAAATCGTAGGTAAAACTTTATGTAACTCTGTTGTTGCAAAAAAGAACTTAGCTTTAGGGGGAGGTTCCTCTAAAGTTTTAAGGAGGGCATTGAAAGCCTCCTTAGTTAACATATGAACTTCGTCGATAATATATATTTTATATTTTCCAGAGCTTGCTGCATAGCCAATAGTCTCGCTAATTCTGCGAATATCTTCAATCCCCCGATTAGAAGCACCATCAATTTCAATTACGTCAAGCGATTGCCCTTGCATGATCTCTTTACATGAGGGGCAGTTATTGCAGGGTTCTAAATCAGCATCCAATTGAAGACAATTACACGCCTTAGCCAGCAATCTGGCTAAAGTTGTTTTGCCAGAGCCTCGCGGTCCTGAAAATAAATACGCTTGAGCTAAGCGATCATGCTTAAGAGCGTTTTTCAATGTCTTTACGATAGAGTCCTGTCCTAAAACATTACTAAAACATTGCGGCCGAAATTTTCTTGCAACTACTAAATAATCTGTCATATCCCTTCTTATCTTCCAGAACACCAAAGGAATATTCTACCTTGAAATTAAGGGAAAGTCAACAGAGCTGATGAAAAATGGCTCAGCAGAAACCTATTTGGTTAATTATTATTTTTGGGATACCACTATTGTCTGGAAGTCTTTTAATTTTCTATCTTACACTCTAGTAGTCAGCTCTTTTTGATTTCTTTTTACCACAAATTTTAATTAACAAATTGGATGGAGTTTACAGAAAAGCTCTTATATTGAATTGAGCCTCTTTTGAATCTTTACTTTTCGGCAACTCGATAGACCTCTGCAAAATCCTTTTCACAGAGATCCATTAAGGTAGCTATAGAAATAATTTGGCAAGAGATCCAATGAGCAAGGACAGTGATTATCTTGCACGCATATAATCGTTTAAAGGGGATTCTATATCTTTGACACAACGAAATCCTGTATATGGATTAAAATCATCTAGGTACATAAATCCTCTATAAGATGCTTTAGCCACTTCTGCAGAGCTAACATACGATCCGCCTCGAGTTACATAGACAGTTTGTTGCTCTAAATGAATCTGAGAATTTTTTTCAGCTAGGATTTCATGCTGATTGTCAATATAGACTGAGCTTGTCCATTCAGAGACATTCCCGCTTAAGTCTTGTGGCAAAAGCTGTAAATGGGATTCTAAAAGGTGTTCAGTATTTCCAATTTCTAAAGTAGTGCTAGCTTCTGTATTTTCAAGATGAGGGTTGTAGCGGTCACCATATGGATAATTATAACCATGACCCCATTTTGCAACACGCTCCCATTCAATTTCTGTAGGTAGACGTTTCCCTGCCCATTTTGCATATGCAGCTGCATCTAAATAAGACACATTAACTACTGGATGATTATCTAAACCAGGAGGAATTTCACCTCCAATCCAATGCGCAGGAGCTCTATGACCTGTGGCCTCTACAAATTTGTAGTAATCTGCATTTGTAACATTATATTTATCTACATAAAATGCTGAAATATTTACGACGGTAGCAGGCCCTCTTATGGTTGTAAAATCAGTTTCATCCATGTTTTCTTGAAAAAGCAGGGCTTGTCGTTTGGAATTTTCACTTAAAGATTTTTCAAAAATCAATGGAGGTATTGCATCGTTCCTTTTTTCATGGGCAGATCCGCCTACATCAAATCCAAAAATGAATTTACCTGCTGGTACATATACCATCTCCTCATATTCAGGGTAAGAAACACGGTAAGCTTTGCTTTTTATAAATTGCCCTTTATCCGCAATGACCCGATCTATTTCAGCCCAAGGTAAAACAAGCCTCTGTTTATTTCTAAGAAGACGGACCGTAATGTAATGATCTCTAAGATGAGAAAGTTGTAGAGGCATTGAAACTGCTTCATTTTTAATCGTTCCGACTAAGCCACCTTGCCTTACCCTAATATCTACAATTTTTCTTACTGGTAATGAAACATTTTTCCAATCAAGACATAGCTCAATGGCATAATTTTCAATGTTACAGACAAAGCGATCACCATTTTTCATAATTAGCGATACATGGTTATCCTTAGAGGCTAAATACTTAACTGAATTTTTCTTAAATCTTATATAATCAATCTGTTCTGCCTTGAGCTCTGTCACTCCATATTTATTACGGTGAGTACCGGTCTTAGCATCGTATTCTGAAAAATTACCTGTAAAGATAATTGGCTCTGACTGAGGTAGCTGTCCTACAAAAACTTCTCCTGAGCGCATAGCATATTGCAATTGAGCGCCACGTTTCGTTTGATAAATATTAATAAGAGCTACTTCATCCCTTTTAAATTGTAGAGTTCCCCCAAAAGAATACTTGATTGGAGGGATAACAGTAATTTTTCCCTGAAGAATTGAACCATCCTTAAGGACAACTATGTCATATTTTAGGTGCCCAGGATCTTTTATCTTTGACTGTTGCTCTGCTGTAAGTATAACTGCGGGATCTACATAAGTTGCAAATCCAGAAATTGCGACACAGGTACAACTGCATAAAATGCTCCAAGCTGTTGCATGCTTAATAGCAGAAAATAGACCTGTAGCGAAATTAATTTCGGATAAGTCTACCAACTCGCCGTTAAATAGTTTACGTAAGAGGCTCAATGGTAATTTCATCATAAAATCTAAAAGAGTTAAGGTTCTAGCAAAAATCTAAGTTTTTTATATCTATTGCTCATCTTCTATACATAATAAAAAATTGGATAGGGGTCAACTCTATCTTATTTTTATTCAAATTTTGAGTATAAAATGATTGTATAAGCCTCAAAAAAAACAAAAACTGCTTAGACTCAATTGGCCTAAGCAGTAAAGATAATTAACAATTTTTGCAGCTTAGCAGATTTAGACAGTTATAAAATCTTGAAACCAACGTTCATTTATTTTCTCAACTATAACTTCTGAATCGATTGCTGTACTAGCAGTAGCATCTGTAATTGCCGCCGCTGCCGCTGCAGATAATGTTGTGTAGTAAGGAGCAGGGATGCCGATTACTACATAATTTTTAGTAGCCCGCTTAATTGCCAAACCTAATTCGTTCTTTGCCTCTGCTAACCAATCATTAGCATAAACTGATTTATTAGGAGTGACTGTTCTTGCTAAATACTTAGATTCACTCAATAGCTTGTTTAAAGAAGCAGCAACTGTTGCCTTTTGGGAACTAGATACTGCAGCAAATTCAAGTGTTAACCAGCTTTCAACTGCCCTATCTATCAATGCAGCTGTTTTTGTTGTAAGAGCAGCCAAACTAGCAACCGTAGACGCTGTTTGAACAAGAATTATATCCGTTACATAATCAATAACTTCTCTTGGGTAATTATTGATAGCATATGTTAGAAGCGCTGTTGCTCTTTCAGCTTGCGTAGCCCCATACGTTGTTGCTGGTGTTGCATCACAACAAATTTTAACGCAATGAGCTAAGAAAGGATGAGCTCCTTTTGCAACATTGAAAAGATTAGTAGTACTTTTATAGTTGAAAGTATGCTTTAACCATTCTTCCCAATTAGCTCCTGGCACATTATTAAGTGCAGTAGCAAATTCAACCGTTGTGCGAGCAGCTGCATTAAGATAATCAACCCACAATTTAACTAAAGGGTTTTCATAATTAGCCATGGTATAAGCAGTCGGGAGGATTAAACGCACAGCCTCTGCATAAGTCATATTTGTTGCAGCTGTAACCATATCATTAATTCTTTCTTTAGGCAAAATACCACTATTACATTCTTGCAATGCTTGATCTATAACAGTCAAAAGATTAGGGATCTGTACAGAAGTTAACGTTCCTGTTGAATTTGTTCCATAGTCTTTGACAAGACTTAGATATGTTGTCTTCTTAGCAGTTGCATCACTTCCTGCAGCAGCAGAATACGCTGCACTCGCAATGGCTGATAGAGCAGCTACATCATAGCCATCTGTAAGTAAGACAACACGTCCAGTGCTTCCTAAATTTTTCAAGACTTGAATACATTCTTTAGGGAAAGTATTTAACATTCCCGAACCGCTATTAACCAAAGCTCCTAAGTCTGCCGTGGCATCTAAACCAATTAAAGCTCCATTATATCCATTTGCAGGAACCCCAAGGTCATTCATAGGCGTGACACCATCGCTGGGAACAAGAGCCTTTGTATAAAGGTCTAAAATTTTAGAGTAAGCTTTCCAGTTTGAAGTAGATAATACTACTTTATTTCTGAGACGAGACCAGGGAGCTGCTGCAGTTGCAATATCCTTAAGATGTACGTCTAAAAATGGACTGGAAGCTACGTTTGTACTATTCATTAAGTCCAACCAATCACGCAGCATCCTACTTTCTAAAATCTTTGTACTCCACATTTCAGGATGTGTTGTATTAGGCATAATTGTGCCATTTATGGCATAAAGGGAGGCTGAATTAATATAAGTCAATAAAGCTAGATTAATACCTGTAGAGTAACCGACTAAAGCTGCTTTGATATTGCTCCAACGAACTTGATGTGGACCAGTTGCTGTTTCGTAGTAATTGTACAACACGGAGTTTCCGGTACTTACTGTATACTTGGCTTCAATAGCTGCTGCCGCTAATGCGGAAGGATCACTTGCTTCAGCTGCTAAAGCTTTTTTAGCCCCTGCAACATATTCATGGATATCACCTTTGTACATTGCTTCCAAGCTAGCTAAAGCTACCACTGCTTTAGCTTGAGGTAAGTTATTAAAGCTTGCTGATGGCACTGTTGCTAGTAATTTATTAAGCCAAGTTGGCTCAGTTTTTGTTTGGGAAACAGCGCGCTTAATAGCTTCTTTAAGCTTGGTCAAAACATATCCAAAATTATTAGTTGCATCAGCTAGGTTTGTTAAAGTCGCTGCATTACTCACTCCTGTAGGATCAGCCAATGCAGCACTCAGCTCAGCAATAGCTTCAAAGATAGCCTCAGCAGCCTCTTGTGGTTCTTGATATATGTAGCAGTTGAGCAAGCTTTCTAATGCATTTTCTGTGGTTGTATTCGTTCCATCTGGTCTAGTTAAAGTTAAGAAGTATTTAAGAGCTCCCTTTTGCAAAGCTTTACTTTTGACACTTGCTAGCTTGGAAGCACCTAATATGGCTGTTTTAATAGCCGTATTGCTAGCACTTAAATTAGCTGTATCTAAATCAGTCAGTGACATTGCGGCTTCATTGCTTGCTATAGTAGCTACCCAAGCTTTATATTCAGAACTTTTAGTTGCTGCTGTTACTGAAGGTAAATTAAAAGCTAACTCTGTACAAGCGGCGAAAAGAGCATTTACTTGCATTTTAGTTGTGCTAAAATTAAACCCACCATTTGTTAAAATTTGAGTATTAGCAGTTGTATTTGTAGAAAGGTTGGTTACAAAGTCTGAACCGTTAGCATCGCTCACTGCTGTAAGATCAAAATCAGATAACCCTGTGTACGTTCCTGTGTAAAGGGACATTCGTAATCTCCTAATTATCTAAAAGATAAAAGATTTAAAAAACTCTATTTTCATTAGCTCTTCTCCCAGGTTTTATGAAGAGCTAATAATTATTGGTAAAGATTTCTTATTGCTCCGTAAAAGCATGAAGCAAACCAAGCCTAGTCACTCTAACTCTGCTGCTAAGAGCAAAGTTAAAGTCCTACTACACACTTAATAAATACCTTATACAGTTGCATAAGAGGCTATCCAACGTTCAGCCATTTTATTAACAACGACCTCCCCGTCAATAGTAGTACTCATTGCTGTGTCCGTAATATGATTAACTCCAACTGTAGCTAAGGTAGCCGCAACCGAGGCAGAAACACCTATAGTCCCGTAATCTTTTGATGCTCTCTTCATCGCTAATGCGAGTTCATTTTTGACTTCTGATAACCAAAGAGCTGCATTGACATTGGTATTCGATGTATTCGTTCTCTCCAAATATTTCGAACTAGCAAGCAGGCCCTTGAGCTCTGTGAACTTAGTAGAAACTTGCGCTGGTCCTACTGCAGCAATCTCCATCTTAAGCCATTGAATAATAGCCCTAGATAGCAAATTGAGAGTGTTAGCCGTTACAGTAGATAAACTTGCCACGCTAGAAGCTGTTTGAGAAGCTATAAAATCACAGACGTAATCTACAATTTCTCTTGGGTAACGGCTTAGAGCATATTCTAACATTTGCTTAGCTCTAGCTGCGTGAGTAGCCCCAAAATTAGTAACAGGGTCTGCATCACAACTAATAGCAATACAGTTGGCTAAGAAAGGATGGGATCCTCTAGTACAATTAAAAAGAAACTTAGAAGACTTATAATTAAAGGAATGCTCTAACCATTCAGGCCAGTAAGCCCCTGTCACTGAATTCAATGCATTAGCAAATTGATTTGCTGTACGAGTGGAATCGCTAATGTAATTCATCCAGATTTTGACTAAAGCGTTTTCTGTGTTTCCAAGCGTATAGGCAACAGGTAAGGAAACTTGAACGACTTCTGTATAGCCTAAATTCTTAGCTGCTGCAATTATAGCATCTGATTTAGTCGCAGGAATGACTCCCGATTTGATAGAGCTAAGCATTGCTTGTAATGTTGAAACCATAACTTGTGGTTTGACACCAGTTAGAGTTCCAGATACATCAATACCATACTCTTGTGCTAGCTTAGTATATTGAGCTAATGCTGTACTTGCGGTTGAAGTGTAATTGCTACATGCTGTACTGATAAGGCTTGAAATTGTGACTAATCCGCTGATACGTCCAATTGGATTTAATCCTGCTAATACAGCCATGCTTTCTTTAGGAAAACCAGCTATCATATTATTGACTAGAGTTGATAAGTTGGCAGCAGGATCAGCTGTAGTCAAGTTAGTCAAATAAGTTGCATTAGCTGTTGCGCTTGGTAAAGGATCTGCTGTATATAAATCTAAGACATTGGAATACGCTTTCCAATTCTTAGTTGTGAAAGCAACCTGTGTTGTGATTTGAGTCCAAGGGGCTGCTGCTGTAGCAATTGCTTGAAAATGAGTCTCTAAATTAGCAGGGGTCAAGCTATTCATTAGATCTAGCCAATCCCTATAGCGCCTATTAAGTAAAATTCTGCGACTCCACTTTTCTGGGTTTGTAGAATTGATTACAATAGTGGGATCAATAGTATAGCCGCCGATATACGCTGCTAGCTGTAAATTAACTCCAGTTCCAGTTACATAATTAATTAAGGCTGTTTTGATTTTTCCAAATCTTATAGCATGCTTGCCTGTTGCTAATTCATAATAATTATTAAGCGCTGTATTGCTTACAATTTTAGCTTCAATATCAGCAGCTGGTAATGCTGTAGGATCTGTCGTTTCTTTACCTAAAGCTGTCTTAGCATTAAGTACATACTCGTGTATGGCACCTGTATACATAGGTTCTAAAACTGCAAGTGAAACAATGGCTTTAGCTTGAGCTAGGTTTGTATAACTTAATGAAGGCGCTGTATCCAGTAGTGTATTAATCCAATCTGGTTCCTTCTTTTCTAAAGCAATAGTTCTAATGAAAGCTTGCTTAAGTTTTATAAGCGCAAAGTCAAAGGCTTTAGTAGCATCTAGAGTTGCAATATTAACAGGATCTGTTAATGTAGAGGACTCAGCAACAGCTTCAAAGATAACTTGAGCTGCTTCTTTAGGATGTTGGTACATGTAGCAATTCAACAAACTCTCTAGAGCATTCTCTGTCGTCGTATTAGTACCATCTGGCCTTGTCAAGGATAGAAAATACTTCAAAGCATTTTTTTGCAATGTTTTATCATTAATATTAGCAAGCTTGGATGCGCCTAATATAGCTGTTTTAATGGCTGTATTAGAAGCACTTAAATCAGAATTATCTAAGTTCGTTAGCGTGATAGCAGTTTCATTAGTGCCTATTGCATCCATATAAGTCTTAAAGTCTGCTATTTTAGCCGAAGCTGTATCAGCAAGGTCTGATCTGTTAAATGCAATTTCTGTGCAAGCAGCAAAAAGCTTATGCACTTTTACTGGAGTTGTTCCCGCAACATATTTCCCCTCGGTCACGATCACTCTATTACCTATAGTGTTCGCAGAAAGATTGGTGCCAACAAAAGCAGTGTTACTTGCATCATTCGCATCAAGAACATTTGCAGTATTAAAATCAGATATGCCCGTATAGGCAGTTCCTGAATAAAGGGTGGTCATGCATGAACTCCCAAGTTAGAGAATTTGAAAATAAACATTTATAAACCAGGTAAAATCAATCCTACCTGCATATGTATGTAAATTCGCCTTTTTAAAGGGCTTGTAAAAACTAATTTTAGAATTGTGATTTCTCAGTTTCATTTACCTTTTGAAATTCGATAATTCATTTGCTTAAAGACTTGATATAAACTTTTAAAATATCGTTTTCTTACTGTGAATTAGCTAAAAACTGAAGAAACGAGTAACTTTTATAGTGTTACAAGGCCTTAGGTACTAAGCTTGCTAGGAAATAGGATTCAACAAAAGACAAAATGACCATTCGAAATAAGCCTATCTAGCTCGCTTCTGATGGAAAATTTATGTATGCTTATTTTTAAATTTTTAAGCAAAATAAAATTGGCATAGAGCGTACTAATTTCTTCAGGCGTTAGCCTTTTACGTCTATTGCTGTATCATTTTTTATGCCAACTTGGATCAGATGCTGAGTTATCTCGAAAAGTTGGTCTATTTGAGAAATGTTTGGCTGATAAGTTGAAAATAGAACTTGTTCTAATTGCTGCAACCACTCTTCAAATTGTGTTTTTGAGATAGGGGGGATTGTTTGTGACTTGAACCAAAAATGTAAAATTTCGGGAGTAGATAATCCTGTATAGTTGAGAGCCCCTTCTTCCTTAATACACTTAATAAATAAATTAACTATGGCTAAGTAAATAGTACGATAATTGTGGATTTTTATTTCTTTTTGAAGAGCATGTAGCTGTATAAGAGTAATTTCTCGTAGTCTTACACTTTTTTTACGCAAAAATGTTACAAAAAGAGCATAGCATATAAGCCCCGTTACTATTATTATAGAACCTTGTATCAACAGAACATACTTAGATTTTATGTTAAAAAGTGAAGGATAAGTCTGCTGTAGGGGGGCAACCTCTTCTATAATCAAAAATTTAAAGATAGGAGTTGTAGCTTTTATAACTGGACCTAAGTCACCTTGGGAGGCAAACTTTAAGATAAAAAAGCCCACTGGATATAACCCCTGTTTTAAACAGGAGAACTCATATTTAATCTGTGTAGTCAGATTTCCATGGCTTGCATTATTTGTAATCGATTCATTCAAAAAACGTAGCTTATGTTCAGAACCTTGCCGGTATACTCCCCAAAAATTCTCTTTAATAGCATCTATATCTAATTTATACGCAGCAGGATACTCTATATCGGCCTGAATCCATCCTTTACCGCCTATTGCTAAAGGCTGGTCAGAATTTGTATCGATAGTAACTCTGATACCATTAGAAAAATCTTCTTTCCAGATTTCAGCAAATACATAACCTCCTGCTATATATAGGTAAAAATTAATACAGCATAGGAGAAGTTTTAACATCTTTTATGTGCAGACTTCCGTTTTTGTAAGTATTCGATTAATTGCTCCAAGGTACTATGCTTTGTACTAAATTCGAAGAAGTCCACCTTTGAGCTTTCTAAAATTTTCTTATACGTTTTTACTCTATCTCTGAGTACAGAAGGAAATTCTTTGAGAACTTGTGAATCATCTGTATCGATAATCATACATTTTCCTGTTTCCAAATCCTTTAGAGATAGCAAGCCAACCTGTGGTAGACTATACTCTGCAGGATCTGTTATATAAAATGTCGTAATATCACAAGATTTGGAATAGTGAAAGTTTTTTTTAGAGTTATCTAGGGATGTCAGATCGTCTGTCATTATAAAAAGTAGGGTCGATTTACAGCGCAACTTTCTAACAAACTGCAGAAGCAAGTTAAGATTACAAGGGCCTGCCGACTGCCTATAAAATTCAAACTTCGATTTAAGCTGGAAGATGTGCATTAAACCATTTTTAGGAATATCATAAGAATGAATTTTATCACTATAAAGGATCACTCCTATTCGCTCTTTTTGCTGTTGAGCAACTAGACCTAAAATTGTAGCTAGTTCTATTGCAATTTCTATTTTAGAATGCTCTTGAGAGCCAAAGAGCATTGATGGAGAGATGTCAATGCATAATAGAACATTTAAACTACTTTCAAAGTCAAATTCTTTAACAAAGAGCTGATCAGGCATGCGGGCTGATACTTTCCAATCTATAAAGCGAGGATCATCCCCTGTCGTGTATAGTCGGACTTCTTTAAAGTTAGAGCTCCCTCCCTTGAAAACAGAGCGATACAATCCTTGTAAGCGTTCTTTGGCTATCAATTTTGTATAAAATTGTAATATTTTTAAATAGCTTGACATCAGGATATTCTCATTCCTTATGGAATAGCAACTGTATTCAATATTTTATCTATAAAAAGATCGACAGTATACCCCTCTATCAAAGCTTCATGACTCAACGCTAAGCGATGCCTCAATACATCATGCGCAATACTTCTTACATCGTAAGGTGTAACGTATGCTCTTTTATTAAGAAAAGCGTATGCTTTGGAAGCTAGGACTAACGACAAAGTTGCCCTAGGAGAAGCTACTTGTTCTAATGCTTTTTGGGGGTGCAAACGATACTTTTGAGGATCTCGAGTTGCAAAAATAATGTCTAATATATAGTTTACTACTTTTTCATCAATGTAGATAGCATTCACAGTGGATTTAATACGTACAATTTCTTCAGCGGAGATTACCGAGTCTATACTACAACGGTTATCTATTGCTGCCATTCGATGGATGATTTGTCTTTCCTCTTCCCTTTGCGGATAGGGAACTATAGTCTTAAACATAAAACGATCTAATTGCGCCTCTGATAGAGGATAGGTTCCTTCATATTCCAAAGGATTTTGCGTTGCAAATACACAAAAAGGAGTAGAAAGCTGAAATGTTTCCCCATAAATAGTTACTGTGCGTTCTCCCATAGCTTCTAATAAGGCCGATTGAACTTTTGCAGGAGCCCTATTAATTTCATCTGCAATAACTATTTGAGTAAAAATGGGGCCTTTTTTGATTTGAAAACGCTCCTCCTTAGGCTGGTAAATAGCTGTCCCTAAAAGATCTGAAGGTAATAAGTCTGGAGTAAATTGGATTCTTTTGCATTGACATTGAACAGCCTGCGCTAGAATAGTGACCGCTAGAGTTTTTGCTAGTCCTGGAGCCCCTTCAATAAGGACGTGCCCTCCTGTTAAAAGAGCAATTATCAAGCGATCAATTAAATTTTGCTGTCCTACAATGACAGTTTGTATTTGCTCACGCAATTTTATAAAGTGTTGACTTGAATCCGCAACAAGCTTGTTCAAATCCATAGAAAGCCCCTAGCTAAGTTTTACGTTAAAAACTAACTTTTAGGTGTAACAATATTCAAATGTCGGTAAAAAGGAAAGAAAGGTTTCTAGAAAAAGTGGACTAGGTAAAAGGCAACGATATGGCTTCCAATAATTTAAAAGATGAAGAGATCTACTTGATTGCTGAGCAGATCATTCTGGGCGAAAAGACACAGGAAGATGTTAAGTTCCTGGACGAAGATGACAGAGCAAGGGTCAATGCTATAGTTCATAGAGGTATTGAAGGATTATCAAAATCATCGCGTGCTAATAGAGTTAAAATTCCCCATTCAGCTCTTCCATCAGACTGTTCTCCGGAAGAAGCACAAGCTAAGATTAATCCCCATTACGTAGCCCAAAAGAAGAAAGAATTTTTAGAGCGTAAAGCTGCTATGCTTTATACTTTAACTCGCCACATTGCATTTAGAGTATTTCCTATAGAAAAACTCAAACAAGAAAAAGAAATTATTTCTCGTCGATTAGTTGAAGAATTGGTTCGTACTTTTTCTTCTGAAGAATGCGCTATCCTGTTTGCCCCTTATTCAGAGATGGATTTGGAACCTCTGTTCCATGCTATGAGCCCAGTTTTTGCTGAGGATGTCCAATTTCATATGCAAAGACTTTCAGAGGAAGAATTATCCTATAATTTTGACTCGCTTGCAGCGAAATACTCCGTGATTACAGCAAGTTTCTTACAAAATTGCGAGGAGATTAGCGACGAACTAAACCTGTACATTAATGAATACCTAACTCGGTTGCGCGCTGATTTAAAGATGTATTGTATACAGCTCCCTGAAAGGTTTAAGTTAGAGGATAAACTTAGTAAATTTAGTCCTTTACAGTGGCAAAAGTTAGCAGGCTTTACACCCCGTCGTGATATGGCTAGTATAGCTGCCATTATTCCTGAAAGATGGTGGAATGCCCTAGTCAACCCTTTACCTAGCTACCAAAAAGAGGATCTCGATCAGTTGACTAAGCTTCATACCGAAAAACAGATGAAACATTTAACTGCTTTTATTGATACGATTGAAAGCCTAAAGAGATGGATTACTTATATTAACAAAGTGATTGAAATTGAAAAAGAAGATCGTAGAATTTTTTAAACCAAAAAGGGAGTATAGAGCCTCCCTTTTTCCTTTTTTCCGCTCTATATCACGCCTTTGCAAGAGACTGGATGACTAATTTATCATAAACTATATTATGTTCTTTCTCAAAAAACTCTAAAATGACTCTTAAATACTCCATTATTGCTTCAGGCTGTTTAAAATATGCTAATCCAAAGGTTGTATCATATAAAAACCACTCGTGGGGCTTTGGTTGGATGACAGCTAACGCGTGCGCACTTTCTCCTTTTAAATCTTCATCCAAATTTACAAAAAAAGCTGAAGAGTTTTTCCATAAAGCAGCTAATTCTGCCAGTTCAAACTTTTTATGCTGCCTTTTTTGAACATCTTTCTTAATTGCTATTAAATCACACACTTTAAGAGCTATGTCATCAGAAATGTCATTTATATCAACACCTAAAGTTTCCTGGAAAAACTTTGTAATATCTCTCGTTAGTTCTGTTTTAGATAGGTTATACTCTTCTAAATTGCTATTGCGATTTAGGTGAGCTGTACGTTCACCAAGTTTTTTAAATTGTTCTTGATAGAAGCTAGCTTGTTCACAGCTCCCTAACTTCTCGATCTTTTCAATAACTTGCTGTTCACAAAAGTTTAGCTGATTAATTGTTATATAATGCAGATATGTGACATCTTGAGGGTCAATCCATTTCTTAAGATCAAGAGATAAAGTTTTTTGAAAATTAAGTTTTGTTTGTTGTAGTCGTGTTAGTTCGTTAATAAATTCTTGATTATGGATTTGCTTTAAAAAGGCCCAAGCCTGTCCAGCACAGTTTCCAACTTCCTGTAGTTCTAAGCAAAACTCGTTAAAATTATCCTCTATTAAAATTTGTGATTGGTACTCTTGCTTTAGGTGAGTGTAATGAATGTTAAAATAGGGATCATTTGCTAAAAGGGGGTCTGCTAATTTCTGTATAAAAAGATTTTTTTCTGTTAAAACTGCTTCTACTTTTTGTTGAAAAGCGTGTAATCCTTCTTTATTTTCGGGAACAGGCTCAGTATTATATCCTATAGAGTTAATCCCTATAGAATCTTGTAAACTACTTAAGGTGTCAGATTTAATCGGCCCCATATTTTTCAATCCTATTTAATCTTACTAAATTTTATATTGTTATAATTTGCTTTGTATCTATACATAAAGAACTGTTAAGTAGCTATGGGTGTAGAGATCTATCCAAAGCTTGGATTTCTAGCTCCGTGTAATTTATATTTTCTTGCACTTCAAAGTATTCTATTAAAGTCTCTAAGTAGGTACAAATTGCGTCAGCAGATGTTAAATGAACTAAACCAAAGGCTGTATCATATAAAAACCATTCATTAAGCTTGGGTTGTACAATTGCTAAAGCGTGTCCTGCTTCTCCTATAGGATTTCCGTCTAATTTGATAAAAAAAGCTATTTGATCTGTAAAGTATTTTCTTACTAAAGAAAAATTAAATTTTTTTTTGCTTTTTAGAATTTCTCTTGTCTTAATGATAAAACCACAAATTTGAGGCGCTTCATTGCATAATTCTTCATCCACATTAATTTTTAATAGTTCTTCAAAAAATTGAAAAATTTCCTTTTCATTTTTTTTTCTATCAAGAGCTTTTTCTTCTAGGCTTTTACATTCATCTTGTTGAGAAATTCTTTTTTCAAATTCTTCTAATTTACATAAATATAAATCTGCCTGGTTGCGGTCTTTTAATGCTTCAATTGCAAGAGTTACTTGCTGCTCTAAAATTTCTAATCTATTAGCTGGGATATAATGCAAGTATGCTGAGTCATGAGGATCGATCCATTTCTTGAGATCAAAGTGATTCTGATCCAAAAAATTAACATTTTCCGGAACATTTATTAAGAGTTCTTCAATAAATTCTTTATTATGTATGTTTTTAAGAAAGGTCCATGCTTGACCAAAGCAATTACCTTTTACCTTAATGTCTGTACAAACCTGATTGAATTCTGCTTGATCTACAATATTTTCTCTGTACTCAGCTTTTAAAGAGGCATAGTTTACAGCAAAGTAGGAATCAAATGAGAAAATTGGATCTGCTAGTTTTTGTATAAAAAGGTTTTTACCGGCAAAAGTTTCTTCCACTTGTTTTTGAAAATAATGTATTTCTGCCGAGCTACTTTCTAAAGTAAGCTCTTCTTTGCAGTCTACAGAATAGTTCCCATTCACTGATTGATAAGGTCCGAAAATATTAGAATTAGTATTAATCATAAACACCGATTTATTAAATATTTATAAAAATTATTTAAAGAGATAAAAAAATATTAATAGTTATTTAAAGTGTGAGTATAAAGATAACAGATAGGGAAACTATTTTCCTAGATAAAATTATTAAATCTAACCTAGGAGTTAAGATGAACAGCATTAGCTTTAATTTTGACCCTATTTTTAAGCCTTACAACAGCATAAGGCTTAAAAAAATAATACCTGCCTAGTATGTAAAAAGTAGGCATTGACTTTTTAAGAAGGTAAAGCCTTCCTTTTTGTTCCGAGATAAAAAGCTGCAAATAAAATTACACCCAGCCATAACCAACGCAAGAAGGTCGATAAGGTAAGTTCTGTTTGTGTTAACTCTGTATGAAGAGCTCCAATCAAAATAGTGGCTAAAATGGCCACAATAATGAAGCGTAATACATTTAATAAAGGGCCAGGGATTATGCTTAATTTAGTATAAAAAGCTTGTCTAAATTCTGAATTTATAAAGAGATAGGCGATAGCTTCACTTAAACCAGCTACAAGCATAACAATACCTAAAACCATGGGTTCTAAAGCTCCTAAAATATGCAACCCATTACCCATACAAAATATGATTGACAAAGGGATTACAATACTTAACGCTCTTTTTACGGCTTTTGAACGCTCTATGTGAAACTCCTCTTCAATATTTCCTGCAATACTCTCAATAATAGAAAAAACCCCTGTTATTCCCGCAATGAAAACGCATAAGAAGAAAATAGTTCCTAAAATTCTACCAAGCCACCCACCTACTATATGTATTAAGGTTGGAAAAACAACAAATCCTATTTCAAAGATAGAGTCTGATTTGACGATTTCATGGAATGGCTGTTGCATATTGTGACTCATATAGCCAATACAAGAGAAGATCACTAACCCAGCAACTGAGGAAATAATAAAGTCCCCTAGCGCAACCCACCCCATAGCACGTACAATGTTAATATTTTCACCATTATACCGTGAGTAGCCTGTAATAATCCCTAAACCAAGCGACAGACTGAAAAATAGTTGTCCAAAAACATCTCTCCACAAATTAAAATCTTTGAGTCGTGAAAAGTCGGGCGTTAGATATTGTCTAATTCCTTCATGAGCTCCTGGCAAAAATATTGTAATTCCCGCAAATACAAAAACTAAGACCGCTAATAAAGGCATTCCAAAAGAGCAAACTTTTTCAATTCCATCTTGAATGCCACGCAATAAAACGATTGTTGTGATGGTTATAACTACAGCTGTAGCTACAACTACTGCTATTGGTAGTGATCCAAGGTCTGTTAAGGAGCTACTTACCTGCAGAAACTCATGTTTAAAAAAATGAGCTGTATCTACACTAATCTGTCCTGTAGCTGAAAAGTAGGTATAAGCAAGAGCATAGCCTGTTAATACTACATAAAACCCTCCAATGGTCATACAAGCAATAATTGACATCCAGCCAATCACCTTTCCTATGCGCCCTATACTCAGACCATAGGCTCCAACAAAAGCCCTCTGATATTTTTGTCCAATAAAGCCTTCAAGCATCAATAAAGGAATTCCTAGTAACAAATAAGCAAATACCGATGGGATGAGAAAAGCTCCTCCCCCATTTTTATAACACTGTGCGCTAAAGCTCAATATATTCGCGAACCCTACAGCAGATCCTAGTACCGCCCAGATATAGCCGGCTTGTGATTTCCATGTGTTTTTCGTTGTTTCTTGTGTAACCTGCACAAAAATCTCCTATTAAATTTAGAAAGAGGCTGATTCTGTTTCTGATAATTTAAAAAATGTTTTAGTTTCCTCTAACGCTACCGTAGCATCAAATCCTTTACAAGTGTAAATCACTACAGACATAAATTTTGCTTTTGACCATACATATAAAGAGATTCCTGAGTCTATTAAAGGAACAAAAGCATCATATCCCGCATTATCCTCTTTACCAAGCCCTGCTGGCTGAAAAATAATAGGTTGGCTATACATTCTCAAATTCAAAGTTTTTGTAATAGATTGAAAATAGTGCTCGATAGTTTGAGCATCTACTTCTATGTTATAATATCCTTCGATTAACAAACGTTGGCGAAAAATTTCTGGTGCTAAATTTTTAATCATAAAAAATCCAAAATAAATAAAAAAATTATAAATAAATCATGAAATAATTATCTTGATAGATAACTAGCTCTATAAAATAGATTCAAGCGATAAGGTAAATTATAGGGTAAAGGCAAAATCTAGCTTAAGCTAGCTGAGATAGGTTGGATAGCAGCAGAAGGAAAGAAGTGAAAGAAGGATAAAATTTACTTTTAAAATCTTGATAAATTTCGTATTTATCCGTTGAGTCTGGGTTTTGCTGCAAATAGGCTAACATCATTTTTCCTAAAAATTTTAAAATATCTGATGAGTTGCTTGTTACAACGGAGAGCCTTAGGCTCTCTGTTGTTTATTGAATTAAAGCTATGACTTAACACGTTTTCGTTAAGTTAATAACATTTATACATCTTATTCAAACTTTAAAGCTACAAAATAAGAGTTTTCTCCATCTTTTAGAGTTAAAAGCACTCTTTTTCCACCTTTTGCAGCTTCTTCAATGGCTTCATTAAATTCTTTAACATTGGTTACTTTACGCTGATTAACACCTTGAATAAGACATCCACGGCGAATAGAGCGGGAACGACCAGCTGGGCTATTGCTTTCCACACGCTCTACAAGAACACCTTCATCTGTTGTGTAATTTAATCTCTGAGCTAATTCCTCTGTTAATTCAGTTACTTTTAAACCTAATTTATCTGCAACCTTTGAGCTAATTGCTAAAGTTGGAGATGTTCCTAGTTTAACTTCTGTATTAACTAACTTCCCCTTACGGTTTACAATAATTTTGACTGAAGTACCAGGGTCAAGAAGCTTGATATATTTACTTAAAGAATGGATATTTTCTACAGGTTTACCATCTAATTGAACAATGATATCTTGCTGCTGGATTCCAGCTTTTTCTGCAGGAGATCCTTTTAAAACCTCTTTGACAAGAGCTCCTTTAGGAGTTTCTAATTTGTACTCTTCTTTATAATATTCGCCTAGCTCACCCTGCAGAGGTTGCATAATAACGCCCAAGAAACCGTGTTCGATATTACCTTTACTGATCAATTTATCAGTAACTCGTTTAGCGATATTACTTGGGATTGCAAAGCCGATGCCGACATAGCCTCCGTTTGTACTAGCAATAGCTGTATTAATTCCGATCACTTCCCCATCGAGATTTAAGAGTGGGCCACCTGAATTACCTTGGTTAATTGCAGCATCCGTTTGAATAAAGTCTGCAATATTACCTAAGTCAACATTGCGCCCTTTAGCACTAACTACACCTACAGTTAAAGTCGCTTGTAATTGCAAACTAAATGGATTTCCTATAGCAATAACCCATTCACCAATATCCAAATTATCAGAATCTCCGAAACTGATAAATGGTAAATCCTTTTCTTCAATTTTAATAACAGCTAGGTCTGTATGGGAATCTTGCCCTACAATTTTTGCTTCAAACTCTCTACCGTCATTTAGAACAACGGTAATACGTTCTGCATCTCGAACTACGTGATCGTTTGTAATGATAAAACCATCTTCCGCAATAATAAATCCAGAGCCTTGTGCCATTTGTGGCTGGCGAGAACGCCCTTCTTCTCGATCACGGCGAGGAGGCAACCCAAAGAATCTTTGAAAGAACTCATCGTTAAACATATCAAAAGGGCCACCCTGCATTTCTTGCCCATATCGCTCGCCAGTAGTACGATATTCTGTTTTAATATAAACAACTGCAGGAATAGAGCGGTTTGCCACTGCAGAAAATCCTCTTCCTGTCTTTTTAAGAGCATCAATGCTGGAGTCAATTTCTGAAGATTTTGTTGGCTTAGCTACTTGTGAAGCTTTAGATTCTGTAGTCCCAGCTCCGTAAGCTATAGGAGAAATTACACTCAAAAAACCTAAACTTAAATTTAACAGCCATCTACTCGTCTTTTTGCGAGTCATATATTGCACAATTCCCATTACACGATCTCCGTTATTTCAAAAATAATCTTTATTTTAGCACTCATCCTGCTTTTTCAGCTACTAATTGTAAAATGCGTACCATTGTTAAGTACCCTTGTTTAAATCGGTTCCATCCAAAATGCTCGTTTGGAGCATGGATTTGATCTCCCGGCAAACCATATCCCCATAAAACAGGTTGTCCCTCACAGATTTCTGATAGTTGGGCAACAATTGGAATAGAAGCACCTTCTAAAATAAATTGGCAAGGATTTCCGCAAACTTCGCTGTAAGCCTCTGCAACAATTTGTATAATAGATGTTTTAGGGCTCGATCTAATAGCAATTCCGCCTCCAGCATGTATGTGTACTTCTACTTGAATCCCTTCTGGAGCTAAGTGACATAAGTATTCAGCAATGTTTTTCCCAATAACTTGTGGATCTTGCCCTGGGACCAAACGACAGGAAACCTTGGCATGTGCTTTAGCTGGGATTACAGTTTTAAAGCCTATTCCTGTATACCCTCCATAAACTCCATTAATTTCTAAAGTAGGTCTCAGCCAGTTTGACTCCAAGGGACTAAAAACCTTCTCTCCTCCATTTGGCTTAGCTCCAAACATTTTTTCATACTGTTCGCTATCAAAATCAAATTGCAAAAAGGCTTTTTCTTCCGAGGTTAGGTCTTGTACGTTATCGTAGAATCCTGGGATCTGGATTTTCCCTTCAGAATCGCGCAATTTAGCTAATAATTCCACTAAAGCATGGATGGCATTATAAGCAATTCCGCCATGCGAACCAGAATGGAGATCAATTTTTGCAGCAGTCACTGTAACATCCATTGTAACAATTCCCCGTAATCCCAGTGTTACAGCAGGAATATTTGGCTTTTGCATACCAACATCAACAACAAATAGATAGTCAGCTTTTAAAAATTCTTTCTTAGATGGCAAAATATGGGAAAGTCCATAGCTTCCACTCTCCTCTTCCCCCTCTATGCAAAGCTTGATATTAACGGGTAAGTTTCCCGTTTCTTCAATCATCAATTTTAGCGCTGTCAAAATATAGAGGCATTGCCCTTTATTATCTTGAGCTCCCCTCGCATAAACTTGCCCATCCTCTTTTAAAACAGGCTCAAAAGGCTTTGTTTTCCATAGGTCTACCGGATCGGGAGGCTGTACATCATAGTGATGATATAACAGAATCGTGGGTTTATCAGGTCCTGCCTTACAATAAGTAGCGTAAAGTACAGGGTATTTAGGGGTTTCCCATATTTGTATATCAAAATTCAATTTTTCTAAGTATTGCACTAGCCAATGTAAACAATCATAGATAGACTGCCTGTATGTAGGATCAGCACTTAAGCTAGGAAAGCGAAGAAATTCAAAGTATTCTTGAAGCAAATCTTGTTGGGTTTGATCAAAAAGCTCAGAATACTTTTGCAAAGAGTTTGAAAGCATAATAACACCCACTTTTTAATATAACGATGATGACGAGCACAGATTACTTATCATTAAGAGGCTGAAATTAGATAAATTGCTGGTTTTTTATCAATTTCAACTAAAGGCAAGTTTTTCCATTCAATAATTTTCTTTGTAATCACTTCTTGTGTAGGTAATGTTAAATCATACGCTACACATAAATAGGTATTAGGTCTAAGATTTTTAATTAAAGTCTCTAAGATTTGTTTATTTCTATAGGGAGCCTCGATAAAAACTATTGTAGATTGTTCGCTAATACTTCTCTTCTCAAGATTTATAATCTCTTGAACTCTTTGTGGGTCCTTACGAGGCAAATAACCATAAAATGAAAAGCGTTGAGCGGATAGTCCTGACAGCATCAGAGCTAGCACAACAGAAGAGGGGCCTGCAAATGCATTGATGGAGATTCCTCTTTGCCTAGCCTTCAAAACTAAACGAGCTCCTGGATCAGCAATACAAGGGAGCCCTGCATCAGAGACAATTCCCCAGATTTGCCCTTCTAAAATCGGGAGCAGAAGTTCTTCAACTTCTTGGTCAGTTGTGTGTTCGTTTAACAATCGGATTGGAAATTGTTGTAGTGCTTTTTTAATGGTAAACCGTTTTAAATAGACACGCCCTTCTGATTCACTCTCGGCAATTAAGCCGTCTAGCTTAGATACCGCGGTATCAACACTTTGAGGTAAGCAATTATGATGAACTGGAAGAGGCCCAAGTAAATTTGGTAAAAGTAGTAATTGCCCTTGTAAATGTGACATAATAACTCTTCTTTATTTCACAAAGTTTTGATAAGAACTATAGACCACCTTACCTATTTTGTTAAGCTTAGAAACTTACACTGCATAAAGCTTAAGTAAGGGTTGACCTTTTGAAAGAGAGAAGAAAAATCAAGCTTAGCAAAGAAGTTTTGGACAAACTAAATAAAGAAATTATTCTTCGACATCATTCAAATTTGTATTGATACACTTCATTTAAGTTTTTGGTGTGACGCACAACAAATTTTAAGTCATCTCTTAGGTGCTACATTTAATTTACATGCAGTAACTCCATTGCAGACCTTTTTTAAAGAAGATCTCTTGTATTAGATTGGGGCTAGTTAATTGCGAACTTAACAAGGAGGGTAAAGGAAAAATTAAATTCTACTAAAATTAAAAAATCCTATTTAGAATTAGATATATCAGAAGCATTTGTATAAAAAATTGATATAAGGAAAATTATGATATCTCAGACATTTCCAAAATTAGTCTACACTAGCTTTAATACTCAAGATGAAGAGTTAGGATATGAAGCAGCCTATAAAGACGCGACATTTGATGACCAGCTTCTAAGTGAAACCCCATCTGATATGCCTTATATTATCAATTTAAGGCGCATAGCAGCAGCAGACCATACTAAAGATTTTGAAAATAAACCTTCAGCAGCAGCTAAATATATAGAGATTCTACAAGAGATCTTTGATAAGGCCTTAGATAGTAATTTGAAAAATTACAGTGAGGATAAACTTAGCAGGATATGTAACGATCGTAAGATTAGCCCCTCTAGTTTTCAGTACTCAGACAAGGATAAAAGCTGGTGTTGTTATATAGAGGTACAGCAGTATTCCCAAGCTAGGATAAATCAATATTTTTTGGAAGCTCTTAAACAGCATGGATTGAAAAAAGATCTGTTTCTTAACCTGTATTTTCACTATTGGAATGCACTTACTTCAGAAGAGGTTGAGCCCATCGCAGAGCTTATACGTCGGAATAGGCTTCATACCTTAAATTTTTATCGAGCTAGCATTGAGTCAAGTGCTATTAACAAACTTGCAGAAGCCTTAAAAGAAAATAGTAGCTGCAAAACAATCGAAATTTTTACCGGAAGTTCACCTGATATTCGGCATTTATCCGCAGAAGATATCCATACTTTAGACTCTTTAAGAGAGAAAAGAATCGACCTGAAGATAAATATACAACAGATTCTTGTTCGTTTAAAAAAACAGAAAAACTAGGATAGGTTTTCTTTATATTCCCTTTAACTACCTAAATTCTATTTTAGGCCATAGATAGATCTTTTATACAATTATATTTGCAAAGATCTATCTCACTGTCTGGCAAAAAGTTTATGTCAGAATTTCAATAGGTAGTTTTCGTTAAGTTCTGCTTTTTAAAGCCTCCTATTTCTGTATCTCCTATTTACCCTCAATATAGACCTTAAAATTTGGTACATCAAAACACCTTGAGCCTCTTTTAAATCTTTGTAGTCGATGGATCGATAGATCTCTGCAAAACAGGTTTCAAAGTAGAACTATTGCCTGTATTTTTTTACAAAAAATATAAAAACAAGATTAATTAATTTATAAATAAATTAATTAAAATAAACAAAAAAACAACATTGACTTAATTGATTATTTAAATATTATTAAATATATACACCCAGTTTTATTAATCATCTTTATTGTGACTTATGGAGTCGAAGGAAAGAATGGAACTAGCAACTCTCCTAGACGAGGGGGAAGTAAAACACAACGGTCAAGTCTTACAAGATTTTCTCTGTGAAGGGGGAACCTTTCAAGATGCCTTTGGATTTACAGATGATGTTATGCGAGCTAAATATGAAATTGCTTACGATTACTACCAAAAGAAGGAGTATGAACAAGCAATCTCTGCATTCTCTTACCTTACAAATTTAAATCCTTATATTCATAAATACTGGCAAGCACTAGCAGCAGCACAAGTCAGGTGCAAATTTTGGCTTGATGCAATTAATAGCTATAATGCTGCGGCTTTAATAGAGCCAAATGACCCCAATCCACAACTTTATTCCGGGCACTGTTTTCTTGAACTCAACCAAATTAATGAAGCTATTGAAGCATTTAAAGCCACCATTAGAATTGCCAGTAGAAACCACTTATACCGAGAAATCGAAGAAAAAGCACAAGAGTGGTTAAATAAACTTCTTCAAGCCCAGTAGTTATAAAGAGGAAATCAACATATGAGCTTTGATCCAAATCTAAATTTAAATCGATTACCAAACCTCAATCCTCTTGAAAAAAATACGGGGGTAGAAAAAACAGAAAAAACCCTCATTGAACAAACAAAAGGTGAATGCAGAGAGTATGTCGAAAAAAATATAGACAAGACCGTACAAAAAGCTGAACCTTATGCTCTTTCACAAACAAAATTAAGTGCTTTAATTCCTGGTACTAAAAGTTTGACTAGGCAGAATAGTGGAAATCTCAAAGATGAGATGCCCTTGACTAAAAATATTTCAGAACCTGCTCTACCCTATGCCCTTGGAAATGGGGCTAAGGCTATAGCTCGAGCATTGAAAGAAAAGACTAGTCCTAATCTACGCAAAAAGAAGGAAGAGCAACCTGAAAGGCAAAAAAAAGAATCATCCAAGCAGGAAAATGAAGAGGAAATTACAGTAAAAGAACTTATGGAGAAAGAGGGACTTTCTTCAAATGAAATAAGCAGGATAGAGTTGCAGTCAGAGCAACTTTATGGATCTGCTAGTGACCTGTTAGGGCAAGTCAAGGAAAAGCAGCAAAAAACAGAAACTTTACTTTGGCGTAAAGTTTAATAATAGGATTACTATGGAATTACCCTCTGCAAATCAAAAATCTCGAATTGCTGTTTTTCTTATCGATGACCAGCAGATTGTTATAGAAAGTGTGCGAGAGATGTTAAAAGAACATCCTGATATTGAATTTTATTTCTGCACAGATCCAAGACAAGCAATCCCACAGGCTTTACAATGCAAGCCTACTGTTATTCTACAAGACTTACTGATGCCACAAGTTGATGGGATGACTCTAGTTCGTTATTTTCGAGGTCATCCTGAAACTAAAGATATTCCTTTAATCGTACTTTCAAGTAAGGAAGAAGCGCATACTAAAGCTGAGTCATTTGCATTAGGAGCTAACGACTACTTAGTCAAATTGCCTGATAAAATAGAGTTAATCGCTCGCATTAGATACCACTCTCTTAGTTACACCCATCTTATGGAACGTAACGAGGCTTACAGAGCTCTACAAGAAAACCAAGCTGCCCTATTAAGAGAACTTAGAGAAGCTGCTGATTATGTAGAGTCTTTATTGCCAGCTCCTATGCAATCAAATATTCACATTAATTGGAAGTTTATCCCCTCAACACAATTGGGAGGAGATTCCTTTGGTTACCATTGGCTAGATGAAAATCAGTTAGTCATCTACCTACTTGATGTTTGCGGGCACGGAGTAGGAGCCGCACTTTTATCTGTTTCTGTGATGAATGTGCTGCGCTCTCAAACTTTAGTGAATACAGATTATAAGGATCCAGCCCAAGTTCTATCGAGACTCAACGAGTCCTTCCCTATGGAAGATTACAATAATATGTACTTTACTATATGGTATGGGGTCTATAATCGACAAAGCAGTACTATTACTTATTCATGTGCTGGACATCCCCCTGCTGTCCTCATTACAGGATCTTCTGCTGCAAATGCTAAAGCAATCCACTTACAAACTCCAGGGTTTATTATAGGGGGAATGCCAGATACAAAATATATTAATGCTAGTCAAAAGCTTGATGCTCATAATCTGCTCTATATTTTCAGCGATGGGGTCTATGAATTAGACCGTCCAAACAAACCTATGATGCAACTTTCTGAATTTATTGATTTGCTGGCAGATATCTCTAGGCAAGAAGGTAAACATTTAGATAAAATTCTGGAATCTTTAAGACAAATTCAAAATAAAGATTTATTTGAAGATGACTTTTCTATTATTGAAATACAATTTAACCAGAAGGATTAGCACTTATGTCACAAGCACTAACTGAAGAGTTACAACAGCTCGATGCTCGATTAAAGCACTTATGGAGGTGTCTTTGACCTCGATCAAAGTTTATTAAGAGTGCAAGAACTCAAAACTTTGATGGAACAAAGTAATTTTTGGAACGATGCAGATGGAGCTAAAAAGTTAATCGATGAAAATAATACCCTATGTGGTTGGATCGACCCTTTACAAGATTTAAATCGTCGTACAAGTGATGCTTTAACCCTACTACCAGACATTGTGGAACTGGGGGATGAAGCTCTGCAAAAGGAACTAGAAGCTGAAGTCAAGGCTATAGATGTCCAACTTAGCGAACTAGAAGTACGTAAAATGTTATCGGGTCCTTTTGATCGTAATGACTGTTACCTCAATATTAATGCTGGTGCTGGTGGAACAGAGGCATGTGATTGGGTTCTTATGTTATCTCGCATGTACCAACGTTGGGCAACTAAACGAGGGTGGCAAGTGGAAACGCTTGATATACAAGATGGTGATGTAGCGGGTTTTAAAAGTGTAACTTTTAAAATTGTAGGTCCTCTTGCATATGGTTACTGTAAAGCGGAAAAAGGGGTTCATCGCCTTGTTAGAATCTCTCCATTTGATGCTAACGCAAAGCGCCATACTAGTTTTGCTTCTGTTGATATCACACCTGAGATCACGGATGATATTGAAGTTATTATCAATCCAGATGATCTGAAAATTGACACTTATCGTGCATCAGGAGCAGGAGGCCAACACGTTAATAAAACAGACTCTGCTGTTAGGATTACCCACCTTCCTACGGGAATTGTTGTCTCTTGCCAAAGTGAGCGTAGCCAATTTCAGAATAAAGAAACGTGCTTTAAGATGTTAAAAGCAAAGCTTTATGAAAAACAAGTTTTGGAAAGGGAAGAATCTTTACGCTCTTTAGGAGGGGAAAAGAAAGAAATTGCCTGGGGAAGCCAGATTCGCAATTATACATTTCAGCCCTATACTTTAGTTAAAGACACGCGTACAAAACATGAAAGTGGTAATGTACAAGCAGTTATGGATGGGGAAATAGACCCATTTATCAATGCTTATCTGAAGGAATTTGGTTAAGTTCTAGCATTTTATAATGGCTAAGAATAATGAAATCTTAGCAGAAGTTACGATTAACTTTCTGCTAAGACGGATTGAAGTAGTTTTAAAGTAAAAATTTATTATATAAGCAAATATACAGTATAAGTAATAAGTTCCTCGTGCAGCAGGAGTTCTATAAAAATGGCAATAGATTTATCTGAAGTTAAGATCCGATATACAAAACTTTGTGATTCCTATTATTTGAAGCAATGGCTTAGTGAACCTGGTATTTTACGCTGGTTCCCAATTTATGATGATAAAGAACTAGACGATAGTGTCAAAAGATGGATCGACTTTTCAAAATTAAAATGTAGTATTACAGCATCTTACAAAGGTAACCCTTGTGGGATTGCGACTATGTACTTGCACCCGTATAAAAAATTAATTCATCAATGTGAATTTGGAATTATTGTGGGGAAAAATTGTCGGGGTGGAGGTGTGGGAAACTTCCTCATTCAACAATTAATGCTTTTAGCTAAGAACAAGTTTAAGATTGAGCTTATCCATTTACAAGTCTATGAAGGTAACCCTGCTTTCGGGCTATACCAAAAAATGGGTTTTAAAGAGTTTGGCCGTCAAGATCATTGGCTAAAAGAGGAAAACGGAGAATATGCAGCTCGCATTTTTATGGAACGTTCCTTAGCAGATATTCCTACCCAAGAAGTCACTATTCCTGAACACTAAATCTTAGAGCTTGTTACGGTTTGAGTAACAAGCTACCTCTATCCCAGGGCAATCGCTTAAAAAAACTCTTAGAACATTTACTAGAGCTTAGAACCAAGGAAGAAAATACAATTTCTATGAGAAAAGTTTTCGGTTCCAGCGATCTAAAAAAAGGATGCATGTCAAACAGGCGCTTTACGATAGCTAGGGTTTGATTTCTGGTGATCTGGTAAATATTTTTACATATATTGCGATTGCATCCTGGCATATCCTTAAAGAAACTTTCTATCTGAATTGATTGCGGTGGCGGATCAGGCACAAAAAGTAGCCCAGGGTCTTTCAACCCGGAGAAAACGATATGATGACAAATAATAGCGTTACAGCAGTCTGTACTTCAATATGCAAATCGAATATATAGAGTGTAATCGTATTTTAGATGCTCTGCCTAAAGGGATACAATTTATCGTTGAGCATGACCGAATGACAAGTGAGCTAGAAACCCTTGTAGGTTGTGATTAATCTGAAATACAGGTACTACAAGAAAAAATCAAATTACATTTTACGGGTAATAATTAAGATTAAAGGGATAATAGATAGTTTTTACTCGGAAAACATTACCTCACATCAATGTAAGTTAAATCTTTAGGCAATTCCCCTAACCTTTACCCTGCCTATAGGCAGATGTCTATATCCCTTTAGAGCTTATCTAAAATTTAAATGTTTATTCACTAAGCAGTCTTTTACAAAACTATATTTATATAGACCCACTCTACTTTGCATAAAGGGTCTATATAAGCAGCCTAATCCCCTAATAGATATATTGAGCCTCTTTTGAAACCTGTTTCATAGAGATCTATTTTTTAAAAGATTGCTTTCTAAAAATTTGTGCCGTCAGATATCTCCTAATCAAGAAAATTACTATTTTAGATAAAATAACAGGTAAAATAAAAAGAAAAGAAGGGTGCAGAATAATTATTAGAAGCTAAAATGCTTTCTGATACGGTATATCATAAAGCTTACTTTTGCTGACTATATTTGTTTCAAATTTTAAATATGAAAAAGTGGGAGGAAAACAGACATACTGTAAATAAAAACGAACTACCATTAATATTTGTATAAATTTATTTAAGGTGCGCTATGGATAACCGCATACAATCCAATAGGAACCAAGTTTCGGGCTTATTAAGTCTCTATGATGGCAAAAATGTAGCCTGTGATGACCGTAAGATGTCGTTTAATAGCAGGAGAATAGGTATTAGCAAACAAAAATGTGTCATTATATTAGAGACTTTTTTAAAAAATATAGTTATTAATGTTGCTACAGGTTGTGAAATTAATAGAAGCGACTTAGAACTATTAGCATGGTTAAGGCATTCCACAATTGTAGATGCTTTAAAGCCTACAAAAACCATTGAAAAAATTTTAAACGCTATTCATAGTGTCTTTACAACAAATCACCTATCAAATCTCCAAGCTCTATCTAACGACCCTATGAAATTTATAGAGCAAGAGATTACGATTCAAATAAGTCACCTCCTACCTAAAAAACTCATAGGTTATCCTACAAAAAATGCTATGAAAGCAGCCCAAAAGCTATATCATGAGATCGACTCCAACTTAGAAAACTTGTTTGAAGGCTTAGAGAATGCCTCTTATTCCTTGAATCAACTAGACCTTGGCAACCGAAAAGTCTATGTTACTTGCTGTTACGATGAAAATAGTGTGCGTAAAGTAATCATTGGCAAAGATAAATTTACTAGAAAAAATAGACCTGATCAACTCGATCAAGCGGTTGAACTCAGATTTAGAAAATCCCCAGAGCATTTAAAAAGATTAGGATTAGCCTCAAATAAGGCAAATTATATAAGTATTTCTTCAGGGATTGAACATAAGTCTACGGAGCCTCTAAATAAAAGAAAATTCGCTGTTTTAGCCGCAGATACTTACTATAAAAGAAACCTTTTAAAAGGAATTTCTGGGATTCAAAAACCAAGCCCCTTACTCGTCAAAGAGCATTTTAAAAACCAAATTTACCATGCAATTTCTTATGAAGTCCAGCAGGGTGAATCCCTAGTTGGAGGAGATCTTCTTCCTAAACAAATATTAGCAGATAACGAAGCTAGAGCCCTATTAAAAAGTCTTGTGGCTACTTTATTAGAGATGAGAAAAACGAATGATGAAAATGAAATTTTGATTCTCGGGAATCTCAATCTGTCAAAAATACGTGCTATACGAGATAGTAGGGGTTGTATAATAAAGGCCTTGATTACCCAAGTTGATAAAATCCAAAAAGGGAAAATGCCTCGTGCATTTGAAGCGGGGTACTCCTCTTTTGAGCATATTAAAGGTTTTAATGAATACCAACGCAAAGGATGGGCCAATAAGTGCCTACCAGCTGATGTTAATCAAGATATTTTTGCTCTAGCTGTTATCATGCTCGAATTAACGCATGAAAAAATGGCTAAGCAGCTTTCCTCGTACATACAAGGATTAACATTTCAACCAGATTCTTTGGCTAATAAAAAAGAGGCTTTAAAAATCTTTTTAGAAGAGGAATGTCTTGATTCAAAATATAAGCAATACTTTCTAAGGGCTATTGATTTGAACCCTAAAGATATCATTGAAGGGCGTAAACTTTTAGAAGATATGCAAGAAGGAATTTAGGTATCTGAGCATACATTCAAAGAGCTTAGTTTATTACAAATTCTTCTGGATATGCCCTAAAATATTAATACAAATTTAAAAGGTAACAGGAGCTTAATTGCAGAAGCTCCTTACTAATGTAAAAAGTTCTTTTAAAACAAAGGCAGGAAAGCAGAGGCTCCCAGCATAAAGTAAATCATACCCTAAAGCGGCAGCCGAGACCATTACAAAAAAATAAAGTGCGGTCTGATGTTCAAAATTGTAGATAGAATAGATCATAGAGCTTTAGATGTATATCATGCCTATCCTAAATAACCCTGGATTTTAGCTTAATATAGCCCCATATATTATGGCTATCTACCGCCTATTGGCTGGTAATACTTTATTAGCAAAATTGTAGTAAGTATTGTTAGGCTGATAACGACACTTAATTAGGTAGATACTATTCCATATCATATCCTATTCGAAGTTCCTCTTTCTATATCTTAGCGTTTCGAATAATTAACTAGATAAACGCAGATTTCTGCAAACACGCTTATGCAAGAGATCTATTTTGTATCTTATTCTTTGTATGGGCTATACTTATGAATCTTAACTCCTAAGCGATGATATAAACCATAAGACAGCTCTTTTTGTATGCTCCAAAAACATTTAAGTATTTTAGAAAAAGATCCTTACATCAACGCATTAATTCAAGTTTTAAGGGAAGATGGGAATCTTATAGCAGAAGGCCTATGGAATGCTCCTAAATCTTTTCTTGCTGCTTTAGCTTTTCAGTATCTTAAAAAAAAGATTGTAATCATTACAGGAGATATCGATAACGTACGTCCTCTGGTAGAGGATTGCTCTTTCTTTTTACCATCCTCCTCTATCATAGAATTTCCACAATGGGAAACTTTACCTTCAGAGTTAGTTCCTCCTAGCCCCGATATTGTAGGGGAACGCTACCACGCTTTAAAGCAAATTTTAGACCTTCAGGCAGAACCACTTATTGTAGTAACTACCGTACAAGCTATTCTACAAAATACACTATCTCCTGCTTATTTACAGAAACTTACAGTGTCCCTCAAGGTAGGGGAAGAGCTTGCTTTTGAGCCTTTTCAAGCACATCTATATGAAATGGGATACCAAAGAGCTCCGATAGCCGCAGATAAGGGGGAATTTGCTGTTAGAGGGGGCATCATAGATCTTTTCCCTGTCTCCTACCCTCAACCTATCCGTATCGAATTTTGGGGCGACGAGATTGAATCGATTCGCTTTTATGATCCTATTAGTCAGACATCTACCTCAAAGATTGAGAAAGTTACTATTTTACCAGCTTCAGAATTAGAATTGATTCAAAAGCAAACTGAACTAGCCTCTTTGATAGATTACGTGGGGCAGAGTACTCTTGTTATTTTCGACGATATTTTAGCAATCGAAGATCGTTACACATCTATTAAAGAGCTTCCTGATGCTATTTCTCGCTTATTTAGTAATTTTTCTTTGTTATTAGATCGTATTGAACCTTTACAAAAGATTTTTTTAGCGCATGACTCTATTGAAACGTTGACTACAATTCACCCTAAAATAAGGAAAAATCGGGGTAAATTTGAACAAGTTGAATTTGATTTTTTTCAATGTAATTTTGAAGCCAGCATCTGGCGCCACTCGTTCCAGCCTGTTGGATCCTTTTTTAGACCCGAACAAATCCATGAAGCTGAAGCTGTCGGGAAAGAAATTCTCTATGCATTACCTGAAGTTTTAACCTCCTCGTTTAGCTTATCTTTTGCTACACAGCAACAGAATGAAGAAGATGATTTGAGACAAGAATTAGCAAAATTATCGCTGCAAAATAGTGTAAATATTCATTTCGAAAAAGCTTATCTAAGTGAAGGATTTGTCCTTCCTAGTACCCATTGGGGAATTATTTCTTATCGGGATATTTCACAGAACAAAGCAATAAAAAGGAAAGCAAATCGTCAAGTACTACATACTAGCTCTTCAGAGGTTTATGAGTTAATACCTGGAAATTTAGTGGTTCATTTTCACAACGGGATTGGGCGTTATTTAGGTATTGAGCGTAAGCCTAATAATAACGGGATAGAAAGTGAATTTTTAGTGATTCAATACGCTGATAAGGCATTGCTATATGTGCCAATAATTCAGTCCTATTTAGTCACAAAATATGTAGGGGTTGATCAATCAGCTCCGGTTTTACATACTTTAGGTAGCAATAAATGGGCTCGGGCACGCTCTCAGACTGAACGTGCTCTAGTTGATTATGCGGCTAAATTACTAAATCTTTACGCTGAGCGATCTGTAAAAGGGGGATTCAAGTATCCTAATGATAGCTTAGATGTTCAACGTTTTGAAAACGATTTTCCCTATCAAGAGACAGAAGATCAGTTACAAGCTATAGCTGCCATCAAGCAAGATATGTTTTCTGGAAAAGTTATGGACCGTCTTGTCTGTGGAGATGTAGGATATGGAAAAACTGAAGTTGCCATGAGGGCCGCGTTCAAAACAGTTTATGATGGTAAAAGACAAGTAGCAGTACTAGTACCTACAACAGTATTGGCAATGCAACATTATGATAACTTTGTAGAAAGGATGAAGTCCTATGGAGTTAACGTTGGAGTTATTTCCCGGTTTCGCTCCACACAACAAATTAAGCAGACTTTAAAAGAAACAGCCGCCGGTTCTATAGATATTCTTATCGGAACTCACCGCCTAATCAGTAAAGATGTTCACTTCAAAAATTTGGGACTTATCATTATCGATGAGGAGCAACGTTTTGGTGTTAAAGCGAAAGAACACCTTAAAACTCTTAAAATTGATATTGATTGCTTAACCTTATCTGCGACTCCTATCCCGCGTACTCTCTATATGTCATTAGTGGGGGCTCGCGACCTCTCCGTTATCAATACCCCTCCACACGATAGACTCCCAATTAAGACAATTGTCAGTGAGGAAGATGATAAATTAATACAGACAGCCATTTTACGAGAGCTAAACCGCAACGGACAAATTTATGTGGTTCATAATCGAGTAGAATCGATAGGCAAGATGCAACAAAAAATTAGTAAGTTAGTACCACATGCTCGTATTGCAGTTGCGCATGGGCAAATGGATCCTGAAGAGATCGACCATATCTTTCATAGTTTTAAGCAAGGATTGTTCGATATTTTAGTTGCAACCACTTTAATTGGAAGTGGAATTGATATCCCTAATGCAAATACTTTAATTGTTGATCATGCTGAACATTTTGGGATGGCTGACCTCTATCAATTAAGAGGCCGCGTGGGACGCTGGAATCGTCGTGCTTATGCTTACTTCTTGACACCCCCACGACGAGTGCTACCATCAATCGCCCAAAAACGTCTTGATGCTTTGGTAGAGGCTGGCGGGTATGGCGGTGGAATGCGCTTAGCGATGCGTGATTTAGAAATTAGAGGTGCTGGTGATATTTTAGGGACAGAGCAATCGGGACATGTGTCATCCGTTGGTTTCCATCTTTATTGTAAACTGTTAAAAAGAACGATTGATAGCTTACAAGGGAAAGGCCCTCAGGTTTATGTTGAGACTAAAATTGAAGGCCCCTTTGATGCGCGGATCCCCTTGGATTATATTGAAGAACCTAGTATTCGCATGGAAATTTACCAGCGTTTTGGAGAAGCTCCAGATAATGAAGCGATTGATACACTCTATAGAGAAGTTACCGACCGTTTTGGAAAACCACCTGTTCCAGTAAAGTGGCTTTACCATATTTCACGAGTAAGGCTATTTGCTTCACAAAATTATATCACGTTATTACAAGTTAAAAACGTCATACTTCACATGGAGCGTAAGCAAGGAAAAGAAACTTTGGTTAAACAAGGACTCCTTGGGAAATTATTGTCTCCAGAGCAATTTGAACAGAAAGCAACTACAATGATTACAAAAAGTTTTGCTGCATGATTCGTTTAAGTTAAATCTACAATTGCGAGATTTTACAGATTTCTGCAGTCTTAAATTTGCAACAAAAGTGTCGTAAAAAATCCCTTTTAGTTTATGTAAAAGAAAGCGTAGACAAGCATACAGTCTAAGCCTCTTCTGCCTACATTACTGAACTAAAGGGAGAAATTGTTTTATGATGGCAGATTCCATGCCGAATATACAAGGTTGTAATTTATTAAGTGGCTCACTGTTTCCGAAGGTACAGCAAGCAAGATCTAGGGGCCAAGCTCCAAATTTTTTTAAAATGCTTCCGTCTGAGCTCCTTATTGGAATTTTTAAGTACTTAAACTTAAATGATCATAAATCTCTCAATTTAGCCTCAAAAAAGTTTGCACAGTTTTCTTTTTACAAGCAAATTCCTATAGCGCTAGCCTTGCTACAAGGCAAACAAACAGCTGCAGAATTAATATTTCCTTATCTCCACCTTATTGATAGGCAAATTGCAGGACAATTATTAAAACGCTCCAAGACCTCTGTCTCTAAATTATTGGATGATTTTTACCAGCAGCAGTACCAAAGCTTACCCTATCAACTTTACCAGCTGATATTAAATTTATTACCCTTCGAATACTTACAAATTGAGAAGTTACTGCGATTGCCTAGTAGTTTTTTCCATTATGATCATTTTCAAATACAAGCTGCTTTCAAATTGGCTCGTTTAGAAACTGACCCTGCTCAGCCAATAATTGTAAAAAACTTATTACAACAAGTGACATATCCCTATTATTTGACCTTGTGCTACCAAGGTAGATTCATCATAGATATTTTGATGAGATATATACTTTTGGAGCCAGCAAACCTGCTTACTGACCGTAATTTTGCTCTTCAGTTCTTACAAAAATATGATCAAATAAGGGCCAATAATCTTGTTTATGCTGCGCACAAAGTTTGCTTTTCTAACGACCCCATATACGAAATATTAAATTATTTAAGGATTAAATTTAACGATGACCCTGGTGTTATTAAGGCTGTATTAAAGATTAATGGTCATGAACTAGCTAATGTCAAAGATTCCTTTAAAGAAGATCGAGAGATAGCCCTTATAGGCATAAAACAGTCAGGTTCTTCTCTTCAATTTGTTTCCGATCTTTTTAAGAATGATGAAGATTTTGTTTTTACGGCTTTAATTGATAACGACTTAGCTTATGATATGATTTCTGAAGAGATTAAGACTAACTTTAATCTGATTTTAGAAACTGTCAGGCACAATGGTATCGCTACAAGTCAAGCTATAAGAGATTTAATTAATGACCGAGCCAAACTTTTAAAAATTTTAGAAGTAAATGGGCTCTGTTTACGATATGCCCAATCTCCTCTTAAAGATTGTAAAAAAATTATTTTAACTGCAATTCACCAAACTGGATTAGCATTAGAGTTTGCACCAGAAAAGTTCAAAGGTAATAGAAGAATTGTTAGCAGAGCAATTGTCCTAAATGGGATGGCTTTGCAATTTGCTGATAAAAAATTTCAAAACTCTATAAAGATCGTTTCTAAGGCTGTTAAGCAGAATGGTCTTGCACTACAACATACAACAACGCATTTAAAAAATAGTAGAAAGGTTGTTCTGCTCGCCATAAAACAGAACGGAATGGCGTTACAATTTGCTGGTGAATCTTTGAAGGAAGATAAAGAGATTGTATTAGCAGCTATAGAACAAAGTCCGCACGCTTTCATACATGCATTAAAATACTTTAAAGACGATAGGGAGGTTGTTCTAAATACTCTTAAACAATGGGGGGGATATCTAAGAATTGTAAATAATTTCCAAGATGATCTGGAAATAGTACAAGTCGCAGTATCTCATACGGGACATTCACTAAAACATGCTTCAAAGCGCCTTAAAAACCATAAAAAAGTTGTATTAGCAGCTGTAATTAATGATCCGAACGCTTACCAATATGCTTCGCCTGCATTACAGCAAGATGAAGATATAAAGCGAGCTGCCGGCCTTATGTTCCCTTCCTTTAGTTTAACTTAGTTCAATCTATTTTTTAATTAATGCTATGCCTCTACTAATTTATGCGCCTCCTCTCAGATAAGTACACATCAGATGCAAAATACTTAGATCAACAAACGGTAGCTACACCTGGTGTTAACTTTACTCCTTATAGTATAGAAAAATTACCGATGGAACTTATACACCATATTATGAGCTTTCTAAACCGTAGAGATCATGTCGAGTTTGCTTTGATTTCAAAACGATTTTCAGAAGTTCAGACATTTTCCAAAGATTTAAAAGCTGCTAAAAATATTCTAAGAGCTATTTGTGCCAAACTTCCTATACCCATTGAAACTAGGATCAAACATATCCACTTATTCGATACTGTTATTTGCAATTACCTACTTGCAATTTACAAACTCAAACTCAATCAAGTTTTAAAAATGATCTTGCATCAAAAAATAGCCCTTAATTCCTGCTGGAGCCCGTTTCTAGCACAATTAATCAGATACACCCCGTTTAGTATAAAAACATATACGAAATTACCTTTATCTGTAAAAAAACTACTCCCTAATTATATTGAGCTAGAGGCCATTTACAATCTGTTTGAATCTTTTCAAAGTAGTAGAAATTTTTCGATGAATTGCCTATCCCCTATAATTCGTGCAATCATACGAACATTAAATGGAGAAACCTATCGCGAGGCTTATCTTGAATCTGCTCATAAAACTTTATCTGACTGTATTTATGAAGGGGTACAAGTAGGTAAAATCCATATTAATGAAGTAAAAGAAAGTACATTTTTATCTGTAATGGCTCGTATAGTATCAAAAAGTCATTCCGCAAATACTGTAGCCTCCATATTCAGATATACGTCAGCTTATATACATACTGAAAGGCATGGAAGAAAGCCAGTTAATACAGAAATTATTTCAAATATAGAACGGTGTATCGGAGAAAGAAAAGCTAATTTAGAGTTTATGAAACTTCTTGTACAAACAAACCCATTTTTGATTGATTACTTTCCTGTTCTCCAGGAAGACAAAACAACATGTATAACAGCAATTAGAGAGATCTGCGAACTTACATATTTTAAATCTAGTACAGATCTCAACTTTGATGTCCCCGATAGCTTTTTAAAATGGTTACCTATAAATTTAGCAGAAAATCCCCATGTTGTAATTCCTATTAGCAAGCTTATCAGATCTATACCTAAGCTATACCATAAATTACCTGACCTGTTAAAAGACCAAAAAGAGATTGTCAAAGTCTGCTTAAAATATTATCCAAAAGAGCTTGCAAATCAACTTTTTTGCCATCGAGATGACCAAGAACTTGCACTCATAGCCGTCAAACAACATGGGAAAGCTTTGCGCTACGCATCCTCTAGGCTTAGAAATAATAAATATATTGTACTTATAGCCATTTCCAACGACCCTTGTGCTTACCAATATGCTTCTGAAGAATTACAGCTAGATGAAGATGTACAGCAGGCTGCCGGGTTTATACGATGAAAGTTAACTTAAAAATTTCAATTAAACTTAGGAATAAGACTTACAGAATGCTTTATACATTTAGTTGATTCATAAAAGTCTGCTGTAGAGCCTAGCGCAAATAGCCCAACTTCTAAAAAATCATATTAAATATTCGACGAGAATTTAAGTTCATCTTCTCTAAGAGAGCAAAAAAAAACAACATTTTCTCAAAATTAAAAATAATTAATATTTTATTAATATAAATACATTAAAGATTATTCATGTTTAAATTTATTTCCAACGGAATAAACATGGATAATTATACTCAGCGCGGTTTAATTGACCGTTTTTTCAAATTTCTGGAAATTTAAAGCCATTAAAGACTCGATATGTGCTTTATAATCCGTTTCGATAC
>JARBTQ010000017.1 GCA_029240075.1 Chlamydiales bacterium
TAGTTTATCCTTTTATAGTTTCCCTTATGTCTTAAGTAGCAGAAGAACTTAAGACATATCCCCTCTTTTTTGCTCTATTCATTAGGACTGAACGGTTACCTTTAAGAGAGTATCTTGTTATAATCTGTCTTCATCATGGTAACCTGAGTCTGTATCACCTGATGCTTCTTCCCCATCATCTTCAATTGTGGTAGAATTTTTGTGTGCTCGTATGATTTTACGAGCTTTATTATTACCCTCTTGTGGACCAATGATGCCAGCTTCTTCAAGTTGATCAATAAGACTGGCGGCCCGGGCATAACCAACTTTTAGCTTTCTTTGTAAAAAAGTTGTGGAAGCATTTCCAGTCTCTAGAACAAGGTTTACTGCCTGCTCGTATAATGAATCGACTTTTTTATCATTTTTACTTGTTTCTCGATTATTACTAACTTCTATGCTATTCGCGTTGAAAGAGCGAATCAAGTAGTTAGTTGGCCTTTGACTGCAAATAGAATCGATAACACTTTGAATCTCTTCATCGCTAATATAAGCTCCTTGTGCTCTTATTAGGGTTGAGGAGCCTGGTGGTAAAAATAGCATGTCACCATTACCCAGGAGGGATTCCGCTCCTACTTCGTCAAGAATAATTTGACTGTTAACACGGCTAGCAACTTTAAAAGCAATTCTTGTAGGGAAATTTGCTTTAATTAAACCGGTGATTACCTCGCGAGAGGGGCGTTGAGTCGCTAAAATTAAGTGTATGCCTACAGCACGTGCCATCTGAGCAATACGAGCAATCGGCGTTTCAATATCACAATTTGAAACCATCATTAGATCTGCAAGCTCGTCAATAATTCCAACGATATAGAACATTTTTTTAGGAATATTGATCTCTAAAGAAGCCTCAATTTCAGGGTTAGGCCTACGGTGGTTAAAAGCGGTAATGTTCCTAACGCCTAACTGTTTAAGGACTTCATATCTATATTCCATCTCTTTTACAAGCCAGTTTAAAGCCGCGTAAGCTTCTTGTGGCTCAGTGATTACAGGGGCAATCATATGGGGTAGGTGACTATAGGGTGTGAGCTCTACCTTTTTAGGATCAACCATTAGAAGTTTGACTTCATCAGGACTTGCATTCATTAAGATTGAGATGACTATAGTATTAATGCAAACAGATTTTCCCGATCCCGTTGCGCCTGCAATAATGCAGTGAGGCATCTTTGCTAGATCGCTAATGACATGTTGCCCGCTTACATTTTTACCCAATAAAACTGGGATATGGCACTTATTTGTGCTATTTTGATATCCTTCCAGTATCTCCTTAAAACCAACCTCTTGTGAAATAGGACTTGGGATTTCAATTCCTACAGCAGCTTTTCCCGGAATAGGTGCAATGATACGAATTGAAGAGGCTTGCATATTTAAGGCTATATCATTCTCCAATACTTTAATTTTTTGAACTTTGACGCCTATAGCTGGATGAATCTCAAAAAGCGTAATACGAGGGCCACAGTGAATATCGCCAACCGTAGCTTCGATTCCAAAATTAAGTAGGGTTTTGTGCAAAATTTCTGCTTGCTTTTGCAAATGGCGATTTAAAGAGGATTCATCTGTTCTTTTAGGCATTTTTAGTAAAGAGACTATGGGCAGCTGATAGCCCTCTTGAGGGGTAAGAGGTGAGATCTGTGATATATGAGAAGCTATATCTCTTTTGACTGGGCTGGTTATTTGTTGTGTTTCTATAACAGGTGATCTGCTTTGTTCTGCCATCTGATAAGGCTTTTCTGTTGTAGAAATTTGTGGGTGTGATGGGGGCTTAAGCTTTTTTTCATGAGGGGAAGGAATTGAGGCCGTTGTTACTTGATGCAAGGATTTAGTACGAATAGAGTTTTCAAGCGGCTGTTGTAAGGTTTGCTGATAAGGTGATGGAAATAAAGCTTCCTCCCCAGGGGTTTTTATAGAAGATGAGTTCTCTAATAATACAGGTGTTGGCTGCTCTTGAGTTGCTTTACTTTGCTGCTTCAGAAGTTTAGCTGCTTTCTGTCTGGCGAGCAAAGCATTCCACATCTTTTTTAAGGTTTCAATGTTAAAAATCAGACGATTAGCTATATGTGACCAGCTAAACTGTAAGATTAAGGTTGTAGAAAGAATCAATCCTGTGAAGGAAAGCATAAATGTTCCAAAATCACTAAAAAGGCGATGAAGATTTAATACAGGCAAATCTCTATAAAGATAATAAAAAGGAACTCCACCTAGATTATAGCGTAGCTTTTGTAAAAGATAGGGAACTTGTATGGTAATCACTTCAATATAAGCATTTTTGCCAACATGAATAGCTAAATGAGGGAAACGTTCAGCAAAAAGATTAAGTAAGATGCAAGAGGACGCTGTGGCCATTATGACATAAAGTATTTGCAAAACTAAAAAATGTGGCGAGCGATTTCTCATAAAATTGCAACCTAGCCAAATGCAATAAGTAAGGATCAAATAACTGCTTAGTCCAAACAGGTACTGTAAAGCATAAGCACAGTAATATCCTATCAGTCCTAAGTAATTATGATGAATATCACCCATCGAAAAGCTAAAAACACTAATGAGTAGCATACTCGAGATCGAGAGCATAAGAAGTCCGCCAACTTCTTTTGAAAGAGGAAAAGAAAATCTCTGGCTAAGGGCAGACTCTTTAGAATTTCGAGAGTGCTCTTTAGCAGGATGCCATTTATTATCTTGCGAATGAGCCATAAAATATCGTGCTTATCTAAAAAATTAAATATTATTAATGAAACTTAAAATATAACCAAAGTAATATTCCTAATCCACTACAATACCAAACAAATGGCATTAAAGAAACTGATTGTCGTACTTTTTTCCATACAAAAGATAAAGTAGCATAACCAACGCCAAAAGAGACGGTAAAAGCTAATAATCCATTTAATATTTGAGCTCTGCCCATATAATTATGCGATTGTGCTATGAGAGAAATCCCTTCTACAGCAAAAGCTCCTAACCCTGTCGGAATTGCGAGGAGAAAAGAGTAAAGCACAGCATTTTCTAGAGACCAACCCAACATGCGACCAGCTGAGACTGTAAGGCCACTACGTGATAACCCCGGTAATATAGCGCTGGCCTGCCATGTTCCAACCCACAGAGCTTGTAAAATTCTATTCTCTATCGGAATCCATGGAGTTAAAGAATTTTTCGATTTTTCACCTAACCACAAAATAAAAGCTGTAATCCAGAAAAAATAACAAAAATACTCGGGGCGATCAAATGTTTTGACCAGCGAACTACGACAAAGAATAAGTGGGAATAAGGGGATAATCGGAATTATAAAGTGAAACAAAATCAAATCTAGCCGATGTAATATAGAATAGATAGTTCTTTTGAAAAATAAAGTGGTAGAGCAAAGTGTTCCAAGGTGACAAATAGTGCATATAAAAACAGCTTCGTCAGAGCTTAACTTTAGATCTAGAAAAAATTCTAATAACTTAAGATGAGCCGTAGAGCTAACTGGTAAAAATTCAGTAATACCTTGGAGTAAGCCAAGTAAAATTGCTTGAAGCCAGGTCACATACGCTCCTGCTAGGAATTGCTCTGAAAAAAAGATGTAACTGGAATAAATACTAAGAAAAAGATGGGCGATCGACGGGGCTCGAACCCGCGACATTTGGAACCACAATCCAACGCTCTGCCAACTGAGCTACAATCGCCAAAAACAAGCATAATAATATAGAAACAAAGCATTTTAGTCAAAAAATTAAATTATTTTTTTTAAGGTCTTGAAAAGGTTCGTTTTGGTATAGTCGCAAATTAACTAGCTGTTCTTTTGATCTAGCTTTTTACTTGCACAATTTTTTTAAACGAAGCTAGATTGAGCATTAAAGATTATAAAAAATGAAGGAGTCATTGTGGATAGAGAAACTTTAGCAAAAATAGCTAATACAATCCGTCATCTATCGATCGATGGAGTGCAAAAAGCAAATTCTGGGCACCCAGGAATGCCTATGGGATGTGCGGAGATAGGAGCTGTTTTATACGGCAATGTTTTAAGACATAATCCCAAAAATCCTAATTGGGTAAACCGTGACCGTTTTATCTTATCAGCGGGTCATGGCTCTATGTTTCTTTATTCTTGCTTACATTTAGCTGGATTTGATCTTCCGCTCGATGAGCTAAAGCGTTTTAGGCAATGGCATTCTAAAACTCCAGGTCATCCCGAATATGGCGAAACTCCTGGAGTGGAAGCTACGACAGGACCGCTTGGACAAGGGATTGCGCAAGCAGTCGGACAAGCTTTAGGAATTAAATTGCTTGCGGCTAAATTTAATACTCCAGAGCATACAATTTTTGATGCTAAAGTTTATTCTTTAGCAGGGGATGGTTGCTTTATGGAGGGTATTTCATCAGAAGCTTCTTCTTTTGCCGGGCATTTAAAATTAAATAATTTAGTCTTAATCTATGATGCTAATGATATCACTTTAGACGGCAAACTTTCAGATTCTTGTTCCGAAGACGTCGGTATGCGTTACCGTGCTTATGGATGGGATGTCTTTGAAGTAAATGGCCATGATTTCGAAGCTCTTGATCATGTATTCAACCAATTACGCCAAAAACAAGATAAACCTGCATTGATTATTGCTCGTACTGTTATTGGAAAAGGTGCACCTAATAAAGCAGGGACCCATAAAGTACACGGTTCTCCATTAGGAGAAGAGGAAATAAAGGCCACTCGCGATGCCTTAGGATTACCCCAAGTTGACTTCTATGTCGCACAAGCTGTACGCTCTTACTTTGAGCAAAAATTAATCCGTGACGCTGAAAGAGAAGAGCATTGGAATAAGACTTTTGAAACATGGCAAAAGACCAACCCAGAAAAAGCTAAAGAATTTCACGCAATGCTTAATAAAACATTGCCATATGACTTGGAAGGGCAAATATCCCGCATCGATATTAAGTCTCCAATGGAAGGAAGAACAGCTTCGCAAACAGTCATTAATGCATTGGCTGATTTATTGCCAAGCATCTATGGCGGTTCTGCAGATCTTTCTTGCTCCGACATGACAATGCTTAAAAATCATGGCGTAGTATCTACCCAAAATTTTACAGGGCGCAATATTAAGTATGGTGTTAGAGAATTCGGCATGGCTGCTATAGCTTCTGGGCTTGCACAAACAGGGATGATTATTCCTTATTGCGGAACGTTCTTAACTTTTTCAGATTATATGCGCAATGCTATTCGTGTGGCAGCTCTTATGAAAGTAAAAGTGATCTACCAATTTACACACGATTCCATTTTTGTAGGGGAAGATGGTCCTACTCATCAACCAATTGAGCACTATGCTTCTTTAAGAGCTATTCCAGGTTTGCAAGTAATCCGTCCTGCAGATAGTAATGAGGTAAAACAAGCTTGGTTAGCAGCCTTGAATTATCAAGGGCCAACAGCTATCATCTTGACTCGTCAGAAGTTGCCAGAGCTACTAGAAACTAAGCTTCCTTTAGCAGAGGGGTTAGGGCGTGGTGCTTATATCGTTAAGAGAGAGAAGAAAAAGGCTGATTACACTCTTCTTGCAACAGGATCTGAGCTTAGTTTAGCTATGGATGTTGCTAAGGAATTGGAAAAACATGATAAGGATGTTCGTGTTGTTTCAATGCCATGCTGGGAATTATTTGAAAAGCAAAGTAAAGAATATCGTAAAAGTATCCTTTGCGGCGATTTAGGTAAGCGTGTTAGTATTGAAGCTGGTATTGAGCTAGGATGGCATAAGTACATTGGTTGCGATGGTATCGCAATTAGTATGGAAACTTTTGGAGCTTCTGCTCCTGCCAGCGTTCTCGCAAAAGAATTTGGATTCACAGTTGAAGCGATACTTGAAAGGATTTTATAGAAGATATGTTAGGAACGAATTGCAGTAATAGTCTATTTTTACAAGCTTTAAATTGCCAAAAGCCTGAGCGTGCTCCCATTTGGCTTATGCGTCAGGCTGGACGTTATATGCCGCAATATCGTTCCTTACGTCAAAAGTATTCTTTTGTGGAATTATGTCATCAACCAGAAGTGGCAGCAGAGGTTACTTTGTTGCCACTTGATCTTTTGGATGTTGACGCAGCTATCCTTTTTTCTGATATCTTAGTCATCCTAGAAGCTTTCAATATCCCTTTTCATTTTGAAGAAGGGAAAGGACCTATCATTGAACGCCCTTTGCGTACAGCAGCAGATGTAGACCAATTACAAATGCGCCCTATAGCAGAAGCTTTAGGATATGTATCGCAAGCAATCGGCTTAATCTTACCCCAAATTAAAGTCCCATTAATTGGTTTTTGTGGGGCTCCTTTTACAATTGCTAGTTATTTAATTGAAGGGGGATCAAGTCGCGACTTTAAATTGACAAAACAATGGATGTATAATGATCCAGAAAGCTTTCATCGTCTTCTTTTAAAAATTACTGATGCAACAATTGAATATATGCAGATGCAGCAAGAAGCTGGTGTGCAGGCAATCCAAATTTTTGATTCTTGGGTACATATCTTAAGTCACTCAAGCTTTAATCAGTTTTCACTACGCTATCTCGATCGTATTGTTGGTAAGTGGCGGACCTTTTCTAGAGCTGTGCCTTTAATTTTATTCTGCCGCGGCTCATCAGTGTTTGTTCCAGAACTTGTTCATCTACGCCCCTCGGGAATTAGTCTCGACTGGAATGGGGACCTATCACAAATACGTCTTATTACCCCAGAAAACATTGCATTGCAGGGCAATTTAGATCCTGATGTTCTATATTCATCAAAAGAAGTTATTCAAAAGGAAGCTGAAAAAATCTTATCCAGCATGAAAGACGACCCTGGTTTTATTTTTAACTTAGGACATGGTATTAAGCCTGACATGCCATTTGACTCTGTCAAGGCTCTTGTTGATTATGTTAAGTCTCGTAAATTTTAATTTTCTCTACTAATATCATAAGGTGTCGCTAATTCTACTAAAGCGTTATTAAGATCTCTGACATAAGCAATTGTTTGGCCCCATTCAGTTTTTTGAGGGGTTTTTACAGGAGTAGCTCCAGCTTTAATCGCTTTTTCATAGGTCTGCTGGATGTTATTAACGACAAATGCAATCTCAAATCCATGAGGATTAATAGAGCGATCATACCCTTTAATGTTCATTGCCATGAGCTCATGCGATGCAAAAGCTAATATAGTTTCTCCCGTTTCAAGCTCACCATAGTGTAAGTTTGAGTGAATCAATTTACGTTTTAAGCCAAAAGCTTTTTCATAAAATTCAATCGTTTTTACAACGTCATTTACGTGCAGTATGGTATAACCTAATCGCATAAAGTCCCCCATTTCAAAATTAGTAAAAATTGTATGAACTATTTTGCTAGAATTTTGATAATTTTGTCATCCCCAATTTAAAAACTTCATAAAATAGTGTAATAAGTAACAGGTTGCTTGAAAAAACTGTTGAAAATTGAACTAGAAAGATTAGAATGAGATTCATCCTGTTTTACATGTTTTTTAAAACTAGCGAAAAGTACTATTTTATTGAGGATATTTATCTATGAATTCAAACGATCCTTATTTTTCTATTCAACCTACTGGCATCGATATTAACAGCCTACTAGAAAAGCGCATAAACATACGAATCAACAGATGGGGACACGATTTTGATAAAAATTACAAAGAATTTGCGGAAGGGTTAGCACAAGGAATTTTTGATGCAGCTTTGGCAGATTTCATTTCGGTTATAGAAAGTCCCTATTTAAAGTTGCCTGATTCAAAAGAACCATGCCGTAAATTTGTTAATTTAAATATTACAAACAATAAAGCTGTTACTGAGATAAAGACTTTAGCTAAGAATAGGCTGCATTTGTCACCTTTTAACGAGTGGTTAGAGCATTTTTCACAAGCTGCAGATTCAGACGAAAAAAAACACTTTTTCAATCGGTACAGATTGGAAGAGCGTAGTTATTTTAAAAGTGCCATGGAACTAGTTGAAAAGTCAGTTACTAAAGAGCTAGATGAATTATTCAAACAAATTGTATCAATACCCGCAAATAGTAGTATAAAGTTTAAAATGGTACCTTCTAATAGAAGAGACGAATCAAGTTCTTTTTCTTCTGGAATTGAAGGAATTGAACTCAATTTATGGCTGGAAAAAAGTGATAAATCGCATTCTGAAAGGCCGCTTTTTATAGGTTCCGAGCTTCAACGGCAAATAGAGAAGGCCAATGAGAGAAAATTAAAACATAAACAGCTTAAAAGAATTATGTTTTGCACAGCTGCGATTTTGATAGGGCTAGTAGCAGTTCTTGTCAACTTTAACGTCACTCAATTCCAAATAAAGCATGATAAATAACTAGTTCTAAAGGTAAGGAAATGAAAAAAGATTGCCAAAGTATTTATACTGCTGTTTTTCTCAACTTAAAACTATTTAGCCTAATTTTAGGTTTAAGTAGCCTAAATGCTATAGCATGGCAGGCTGAAAATTCATCTAAGGTGCCTGTAAGAAATTATAAATTGAAAGATGATATGTGTTGTGGAAAGGTTATAGATTATAATATGGACTTTATTGAGAAAGATAAGAATCATCCTACAGAGAATAAGTTATGGTCACCCAAATATTGTATGAATAGTGTCAAGTTTTTAAGCAATACAAGCTTATCTTCAGATTGTTCTGTGGCATTTTATACAATTGATGAACCAATTTATAAAGATAAAAAAAGCCAGTTCATCAAAAGACTAGTAAAGGTGGATCTTTCTTCTAAAACTAAAACTTATTTGACTAACCCTGCTTATAGCTGTCTAGATCCTAAACTTTCCCCTAATGACGATATGATTGCTTTCCTTTCAGATCGCAATGGAAAAATGAACATTTGGCTTCTTCCTGTTAATGGAGGAGAAGCTTGGCTTTTGACAGATGTTCCCACTAAAGTCACTAGTTATGAGTGGTCTCCAGATGGAAAAACGATTGCTTTAACTGTTCCTTCTGAGGCTAAAGACAAAATAGAGGAGGCTTCTATAGAAGGCTCTGAAATAGAGATTCAACAGCTCTATATCGTTCCTGTGCCAAGTTCTATGTCAGAGGTACAAAAATGCCTACAGCTAACAAAAGATAACTTCTATGTTCGCTCTGATACCCATTATGACTGGTCCCCAGACAGTAAAAAGATAGCTTTTTCTTATATGGCCGGTGGACAGTTCGATGACTGGCCTTCTAGTACGGTAGCTGTAATTGATACAGATACATTGGAAATACAGCGATTAGAGAATGATGGAGCAACGCATTCTCCCTATTTTTCCCCAGATGGTTCTCAACTGGCATATGTCAAACATGAAGTGCCTTACAGATACGACTTCACTGCTAATCTGGAACTATGTTCGCTAAAAGATAGTACAAGACGCACAATCGACTTAAGCTCGATTGATCAAGAATTTGGTCTAACGGGTAAATTGATAGGTTGGGGCAAAGATAATCAAACAATTTATCTGCAACAAGCGCAAGGTACAGAGTTAGCACTCTTTTCTGTAGACTGTCATTTAGGAAAAATCAAAAAGGTAGATTTGGGCTTACCCTACCTATCTGACGCTCGTGTCCAGTTTAATCGCACTATTATGACTTGTGTACTTCAATCGTGTGATACTCCTCCAGAGGTTTATGCTATTGATTTCACACATTTAAAATCAAGAAAAGTGTCTAACGAACATGATGACTTGTCTGGGTTAGCCATTCCTAAGACAGAACGTATACAATGGCTAGGAGATGATGATGTCTCTATACAAGGATTGCTAACTTATCCTAATAATTATCAAAAAGGGAATAAATATCCTCTAATAGTTATTGTACATGGGGGACCTATGGCTTCTTTCTTAGAAGATTTTATAGCTGCCCCTAAAAGGCTATTTTGGCCTGTAGCAAGTTTTGCGCAAGAAGGCTATTTGGTTTTAAGGTGTAATATTCGTGGTTCTACAGGCTATGGCAAAGAATTTAGAAAATCAAATTTCTGCGATTGGGGTGGAAAAGATTTTAAAGATTTGATGTGTGGTGTAGATCATCTCATTGCCAAAGGGATTGTAGACTCTGAAAGATTAGGTATTAGTGGATGGAGCTATGGAGGATTTATGACTACATGGACTATTAGCCATACAGATCGTTTTAAAGCCGCCTCTATAGGGGCTCCAGTGATTAATCTAGTGAGTTTTACAGGAACAGCAGATACTCAAAGATTTATCCCTAACTATTTCAAAGAGGAATTTTGGCAAAATCTAGACCTATATATTAAGCACTCGCCAATCACACATGCTCATCGTATTAAAACTCCAGTGTTGCTACAACACGGGCTTGAGGATAAACGAGTGCCCGTTCAGCAAAGCTATGAATTACACCATGTCCTTAAAAAAAATAATATCAGAGTAGAATTTGTAAAATATCCACGTACACCTCATGGTATTATAGAGCCAGAGCTACTTATTGACTGTGCTAATAGAAACTTAGGATGGTTTAATCAACTTTTAAAGCCTTAAATTTTTGTATTAAACTCAGAGCTTTTGTAAGCAAACATTGGCTCTCTTTCGAACCTTTACCTCAAAGATCTATTGGGAGTTTACTCTATCCCTAAGCATAAATTTTAGAAAGTAGTAGGTAAAGGTATAGGGTCCCTTAGCAATCTTATTTGGCTTAATAAAAATAAATAAAAGGAGAAAGTTATGAATAGTGCTCCGCTAAATATTCCATTGAATACCACTTCACACATAAGCGAATACCCTCAAGAGAAAAGCTGGATAAGGCATGAAGAAGTAGCTGAAAAGTTTTTTCCTTTCCTTCCCTTAGATACATTGTCATCATTAAGCATGACCTGTAAACGCATGAAAAGATTTGCTTCAACAGAATTAAAGCAAAGGGGAAATTTCTTTAAGACATTTCAAGAAAGGGTGGCAACTAACAGTTGCAAACAAATAAAAGAGAGTCAAAGCGGTAATGCTACCCCCTTATATCATTCTGATGAGGCTTTTTTTTTGCAGATGGAAGCGGAAATGAATAGCCGTCTTTCAAAGGAAGGTAGTCATTTTCCCTCTAGTCGAAAAAATACTGGTTATACTCAGCTAAGCGTGGATGAGTACGACACTAGTCTACTTCATAGACTGCATATTGAGACAGAACGGCTAATAATGGAAAAGGGAAATTCCTTAAATAAGCAGCAATTAGTCATAAGCAGCCTGGAAAACTTACTTAAAGCTAGCATTAAGGAAGGTTGTATTTCAGATGTTATTCGTATGATAGAATTAAGCTATCAAGAAAAGTTCCTAACAAAAAAGGCATTAGAGCAAAATACAATAGTCAAATTTTTAATTGAGGCAGAGTACGTTTCTGAAGCTATTCAAATTTCAATTATTTCAATTCCTTTTGATCATTATATTCTTAATGATTCTTTTATAGGCATTATCAAAAAATTCGTTTTGCATGTTCAAAAGTCAAAAAAATGGGAAGATTTATTGAGTGTTTCAATTTTTCCGACTGTAACAAAATATGATGTTCAAGCAGAAGTTTTGGCTATATTTAAAGTTAACCCTGAGCTCTACTTCAAACTGTTAATAACTTGGCTGGCTCGATTGCCCTTTGAAAATAAACAAAAGTTGCAATTTGCTAAAAAGCTAGCTGGTTATCTCCAAGAGCAATTTTCAGACTACGCTCAGCAACTTTGCCTTGAGTATCAGAATGTTAACGTTGGACCTAGTACAAGTAAAAAGGACTCTCCAAGTTTAGCCTCTTTACCCAGTAGCAACGACCAAAAACTCCAGGAGATACAAAATAAGGTAGAGCTGATAGAACAGTCGATTGAGAGGCAGGAATGGGCAATAGCACAAGAGTTTATTAATGATGGCACTTTGCCATATAAAGAACGAACAAACTTGCTAGAAAAATTAGATATAGCTCAAGCGTTGATTGCATCCATAGAATCTTTAGATATCGATGAAGAGATGCGAATATCGCAGGATTATGAGAATAGTTCAAAATTCAAAGAGGATGAAAACTTTGCATCATCTAGTCGTTTAGATGTAGATGAATTTATAAAATTACCGACTTAAGAAGATAGGGAAGAATATTTTGCTAGAAACTACAAAACATAAGCTAGATATTCCAACTAATTAAACCTGCACAAAGAGCCTTTTCAATAAGCTCTCGCTTAGTAGTACAATTTAATTTATTTTTTACGTTTTCTAAATAATGCTCTACAGTTCGAAAAGATAAGTTCATAATCTCGGCGGTTTCTTTTGCGGTCTTCCCCATAAAGTACAATTTGAGGCATTGCAATTCTTGAGTCGAAAGGGTATTGCGGACATATCTTTTAAATTCCATACCATGATAATTAGATTGTAAATACTGTTTAATAGGGTTTGCCGCATTCATATCATAAAATCGATTGCCAGGGAATTCCAAGAGATTCATTGGCTCATAATAGGCATTTTGCAATAAATCTTTCAATTCGTCACATAGATAAAGATAGAATTTTTGAAAACAGACTTCATTTTTAACATAGATATCGTAAATTTGATAATGCGAAGGGGGAGAGAAAAAACCAAATCCTTTGACTCCTTGCTCATCCTTGTGAACAACCGTAATAGGATGATCATAAGCATACGTTGAACTCATTAGGTCATAATGATCATTTGCTAAATTGGAAGGTAAGTTCCGTTCAAAGTAAACACCACTGACATAATTTTCTGGTTTGACCAGAAGGGGTGTATGACTAACTAGTTTATTTTCAAATCCGTATTCTAAAAAATTGCTATCAGATGTGATCATAGTCAACTGGCCTGTTTCAGTAAGGCTGAAAAACCAATAGAATGTTACACCAAACTGGTGAAATAAAGGTTCACAAAGTTGTTTTATTTTCCTTTCATAAGGACGTACAAACTTTTTAATAAAAGGAAGATGAATTTCCATTTTAGATAATCTTTCTTGTTTATAATAAAGTTTAAATTAGTTTTGATTTAAACTTATTCATTTTATCTTTTTTTCTCAAGGATATTTAGTTTGAAAAGTAATAGAGTACGCCAATTTGTTCATTGTTAGATAGGGTATTAAATACCCTATGCTTTGTGGTTAATTTATAATTGGTTTATTTCCAAGTCTTTATGTTATATGCGATAAAGAATGGCCGTTGTTAAATATTTTTATCTGAAATCAAATAGCTTTTTCGTTAAATTTCCTTGTGGTCAAAGTTAAATACTTGATGTAGTGGAAAAGATTTCTTATTGAAAAAAGCAGTTTTTCTTCAATATATTTCCTCAAGATTCTGGAAGAACGCATCGCGTGTCACTATGGTTTTCTTCTAGTGCTTTGAAAAGCTCAAATGACCAGTAACCTCTGACTTAATTCTATTTCATAGGACAAGTCATCACATAGGGTTCGATTGAGGCCACATTATACTTTGCTAAGCTGTAATTGTTTACTTTGCTAATAAATTAAAAAGTTCCAGTCATACGGCTATAGATAGTCATATTTTTCTTCCTGCAAAAATGAGATCAAAAAGCGTTAATAAATATAAAACAATTTGAATTGATAACTCACAATACCATATTTAAAATTTGATTATTTCAATTCGAAGTATTGGAGCTCTCATAATCACTAATTTTATAGGGATACCCATTTAGCTTTTCCCAAAATTAATAAAGAAATTTTCATTGTAAAGCCTAAAAACGTTAGATAGGGCAAGATAGAAAAATTTCAGTAAGCATGCAAAGAGGCATACCAGACTTACAAAAAAATTAAAGCATACCAGTAAGTCTGAATTAGACGGAGATAGTTAATTAAGCTAATTGTATTTTAACCGTATGCTTTTATACAGGTTATGTAGAAGAGATCTCTATAGCTTAGATAAAAGGAGTGACTAGAAATAAAATTACTAGAAAGTCTATCCCAGTACCGTATGTAATTGGCACATACGGTAATAGGATGTTTAGCAACTTTTGCTCTCTATTGAGTGACTTAAGTTTGCTCAACTTTTTTCTGGTAGCTTCCAAAGTAAGTATAGTAGGCTTGCAGTGGTAAAGTTACAGGCCATGCACAACAGAAAAGACCACGTACAGATAACCATGTCCTGATCCAGGCTGAAGGAAGATGTGTGATTAAGTCATCCACTTTTTCTTGTGGAGTCTCTATTTTTACATTTCTTTCTTTCAGTTCTTTCTCATAAAGTAAGCCACTGTGGTAGGCTTGAAATATAACTACCCCTGTAGCATAGGTTGCTAACACAGGATGGTTTTCATATCCAGAAAGAATGCCATTAGTTAATTTACTCCCAAGTGAGCTTAATCTATCTGCCATAGTAAATGGAGATGGGAAGTACTGTACTATACGGTCAATTTGCATAATTTTTTTCCATGGTTGGATAATTCTATCGAATTTTGCACCTCTTTTTTGGTAAGTCCACCTTAATATCAAATTAATTTTTGTGCATAGGGTATTAAATACCGTAGTAGTATATTCTATGGTGTTTATGTGTAACGGAAGTTGCTTTGAAAATAATTGATTTTATTTAACTTTTAATAAGTGTATTGTATTAACAAGTATATTTTTTAATAAAAAAGAGGATAATACATGAGCTTTGCTAATAAATTAGTTGCTGTTATGAATGAGAAAATAGAGCCTGGAGTTATTATGAACGCTTTAGCTCATATGTGCATTGGATTTGGCTCTGAAGTTGGGAAAGATTCTTTACATTTGACAAACTATGTGGATGCAGATGGAGGAAATCATTCTTTCATATCAGAGATGCCTTTTATGATCTTGAAAAGTAATTCTAACAAAATTAAAGCTCTCAGACAGTCTGCAATAGAAGCTGGAATCCGTTTTGTAGACTTTACAGATACCATGACTATTGGAACCTATCTTGAGCAATTAGAACGCACAAAGCAAACAAAAGGCGATGATCTTATTTACTATGGAATCGTTTTATTTGGAGATTGGGAAAAGGTTTCTCAACTTACGAAAAAATTTTCTTTATGGAAATAGCTTGGAACTTCAAAGATATAGTACTGAAACAGCTAGGAAGTTTTATTTTGGTAGAGATTTCATAAAATAGTTTTTTTACAAGGTCTATCAATGTAGCCAATAGAAAATATTGCATAAGCTTTAAATAAGCTGAGAACATAGGTATGGCCTAAAAAAGCCAGAGAATAACCTAGCCAATATCGTCTAATAAATATTTTTACCCTTTGGATTTTGGATATTTAACACGCTGTTAGGTGCTCTTGGGTGCCTCTGTAGAGCGTGTTAGGCGATCCAATTCAGCAAAAAAATCAGCAGCTGCAACTTGAGCTTTAGTCATCTGCTCCTCCATTTTAGCAAATTTCTCTTCAATCTCTTTTTGTTTTGTATCCATTCTTTCCTTTATTTTCAGTATAGTCCTTTCGAATCTAGCAGAACAATCTGTTTGGAAAATTTTTTCTTGTTCTTCCTTTATTTTTAATGCTTTAGCAACCTCATTGTCGCATTTATTATTCTTTGCAATACTTTTTTTAGCGTATGTCATGGGGAAATTACTTGAACTATCAGACACATTTAATTGGTGCATAGTGACCTCCAAGAGTCTATAATGAAAGAAATAACTTTTCTATAAATTCAATATTTTTTCTCTTCAATCTAAAAATCTAAAGTAGATTGAAAGCTCTCTAGGAAATACTCTATTCGTAAAAGGATTGAGAACTAAAAAATAGGAAGTTACATTTTATCTTTAACATAGCAACCTAAAAGGTGGTAATTTATGATTAAAGCTTCTGGCTATGCGGCTTTAGCTGCCAATACTCTGCTTCAACCTTTTCAATTTGAACGGCGCGAACTTCAATCAACCGATATTCATATAGAGATCCTTTACTGTGGTGTGTGCCATAGTGACATTCATACAGCAAAGGGGGAGTGGAAGGGAACAGTCTATCCTGTTGTTCCTGGACATGAAATAGTAGGGCGAATTGTTAAAGTTGGCTCAGAAGTTACAAATTTTAAATTAGGGGATTTCGCGGCAGTTGGTTGCATGGTTGACTCTTGCCGTACTTGCAGTAGCTGTCGTCACGATTTAGAACAGTATTGTGAAGGAAAAACAATTTATACTTACAACAGTCCCGATAAATATACAGGTAAGACCACTTACGGGGGGTATTCTAACCAGATTGTTGTTGATCAAAAATTTGTGTTGCATATTCCTAGCGCTTTTCAAGACAGTCAGCTCGCCAGCGTAGCCCCTTTACTCTGTGCAGGAATTACGACTTATTCCCCTTTACGCCATTGGAATGTTAAGAGCGGGGATAGAGTAGGAGTGGTAGGACTCGGTGGATTAGGGCACATGGGATTGAAAATTGCCCGAGCTTTAGGAGCCCATGTGACTTTATTTACTACTTCCCGCAATAAAGTAGAGGATGCAAAACGGTTAGGAGCACATGAAGTCGTTCTTTCAACTGATGAAGAGGCAGTGAAAAAGCAACAAGGAACGTTTAACTTCATCCTCAATACAGTTTCTGTACCCCATTCTTTAGATACTTACTTGGATTTACTAAAATATGATGGGGTAATGTGTCTTGTCGGGCTACCCGCAGAATTGCACCCTTCGCCAAATGTCGCTAAACTTATTGTTAAGCGTAGAACTCTTGCAGGATCTTTAATAGGGGGAATTAAGGAGACACAGGAGATGTTGGATTTTTGTGCTAAGCACAATATCGTCTCAGATGTAGAAGTGATCTCTATTCAGAAAATTAATGAAGCATATGAGCGTATGATCAAGAACGATGTTAAATATCGCTTCGTCATTGATATGGCTTCGCTTAAATAAATGTTTACTACAGTACTCGGCCTCTTTCTTCATAAGCAAGAGGCCTTTACTCTAAACAACTCCAACGCTTCTTAATAAGATCTAAATACTTTTCACGCATTGTTTCAGATAGAAAGCTATTGTGAATCAATTCATCCCAATCAGCAAAAACGTCATTAAAACGGTCAAGCTCTTCTAATACGACAGTTCGCGTTAAGCCTAGCCTCTCTTGAGCAAAATAATCAAATAGATCGCTTGAATTAAGTTTACTTTTTTTTCCTCGAATTGGTAAAGCAATCTCCTCCTTAGCTTTAAGGACAATGGTTGTATTCAGAAGATCATATGTAGGACTCATTTCCACCTTATAGTCACGACGGATCAAAGAGAAGTTCTTTAGATGCATATCTTCATTTCCCGTTAGAAAATTAAACAAGACAATACGAAATAATTTTAATTTTTCTAGGACAGGGAATGTGCAGTGTTCTTCAATCACACCAACCACTTTTTCCATACTTGCATCGTATTTAGTCTCACGTGGATAACCTAATAATTGAGAAAAGTCTTCTACAGCTAACTTACGATTTTTTGGAAGGCGATCAAATCTTTGGATGAAATAAGTCAGAGAACCATCAATATTATAAATCATTCCATGAAAAGGGACTTCAATACCTACTTTTGAGGCGAGCTTCATAGTTAAATCTTCATTTTGAGGGAGCTCTTCGTAAAGCTGGTGAGGTGGCTTCAAGATGAATCGCCCTCCATTTTCTACAACTTCGAATGTTTGCTTAGTAGTATTAAATTTAGCGCTTAGCTTGGGTTGTACCCCTTGTATAGAAAGCTTAGCAGCCATTTGTGCCGCTAGCGCAATTTGTTCAGTAGGAGTATAAGGAAGATCATTTAAATTCTCTAAATTTTTTGCTAACAGTCTAAGTCCCTTTTTTGAGTATTTATGGTTTTCACAATTTTCATAAGTGATAGGACAACGGTTCATTCGATAGCCTCAACATTGACATTTCCTACTAGATCGCTTCCTACAGCAATTAGTTGTGCCATTAAATCATTTCGGTCAATTTTTGCTTGTTTTAATAACCCCTCTAGCATCAGCCCTTCAGGTAATAAACCCTCAAAAAAAGGGGGGAAAGACTCATATTCATAGGTGGGTCGCGTAACAGGCATTGTAAGCGATACAGCTGTGCCTTTATAACCCTCAACATATTTGAAAAGGTATTTTTTGTTTCGTTCAAGCTCCTGTAATTCACCAGCAACTAGATTATCTACGAGTATTTTAGCTTTTCTCATCTAAACTCCTCTCAAAAAGATCCATCATTTGACTTTTAAACTCTATCTTAATGTTAAGCACATGTAGCACTTTAAGCAGTGTTTCAAGACGCACAGTAAGTTTCCCTTTCTCAATATCAAAAATAACAGTCTTTCCCAATCCTGCTAATTTTGCTAAATCAATTTGTGAAAGTTTACTCGCTTTGCGATGAAATCGTACAAGCTTTCCAATTTGTTCAATATCCATCAAAACTTTTTCCTATATATTTACTATTATAGCAGTAATTTTATGCGATTTACTCTATTTTTACCACTAAATTAGCCTTTTTTCTTTAATTTTACTGCTATAGAAGTAATTTAAGGTGCAAATGTTTTGTTCTTTGGGAAATAAGTTGCCTTTTTGCTTAATTTACTGCATCCGCAGTAAATTCAATGGCGTCTTGCCAATAGCATTTAACAAGAATACTTCTTTTAGAGATTGATTGACTTCTACAGATAATTTCTCTATAGTCTATCATCAACATGCCTGGATACATTGTTTAAGATACATTTTTAAGAATCCTTAGTTGTTTTTTGTAAAAGGTTCCCATCAATTTATTCATTTACATGACCAGATGCTAACACTTGCTAACATTATGATTCTGCTTATCAGAACTATCTATTTATTATCAGTAACCCTCAGAGGTCTATATGAATCCGAACAGCACAACTATTTCTTTAACTCAGTCAAATTCTTCAACAAGTCTAGTATTCCGAGCTTCCCGCGCAAGCCTAGAACAATATCAATCAGTCATGGAGCGTCTACAGGATATTATAATAGGATTCCAGAATTGGAATGACAGGCTTTCACTTAAGTTGATCAAATGGAGTTTCAAAGTTTCTAATATCACTTTGGGGCAGCGAGTACGTCCTGAGCAACTAGAACTCATAAAAAAACAGATCGAAAAACTTGTAAGCAAAATTTTAGTCGATCCTTTAGGTTTTTCTGCAGATCGATCTCCAAATGCAATGTTAAAAGAGCCAATGCTTGACCGAGAATGGGTTTGGGAAAAAGCGGTATTAGATGACTATTTAGAGAAAACAGGAGTTGACTTATCCCCTTTTGACAATCAGAAGATTGATCCTAAGCCTCACGAATTTGCAAAAGCAATGTTAATGTGGTTAAGGACGTTTACTAATCTTGAAAATTCTGCAAAAGTTTCTACTGTATCAGGATCAACTAATACACTAATTATACATACTTCTAATTCCAATTCAAGTCCATCAATGGTTGTCTCCTTTAGGGGAAGAGTTAGTACTACATCGCATGCACAGATGGGGCTGAGTGTCCCTTCTCAAGGTTCTCATAGAGGGGGGATACAAAAGTTCAACTATGCCTTCTATTTGAAATTAGCCCAAGATGCAATCAGGATAGAGCGATTAAAAGAAGAGAAGAGATTACTTAAAAAGGAAGTGATTATATCACAACATTTCAGGCAAGAATTACAAGAAAACCTGAGGCAAAGAGTAGAGGAAGCTAAGATAGCTATTGCTGAGCATGAAAAGGTCATTGATACTCGTATCGGTTCTATGCAGAGCAACTACCAGGGTGCAATAAATAATTTACAGTCAACTGTTGATGCTCAAGCGAGACAGACGCAATATCTACAGCAACAGATGAGCAATAGCGAAACACGAGCCCGTCAACTTGAGCAGCAGCTCCATCAAGCTAATGTGAAAACTCAGAGCTTAGAAAGAGAAGTAGAGATCTTAAGAGATGAGGTTGATGATCTTGAAGATAGTAGCTGTTCAATCATGTAGAAAAAAGGGAGAGAATAAGCAATATGAATAATTTACAAGGAACTACACCAAATCTAAGCATGATACCTGCTTCAAATCAAGAGATTAGCTCTTTTTCAGAAGAAGGATTTATTGCTCAGTTAACAGACATGATGCAGCTTAATATACAAGTAAGTCAAATGAAGACTATCGAACAAGATAGACTCTTGGATTTATTTAGAGCCGCAATACAAAAGCGGAATCAGGAAACAGAGGAACTTCTCAAAGAAAATGAGAAGCTAGAAGCTGAAAACAATCAACTAAAAGATCAAATCACACAGGTACAAAAAAGCCATGAAGTAGGCCTAAATCCTCTAAATAATCGTGTAGCTTACTTGGAAGGTCATACTAGAGGGTTACAGACTAGTCATAAAGAAGAAATAGCCAAGTTAGAAGGGCAGATAGCTCGCCTAGGCTTTAGATCACTTTTTGGAGGAGCTTTTATCCTCCCGCAACGCTAAGGGATAAATATATCATATATAGAAACATGCAGAGTTTTCATTTATTAATAAAATACAAAAGGAAAACATTATGGGATCAATTATACCTTATTCGAGTGAAACCATAACAATAGAGAATCCCCCTATAGATAGCAACGTATTGGTTGAACAAGCAGCTCATATGATACAAGTTCTATCAACTGTAGACGCGACTGTCGGAGAGGAGGTTAACTTGCTTGTCGAGCAGTTTAAAAAGAGCATGCAAGAGCAAAATAAGCTATATGAGTTAGTTCTTAAGAAGAATGAACAGTTAAAAATAGAGAATGCTCGTTTAAAAGCGCGCCCTGAGCAAATAAAAAGAGCAAGCCAAGCTGAAGCTCAATCTTTACAGCAGCGAATTAGGCAGCAAGAAAGTTATATCAATACCTTAGAGTCCAATCATAGACAAAAGAAAAATAGTTGCGAAAATAAGATTGCAGATCTGACCAATAGAATAGAACAACGCAGAGCGGCAGTTAACCAAAGAAGAGCAGAGCGCGAACTACAACGCGCATTACCACAAGAGTGCTCGATAATGTAGAGCAGATATATTAAAAGCTATAGAAGTAAAGATAAATACACTGTTCGGCCTTTAAAATTCATTAACTCTTTATAACAATAGAGAAATAAACAAATTCGCCCCAAGCTTTAGTACAGAATAACAATAATAAGGAAGGAACCAAACAATGAACCCAAGCAATCTAAATAGACCTATAGGTCATCCACAACAGAACAATTTTAATCAGGGAAGCAACGGAACTAGCAACCGTACGAATCAACTCAATCAGCGTACTAATCAAATATTCCAAGCAAATGCCTTAATTAGGCAAGCTAATATGCAAGTCTCCCAAGCTCGAAATAATAGATTGGAGCGTCAAGTGCAAAGATTGCAAGAAGAAGGGAACGATATTGATGATACTTATTCTACTATGTAATTCAATTTTTAATAAGGAAAAATAATATGTCAATGACTGTAAACCATTCAAACCCTATTTCAAGTCCTTCACAAGAAGTTGTCCCACTTTCAGAGCATAATGCTCTGATTGAGCAGATGAGTCATATGATGCTAGCTACTATGCAAGCAGATCAAACAGTGCAAGAAGAAACTAACCTCTTAATTCGACAATTTCAAGTCAGCATGCGGGAGCAGCAAAGGGCCTATGAAGCTATGGTAGAGAAAGCTAAGCAGCTAGAAATCGAAAATACGGCTTTGAAAGGACGCATAAGTGAATTGCAAAGATCCCACAATGCAGAGGTAAGTAGTCTGCAGGAACAAATTAGGGGATTGAAAAAGCGTATTAAAGAGCTTGCAGGGGGGTGTGGAACTCAATAAAAAGAGACGTTCTTAAGTATAATAAAAAACAAAATCAGCACTATAGAATACAATATGTTACCAAATATATCTCATTCCAATACTATTGCAAATCCTTCAGAAGAAGTTGTTCCACTTTCAGAGCATAATACTCTTATTGAGCAGATGAGCCATATGATGCTGACTACTATGCAAGCAGATCAAATAGTGCAAGAAAAAACCAATTGCCTTATTCAGCAGTTTCAGATAAGCATGCAGGAGCAACAAAGAGCTTATGAAGTTGTTATGGAAAGAAATAGGCAATTAGAAACGCAGGTTGTTACCCTTGAAGGAAGGGTTAGAGAACTAGACTCATTACGTCGTGCAGAGCTATGGTCATTAGGGGTAAATCCTGATAGATTCAAAGACGTTAATGAGCTTGTAATGGCTATTATAGAAGCTATTCCTAAATGTATTTTTTTACAAAAAAATAGAAATGGAGCTTCTGCGATCTAGAACGTGCTTTTGCACTTAGGCGCAGGTGGCGCTCCTGGTGAGTCATTATATGGTAAAAGTTCATTTTCAAAGGGCTTATGCTCCAAGCAACTAAGAAAAGCTGAATTAGAGGAAATGTTAGAATATGACAGATTACTAGACCAATTACACCCTCGTATGAAGCATTTGTCATCTAGGGAATTAGCTGAGCCTCTGAAAGTTGCAAACGACATAATATGTTCACAGCCTTTTAGTAATTGGAAAGGATGGGATGTGAAAATTACTACATTAACATCAGAAACAATCCAACAGATAAGAGAACTTAATAATACACATAAAAAGCCATAAGAGATGAAACATATTTCAACGAATCTATTCCTTTATAAGTCTTCTATAAGGTTGTATGTACGAGGCTGTCGGAATAGCTATTAATAAAATTAAGTAATAGGCCCTCTTTAAGTGTATAGCTATTACTAAGAACTTGGCCTAAGCACTTGATACAATATAGATAAGAAGGTCATAAAATTTAAAAAATAGAAAGTAAACTATTCATCTTCCAAAATGGTTAATCCCTGTAGGGATACAACAAAACTAGCCCCACACTTTAATATGGGGTGTAAATAATAAGAAAAGCACACTAGGGAACTAGTGCAAGAAATAAATTATGCATTTATTTAGGTGCTGAACGATTGCAAATAGATAAACAAAAAAAGAAGAACACTATGTCAATGACTGTAAACCATTCAAACCCTATTTCAAGTCCTTCACAAGAAGTTGTCCCACTTTCAGAGCATAATGCTCTGATTGAGCAGATGAGCCATATGCTGCTAACTACTATGCAAGCAGATCAAACAGTGCAAGAAAAAACGAATCGTTTAATTCAGACATTCCAAGTCAGCATGCAAGAGCTGCAAATGCAAAATGAATTGCTCATGCGGCGAAATGAGCAATTAGAAACACAGATTGTTACCCTTGAAGGGCACGTTAAAGAATTAAAAGCTACTCATAAGGCAGAACTCCGTTCTTTAGGAATTGATAGGTTTGAGGATGTCAATGAACTCGTAAAGGAAATTATAGCTGTTATTCCTTCTTATACCTACTTAAGCAAGCAAAAAAAGGATAATGCAATTTGGAATATGCTTTCACATCTAGGGGCAGGTCGGAAACCTGGTGAGCGTTTGGATCAGCCTTTATTCCAAAGATCTCTCTATTGGGCTAAAACTCCAGAGGAACATGCATATGATAGATTACTTAGAGAATTTTATCCTCGTATGAAACATTTGTCCTCTAGGGAATTAGCTGAGCCTATGAAAATTACGTATGAGATAAATAATAGAGTCTCCTTTAGCCACTGGTATGGTTGGGATATAGAAATTGTAATCTTAACACCGGATGTGATGCAACTGATGCAGAGTTAGTGCTATATCGTAAGATAGAGAATATGGATAATTCATTATTCATTAATGTTTTTTTACTCAAACGAGAAAATAACTGATACCTATGGTTTTAAGCCGATAGGTCTTTCACAAAACTATATTTGCGGCGATCCATTTGGCTGTTTGAAAGTAGTCTCATGTAGAAAAGATAGGAAACAATCTTAATAAGGTTATATCAATGATTGTATCTCATTCCAATATGGTCACAAATCCTTCAGAAGAAGTTGTCCCACTTTCAGAGCACAATGTTCTGATTGAAAGCCTGAGTAATATGATGCTAACTACTATCCAGGCTGATCAAACAGTGCAAGAAAAAACGAATCGTTTAATTCAGCAATTCCAGGTAAGCATGCAGGAATTGCAAAGGCAAAACGAATTGCTTATGCAACGGAATGAACAATTAGAAACACAGGTTGTTACTCTTGAGGGAAGAGTTCGAGATCTAGACTCACTACGTCATGCAGAGCTATGGTCATTAGGAGTAAACCCCGATAGATTCAAAGACGTTAATGAGCTTGTAAAAGCTATTATAGCAGCTATTCCTAATTATGCTTATTTACAGGCAGAGACACAAAAAGTAGGCCGTTATGTAGTCTGGAATATGCTTTTGCATTTAGGAGCAGGTAACCGTCCCGAAGGCCCATTGAATACTAGAAAGTCATTTTGGTGGTTATCGCATAAAACAGCGCCGGTACGACCAACAGCTGGAGTAGATAAGATATTAGATTATAAGCAATTATTAGATCAGTTATACCCTCGTATGAAACATTTGTCATCTAGAGAGTTGGCTGAACCTTTGAAAATTATATACGGAGAGCCTTTTACTCATTGGGGTGGATGGGATGTAGAAATTACAGTGTTAACCTCGGAAACAATTCAGAAGATAAGAGAGTTTGAGAATAATAGTTAAAGAAATTAGTTAGTCTCTGCAAGCAGACCTTTAAAAAAGGCAATCATTAAATCTTAAAAATAAGCATAAATACATGAGGATAAAATAATATGTCGTCAGTCACATCATTAATTGTGAGAGACCAAAATATAAGCATGCTTCCTGTGGTACAAGAGGGGAGTTATGCAGAAGAAAGGGCATTGCTTGAGCTAGAGAACAAGGACAGTTTAGAGGTTCATTTTGCAAACGTTGCGATTCATCAAATGCGGGATCAGACTGAAGAAAGGCTTCGGCAAATCATTGCTAGACAGGAAGAGCAGTTAAGATTGCTTATGCAGGAAAAAGAGCTACTAGCAACACAGGTTATTACCCTTGAAGGACGAGTTAGAGAGCTCAATGAAACGCACAAAAAAGAAATTTGGCAGTTAAAAGTTAACCCTATTTTTAAAGATATAAATGAACTTGTAAAGGCTCTTCTAGAGATCAGTGATCAACACAAGCAGGATAATAGGTATAATTTTTTTCACCTCTTGGCAGTACTAGGGGGTTCCAGGGATCCGAAAAACCAAGAAGTACGTAGAATGATTTGGAGGCCTACTTGGACAGACGACTTTACAGAAGTTGAATACCGCGATATAGTTGAAAGCCTTCTTACTCGTACTAAGCATTTACCCCGTAGTCAACTTAATGAGGCTATGAAAGTTGTGTATGAATCAACGTATAATAGATCGGTGTATGAATGGGCAGGATGGGATGTTCCTATTAAAACCTTAACTGAGGAAACCATTCAAATATTGAAAGAACACACTCATAAATAAAAATATCTCTTAAATATATTTCAATAAGTACTTTGTGATATTATAGGTCCAATAAATTCTCTGAATAATTGAGAGGGAAATACTAAAGGCGGCCCCTTTCAAACCTGTCACAACTACTGCTGATACGATAGAATTATCAGTAGTAGGGCTGAAATAGAAGTAATCTTTCAAATTGCGTGCTAAATTTTCCCTATATTTATGGTTGACACTAATATAGAAAGTCTCTATACTGTATGCTCGATGTATCTAGAAAAGCGGATAATATCAATTTCTAAAGTTTCCTTGACACCTACCTTCTTTGTATAAGGTACATAAACTCTTCTTAATAAAGTAGCGTCTGCACTCAACCACGTTACTAAAAAACATCATTTAGCATGTAAGGCTTTCATATGTATAGCATAACATCAACTTATACTTTACCAGTAAATCAACCAATAACTCTTTTTTTAAGACCTACCCGGTCTAGAGTAGAACAATACCAATCTGTTATGGAACGCTTACAGGGTATTCTAGAAAAATTTCAGGAATGGAATGATGAGCTTTCCCTTAGACTAAGGGAATGGGGACTAGAAGTCTCTCGTATCTCTTTAGAGGAGATGGTTCAGCCACGGCAAGCTGAAGAGGTAGATAGACAAATTCAGCGCCTTGCCAACGACATTCTAGTTAATCCATTTAAATCTGGGATCAGTGGCTTGTCAAAGCCAGAAATGTTGAAGGAACCGGTTTTAGACCGCGATCACGTTTGGGAGAAATGGATGTTAGATGAATATTTAGAGATTTGTTCTGATTCCCCCTATGATAATCAGCCTATAGAAGCCAGATCACACGAGTTTGCTAAGGCTATGATAGATTGGCTAGATTCATTTACATGCAAAGAGATTCCTACCGAAAATTATTTTGGACCATCAAGTACTACGGCCCTTACGGTACATAGTTCCAATTCTAATTCTAATACCAGTTTGTCTCTGAGCTCACTTCGCTCTTTAAGTGCTCCTAGTGCTATGATATTACGACCTAAGATTGGATGGCCTATTGGTCCTAATGAGCCTAATCGAGAGGCTTTACTGAAGCGCAGGTTAATCGAGTACGTCGACTTAGCTCATAAGGCATTTCAAATTAAAGAATGTCGTAGAAAGCAAAAAGAGAATGAGCAACAACTGATTGTCTGGGAACAGATGAATTTAGAGCTTAGAAGAAATATAGAATTACGTATTGAAGAAGCTCGGAAAGCAGCAGCTGAACACGAAAGGGTGATTAATGGTAGGATCGATTCTATGGAAAATAATTTTAAAGCAGAAATTCGTAATCAGCAATTGAGTCATGAAGCTCACAGCAGACAGATGCAAACATCGATACAGGAAGCTAATAATAAATCGGCTCAGCTGCAGGAACAAGTCCAACATCAGGAACATAGGATTCATCATATTGTGGCAGAAAATCAAAACTTATACCAAGAGGTGCTGCGCCTGCGTGATGAAGCTAGGGATAGCGGAAGCTCTTGTACCATATTATAAATAGTGAGGTTAAAAGAAGATATATGTCATGGGCTACATCACTAATTGTAAGAGATCCAAATACAAGCATAGTTCCTCTGTCACAAGAGGAATCTTATGTGCAAGAAAGGGCATTGCTTGAGCTAGAGAACAAGGAAAGTTTAGAGGCTCATCTTAAAAACGTTGCGATTCATCAAATGCGGGATCAGACTGAAGAAAGACTTCGGCAAATCATTGCTAGACAGGAAGAGCAGTTAAGATTGCTTATGCAGGAAAAAGAGCTGTTAGCAACTGAAAATATTGCTTTAAAAGGGCGAGTTAAAGAGCTCGATGAAACGCACAAAAAAGAGATTTGGCAACTAAAAGTCCATCCTCTTTTTAAGGATGCAAATGAATTTGTAAAAGTGATTATAGAACTTATACCCCATAGTATATCTTTAAGGGAATGTAATACTCAGGGAGATTCGCTTTGGATGGTATTACACAGTATAGGCTTAAATCTAGTAAATATTAACGAGCCTTTACACCGGCCATGGCAGATGCCTTTACCCTCTGAGGTTGAACCTAAAGATCTTGCCAAGTTTTTACAATTTGAAAATTTAGTAGCTTATTTAAATTTTCGGACAAAAAGTATCTACAGACAGCTCTATGAAGTAATAAAAGTTATGTATGAAGAAACAAATAAAAGATCTGTTACCACTTATCATAAATGGGATATAAAAATTACTACATTAACACCAGAAACTATCCAGATTTTAAAGGACTCGTATCATATAAAAAATAAGTAATCAGCACATAGCTTTAAAAAAGAGAAATATAATATGAATCCTATGTCATTAATTGTAAGAGATCCAAATACAAGCATAGTTCCTCTGTCACAAGAGGAATATTATGTACAAGAAAGGGCATTGCTTGCGCTAGAGAACGAGGAAAGTTTAGAGGCTCATCTTAAAAACGCTGCGATTCATCAAATGCGAGATCAAACAGAGAACAGTCTGCGGCAAATTATTCGTAAGCAGGAAGAGCAGTTAAAATTCCTTGCAAAGGAAAAAGAGCTGCTAGCAACTGAAAATACTGCTTTAAAAGGGCGGGTTAAAGAGCTCGATGAAACGCACAAAAAAGAGATTTGGCAACTAAAAGTCCATCCTCTTTTTAAGGATGCCAATGAATTAGTTATAGCTTTGGGAGAGATACAGAGCCAGTATAAACACGGCATATATGGATATAGATATGCTTTTGTCAATATGTTGAGTGATTTAGGTGCTGGCAATCCTAAACCAATAAAAGCTTTTCCTATTCTGTATCCACAGTATTCTCATGACCCAGAAAATGAACAATACCAAGAAATAATAAATAGTTTTTTCTTACGTATCAAGCACCTGCCACATAGCCAACTTAATGAAGTTATGGCAGTCATTTACCAAAATTGTTATAAAACGAACCCGCGAGAATATGGGCTCAACGTTTCAATTACAACCTTAACTCCAGGGACAATTCAACGTATAATAGATCTTCATTATAATTATTAACATATAGGTGCGATAAACCATATGAATACGATAACAATTACAACTACAACAACTGTGCAGAATGGGGTATCAGGCGTGCTTCATTTAACCCCTGTGGTACCTCTTACACTTCGGGAGCAGGTTCTAGCAAAGCTTAAGGCTTTATGGGAGGAGATGCAGCAATCTTCTCTGGTTAACCAAGAGGATCAAGAAGCAATTGAACAATGGATGGCGGAGTTTGAACAAGACTATGCTCCTCACATAGCAGAGAGTGAAGAAAAAAGTGAAGATGCGGCATGGACCCTTGCATACTTCCTCATTAAGCTAATCCAGCCTCTTATAATTAAAAATTCGGGAAGCCATAATTTGGAGCAGTTGTCACAAATATTGGACTGGGAAGATGCGATTAGATCTATGATACAATTACTTCTTAGCTCTCAGGAAGATATCGACAGAATTATTAAAGGATGTGAAGAGGACTTGGCAATTGAAGAGCAGTTCTTAAGCGAATATGAATCTCTTGAAAATGATTTTCAAAAAGCAATCAAAGCAATTTACGATAAAGCTAATGCCTCCAACGAAGAGATATTACATACATTCGAAGCTCTTAAAGGGCGCGTATTAAAGATAGCTAAGGCTAAAGAAAATGCTCTTCAGGAATCGAGTCAAAGATTAGGTGCTTTAGCTCACAAAATAGAGCAGGTCCTCAAAGATACAAGAGAAAACGTGCAAAAAGTACACAACTTAAGTGAGCAAATGGGGAAATTATATCAAAAATCTGATGATCTCAAACCAAAAGCTAAAGCTTTATTTAAGGGGTTATAGTTGATGATATCAGCAGCATCAAATGATTTGTCGCCTGTTGCTCAAACTACCCAACCGAATAGGCCCTCCCCAATGAAACAAAGCCTCAATTTTAGAAGGGCTCGGCGCAGAGGATTTAATCCAGAGCAAGTTTTACAGGAACAAACAGGACAAAAAACGCTATTCTTGGAACAAAAGACTCATGAGGTGGCCCAGGTTCTTTTAGGTCGACAACAGCAAGCAGAGACCTTAATAAATGGTTTAATAAGTGAGATTGAAGACCCAGATTGGGTTTTAACTTCTGTAGAACAAAGCAACTATTTAGAACAGATTCAAAAAGAATTGAAGGAAACTCAAGAGCAACTGATGCATTCTTTAAAAGAATCTGAAAATGAGTTAAATCAACGGTATAAGATCTATGAAAAGCTTCAAAAATATTTTAGTAATTTGCAGCATGTTGCAAAGCAAACAGCAAGCCATTCCTCAACCATAGATTCAATACAAAAGGTTGGGGAAGATATATGTAAAGCCATTATCAGTCATAATAATACAGGTTCAAAAATATGATACCCACAAATCAATACAACTCAATTCCTGCTAACTATGATAATAGCAGCCTCAGAGATCTAACTTTACCTACGCGAAATCGAATTGAGCTCCAATTGGAAAATATTGGTGACCTATTGCCAACAGAAGCTGCAGACCAAACTACAGAAGATATCCGTAACTGGTATCAGGCACTTACTAGAGATTTAGAAACAAGGGTTAGCAAGGAGTGGCTTCTTGAAAAATATAAACCTCTACTTGCAGAGATATTAGAGGGGCTCGATGAAGACCCTTATTTAGGGAGTGATGGACACACTTATAATTCAAGTCTGCTTTATATCCATTTTATAGAGGTAGAACCCAATCTCAGGAATCGGTCACCTCGTGATCCCCGTAATTCCGCAGCTTTTACAGCAAAACCTCATACCTTAGCTAAGTATATGGTAGAATGGCTGTTAAGTCATGGGGGAGATTTACCTCAATCACCTGAGATGAATCAAAGGTATGAATACCTACAGAGATTTATAGAAGCGGACAAAACTTTAGTGATTCCTACAGCTGATCCTAGGCTAATAAGGCTTCAAGTTTCGGCCGCAAACGGCATAGAGCAGAAGCGAAATCTGTTAAGGAGTTTGGAGGCTGAGTTCAGAAATCAATTTCAGGGGACTTATAGAGAAATTGAGCAACTTGAACACCAAGTAAGCGCTTTTAGAAGTACAACAGATGCTAGATTAGATCATATAGATCAAACTGCCCGGCAACAAATTGCAGCTATAGGCAGGCAGCAAGAACGCTTACAAACAGAGATTGATAGTTTGCATTCGCGCAATCGTGAGCTAGACGGACGCATTGCAAAAGTGAAAACAGGAGTAGACTCCATTGAGCAAGAGCAAGCAAAGATAGAAGTTGCGATTAATGAAACACGTGCCGCTATCAAAGAGAGAAAAAAAGAGGGCTTAGGTCAGTTAGTAACTGTTATCGCATGTGTTGGGGTAGGGGTTTTTACGGCACATCAGCTAGGTATAGCTATTATTCCTAGTGCTAACGGAGCTGGCGTGAGTCTGTTTGCTCCTCTCTAAAATTCAAATAAGGAAAGTAATATGTCAAATCCCATCTCTATACAAATCGAACAGCCTTTAAGTACAGTTGATACTTTCTTGCAAATGAATAATCTAGAAATTTCCTCGGTAACTTCTTCAGAAGGGAAGTTAGAGGGGAATGGATCTCAAGCAAAGTCGTTCCGAGTGAGCAAGCAGAATACAGGAACAAAAGGGCAAAATGAATCGATGATAAAAGCACAAAATCAATTTGATTCCACCTTTGCTGGATTTGCAGCTTTAAATTGTATGCCTAATCATTTAAAGGAAGTAGCAGACCATTCAATGCTTAATTTGGAGCGCTCATCTCAATCGAATTTAAAAGTGAATGAAGAGTATCAAGTCAAAGCTGAACAAGGTCATAAAGGGCTTGTTTCCCTTGTCTCTAAAATAGAAAATACGCAGCTTGATTTTTCTCCTTTTGTTCCTCCTACAGACACATCAAATCCTTTAGATTTAAATTCTCTATTGTCTAGTTTTCAATCCTCTAATCAATCATATCAGGAGGAAGCAAGAGAAGAGGACAGGTCTCAAGCTCAAATCGAAAGGATTATAAAGACACCTTTGGCAGCAATAGAACCAGAATACAGTGCATTTGAATTGCAAAATTTTGTTTCCCTATTTTCAAAGCCTTCATCTGATTTGTCGAATCGAACTTCTAGTCAACCAGCGAAAGAAGAAATAAGAAATTTAAATGAAGTACAAAAAAAGATTATACAAACACCTTTAGCAGCAATAGAACCAGAATACAGTACATTTGAGCTTTCATCCCTGCTTTCAGCTGTAAAGTCTACAATTAATTCATCAGATGAGTCATATAACCAATCTAAAAAAATAAAAGAGGAAAAGTCTCAAATTAGCCTAAAGCAAACAATACAGACTTCTTTGATAGCAACAGAGTTTATAATGAGCGAGTCAGGATATTACATGCCGCCTGAAATGTCATTGTCTCTTTCTATTACAAAGTCATTATCGGGCCCAGAAGATGAGTGGTCCTCGGCCAAGCAAGCCGCGAATTTTTTAAGTGAGCTCAGTAATAAAGAAAATATGACTAAAGCTAGCGTCGTTGCCCCTGTAATCCAGTTGCCAGCAATATTTTCAGATGCAGTAGCAGACATAGGATGTAACTTACACCCTAGGATGAAGGTTGGATGCGATATCTTAGGCAAAATTTGGATTGATTTGAATAAACAATCTGAAATTTTTATTCCGACCATTATAAAAGATGGATGGCGCAAAATGGAGCATTTTCAAAAAGAAATGGTAGATGAACTTATATATCTAAATAAGTTTAAAGGGATTAATGAAAAAGAAAGTAGAGAATTTGTCAATAATTTGACCGTGATAGGAGCTGTATATCTAAGTGGAATCAAATTAGATAAGCTTAAACCACCGCGACCTAATCTAGTTCAAAAGTTTACTTCCACTTCTCCCTATAAAGGGGGGCACATTCAATATACAGATGCACTTGAATGGGGTAAACTTAAACAACGCTCAGCTAAGGTAAATCCAAAAACTAATCGTATAGATTATAAAAAAGGGTATGCTGAAGCAGTAAAAAATTTTTTAGGAACACCCAAAGAGTTCAATGGTACTTTAAGCAAAGATTTACTTGTCGCAAACTTTCATTCTGACGAGCTTTTAGGAAAAGGCCGTACCCTGGCTTGGGGTATGCCTATCCAGCAAATAAACAAATTAGCAACTATAGAAGAAGTTCTCAATTCTGCGGCCTTACTCAAACAGTGGGGAGAGCGTTCCAACGTCACTCTTATTAGAATTCCTGCAGGTGAAAAAGTGCGCTTTTTATATGGCAAAGCTTTGATTCAAACAGATGTTAATGAAGTACGTCCGGGAGGCGCAGTACAATACCGTTTTTACGATATTGATCCTAAATGGATCAAAGAACAAAGGTTGCTGAATGTTAAGCCATCCAAAGAGATCAACCCAATTTTTAAACAATAATTTTGGAAAACCTACTATAAATTAAAATTTTAATTAGACTGTTTATAAACTTTAGCCTCTATATCAATAAGGGCATAGAGGTAAATAATTTGGAAGGCTATAAGGGTAATGGTGTGAATTTAGTCTATAAAGAGATCGATACAATTGTAGGGAAACTAAGGCTAGTTGCAAGTAAGGAAGCTTTGGTTGCTATCTTATGGGAAAAAGAGCGATTGAATCGAGTCAAATTGCCTAATATGACTGAAGATACAGACTCCTCTTTGTTTCAAAGCGTGGAAGCACAGCTTCATGAGTATTTTAGAGGGTTAAGAACCTCATTTAATTTTCCGATAGAATTTGTAGGAACTCTCTTTCAAATAGAAGTTTGGAATGCTTTAAAGGAGATCCCTTATGGAAAAACGGTATCATATGGGGAAATAGCAAACAAAATTGCCAGGCCCAAAGCTGTAAGAGCTGTTGGCGCTGCAATAGGTCGGAATCCTCTTTCTATTGTCGTTCCTTGTCACCGCGTGATTGGAAATAAAGGGCACTTAACAGGCTTTGCAGGTGGCTTAGATATCAAGCATCAATTACTTACTCTAGAGAAAAAAGCTTAGTAGTCTAACGGCCAAGAAAACATGAAAAAGTATAAAAGAAAATTCTCTCTATCATATAAAGAGTAGTAATTTGACTGTTTTTTCCTGCTTGTAGAGAAAAGATATATCTAGCGGCTACTGTATATGATAAATTTAATTAAATTATTCTTATTAATTCGTTTAATATATGTATATCCTAGAGTTATAAAATATTCATAAATCCTTATGTAAAACAATTATAGCTTCTAGTACTAGAAAATTGGTTGTTCTCTGAGCTTTAATAGCAAGGATACTACATAACTAGATAAATACTTAAAAATAAAGATCGCCCGCAGCAAGCCGCGGGGTATCTCCTCTCAGCCAAAAAAATGAACCTTTTGCTTCTAAGAATGCAGTAAGCTGCAGAAAATTGTACTCTGCTTGATCAAGTTTTTTATTATCAGGCATATATCGATTTTAAGCCGGAATTTTAGGCTATTAAATACAAGGGGGTAATCTTTTTTAATTTACCACACCGCAGCGAACAAGATTTTAAAGAATACTTAGATATTAATATGTGGCTTTTAATGATCCATTTTTATATTCCTGCTTTTAATTAATTAAGAATTTTCCTCTTCCCCTTCAATAAAAGACTCTTAAGACTTAGGGCTGATACGCTAGACTAAACCTAGTCTAGTGTATTCTATGATTAGTGCTATACAGCATTGTAAAATCTTATTATATAATTATTTTTCTAAGGAATTTATTTTTAATCTATATAAAACTTTTTTGTCTGGAGCTTTTTATTTATTTGTTTTGTTTTAATTTAATATTAAGTATTGATTAAATTAATTAATTAAATATGTTTGGTGCTAAATGGATATTAATAATATATTGAATAGTTGCAGCGTGCTGCAGTTAAATGATGTTGTCACTCAAATAAAGCAACAATCGGGGAAAATTAAAATATACTATAAAGATAAAAAATATAGCATAGAAGGATCACAATTAAATAAAATTATTTTAATAAATTCTATCTGTGATAGATGTATCAAACAACTGAAAAGTCAAAGTTCTATCAACGGCAATCTATCGTCAGATGTCTTTGATTTACTAAAAAAGATTCAAAAATTAGACCTAGATAAAAATAAAAATAGTTCTAGTCTTGCAGAATTTATGAAAAGAACCTTTAGAAATTTTATGGAGAGTGACAGCTCTCTTAATAAAGCAGCTATGTTAAGCAATGATCTAGTGAATTTTAGGAAAAACTTAGCCTTAATAAGAAAGTTCATAAATGAAGAAGAGGATAATAGAAAGAAATCAGAAGAAGAAGAACTAAATTATGAAAATTTTAAAAATTTTTGTGCAAAGCAGCAGAGTAGTTACTATAACTTCGAACAAAAAGAGGCTATTATAAATGAAATCAAATTGTCTCATATTCAATGTACTATAGAAGATAATGATATGATTAGCGATATGAAAGATGCGCTAACCATCGCAGAAATAGGTGATTGTATAGTTCATTTTGAAGATACCAATACACTAAAACTTACTCTTAAAAATAAAGACCATATAGTCGAAAGTTTTGACTTGGTTATAACCAAAGAAGGAAAATTCCAACTTAGTGGGGAAGAAGCATCTTACAATAGTATAGAAGAACTACTGGAGTTTCAAAGCATCATAACAGATAAGGGGCAACCTAGATTAAACTTGCTTAGCTGTAGAGAGGTTAAAGGCTTAATTCAACAAAACAAATTTAATTCTAGCTTGGAAGCACAAAACCTTGAGAAGCTGCAGCAATTAGATGCAACTAAAGACAAAGTCAATTTTTTATCCAGGACCTTATCCCATATCAATGCTTTTTTTAAATATAGTAAGCCTGATAGAAGGAAAGAAAAAAGTATTGTACATCTATCGGTAGAGTATCTTGCACAAGGAATATGGTCTGCGAATAGAGGATCTAGTGTTGCAATGCAAAGTTTACTAGAAATTATAGGGAATAAAAAAGGAAAAAATTTCGAAAAATTAAAAGGATTACTCAATAAAGCCATAGAATATGATAAAATTATTTACAATGATATCTATGGTAATTCAAACGATTATATCCCCTTCGCAGAGAATCTTGCTAAAAATATAAAAAATGAAATTCAACAGTTGCCTCTTAAAGGTGATTTAATGGTGCCTGTATTCTATAAAGGGCATGCAATGATGGCTGTCATTAGTAGAGATGAAGATAATGGAGGGGAAAAACACTTTACTTTCCGTTTGTATAATGAAGGTGGAGGACTGGAGTCCCATAATCGGCAGTATATGAATGGTATATACAAGTCTCAATCATCTTATAGAGTAAGTGGGCTTACTTTTGAAAGACTCTGTGAGTCACAATTTATGAATGACCTTATTGTAGAATCTAAACATCCGGACTCTTCCAGTAAGCATTTATACGAACATGTATTAAAAAAATATTTAGGGGATTCTGAAAAAGAAGACTTTGATGATCCTAGGTTCTTTACTAGTGGACAACTAGGGGGATCATGCTCGGCCCAGGGGGTATTAGCGGCTATAAAGGGAATATTATCTCACGAGGAGAGTACTGAACTAAAAAGGGACTTAAGGTTACATGCTCTTAACCAATTTTATGCTGATGTTCTTAGTGGCAATGCATCTACAGAGAAAAAAGTGATATGTTTAGAATTAGCCAGGAAATTACAACATAGTTATAAAAAGCAATCTTTAGAAGTTCCCGCTATAATTAACGATATTGAATACAGAGTAAAACGTTTGGTATCTGACGTCTCCTCAAGTAAAGCCACAGATATTGGAAAATTATTAGTCCCTAATACAAGCCTTGAGCAATTAGATAAGGGTAAGTCCGTTATAGACACTTTTATAGATATCACATCCGGAGATAATATTAAGGATATAATGCATGATTTTAAACAATTTAAAAAAACGTTAAATCAGCGTAACTATTTAGAAGCTAGGTCATTATTAGAAAAACTATATAGTAAAGAAAGCCTATATCTTAGAGGGATCGATCCAAAGTCAACAGAGCTTAAGTCTTTAATTACAGAAATTTTAAAACTAGGGGAGCAATATACAGATAGTTTAATCCATAATACAATGGAAGAGACTGATTTACTGGTTGGTTTAAAAAAGCTTTTCGACAAAACATTAGCAAATTACAAAAAATCAATAGTAAGCGATAAGGAGAGAGAGACATTCGAAAGCTCTGTTAAAAAAGGGTATAATCGTGTTTTTTCAAATTATGAGAGAATGCATGTTAAGAAATATTTCCCGGATAACTTGTGGGGATAAAATTTGAGTTAGTATGTCTAAGGAAATCTTTAACGTTATTCATTTGCATTATAGGCCATCATTTATAATGAGTTCAAAGAGATGAAAAGTAAGCATAATCCTTTTCAGTATTGCACCAAACTGCAGCCCAATACTCCTCAAAACCGAAAAGTTTAAGGGCCTCAAAACGATGGTTGCCATCCCTAATTATTAATTTATTATTAGTATATTCACAGATAAGAGGAGGAGGAACCCAGTTGTTAAAAATAGCTTCATGCATAGATTTTATGCGAGTCTCCCATTCCTGCCGCGCGTTAAGGAATTCCATTTCAGATTCGGGACCGCAGCATCGGTTTAGTTTGCTTAACAGCAACTTCTGAGGTTTTATCCAGTACCTTGTTTCGAGTTTTAGACCCTGCGCTAGTTCGCGGTTATCACCCACAGTCATTAAAAAATGATCGATCCATTCTTCGTAACGATTCAGGTGATAAGCCTTTTGAAGAGCTTCAGGAGTAAAGTTTAAAGGGTAAAAACTCATTTTAAAATTAATTTTGGGCTGTTAAATTTAGCAAATGCTCTAATTTTTATAGCTTTTCTGCTTCAAAATTTGCAATCTGAATTTTAAAGTGAGTAAGTAACTTAATGTACGCAATGAAGTTTTATATATTTTAATGTTTAATAACAAATAGCTTATGTTTTTCTGTAAAAACCTTTATTTACATATAAATCATTTCCTCTATAGAATAGCAGGCATCAATTTACCATTAACTAATCGAGGTTGGAAATCATGCTTACCTGCAACTCAGGGCAAGACGCGTTTAGTACGATAAATGCCAATAATATAATATTTTCATATACTGCTTTAGCTTTCATTGCTCTTTGTCATCATACTCTATCTTTTTGGCGTATCTAAGCCATTTCCTGTTTTTTATTTAATATAATATACATTTTTTAATACACGCTACAAGCTGTTACCAGCTGTATAACTTCTTGTTTTTAAATCTAAAAATTTAAAAGGAATGAGGTTTATGGTTGCTCTAATGGATCGTATTTTGCATTTTAATAATTTTTTATTTTTAGTGCTCTTGTGTAAACGTTTTTAATTTTTTTACATTTTAATAGAGGGTCTATGAAAAAGATATTTTTATTTCTTATAATAATACTACTAATAGCGATAATAAGCCAAACGCTTACACAAGGGGGGATAAAGAGGCAGAAGATAATCACTTTAGTATTACCTATGGAACATGCTGCGCTAGATCAGATTGTCAAAGGATTTAAAGAGGAGTTAGACAAACAAGGTCTATCGCAAGTTTTCAAAGTTATTGTTGCTAATGCTCAAGGGGATATACAACTACAAAGAAGCTTAATTCAGAAAGCTATACGTGATCAGTCCTCATATATTATGCCTATAGGGTCGGCCGCAAGCCAGATGACTTTAAGTATGGTAAAAGATCAAAAGGTAATTACGTTGGCTGCTAATCCAAAAATTTTAGAAACAGCTAAAATGGAAGCGCAAGTGACCGGGGTTGTGGATGAAATTCCTATAGAAGCTCATGTAGAGTTTATAAAAAGTGTTGAATCAAATTTACGTAAGGTAGCTATCATCTATAGCCCAGCAGAAAAAATCTACCCAGAGGTCATAGAATTTGAAAAATCAGCCCATAGACACGGTATCCAGTTACAAAAATTGATGGTCAATAACCTTAGTGAACTTTACCTAGCTTCAAAGGCTATACAAAAGGATGTGGACCTGATCTTTATTCTTAAGGACCATCTTATCGTCAGTGGCATAACAACTCTAATACAACAAGCTCATCAATTAGGTATACCTTTAGTCACTTCAGATGAAGGTTCTTTAAATGTAGGGGGAGTATTTGCTCTAGGAGTTAGAGAACAAAGTATTGGAAAAGAGGGAGTCAGAATTATCCAAAAGCTTGAAGCTGGGCAAAATATTCAAGAGCTCGCTATGAACGTTGTTTCACCTTTATGCCTTTTCATTAATAAAAGGGAATGTGCCTTATTTGAAGTTGATATAGCTAGTTTAGAACGTTGTGCCCTTACTAAGGGTTATCAGGTTGTTTTGATTAATCACAGTGGAGATAAGCCATGTTAATCGATGTGACTATGCAAGCTCTTTTATTTGCACCCTTAGCCCTCGGAATCTATTTGAGTTATCATATACTAAAAATACCAGACCTAACAACGGATGGGAGCTTTGTACTTGGTACAGCAATCTTTGCGATAGCAGTGAGGGCTGGTTTCTCTCCCGCTACTAGTATGCTTTTAGCAGCCTGTGGCGGAGCTTGTGCAGGTATTTTTTCTAGTACATTACAAGAATACGGAAAAATGCCTCCTTTGATTGCAGGAATTTTAACTGTCTTTGCGCTTCAATCTCTGAATCTTAAGATTATGGGAAGACCGAATATAGACTTACTCCATGAAAAGACCATTTTCAGTTATATAAAGTCTAAAGAAGTCTTTTTTGAGCACTATCAAATAATAATATTAGCGGCTGTTGTAGGTATCTTAGTTATAATTTTATTGTCAGTTTTGAAGTCCCCTGTAGGTATTATGTTGAAAGGGTATGGATGTAATCCTACCCTTTTAGGCCTCTTTGGATTTTCACCTTATTTCTATCGTTCTGTAGGACTAGCTATTAGCAATGGTTTTGTCGGGATTTCCGGCTCTATTACAGCTCAAATGAACGGTTATGCTGATATAGGGATGGGAACAGGGATGACACTCATTGCCTTAGGAGTCATTATTATAGGTGAGGTTCTATATACTAAGCTTCAACCTCAACTTCCTTTGTCGATCCTTTTGTCTATACTCTTTTGCTTAGTAGGTACCTTTACTTACTTTACTCTTTTAAATACGATTGTTTACTTAGGCGTAGATCCTATCAATACAAAGCTATTAATTGCTGCAGCTCTTATCTTGCTTATAACAGGTACAGGTCAACTAAAAGTAGGAGGACAGTTATGAAAGAGGCCATTCTTCAATTACAAGAAGTTTCTTTAAATTTTCCTAATAGCCAACGGCCAGTTTTGAATAAAATAAATCTCAATATTCATGTAGGAGACTTTATAGTTATTTTAGGCAATAATGGATCTGGTAAAACTTCTCTTTTCAATGTTATACAGGGAATGTATCAATCATATTTGCAAGGGCAAATACTTTATAAAGAAAAAAGCTTAATTGCATATGAAGCAAGGCAAAGGTCACAAGAAATTTATACTTTGAACCAGTTGCAAGACTTATCTACTTTTAAAGATCTGACTATCTATGAGAATTGTTATTTAGCTTCTAAGAGGGGAGGTACTAAATTACCCCAGAGAGAAGATTTAAAAAAGTTGTTAGCCCAATTCAACCCTGTTTTAAGCATAGATCTAGATAAAGTAGTTGTTCAACTATCGGGAGGAGAACGGCAAGCCTTAGCTCTAGCTCTTTGCTTTCTGGGTAGCCCTCAATTACTTTTATTGGACGAACATACTAGTGCTTTAGACCCCAAGGCTGCTGAAAATATTTTAGAACTTACAGTGAATCAAATAGTATCTCGGCAAATCACAACTATTATGATTACACACTGTATAGAAGATGCTTTAAAATATGGAAATCGCCTTATAGTTCTTAAGAAGGGAATAGTGGTACTAGATTGCAATCATGAAGAAAAACAGACTTTGAGCATAGAGCAGATACTAGATACCTATAATTAAAGCTTTTATAGGTAGGGGCGAGATTTTTTGATTAGGCGTTTAAGTGCAAGTTCTTTATCTTAAAGTATTTATAGTGAGTTAAATTTTAAAACGAAAGCGAACTATATCCCAAAAGAGGAAGGAGCAATTGCTGGACGTTACCTATTACCGCGACAATTTGATATCTTAGAAGCCGCCGCGTTTGGTTCTGAGGTTATTTCAGTAACAGAAGAGGATTTACCCTCTACTTTTGCACATCCCTGGTTAAATAGTGGTGAATCATTTATGCAAGAAATATTCAATTTGCCTACCAGCAGTTCGTTACTTAGTAATATCATTAACCTTCTTGAATTTGATCCTACGTAAACTATTGAAAAAGATGGATCCTCTTTTTTGAGTTGGTCCTGTGGCAATGGTAGATTGGAATTAGTTGAGGCTATGTTACAGAAGCTAAGTCTTAAATTAGACCCTAGATTTCTTGAACAAGAGCCGATGAAAGCAACCCAATATGCTCTAGATTATTTTATAGAAAAATTTATGAAGGAAAGAGCAGAAAAATGTCGGCAGGTAAAAGCTCTTCTTCAAAAAAAGATAGAAGTTTTAAAAGCCTAATAAAGTAAATTCTAGCTAAGAGTTACATTGAGTCTCTTTCCAATCTTTACTGTTGTTGGCCTGATAGACCTCTAAGAAACTAGCTTTGAAAGAGGCCTAATGTTGTCTCATAAATAAATTTTTTAGCCTTAGTTAGTTTGTCTATATGTTTATTAGGTTTGTAGTAAAAGATCCAATTTTTCAGGAAGAAAACCATCGATTTGTGCTTCCCAGAGGGATTTGTAAAGCCCATCTATCTGTGATAGTTCATTGTGAGATCCATCTTGAACGATTTTCCCTTGTTCAAATACGAGAATACGATCCATATGTAAAAGGGTTGAAAGGCGATGGGCAATCACTAAAGTTGTTTTACCATGCATTAGTGTCCAAAGGCTTTCTTGAATAGCCCTTTCTGTAATAGAGTCGAGTTGGCTGGTAGCTTCATCTAAGATTAAAATGGGAGCATTCTTTAAAAAGGCTCGAGCAATAGCTATTCGTTGTCGTTGCCCACCTGAAAGCTTAATCCCTCTCTCGCCAACTAAGGAGTGATAGCCTTGAGGTAATGTTACAATAAATTCGTGCGCATGTGCTTGCTTTGCAGCTTCAATAACCTCTTCATTAGTAGCATCTAAACGGCCATAACGAATATTGTCTATTAATGAGCGATGAAATAGCGAAGGGTCTTGAGGGATCATGCCAATAGCTTGATGTAAAGAGTCTTGAGTGACATTGCGAATATCTTCGCCATCAATTAAAATAGAGCCTGAATTAACATCAAACAATCTTAAGATTAAATTAGTAAAAGTAGATTTTCCGCTGCCTGAATAGCCTACAAGGCCTACCTTTTGGCCTGGATTTAAAGTAAGCGAAAGGTTTTCAATGAGGGGCTGTCCTTCTTTATATTTAAAATAAACACGTTCAAAAGTAATTTGGCCTTGTTTCACTTCAAGAGTTGCTGGAAATTCTCTATCTTTAAGTTCTAAAGGCATATTTAAGATACTAAGCGCTTGCGCTACAGTGCCCCAATTAGTAGCAAAACTTCTTGCTTCCTGAACTAAACTTTCTAATTTATCCGTAATCCTTAAATTAAGCATAAATACTAATATAAAATCACCTGAGCTTACTTTCTGCTGTGAATGAAGGTAAAGAAGGAGAGCTAATATTCCTATGTTGTAAATTGAAATCCATAAACCTTGTAGAGTATAGAACTTCATAGAAAAAAAGCCAAAAGATTGTGAGTGATGAATAAACTTTTGGTTCACTTCCTGTAAGCAAGCCTTTTCATGGGCTGCGTTCGCAAAATTTTTGACATTCAGAATGTTTGTTATGTAATCAGCTAAATGCCCAAAAATAGCTGCTTTGGACTCTGAAAATTTTTTTACTAATAAACTCATTGTCCCTAAATTGAGGTATGTATTTCCTAAATAGAAAATTATGAATATAACCATGCTACAGAAGATTAGAGGGTGCACACGAGTGAGTAAGAAAGAAGCTATCAGCAGGGTTAAGGCAAAATTTACAAACTGATGTATAAATGCTAATATTAAAGAGGGAATTAACGTAAATGTATCATTTATTTTTGCTACCAAATTTCCAGACAGCTGATTTTGAAAGAAACGATAGGGATGGCGAGTGATTTGTTCGGTAAAGTCTTCGACAACTTGGCAACGGTATTTAGCATTAAATGCAATGATACACCAATCGCTCAGAGTCCATCCTCCTATTATAGCTAATTGAGAGCATGCATAAAGGCAGATCAATGCAAATAAATTATTATTACGAGTCTCTCCCGAGATTGTATCGATCAATGCCTTGATAAGATAGGGGCGAAGGTTGGCATCAATAGCAATGATAATAGTTGCTAAGAAAATGCCAGCAACGTAGTAACGATAAGGATAAAGTGAATGAGAAATAAAATTTAATACGCGCATAGTTAGTAATATCCTTAATATTGTAGATGGAATGTTTACGAACTTCGTCAAGGATATCTTTTTTATAGAATTTAGACAAGTTATCAGCCTGTTATATAACTGTATTATAATATACTGAATTGTCTATCAGGTAGAAAGCTGCTGACTACATATAAAGCCTGTGATGCAATAATGTGTAGGAAAAAGAGCAAGGATGAAAGTAATATACTGCCTTTTCTTGTTATCTAGGAGGTTCAAAAAGCTCCTAGATAAACTCGTCAGAGTTAAATTTGAAAGTGCTTATAGTTAACCAAACATTTCTTTTATGTACAGTTCTTTATTGATAGCTCTAATTAACTTTTCTTCTACAAAAAGATCATAAATTCGGCTGATTTGCTCTTCTTGATTATCCTCTGTAATTGGATCTAAAAACATCTCTGAGGCGCTGTCTCTTAGTCTAAAAACTTCTGCAATTGCACAATGTGTTTGCTATAGAACCTCTGTCAAAGGAATATCATTTTCATTAGAGCTTAGATCAGCCGATCCAAATCTAACCTTAGCTTTTTTGATATATTCCTTCTCTTTTTTAACTTGGTCTATTGAGGGAAGTGATTGATTGCTATTAAATTGAGTTAAGCTATTTACAAAAGGCATTACATTTGTTAGAAAGTGGCTAAGGGAATTCCCTGTCCTCTGGCTTTCTACAGAACTTGGGCTTGATGTCTCATCGAATGGCGTTTTAAGATTAGATCCGTATGAGAGAATGCTGTAAGATGGGGAAGGATTCGGTACTCATAGTGTAATAAAAGTCATACTCGATGCCTCAGCTTCAGGGGTATGTCGATAGAGGATTCTAGAAGGTAGTACCTCTTGTTGACTTTGAGGAGGATTAATATTCGTTGTGCAATTCGTTGTATAGCCGCGTTTGTCCTCTGGTTTTCTAAAAGAGTTGTAACTGTTGCCCCATAGTCAGATGGAACTTCAGAATTGGGCCGGTATGAGTCAATTATAGAAGGTTGTGTCTCCTGTTGATTTTGAAGGGGATTCAATAGTTGTTGTGGCAATTGTCTCATTCGTTGCATAATTGCATCTGTGCTATGAGTAACATCTCTGAATTGCCTGTTGGGCATAGTAGGCTGGAGTGATGCTTGTAAGGTAAAAAATTGACTGCGATTTAGACCTTCTGGCGTGTCATCACGTGCTGCCCTATATACCATTTGTGTTAATGCTGCTGTCGGATTTTCTGGGTTGCTAAAATCAGTTTGTGGAGATGCTGGTTGGGTAGTTGGACTAGTATTTCTGTAAGGTTCCATAATTATTATCTCTTAGTTATTTATATTTCGGGACAATGGTTTAAAACTACCTAAGGTGTTTATCACCCAGGGCGTTTTGGTGAAATTTACTTGACACGTTGAAAAATAATTGCAAATAAACTGCTTAATAAATTTCAATTAAGAACCTTATAAATTATGCTACTCAGTCTAATTTCACAACCTTATGATATATAAAGGCTTGCTTCTACTTAAAGCTTGCTTATTGTCAATGTTTATTCACCAAAAGCCCCTGGTTTATCACCAATGTTACTCAGATTTTAAAAATGGCTATAAACTATAAAAAAATATGAAGTAACAATAGTGCTTTAACAATCACTGTGATTTATACAGCTTTTTACACGTTAGATAAGCTCGCTAAAGGGGTTAATTTAAAAGCTTCAGGACCGATAAATGTTAATGCTTGTTCAGTTCTTAAATTTTCAGGAACTTGTATAGCCATTACTGTAGCTTCAATTCCAGGTCTTAGGCATTCACACGCAAGAACTTTTACTCTATTATCTATAAGAGTAATGATTTCTGGCACTTGAGCCACAATTCTTTCGCTATTCCCAACGATTTCAATCGCGCGAAGGTTTTCATTTTGGAACTCAATTCTTACTCTTCTTACTCTCTCCGAGTCTTCTAAGATAATCCAGCCTCTATTAAAACCGTCCTTAAGGCTTCTATTCAGCTCTATAATTTTGCCTTTAATAAGGCTTCTAGCAGGGCCATACTGGGTGGTGCTAAGTGCTTTGTTAAATGCCAATGTTATATCGTCGTATTTATTTGTACGTAGACTTCTTCCTATTTGTGAAGAAGTAGAAAGGGAAGTAGGGACGCAACATTTTTTTGCATCTTTACCACTCATAGGCAAGTAAGCTAAAGTAACAATGCCGCCTAATTCTACTGTTTTTTCCCGGGCTTTTAATTCTAAATCATGAAGGTTATTAGCACTTATGCTGCAGCATTGTTTACCATTTGATAATACAGCAATACAACGTTTGATTTTCCCATATATACTAGGAGTGACCATTTGTATTTCGGGGAAAGCTCGACCCATGCAGTCAGCGTCGACAATAGATCTTTTAGCTTGCGAGGCAATATAGACAGCATACAAACCATTCATACCACCTATTTCAAAAGGCACAAGATAATCAATCTTTTGTCCTAGGATCTCTTCCATTTTTGCGATCGCATCTAGCCCTTCTTTTTTAGTAGGCAATTTTTCTGTAAGGACTGAAGGCGCCCCCATGACACCAACTGTTACAACTAAAGAGTCACCTTCTATTTCTGAAAGGGAAACTATTTCAATGGTGTTTCCTTGTTTAAGAGCTCCTTTGCACATGATTTCACTGATTTTAGTATCGCCGCCTCCACCAGAACCTAAAATCCCAGTTCCTAAAGCCATATCTGAAATATCAGTCTGCTGTAATGTCTTCATAAATATTCTCTCTATTTTAATTATTATTATGTAAGTCGCCAACAACTTTTAGGCGTAAGCGCGTTTGATTGCCTGGTACATAGTTGATAGGAATTTCCTCTATCTCTTGTAGAATTAAAGTATTCACATCAGCACCTTTTTCTTGGGCATTTTCCGTTGCCTTTTCTTGTGCAATCAAGAGTGCTTTTTCGCGCGGAGTTCCTTCACTATTGTCTGTTTTTGAATACTGAAATACGCCATTATAGCTGCCACTGACCTTTGCGACCGCTGCACCTAAAGCATTAGCACAATTAGCATGTACAGGAATGAATACTTCTTTGACCTTATTTCCCAATAATTCTGATACTTTTTCTTTATTAAATAAGGTAGCGCCCCCGCCTACTAAAATTATAGGGACCGACTCTTGTACCTTTAAATATGAATGCATAGACTCAATTGTAGTAGCCAGTTTTTGGTGGATGATTGCATCTGCTTTTTCAATAATTGCTTGATCAATCATTTTTAGGCGTTCAGGATTGCCTAAGCTAAGCCGGCCTTTTGCTACTGCAATGTCAGTAATTGTCAGAGTGCTTCCTCCAAAGATAATAGCTTCTTTGCTTAAGCGGCTACCTGCGGATTCGGGGCCTATTTTAATATTCCCTTTTTCGTCGACGATAATTTTACTACCGCCGCCTAGAGCAACAGAATTTGTAAGAGGGCAGGGGAAGTTACAACTAAATCCTTCTTCATCACTACCAATGATCACCTCATTTCCTGATTCTAGTGGAAAACTGTTCTCTAGTATTCCAACGTCCGTTGATGTCCCCCCAATATCAGCGACTATCGCACGAGGTTCTTTTGTCAATAGAGCAGCACCACGTAAGCTATTACTTGGACCTGAACCATAAGTCATAACAGGGAATATATGTTCTGGATTTTCAAGCGTTCCATCATTGGAGCTAAAGAAGACCGAAGCATTAGACAGCTTAGCCTCTCTTACAGCACCCTTTATACCCGCAAAAAACTTTTCCGATTCGTCAGATAAGGCAGCGTTGAGAATTGTGGCGTTTTCTCTTGGTAATAGGTTTAAGCCTCCAATCTTATGTGACAGTGAAATTTGAAAGTTGGGATTTTGCTGAAGCAAAATCTTAGAAGCCTCTTCTTCTTGGCTTGTATTTACGTGGGAGAATACACCAGTGATTGCTACAGCTCTAATTTTATTTGCTATGGCATAGGTGCCAAGCTCTTTCAATTTTTCTGTGTCTAGAGGGGAAATTTCTCGGGCATCAAATTCATAACCACCGCCAATAATTTCTACATTATTCCCTTGATCAACTAATGTGCTTAATTCATCTGGCCAGTCGGCAAGAGGGGGAACAGCAGTAGTTGCTGGTAGCGCTAAACGGACAACTAATACAGGATTAAGGTTTTTGCCCTGTAAAACAGCATTCACAAAATGAGTGGTTCCAATCATAACAGAAGTTACTTCGCTATGAGCAAAATCAGTTTGTTCGAATATTTTCTCAATGGCAGCGACTATTCCCGAAGTAATGTCAGTACTTGTAGTGGATTTTGCTGTAGTAATGATTTGTCTTCCTTTTAGTAGAACTGCGTCGGTATTTGTACCCCCGATGTCGATTCCAATACGGAACTTTTGTTGATTTTGATTTAATTCGTTGATATTCATCATGCTCATGTAACTTTTGTTAGTAAATTTGATAAAAATATAAGCATCTAAAAAATAATTAGTTATATGTTTTATACTAAGCGCGGGCTATTTGACCGTTTTCTTCTACTGGTGAAAAAAAGGTAAACCTAGCTGCGCATTGTATATTTGGGATTTTTAATTTGTAATATTGAATAGATAGTGAACTATAAAATATATACTGAATGATTGTATCTTAAGTTTGGATTTTCACAATAGGGTAGTAAATACGGGGTGTTAATTTTTTTGCAATAATCTCTTTATGAATAATTTAATTAAATAAAATTATATAAAATGAATGTTATTATTTGATGTATATTTGCAGCTCAACAACATAATGATGATAAGGTTAGAGAGAACTAGAGATAAACTTTAATACACGCGTAATAAGTAATATCCTTAGCATGCCAGATAAAATGCTTATTATATAAGGCAAAATAAGCGCTATCTATTTGGCTTTATAAAGCAATTTACTTTCTTTTCTTCTGAAAAAACATTAGAAGCTTACTAATGTATGATGTGATACTACGAGAATAAAGTTTGAAAAGACCAATATGGCAAAATGTTTTGCTATCCGTTTGTTATAAGGATAATTATAATAATAAAACTTGAGAAGAATAGGTAAATTTCTGCCCATATATCCTTTACTTGTGAATGGCTGGAAAGTTAAAGACAAATTGACCCATTAGAAATCGAAGCTGCTGGGTTTGACCGCTATCATTCAGCCGAACTTCCATCTCTGATGAGTATCACAGAATTGTTAATGGGCTTTTATTTTAAAAATAAATCTTTTAGAAGGTCGTCAATAGGCTTTTCTTTGAAGTTTGCTGATTAAGCTGTGTTTTTACATAATCAGCAAATGCTTTGCAACTTCTTTTTTATCTACTTTTGCGTGTTATAGGGATCGTGCTAATTGTGATGGAAAGCTATTGGTCTAAAAGCAAGGTTAATTTAATTGATGAGGATTAGCAGGAGGCGGTAAGTAAATAGGTTTTTCCTCCTTCTTTTTTTCTTCTAGCAAGATTGTTCGATTTTTTGAATTATAGCCAAAGAGCTTATTCCAAAAGTTTATTTTTCCTTTGACAGAGCTATGTCTTAAGGCATTGTAAGAGATCAGAAGGTCTATTATACTTTGGTCATTTTCAATATACGCTAGATCAAGAGGTGTTTCTCCATAAGAGTTGATGAGATTGGGATGAGCTCCCCTTTTGAGTAATGCTTCCACTGCAGGCAAGTGTCCTTTAGAAACAGCATAGTGAAGAGGGGTTCGATGGGCAGGACAATCACAACTGGTATCAGGACTTGCTCTCAGTTCGTCAATAGCAAAGCAAATGACGGTGACGTCTCCTCTTTTTGCGGCTTCTGAAAGGAGAGTGTTTTCCCCTTTGTCATGTGAATCTGGGTGAAGTTCCTCAGTATTTACTAGTACTAATGCTCGGTTATAATTTTTTTTGGAGAGGACCAATTTAATTAATTCTCCAGCCCGGGGATCGTAAATACTGCGGGGAGGCTCTTTAATGGTTACAGAGCTTAAGCTTGAATAGGTTCTTTTTGCATTAGCCCCTTTCATATTTTTATGAATAGCCGCTATAATTGTGTTTCGGGCGTTAATTAAATTTTGAGCTTTGGTTGCAGATCCGTCTCGGTGATCTGGATGAGCTTTTTTGATTTGTTCATTGAATGCTTTCCGAACAATAGCTTCTGTAACAGGGTAATCTGATTTAAGTCCTAAAGCTTCAAAGTGGGTTTGGTCAATATTTAGAACCTGTCCTATGGGAATTTGCTTAGGAAAAAATGGTTCTGTGAGCTCCCGCCTTTTTTGATCAGCTAAAGTTTCAGCAACTGATTCATTTTGTTTTTTTTCATCGCATAGTTTGTGCTCTTGCATATTGTAACGCAATAGGAGATGAGTTTTAGCCCATATTCCACTTGCTGTGGATGACAGGGCAATTATACCAAGTCTCATAGGAATAGAAACTGCAGGGAACATGAAAGATAAAATAGTGCTCGCAACAGTAGTTGCAGCCATAACTTTCGTAATAGATAAAGGTGCAGCCCCTACAATACTTGTTTGGTTGCTAAAAGCAGGCATTATACGAGGAGGTGATTGAGGGTACTGCAAAATGTAGCTAGGTAGTAGATAGTGGGATAGTTTGAAAGATTGAAACTCAATGTCTAACTTATGAACTCTTGTGAAATGGCAGTATACGCGGGAAGAGATCGATTGTTGTGCGCGTATTTGCTCATAACTTTGAATACGGGACATGGCAGTCTCATTAGCAATTGCTGAGCGTTTTATAAATGGATCAACTATCGTATCAGATTCTACCTGCTTGGGCTCGAATGGTTGCAGGTAACGGGTGATCTTAGCCTTACTCATGGCCTTTTCTATGGTATAGGTGTCCCAAGTAAAGCCACCATAGATGCACATCTCTGAATCTTCCTGGGTATAGTGCTCGGAACCAATTGTTCCTGAAATAGGAAACCAATTGGTATAGGTATGAACAATTGCTTTGCCATCAACAACCGTAGTAGTAGTATGTTGGATTCCATACTCCCCATCAAAATGAGTTTTCTTGACAATTGCATTAACTCCATACAGGGGAATAAAAACTTTTTTAAGTAAAGGTTCTTGATTCATTGCGATTATAGGTAAAGGGGGATTTTCAATATCTAAAGGTTTGAATAATCGATTTCGATCTTGGTCTACAAACCGTTTAGCCGCTTCTTGATAAGAGAATTTATGGGGAATGAACTGAAGGGGGGCTTGATTTGATACGTACCGTTTGAATAGTTTTTGAGAACAAAATAATAAAGGATGCTGCAGATTACGGCTGATCAGGGGACGTAAATATTGAAAGTTAGAGATAGTAGGAATCACTGTATTTACCATATATAAACACCTGAATAATGTTAGAAAAAGATTTGCTATTTTAGTTATATCATAACAAATTTCTAGCTCAATTGAAAAGAAAGTCGGAAGTCTTCGTAGATAAACTTAACTCTTACTATGCTTCAAATCAACCCTAATAGGTAGCAGAAAAAAGGGGAGTGAAGTCCCTTGAATAATGTTTTAACAGCCATGGTAAAAGAATGTATACAGAGAATTTCATAATTAGCCTATTAAGCTAGTTTCAAATCTTTACTGTCGGTGGTTCACCAGGGCTCCTTAAAGAGGGTTTTGAAAGAAATTTATTCTTACTTACCTGTAAAGGGCCTAAAATTGTAAAGTTTTACACCTATCAAAGGTTAATTTAGCTAGATAGTTTGATAGATATATTTGGTAGGAGAGGCCTATGTCGCCGCTCCTATAGGGTAGTGGAATCAGTAAATAAATAATAACACTGAGCTATTTTGGTCTTAGCAAATTAAATTAGAATAAGCTCCTAGCTTAGAATTCTAGATATTATCTACCTTTTCAACCTGAAATAGACCAGTATTGATCGCTAATTGTTCAACTACTGTTAGTTTATCATAAGGCAGGCTGATAGGTACCACTAACAGCTGCTCATCCTGTCTATATTGTGGTAAAGTGAGGGTAAATTTCAGTTGTGCAGGAAAAGGGGGAGTTTCAAGAGCTACCAAAATAGAGTTGGCAAATTTTAGAGTTTGATAGTCAAAAGAAGCCCAATTAGTATGTCCCCAATATGTAGGCTTAACATAAGTGAGAGGGACGTAATGTATCGATTTTTCAGAAAGCTTAAATAGGTTTTTAAACCAAATTAATTTATTTCTGTAATCCTCCAAGCTTATAGTATTCACATTTTTGCGACTTAACTGCGCCAATTCTAGTATGCTTTGTTCCCTAAGTTGTCGTACATTTAAAGGGGGAAAATAGGGGAAATGGATAATATTACCTATAGCTTCTTCCCCCAGCCCTAAATGCTTTCGTACATTGCAAGCAAAACCAAAATGAAGCATTTCTTCATCTGATAAGCTACTGGTCAAGGCATAAATTTTAAGGAGAGTAGCTTGTATTATGTCATTTTTTGATATGATTAAGTCTGATTGCTGCTTAAAAATTTCCATAACACTATTGCAAAACTGTAATCGAACTTTAATATAAGAGTTAAAACTCTTTTCTTTAGAAAAAAGCTCAGTTAAGTTTGGAGCGTAGCTTAAGCCAACTCGCTCTCCATACGATCGAAATGCATTTAGATCAGATGATATTAGCTCTAGATTCTCATGCTCGTAAAATAGATTTTGTACATCAACTAAAATAGGTTGAGTTAATTCTATTTCATCCTGTTTGTCGTTATATTTTTTAGCTAACCATTTAAAAAAATAAACAATACTACTTTGATCCATAAAAGTATGGTTTATACAGTAGCCTATGCTAAACCCATCCTGAAAAATAGTCAGCTTAAAGGCTGCCATAGTCAGGTCATTTATTTGGTCCGTAATACCTGCAAGCATTCTTTTATCATTGGGACTGGGTAATGTCATCGTAGTCGAGGCTCCTTTAAGACTATCGTTTCTAACGACTATCTCTAAAGGGATTACGGAGTTGCTTTGCGGGTCATAAGAGGCATAAATGGCTCCATTTTCTTCTTTAAGTCTAGCAAATAGAAAGTCAAACTGTTCCAATGTTTTATGCATAGCAGCTATGAATTGTTTAACATTGATTCTCCCCTCAAAATAGAATGCTGCCATGGGATACATGCCACAATGAAAGCTTTCAATAGGACTTAATTTCTTTTGCCAACTTCCTGGCCCTGGGTAAAATGTATGTAGATTTTCACTAATGATAGTCATAATTCTATAAATATTATTTTCGTAAAATTGCTTTATTAATTTTGCTTGGATAACATGATCCGTCTATCAGTGTATCATAGGCTAGAATCTAAAAAAAGCATTGTTACCAGCTTATTTTATAGAAATAGTTTTTAATCTTTGAGGTTTGCGCTAGTCTAAAAATCTGGAGTCCTATTTATGCAGAAGTCTCAGCTTGAATTTATAGGGAATGTTTAGCACTCCATTTATAAATTTCTCTGTAAATGCTTTTATTGTTAAGTTAAAGTCTAAGCGACAGATTTTTCAATAAGCTTTACAAAAGTTTTTAAAGATTCTTCTTCAGAACATACGACTTTGACCTTAGCCTTTTCTAATTCCATTTTTTCTGTAATGTATTTGGTATGGCCAAATATTAACAATTTAGGATTTGTAGCTTGAGCTGTTTCTATAATTAACCTGGTGGTATCTATATTAGGGATTGTTATAACCAGATAGCGTGCTTGATCTATTTTGGCAGCTTCTAAGATTGTGACTTGTGTGGCATCGCCATAGATTACTTGTCTTTTTTGCCCTTTAAGCTTGGGAATCATGTCTATATTTTGCTCAATAATTAAAGGAATAATCCCTTTTGCTTCTAAAATTTGTGTAATCGCTTGTCCAATAGGCCCAAAGCCGACAGTAATGGCTTGTGGAGGTTGTTTTTCTAGAACGGGGGACTCTAGTAAAGGTGTTATTTTGCCAAGGAATTTATAATTTTTCTTATTAATGGCGGACTCAATTTTATCTAAAAATTTAAAGAGAATGGGATTTAAAGTAATAGAGAGCATAGCACAGGCAACTAATAGATCGTAGCTATGCTGTGGAAGAACATTTAATTTAGTTGCTTCCTCTGCTAAAATAAAGGAAAATTCACCAATTTGAGCTAATGAAATAGCTACAGTCAAAGCTGTTTTTAAATTTGATTTTAAGCTGATAACAATAGCGAAGGCGGCTAGAGGTTTGACTACAAGAATAACAAATATGGTAGCTAAAAAAGGTAGAAAATGTTTAGCAATAACCATAGGATTAAACAACATTCCAACTGATAGGAAAAAAATCACACAGAAAATATCTTTTAGAGGAAGTGCATTATTTGTAGCCTGATGTTTAAGGTCTGTTTTACCAATAACCATACCTGCAATAAAAGCCCCTAATGCAATTGAAGTCCCAAACAGAAAGGTGGAGCCTGCAGCAATAAGAAGTATTAAAGCTACAACGCTTAAAGTAAAAAATTCCTGAGATCTCAAGCGCGCAATACTAGTTAAGGCGTAAGATACCATTTTTTGACCCCAGGTAAACATAAATGCAGTTAGAAAAGTTAATTTAGCAATCATGTAGCCTATTGAGCCTAGTAAATCCTGAAGAGAAATAGCTCCTCCTTGGCAGAATATTGCAAACATAGGGAGTAAAATGAGAACGCCCACTGTAATAATATCTTCAACGATCAGCCAACCTACAGCAATGTGGCCTTGTGGAGTATTAAGTAAGTGATTATCGGACAGTGATCTGACGAGTACAACTGTACTTGCAACACTGATAGCTAAACCAAGAATCAATCCATTTTCTATCTTCCATCCTAGGCAGAAAACAAAAAACATAGCAATAAATGTAGAAGCTAAAGTCTGAAAAAATGCTCCAGGAAGTGCTATTTTCTTTACTCTTAGCAAATCTTCTAATTTGAAATGCATCCCTACACCAAATAGCATGAGGATCACCCCAACTTCGGCTAACTGTTCTGAAATTTCTCTATCAGCAGTAAAACCAGGGGAGTAAGGACCTATAATATATCCAGCTAATAGATAACCGATAATAGATGGTAACTTAAAACGTTCAGCAAGATAACCTAGTAAACTAGCTAATGTGAAACCTAGAGTCAAAATAACGACGATTTCAAGGTTGTGGTCCATGTAAAGCCTTTAATAAAATATACAATGCGCGGCTAGGTTTACCTTTTTTCACCAGTAGAAGAAAACGGTTAAATAGCCCGCGCTCAGTATAAATATAAGGAAGACCTATTAGAATAATCAATGAAGAGTTATGTAAAAAGCATAGTATACACATCGTTAATGAACAATAGAAAAATTGGAATAAAATTAGGTTTATAGTATATTAACCACTTAATTTAACCCCTTGCATGATATGCCAACCT
>JARBTQ010000018.1 GCA_029240075.1 Chlamydiales bacterium
ACTTTTCCCTTATAACAGAGTTCCTTCATGCCTTAATTTTTCTGCACGTAAATAAATCCTTCGTTAGCAGAAATTCTAGATGTCTAGCGGGAATTGCTGACAGTTTGTATTCTTGAGGTAGTCTTTAAAAAGAATGATGATGGATTGTCTAAAGATTCGAATTAAAACTTTCTCAGTTAATTTCTACTTTCCTCTTTTTTCTTTAATCTCTATGAAAACTAGATAAAACAAAGTGGTAAATATACATGAATCGTAGTTCTATTTTATAGATCTCATTTTGTAACTATCTTTTTTTATGTGAGGATTTAATTATCTATAGAATGAGACTTTTTTGCTATCTCAGAAATTTTGCTCAATAAGAGTCCACTATAGTGGAACTCACACAATATGTCTATGAAAAGTAATATGATATGATTTTTTATAGGGAATCTATTCTTAATAAAAAATTAACCTTCAGAAGGTAAAAATTTAATAATAAAATAAACTTTATGTCATGAGGCTTTTATGGATAGTAATAGTGTGAATTCAAAAAAAGTGGGCGATTTAATTAACCTTTTTGGAGGAGGGGTTAAACCTAACTCCAAGCAAGATACAAATAAAGTTAAGAATGCTCCTACTGATGCAAAGATAGGGGATGTTAGAAACATCATACAATCATCAGTATCGAAGCTTCCAGGTTTACAAAGTATCGACAAGCTTACTTCTCCATTAAAAGATGTAAAACTATCTGTAACTTTAAGTACTCCAAATCAAGGTGTTAATAAAAAAAAGTTAAAGAGACAAGATGCAGGATACTTTAAGAATGAACCACAATCTATAGAAGAGGGGTCCTCCAAAAAGCTTACTAAAACAGCGTCACTTAAAGATGAGAAAGCCATTGAAAATACTGTCCAAGAAAGGTGGGATGATTTAGACAATTCTGCAAAAGCATCTATAAAAGGAAATACTGCAGAAGTCTGTCAATTAGTAAATAATAGCTACCATAAAGTTTCAGTTATAAAAGAACTTTTAAAAGATTTGCTTCCTCTTATGAAAAGTGAACCCACTAAAGCGAAGATTGTAGAGGGATTTATTCAAAAAGCAGAACTTCATTCTGAACTTTTGGAACCATTATTAGACAATCTTAGTAAAATCCCTACCAATTATACTGAATTGAAAGATGAAGATGTACATGCTACTATTGTACACTATATAGGTCTTATGAGAGAGATGCTAGAGCATAAGGAAGAAGTTCAGGAATATTCTAGAGATTTACGCGTCATGCAAAAGCTACTAGGTATGGCAACGTTATCAAATGCTAAAGAAAAGAAAGTAAAACAAAATCCTTACTACAAAGCCCTTGAAGAAAGGTTGGAACAGTATAGTCAGAACCATCGTAAATCTAGCCAGAGTTTGAGTGGAAATGTAGACTTGGACACTTATGTGCAAGCGATATCTCAATTGTCCTATCGTTTAGAAATGTTAATGAATAATTACTGCAAATATTATCCGCAGTTAAAACAAATAGCTGGCGAATATAAAGAGTTAATGCTTCAAGCTAATCAATTTAATGCAGACGACGAAAATAAAGATTACTTGGAAAATCCTAAGACCTCTTCAGAATATTTTGATTACGCACAACTTATTCACGGTAAGATTCAGGGCTTTTTAGCAAATAGCAATAAGTTATCTAAATTTTCAGATAAAGATTGGGCTATATTGAGACAAAATTTAGAACTATTTAGAAAATTAGTAAATAAGCACAAAAATGCCAAATCTCACAATTCAGTTCAACAAAAACAGCTACAAGGACAACTAAAAGCTTTAGAAAATATTAGGCAAGAGGGAATTCTTCAAAGGTCCGTTGCAAGTAATTTGGTAGCTAGTGCTATGTTGGGAAGGTCTATGGGTATTAAAAAGCCACAAAATCCTAATTAAAGCTCGGAACAAAGAATTTTAACATTTAAAATTAGCGACTCTTAACAGAAAAGCCACAGAAGTTAAAGTACTCTGTGGCTTTTAATTTTTTTAATTTGAATACCTTCTTTCAACTAAAACTAACCTTAAAGTTATTTGATTTTATTATTTTTTAGGAGTAAAGTATTTTAATAATTTAAACTTAATATAGGACCCCTATTAAAATGCCACCAGTCAAGATTTCTCGATTCTCGTATGAAAATGATTACTTACAACTAATTAAACATCTAGTTCCTCCAGAAAAAGTTGCTTTAAGTCATTTTCAATCGAAAGTATCACAAACTAATATAACAAAATATGCGACCTGTATTCTAAATAACAGTGTTTATTCTTACTGGAGTAGAAGAAATATAGCTAAAGTGTCTCATTACGCAATGGTTGGATTAAGCAAGGGGTATATTCCTTTATCAGTTGTCTCTTCATTGCATATGCGTATTGCAGTTGTTGATGAATTTATTCTTAATCCTACCTTTAGAGCAACTGACTATAAAGCGAATCCTCAATTAAAAATGCTCCATTTTAAAGCCGCAAGATCTGAAATCCAAAATTTCTTTAACTTAAACGATAGAGAGTGGAACGTTTTTGCATATATGATGGATAAAGAGATCGAAACAGAACAATACTTCTGCTATGTAGATTCGCCAGAAGATAACTTTAGCCCGAAAAATTGGTCGCCTTTATATGCAGAAATCTGTGCTTTATTGGCTTGTTTACAACCTATAAGATTATTTCATAACTCGACTAAACTAGATGGGGATCTTAAAGTACTTATTCCCTCATTTTCCATGCTGCAAAACTTTTTCAAACTCAAAGCCAGTATTAACAATAGAACTCCTTTGCAGCTAGTTCCTATTATGGGAGAACTCACAGCTGAAGATGTCTACTCAATGAAAAAACAGGAAGCAATGCCTTTGGGTCTTTATATGCCAAGTTCAATCGCGCGTTTACGAGGAGACATCCCTCCAGATGATATTAATAAAAAGTATATGAAGTCGATCCATAATTACACACAAGTTGGCTCTTGGACATTTTTGATGCACGACGCCTACCATTTAGCAGCAGAACAGGAGATGTCGGAGAAGCACAGTGCAGCTCGCCATTATATCGTGTCTTATCTGAAGTCATTAATTGATAAAGGATGTCTTAAGGAAGACTTTGAATTAACTAAAGAGGCTGTCTTGCTTTTACAAGATGGAGGGTTCCATTTCTCGTATCCTCTAAAAAATAGCCTATTTCAAAATCGCCCTTCTCAAGCAGAAAAATTTGGTACTATTTTTAGTCACTATATTACTTGGCCATTCATCGTAAAATTAACAATTATAAAGGATATGATCGATCATCCCTTAAAATGGTCCATTCGATATGGTTTAGATGATAACTGCTTAATGGATGAAGATAGAAAATTAACCCAAGTTTGCACATTTTTAAGAAATCGTGAATTAGGGGTAGCATATGATTGGGATACTAAAAACTTTAATTTCTTAACTCCTGTGTTTGAAGGGCGCTCAGGCAGTTATCATGTGGATGAAGTTAATGAAATTCCTCATCTTTTTGAATTTAAAAATTCTAAAATAACAAGGCTTACTTGTATATCCGCATTACTGGATAATTGTCGTGTCAAAAACCTTCAAGCTTCAAGGAAGCTAATTTTAAAAAATTGTCCCGATTTGGGTTTTATAAATGCTCAAAAAGATATTTATGTGGAAAATTGTCTTTCTATAAAATCCATTATTGCTAAGAAAAATATAGTTTTGGACTTAGAAACTTTCAGTAAAATAAAAGGGAAGATAGAAGCTAAAACAATCTATTTATCTTGTGCAGGGGATCTACAACAAAAAGGATTAGAACTAATTTTAGACCAGCATATGAAGTGTAAAACTTTTGTTCCTCCTTATGGGACAGAAAAAATAATTGTCTCTAAAAATTGCCATATTGAAAGGATTAAATTTTTGGACCAAGACTCTAGCAGACAGCAAATGGTGTTTATAGATAAAACCCATGCTGCTAGCTCAAAACTTAAAGTTATTGATGGTAATCTTAAAGCAATAGAAGATATCGATCTTTGCCTTGATCTTTTTAAAGTTAATTAGAAAGTTAGTCTAAGGTAATATATCTAAAAGCAGATCGAATAGCTCAAAAGATCTTTGCGAAAAAGATTTTGCAGGGAATCTACTAAAATTAGGAACGGCGTGATTCCCTTAAACGGTTAAAATAAGCAAGTCTCTTTAGCATCTCCTTCTCAAAGCCATATTCTGTAGGACGATAATATTCTTGTCTTTCGAGCCCTTCGGGTAGGTAATCCTGCCCTGAAAAAGCTTGGGGTTGATCGTGATCATACAGGTAGCCTTTTCCATAGCCCAATTCTTTCAAAAGCTTAGTTGGAGCATTTAAAATAGCATGCGGAGGGCTTAGATGAGTAGTTACCCCAGCGTCTGCTTTGGCAGTTAAGTAAGCAAGTTCTACTGCGTTACTTTTTGGAGATAACGCTAGATAAATTGCAGCCTGAGCTAAAGCTAGTTCACCCTCTGGAGAGCCCAATGTCTCATATGCATTTCTTGCTGCAATAACTTGTTGTAAGGCCATTGGGTCAGCTAAACCTATATCTTCACTTGCTATACGAATAAGTCTGCGTGCAATATATAAAGGATCTTCCCCTCCTTCTAGCATGCGGCATAACCAATAAAGGGTTGCTTGAGGGTCTGATCCTCGAATTGATTTGTGCAATGCTGAGATCAAATTATAATGTTGGTCGCCCTGCCTGTCGTAGTGAGCAGTTCTAGTCTGTAAAAAGTGAGTCAAGTTTTCAGGCGTAAGCGACTCTGTCGGCGAAAAATTTTCTATATTTTCTAATAAGTTAATAAGATATCTACCGTCGCCCTGCGCTAATTCTATGATCAACTGCTTTATTTTTTCATCCCCGCGCAAAGGAGTGTGCAATTTTTCATAACGGTTGATAATCTTTTTTAAATCCTCTGTATTTAAAGGATATAAAGGTAAAACGCGTAATCTTGACAATAGAGCACTATTGATCGCGTATGAGGGATTCTCTGTAGTAGCGCCAACCAAAACGATAGTTCCTTTTTCGATATGGGGGAGGAACAGGTCTTGTTGTGCTTTGTTAAAATGGTGAATTTCATCAACAAATAGAATAGTTTCTCGTGACCAAAGAGGAGTTTTCTCTACCTCTTGTACGACTTTGCGAACATCAGCAACGCCAGATTCCACTGCACTAAGAGTTATGAATTTTGCATTAAAGGCTTGGGCATATAACCTGGCTATAGTTGTCTTTCCACAACCAGGAGGGCCCCACAGTAGGATAGATACAGGACGCTGCCTTTGAATAAATTGGGTAAGTAATCCTTTTTCTCCAAAAAGGTGCTCTTGTCCTACTATCTCATCAATAGCCTTAGGTCTAAGTTTTTCTGCTAAAGGGATAGGCATATGAATTTATCCAAAAATTAAGATAAAGACAATATAGCAGAACTAAAGTTTTTAATAGTAGGAGCAAAAGATGAATTCTTAAGAGGAAATCCCACAATTGCTTCGTAACATTGAATTAGGTGATTTACTCCGTTCATAGCTTTGTGTGGAGCGCTTTCTTTGGGTAAGCCATGATGTGCAGCTATTTGATCTTTTGAAAGACTAATAGGGGGCAACTTTTGGCAATTTAAGTTTTTATAATCTTGCATGCGAAATGCCCAATACATCGAAGCTAAGTCTAACCAATGGTAAGGCCAATGCATTTTCATCTGCTCTTCAGGACTGATTAGTTGATAAAAAAACATTCTGTCAAAAGAGGGGTTTTGACAAATAAAGACAGCTTGATTTCTTTTTATGCCAAATTGAGTAAAGTAGTTAATGATTTCGCTAGCGATATCTTTTTCTAGACGCCCTTTAGCAACCAAGTCTTGTGTAAAACCGTTGATACCTAAGCTTTGAATGTTACTTGCTTTCCATACATCATCTGGCTGATAGACAATACTTTCAAATGAAACTTTTAATTCACCAGTGTAAATGTCAAAGATCTTAAATGCTATTTCCAGGATACGATGTCGATAAGGGTCTAAACCATTTGTTTCCAGATCTAAAAAAATACCTAACATTTGTATGGTAACTCTACTCTAAACAATATTAAAAAGTTGTGATCCTATTAATTTATTACAACTATGCAATAGCAGCTGCTTTTTACAAGGGGTAGCGATTTATGAGGCCTGAACGACATGCAAAGCCTGTAGTCGGTTCTTCAGATTCAGTTTGGTAATAAGCGTCATATATGTGAATATCTACTTTAGGGTAAATCTTTTTGAGAATTTCTAACTTTGCCTTCTTCCTTTCCTCAATCTGTTTTTGCATCTGAACTATTTCTTCCTGGTACATTTCAATATCTTCTTCTAATTCCGTTGCTTTTTCTGCAAGCAATTGCAGTTGCTCTTGTTGGCTTTGTGATAGGGTACTAACCTGCTGCCGTTTTTGCAATAGTTTGACAATACCTCGATTTTCTTCGAGTTCTTTAGTAATTTCCGAGACTTTGTTATTGATAATATTTGCTCGCTTTCGCATCTCATGAACATTCCCAACGTGAACTTTGGTATCTGCCCAACTCTCAGATCCTATAATATTGCTTCGAATAATCGATTTAGCTTTTACAATGCCACCAATGATAGCTCCTGGGTTACCCATAACTGTAATGCTTTCATCAGCTTCAAGCTTACTGTTCATCACCTCTTTCTCAAGGATGATGTCTTTTGCCCGAATATTCGCATTAGTAGCAATCACACCATGTACAGTGTGTTTAGAAAGAATATAGCCCTCTTTAGTATGTACAATACTTCCACCTACAAAGACGTTACCATTCATACTTTCGACAACAGCATCTTCAACCGAGCCTCGAATTTCAATGTCCCCTTCAGCCGTTACACTAAATTTAGGTCGAACATCGCCCATAATAAGGACTTTACCTACAAAGCCGACAATATTACCTTCGTTGAAGTCGACATCTCCTTCTACCGTATAAATAGCTTCAATATTAATTGACTGCTCTTGTTTTTTCCAGACAATATGTCCACTTTGAGCAGCATAAATCTCTTTACCATCATCAGATAGGGTTACATTAGGGCCTAATTGAATTGATGATTTGACGGAATCCGTATCAGCCGTTTTTAAAATGGTTCCGTCAACTTGATACCCATCAACTCCAGCTATGATTTTACCTATTCGGATTAAAAGTTGATTTCGTTCTGCTATATTAATCTTTTTGACTGAACGGGTATCTGTCTTTAAAGCTTGAGACATTTCTGCAAAGATTTTATTTTCATCTGTTTCAAAAAAGAATTCAAGTTCAGCAGGTTTAGGCTCAATAGGGGATTTGCCCCGTGCTATTTCAAAAAAACCTGTAAGCTTTTTATTTAAAACATTTAAGATTGCTTTACGAAAAACGCCTTTGATACATTGCTTTGCTTTTAAAACTTCGTAAACGGATTCTGGCGTAATGGTTCCTTGGTGAAAAATTAAAGCTCGGCAAGTCATTTTATCAGGAGAGAGCTCTAAAAATATAGCACCTCCCTCATTATTAAGGGGATCAGTTTCAAATTGTTTAATAGCTGTAAATGCATTTGCCGCTTGCGAATCTTCTGCGATTTGTTTCAAGGTTTCTTCGTCAAAATCTCTAAACCCTTGTTTTTCAAGATAATGTTGCAGGAGCTGCTTGCGTTCTTCATTTTTAGTTATATAAGCTGGATCATAAAATTGAGCTGGAGGGCGAATATAAAGCTTATTATCCTCATATAAAAGCTCAATATTCAGAGCTTCTTTAAGATAAGCGGCTTTAGATTCCTTCTCATCATAGATAATTTCGATAAGGGCTGGTTTATAACCAAAAATTCCCTGATACTCATTTTGAATGATCTTTATAAACGTTTTATCTTGAGTCAGTTTAATTTTTTGTAAGCCCTCTTTAATAGCATTAAATACAGTAGAGCTTTCTTGAGTTAGTTTACAGTAGGCCATCTATCTTCCAATCCGCCCTTTCATAATAGCAATGTTATTAAATCTATTAAGAGCCTGCTATGCCGAGAATCGTTACGACAGTAGAAGCTCCTAACCAACAAAAGATATAAGTCTTGTCCTATTTGATTCTGTGATAAACTTCTTAGGGATCAATTGTCAAGGTAATAACATACTTAATATTCTTTCTTATCTTAGGGTCATAGTTGCTTTATAAATAGACCTTTTAAAAAGCCTTTCAGTAAAGGCTTATGCGAGAGAGGTCATTAGTTTGGAGGGTTTTTGTTTACATGAAACCAGTACACTAGGTATGCTGGTAGACTCAGTATAAATTTTTGCTTACCTATCTTAAAGTTTAGGGAGAAATATACTATGAGCCATCAAATCAATAGTTCCGCTATTTTTTCTACAAATAATCCTTATGATCTGCTATGTAAATCAAGCATAGATTCGGTATTAGCCGAGTATAATAAGTATGGATGTAACGCTGACCTTCTTGAATCTACAAGTGAAAAGATGGACGCTGCTGTTAAGGCATGTTTTAACACTTTGGAACGGCACCATTCAGAAGCTGAAGCAACCACTTTGAAGTTAAAAAATTGGTATACTGATTGGAAAAAATCAAGTCTTAGTTTGAAAGCATTTATTCTTTTTTATAATTTAGCTATCGAGAAATCTTGTGAAAAAATCCTAAAACAGTACTTACCAGAAGCAAGGAAAAAGCTAACAGAACAAGAATACTCGAGTGATTTAAAAATCTTTGATGATCTTATTACAGTCTTATCAAACATACTAATAAAATTAAGAGTCTACGATGAAAAAGAAGCTTGTAATGATCCAAAACTTGAGATCGTACAGACCTTAAATAATTATACAGCGAATAATATCCCATATATCTTAATGCGGTTTAATAGATTAATTGAGCTTGTATTAAATCAGCAGAGGAAAAACGAGCCTTTATGGATTATTGATTTAAGTGAAATTATTAAAAATTTAGATTTTATTACTGTGTATTGTAATAAATTGAATTATAAAATAGATCAATGGTTGAAATTAGAAGTAAAGCATGTATCTTCAATTAATAAAGAAATTTCTAAAAGATCTTCTATATCTATTGGATTGGATAAAGAAGATTCAATATCAGATAAATATTTTTAAATAAAATAAATGATCTAGCTAAGAATTTATTTAAATTTTTAAAAGATATTTTCATCAGCTAGCCATTTAGTCAGCTACTATTGCGCTTATTGCGGATAATTTTTATTTAAGATTTATCTATTTATTGCTATTATTCTGCTTTTATTAGATTAAATCAGCTAGAGGTGGCACGTGGATATTCTTCCACATGAAAAGAAAATTTACGAATTTGAGCAATCAATTCAGCAAGTTAAGGAACAAAACAAGGAACACCTTGTCCTTTCACCAGAAGAACTTAAAAAGCTTGAGAAAAAGCTTGATAATCTTAAAAAAAAGGTTTACTCAGAACTTACACCTGCTGAAAAAGTTTCTATAGCACGACATCCTGCTCGTCCTCGTTCCATGCACTATATTAGCAATATATGTGATAGCTTTACTGAATTATTTGGTGATCGCCTATTTGGGGATGATCATGCTATCGTTACAGGTATTGCTACTATTGGCGGAGAAAAATTTGTAGTCATTGGCCAAGAGAAAGGCGCTAATACGCAAGAGCGTATGTACCGCAATTTTGGGATGCCCCATCCTGAAGGCTTTCGTAAAGCTTTACGTGTCATGAAATTAGCAGAAAAATTTCATCTGCCAGTTCTTTCGTTTGTCGATACTACTGGGGCTTTTCCTGGCTTAGATGCTGAACAGCGTGGACAGAGTTGGGCGATAGCTCAGAACTTGATGGAAATGGCAAACTTATCTACTCCTATTATCGTGGTGGTTATTGGAGAAGGTGCTTCCGGAGGCGCGTTAGGTGTAGGCATCGGTGACGCTATGGGAATGCTAGAGCATTCGTATTTTTCGGTAATTACTCCTGAAGGTTGTGCTTCTATTCTATGGAAAGATATTAATTATTCAGCTCACGCTGCTGAAATGCTTAAACTAACTGCTCAAGATATGCTCAAGTTGCGGGTAATTGATGATATTATAGCAGAACCATTAGGAGGCGCTCATCACAATCCTAAAATAGTTTATGCAAATGTAAAAAAATATGCTTTAGAGCGAGCTGCTGAATTAACAGTAATTCCAACTGAACAGTTGTTAGCAAGGCGATATCAAAAATTACGGCAAATTGGACAATTTAGTTCTAATTCTCAGGATTCTATAACAATATAGCCAACTTCTACAAATATCTAGAAAGAAGTATAAACCCTATGTACCTATTGTTCAAAGCGGCGCTGTATAATCGGCGCCATTATTCTATTTTAGTGCTAACTTTATTTGCTATGCTTGTATTGATGGCAGCAGAAAGTATGGAAGCATTAGCTCTTGGCATTCTTTCTCAAAAAGGGCAACAACTTGTTCCCCAACAATCCGCTAGCATCGGTTCTAATCTAAATATAAGCTCCATTAGTTTTTTACAGACAGCTATTAGTTATCTAGAAAAAATTTTTAATTTTGATGACGTTTGGGGTATTGCCTCTTTTTTAATCAGCGTAGCTCTATTTAAAGGAGTTGCTGCTTTTTGTAATAGTTATGCAACGGCAGTGGTAGGTATACGAGTAAGTCGTGACCTTAGGTTACGTTATTTTGAACATATTCAGTCTTTACCTTTAAATTTTTTTCAAAAATACCCTATTGGAAATTTAATGGCTCGAGTTAGTGGCGATGCTTCCGTTATTGCTAGTTCTATCAATTCAGTATTATTTACATACATCCAAATTCCTATTACATTCATCTCCACTTTAACTCTGTGTTTTTTAATTTCGTGGAAATTATCTCTTATTAGTTTTGTTGCTTTACCCCTTCTTACCTGGCCTATTCTCTTCTTTGCGCGCAAAATAAAAAAAATAGCGGTACAGATGCAGAGAAACCAAGAATTATCAGGTTCCTCCTTAATAGATTTTTTGGCAGGCATTCAAACAATCAAAATGTTTGGAATGGAGGTTTTCGCCGGGCGTAAATATGCAGGGCAAAATGCATTAATGGCAAAACTTCAAGAGAAAAATGCTAGATATGCGTTTGCATCTAGGCCTATAATTCATTTAATTGCAACGCTCTGCATAGCAGCAGTAATACTTTATGGGTTTCATGGCGCCCGAATGTCTATTCCAGAAATACTATTTTTTTGTGCCTGTTTGCATAAGCTTTATGATCCTATTAAAAAATTTAATGAGGCTAATAATGAGATACAAAAAGGGATTGCAGCAGCAGAGCGGATGTTTGAAGTACTACAAATACAACCTTCTATTAATGACTGCACTGGAGCTATAGAATTAGAAAAGTTTGAAAATAGCATTGAGTTTGATGATGTATGGTTCAAATATGAAGATGAATGGGTATTAAAAGGCTTAAGTTTTCGTATTGAGCCTGGGCAGACTGTAGCTTTAGTGGGTTCAACAGGAGCGGGTAAATCAACGATAATTCAGCTATTGATGCGTCTTTATGAGGTTCAAAAAGGGGAAATTCGAATTGATGGGAAACCATTACATATTTATAAGCAACAGTCCTTAAGACGCTTCTTTGGAGTTGTTCCCCAAAAACCATTCTTATTTTTAGACTCTATTGCTGAAAATATTGCTTTTGGACAATCCGCTAGTGAGGAAGAGATTAAAGAAGCCTCTATAAAAGCCTATGCTGCAGAATTTATAGAAAAACTGCCTCAAAAATATGAAACTTTACTTGCAGAAGGTGGGCGTAATCTATCTGGAGGACAGCAACAAAGATTAGCTATAGCAAGAGCGTTAGTAAAAAAATCTTCGATAATTATTTTAGATGAAGCTACGTCTTCTTTAGATGCAAATAGCGAGCTTTATATAAAGACTGCACTTTCACAGTTACAAGGGCAGATGACTCAAATTATTATCGCACACCGTTTATCTACAATCGAACATGCGGATAAAATTATTTATATTGATGATGGAAAAGTTCTTGCACAAGGGGATAAACAATATTTATTAGATCATTGCTTACCCTTTAAGTATCTTTGGGAATTGAATATGGGTTTTACTGCAGAAGTAAGTAGCCAACCATTTAGTTAATATTAAGGGAAGATCCCTTTTCGCATAAGTTCATTAAAGCTCGAAAAATGGGATGCATTCTTTGTTGCTAACAGTTCTGACAGATTAGGATAGGGGAAATCAACGATAAGAACAGGCTTAGCAGATGTCCCTTTAAGAGCTGTAAGGCCCCTTGGGCTGTCTTCAAATCCTATAACTTGATCACCAGGTTTAGCATACTTTTGAATCGCGTACATATAGCATTCAGGGTCAGGTTTAGGATTTGTATAATTTTCTCTAGTAATCCAATGGGGAATTGTCTGCAATATAGGGAATTGGTCCCTTATATAGAAAACTTGCTCTTGTGGAGAGTGCGTGACTACGCACCTTTGTAGATGATTCTTCGATAAAAACTCTAAAAATTCTGAAACACCTGGCATAAGTTCCAATCCACCTTCTTTCAAAATAGATGTATATTGCCTCCGCTTTTCTTGGTACAGTAAATTCCAGTCAGGCTCTGTTTCCTTGAGATTAGGAAAAAAATCATAGATAGCATCACGTAACGCTGTAGATCCGTAATGTGCATACATGCAATACTGTTTGAAATCCCAAGGTAATTCTAACCCTCGCTTGGCTGCCATCTGTTGATAAGCTTTAAAGTGAAGTTGCTCTGTATTGACCAGTAATCCATCAAAGTCGAACAGAAAAAGTTGATAATTGAAAATCCAATCCATATGCTAAGTAATTTACAGTTAGAGCTAGTACAATAGTAAAAAAGTTCGCTTTTGCCAGCTTAAGGTTATGGGGGCAGTAATGTATTCATTCTAACGATTCAAGCTTTTAGAACCAAATTGAATTTTAAATGGCTTTTTAAGTTACTACTAAAAATGTAAGGCGATTACCTAATAAACCTAATCTAAATAAGATGATTGAATAACAAATTATGTTAAAGAAAATATTAAAGTGTTTGCAATTTTTTTCATTGACTTGTATTAGTTGTTCGGGACTAGAGCAAACAGAATATGACAAAGTCCGTCAACATAATCTAAAAGGGGAGTTTATCTATCGTAAACACGATGAAGCAGCTTTTTCTGTATTGCCAGCAGAATATAGGCAACGAGAAGAATATCCTTGGGAAGAGCATTTCGTAGGAAATCACCCTAGAATCACAAAGAGTTTTTTTACGTGCAAAGGGGGTAAACAAGTTGAGCATCCTTCTGCTCCAGCAAAGGATGGCGTTGTACCGATTAGTGATTGCAATGGACAGCATAGTTTGCCTATTCGTGAGGGTAAAGAATTTATTTATCCTATTTTGATAGACCTTTTAAACTTTATCCAAGCAAAAACCGGTAAGCGCGTTATCATAACTTGTGGACATCGTTGTCCACAGCATAATCGCTATGCAGACTCTACAGGTTCAAATCAAGCTTCTAAACATATGATAGGAGCAGAGGTGGATTTTTATGTGCAGGGAATGGAGTATGAACCAGAGGTTATTATTCAGCTTATCCTGGACTTCTATATGCAAGCCCCTAATTACAAAGATAAAACAGACTATTGCAATTTTCAGCGTGAGAAAAGTAACTCTTTGGTCTTGATGCCTTGGGCTAATAAAGAGATATCAATCAAGCTATATGGAAAAAATGAGGGGCGTGACTTTGATAATCAGCACCCTTATCCTTACATATGTATAGCGGTTCGGTTTGATCGTAGTTCGCAACAGAAGGTTATATATTCGAAAGAGCAGGCTTATAATTATCAAAGATCTTAAATAGGAATCACATTATGGACAACAAAACAGGTATTCTATTGGTTAATCTAGGCACTCCTAAATCGCCAGAACCTAGCGATGTTTTTAAGTACCTTATTCAATTTTTAACCGACTCTCGCGTCATCGATCTTTCGTGGTTAAAAAGAAACTGGCTGGTTAGGGCAATAATCGTTCCTTCCCGTTATAAGGCCTCAGCCGCAAGTTATAAAGCAATCTGGACCGATAAAGGTTCCCCGTTATTAGTTCATAGTAAGCAAATGCAGCAAAAGCTACAAGATTCGTTAGGGTCAACTTTTCATGTTGCTTTAGGAATGAGATATCAAGAACCCTCTTTAGAAGCTGCTCTAGCAGAATTACAGGAAGCTCACGTAGCTAAAATTATAGTTGTACCTCTTTTTCCCCAGTATGCTTCTGCAACTACAGGATCAGTTCATCAAAAAGTAATGGAAATTGTTAAGGATTGGAATGTTATTCCTGAATTTCATTTAGTCAGTCATTATGCAGATCATCCAGAATTTATTAAGGCTTGGTTAGAAGTCGTAAAGCCTTATCTAAAGCAAGAGTTCGATCAAATCCTTATAAGTTTTCACGGTCTTCCAGAAAAACATATTTACAAAGCGGACAGGCAACAGCACTGTTTAAAGCAAGGATGTTGTAATGAGTTATCAAGCCGCAACTATTACTGCTACCGAGCTCAATGTATGGCTACAGCTCGGAAACTGGTTACTGGCTTAGGGTTAAAGGATGAACAATATACAGTGGCCTTTCAATCTAGGTTAGGAAAAGGGGAATGGTTAAAACCTTATGCTGTAGAAACTATCAAGGAATTGGCAAACAAAGGTTACAAAAAATTACTAGTCATATCGCCATCCTTTGTGACCGATTGTTTAGAAACTCTCTATGAAATCAAAGAGGAATTACAGCTAGACTTTAGACAACATGGAGGAGAACAACTTACTCTAATAGAATCTTTAAATGCACACCCTGTCTGGATTGATGCTTTAAAACAAATAATTTTAGCTAAGTTATACTGAGCGCGGGCTATTTGACCGTTTTCTTCTACTGGCGGAAAAAAGGTAAACCTAGCCGCGCATTGTATAGAAGATTTGAAATAGCAGTATGATTTTTTAGACAACTATTTTTATGTATAAATTTTTATTTGAATATTGATTTACTGTAACGAACAGTAAAATTCGTTAGTTATGGCAAAAGAATAGATTACAAATCCAATTTTTTAGTAAAAAATATTTATAAAAATAGTTGAGTAGTTGAGTAAATGAAACTCATAAGCGGCTCTACCAAAATATATTAGCTTCTATCACAGTATGAATAGAAGTAACTTTCTCTTTCTCTAAAAAAAAATAAGCTTTATCGGTAAGCCAGAACAAGAGCTCCTGCTGCATCTGCTATTTGAGAATCTTTGTTTTTTTCTAATTGTTTTGCAATTTTTAGTGCTTGATCCTTATAACCTAAGCCAATTAAAACTTTAGCTTGGTTTAATAGGGTAGGAGCATGGTTAGGTTGTAAAGCTAAAGCTTGGTTAAGCGTTTTTAGTGCTTTCTCTAAGTCATTAAGCTGTAGATAAAGAGCACCTAAAGTTTGAACATCATAAGTGTTCCTTGGATCAAGTGCTACCAAAGCTTCAAAGAAAGTCAAAGCTATTTTATATGCACCTTGTCTGATATAAGAGTACCCAACAAAACGGATATCTTCAATCTGCTCAGGAGTCCAATTGAGTTGTGTTTTATCCATAATTAATTACCCCTGTAAAAATTGCGCCATACATGATCTTACAAAGCTAAGATTCTTATTAAGAACGTGTAGCAATTGTCCTGTTTGTTGCATTTTACTTAGGGCTAAACGGCTATTTGGCTTTTCTGCCTTATTGGAGATTGCATCCAAAAATTGGGAGCGATCTTGCTTGCTTTCATTGGATTGCTCATCTGAACTTTCCACATCTTGATCTTGAGAGTTCTTATTATTTGTATCTTCTTCAGAATCTTTTGATTCATAGACAGCATCAGATCTGAGAGAATATCTATTTACGTATTGGACAAATTCATACAAACTAGGAATAATATCGTATGAAAACAGAGGGCTACGGTTATCGGAGTAGCGTTCTGGCATTGTAAAGCAAGCCCATGGTGTTTGTTGTAAGGATAGCTGGGAACCTAGCAGAACTTCTAGTGCAGGAGCCTTAGGATTGATATCAAACACAGCTGTTTGCGCTGGAATAATCGCAGCTTGTGAAAATCCAAACTCTTTATCGACTTCTTCTAATAATTGAGTGCGACGGGCATAACTGATATGTACATCTATGCCAAGATTATCAACAGTTTTGGATGTTGTCATGTAGAATCCTTATATTACAGAGGCTTATTATATCTAACTTCAAAGTAACGAGTAAAGTAATTTTTATCAATAGATAAAATATAAAAAAATAGAAAATATAAACACTTAATTATAGAAGAAATAAATATGCAAGAAATAAAAATATATCCTCATAAATCGATCTTTGTAAAAGAGTTTTTAGAGTTTTTTAAAGATTGTAAGCTTTCTATTTTTTTAGATGGAACTTTGGGAGCAGGGGGGCATTCAGAAGCTATACTACAAGCTCACCCCGAGATTGACTTGTTAATTGGCATTGACCAAGACCCTACAGCCCTTGCAATTGCAAAAGAGAGATTAATGCCCTACCGTGAAAAAACAGTTTTTATTCAAGGAAATTTTGCAGAACTCATTAAATGGCTTGATCAACAAGGGGTCAATCAAGTTGATGGGATGTTTTTCGACTTTGGAGTTTCATCGATGCAGCTTGATCAAGGGGAGCGCGGTTTTAGTTTTAATAAAAATGCAGATTTGGACATGCGGATGGATCCCGAGTCTGAACTTACGGCAGCAAAAATAGTTAACTACTACTCTGAACAGCAATTAGCCACAATTTTTCGTGAATATGGAGAAGAAAGACACTGGCGAGCTGTGGCTAGGACTATTGTAGAATTTAGACGTAAACAACCTATACGTACGACAGAAGAACTTGTAAACTTATTGATGCCAATACTTGGTCGAGGTCCTAGGCGTAAAATACATCCTTTGACTCTCGTCTTTCAGGGATTAAGAATTGCCGTGAATCGTGAGTTAAAAGTTATAGAAGAAATGTTGCCGCAAGCCCTTGAACGTCTTTCACCTAGGGGAAGATTGGGGGCTATTACTTTTCATAGTCTTGAGGACCGTCTTGTAAAAGTGGCTTTTCAGAATGCATCACGTTCTAACAAAGCAAGTCCAACACCACCCTCGTGCCATCTTTTGACTAAAAAACCATTAGAAGCTACTGCACAAGAAATGCGTCAAAATCCGCGCAGCCGTAGTGCTAAATTACGCTTTATTGAGAAGAAAAACGTTAATGATACATACATAGATTAATTGAGGGGGAATGAATGCATATAGGATTTTTGATACGAGTTTTTATCTGTATTTTCGTCGCCCTTATCTTATGCTATTCATCAATATACAAGCAAAACGAACTGACAGAGTTGCAATTGGAAATCCCTAAAGTAGCGCGTGAAATAGAGGCTTTAGAATCCAAAAATGCAAGACTTAAATATCTGATAGAATCATTTGAAAACCCTATTCATTTAATGGAACTTGCACGAAAGCCAGAGTTTAGATATTTAAAACATCCGTATATAAAGGATATTATATTTTTGCCTTGCCCTGAAATTGAAGGAACTATGGAGACTTCCCTGCAGATAGATAATAACGATAAAACTATAATCAAATAATCCTCTTTTTGGCTATATGACCTTACAAAAAATCCCTTTTTATCCGGTTGAAACTAGTGATAAACGCCGTATTGCGGGCTTAGTTTTATTTGTCTTTATCCTTTATGCTATTCTAATTTCACAATTCTATAGAGTGCAAATTATAGAGGGTGCTAAATGGGTTAAATATGCTCAAGGTCAACATAATCAAACTGTTATAGAGCCATTTCGTAGAGGAACTTTCTGGTCCAATACTTCTATTAAGCGGGGGCATCCAGAGATTCCGCAAGCATTTGCAATCGATCTACCTAAATTCCATTTGTACATCGATCCTATGGCTATTCCTGAAACTAGACGCTCTGAAATTGCACAAAAGTTAGGTGATTTTCTTTCCTTTGCCCCTTCTGATGTTAATTGGATTTTAAAAGAGCTTAATTTACCTTATCGAAGCCGTAAAGTAGCTCCTTGGCTTAGTCAAGAAACACGGGATGCTATTAAAGAATGGTGGTTCCCCTATGCTCGTCGTCATAAAATAGCTAGGAATGGGTTATTTTTTCTGAATGATTATCAACGAGCTTATCCATTTGATAAGTTACTAGGACAGGTATTGCATACAATTCAAGATACGAAGGAGGAACGCACAAAGCAAGGAATCCCTACAGGTGGGCTAGAAATGTATTTTAATAATTATCTCAAAGGGAAGCCAGGTAAAAGAATTATTGAGCGTTCTCTACGTCATTCACTTGGTATGGGACAAATCGTTACTCCTCCAGAAAATGGAGCAGATATTCATCTAAGCATTAACCACTATTTACAAGCCATTGCAGAGGAAGAGTTAGCTAAGGGGGTAAAAAAAGCACGAGCTAAAGGGGGATGGGCTGTTATGATGGACCCTAATACAGGAGAAATTTTAGTGCTGGCACAATACCCTTTTTTTTCCCCCTCCGATTATCAATACTATTTCAATCATCCTGATTTAATCTCTTATACTAGGGTAAAAGCTGTAATGGATAGTTATGAGCCAGGCTCTACAACTAAACCTTTAACCCTTGCAGTTTGTCTTATGGCAAATGAAGAATTGATCAAAAGAGGGGAGCCCCCCCTTTTTTCACCTCAAGAAAAAATAGCCACTAGTAAGGGAAATTTCCCTGGACGTAAAAAACCTATCGTCGATACTCATTTACACTATTATCTCAATATGGATTTGGCATTACAAAAGTCTTCTAATATCTACATGGCACGTATGATTGATCGTGTCATTCAGCGTCTAGGGGATGAATGGTATCGTAGCGTTTTGCATGATTGTTTTGGATTAGGGCAAAAAACAGGTATAGAGTTGCCCGCGGAATCTGCTGGTATGTTACCTAAACCGGGTAAAACCTATCCTAATGGATTGTTAGAATGGTCAGTCCCAACTCCCTATTCTTTAGCAATGGGGTATAATTATCAAGCTACAAGTATACAAATGCTTAGAGCTTATGCTGTTTTAGCTAATGGTGGTAAACTTGTAACTCCAACCTTAATTCGTAAAATAATTAAGACAGACGTAGAAGGAAAGTCCCAAACTATTCTGGATAATACCACAGAAGAAAAGTTAAATGGTCTACCCCTAGTGCTACCCCCCCAGGTTACAAAAGAAGTGCTTAAGAGTATGAAGTTTGTCACCAAGCGTGGAGGGGGAGCCGTAAGAGCAGATATACATGGTTACACAGAAGCAGGGAAAACAAGTACAGCTCATAAGGCAAAGCAAGGGGCTTATACGAATACCTATTTTTCTACTTTTATGGGTATTGCTCCTGTTTCTGAGCCACGTTTCATCTTATTGGTAGCTGTTGATGAACCAGAAAGATTTTTCATTCCTGGAGTTGGGGGAAACCATTTTGGGGGAGCTTGTGCCGCTCCTATTTTTAGAGAAATAGCACGTCGCTCTTTAGAATACCTAGGTACTACGCCAGATGATCCTTACGGTTATCCAGTTGGAGATCCTCGACATGATTCAGAAAAAGCGGATTGGACACAGGAGATCCGACAGCTAGAAGAATTATATAAAAGTTGGAATACGACTCCTAAATAATTAGGATAAAGTCTTCACAAGGCTTTTTTCTTGCAGAGGCATCAGAGCGACCGATAAGGAATTATATAAGAGATCTAATTCAAGTTGCGCCAATTTTCAGGCTAGGTTATATAGGCCGTATATCAAGCTTCTTTCCTGCTTTAGGTGTCGAGTATACTAGCAATTATAAGTTAAATTCATTTAGAATTTACGAATTCGCTAATTTATTCTGCGATAAAGTTTTGGTGTATAAAAGCTTATTGTTATATCAACTTGCAGTCTTTTGGTCGATTATGGAATTAATTAAGAAACAACCTATTACAGTCAAATTAATAATGTTATTAATTTTGCCTGTAGCTCTCATGTTTTATTATACTTTGGAAAGTGTACAACACTACAAAAGACAGTATGATGAGTCTGTTGACATAGAAAATTTAGTCGAGATTATTAAGCCTTGTGTTGAAGTTATCAGAAATCTTCAGAATGAAAGGACACAAGCATACCTTTACTTCGCGAACCTTTCTTCTCCCGATCTAAGTGTGGTTCTACCTATAAAAGAAGAACAATTAACTCCATTTCAACTAGAGGTAGATAAGGCAATCGAAGTTTTTAAGAAAGTATCTGTTGCTTATCCGTATGTTTTTGACAATTCTGTTATCAAAGATACATTTGAAAGACAAGTACAGCGTTGGTCACAGGAGCTAGCTAAATTAGGTGCTTTACGACTAGCTTTCAAGAAAGGTAATGAAGCTCAGAAAGAGGGAATTTCCCAGTATAATCAAATGATACAAGAGGGATTGCATACAGTTCAAACACTGCTATTTGCAATTGACGTTCCCCATTTTCTATCTTCTTTTAATGGTCTCAATCACTGGCTACGTTATATAGAAGAAGTAGATGCTGAAACTTACTTAATTGCCGAAGGATTAATTAATCCACAAATGCTTTCACATCTGCCTCAAAGAATCGAAGATTTAAAAAGTTGGCAGAAAGAGTACTTAGAAAGCGCAAAGATCATGTGTCCTGCTACTATTCTAGATGCAATACAAGCAAACATTAACAGAGTTTCTAAACAAGAGATAAAACAGTTAGAGAAAGTTTTATTAGAATCTGCTCAGTCTGGTGCTGTAAAGTCAGAAGTGTTTTTAAAATGGCTTCAAGCGCAGAAGATAGAGAAGGAATTGTTGTTTAGCGTAACTCATGAAATGTATAATGAATGGAATGATTCTGCCGCACAACTAAAGTTCACAGCAAACCGTGCTTATATAGCAGCTATCATCTCAAATCTATTTGCAGTAGCAGTTTCTTTATTCCTCTTTATTTGGTTAATTAAACTTATCAAGAATCAATTAAGGTACATTGAAAACATCACAGATAACTTGGCCAAAGGAGACTTTACGCAGGTAGTAGAAGTTGATGGACAAGATGAAATAGTACAGCTAGCAAAGACCATCAATAATTCTTTGACAGATCAATTGCAGTCAATGATTATTCAAATAAGACGAACTAATGATGGCATTGCCAATTCTACAGAGGAATTGATTGGATCTTCTCGAAGGGTTGGAAATACGGCAAAAAAACAAGTACAATTAGTTCAAGAAATCTCAAGCACAATTAATGACTCCGCAGAATTTGTTCAAGTAGCAGCTTCTAAGGCTCAAGAAATTTCACAAATGGCTCATAGTACTGAAGTCACTGTTGAGAAAGGTCTTGAAATGGTTCATGTGAATCAGAGTAAAATGGAGAATATTAAAGAAACTAACGTAGTTACAATCCAAGGAATCAAGCTTTTGGGCGACCAAATTAGTACGATTTGGGATATCGTAAATATGATTAATGCAATAGCAGACCAAACTAAGATCATTGCGTTTAACGCTGAGCTAGAGGCCTCTGCAGCTGGAGAGGCTGGAAAAAACTTTCAGATTGTTGCTACAGAGATTAGACGCTTAGCTGATAATACAGTCACTTCTACCAATGAGATTAAAACTAAAATTCAAGAGATCCAGAAGGCGTCAGATTTGCTAGTTCTCAAAGCAGAAGAGGAAACCAGTAAAATCCAAGAAGGTTGGGAATCTTCAAGACAGCTAGGGGAAATATTTGCAACCATTGCGGAGTCCTCTAAGGTGTCAGTTAATTCTGCAAAAAGTGTAACAAATACAATTCAGCAACAGCTATCAGCTTTTGAGCAGGTAACAAGTATATTACGAAATGTTACAGAGAATGTTAAGAAGTTAGATTTTATTACCGAAGGAAATAATAAAGTAGTAATAGCTCTTAAAGGGATTGTTAACCGTTTGCAGACACTCTGTAATCAATTTAAGACTGTCGATATCAAAGATGATAAAATCTTTATAGCTTGGCAGCCTGGCTATGACTTGGGGGTTGCTTCAATGGATGAACAGCATAAGCAACTGGTGCGCTTGATGAATGATCTTTTCGATGCTATGCAGAAGAAAGAGGTAAAGCCTATTGTGGATATTTTAGATGGATTAGTGCAGTATACAGAATATCACTTTGAGCAGGAGGAGCTTTTAATGGAACTTAATAACTATCCTGAGCTCGAAGGGCATGCTGAAATTCATCACGGTTTTAGCGGAAAAATTGAGAGATTCAAACAAAGCTATTTAGAAGGTAAAGAGGACCTTTCAGAGGAGTTACTGGACTTCCTGCAAAAATGGCTTATAAATCACATTTTAGTACAAGATAAAGCCTATGCCCCCCATATTAAAAAATTTCCCGATTAATTTAGACGAATAAAAGGGAAAGACAGCTCAGCTTATTAGATGCTTGAAATGTAAGATTGAAAGGAGCTAATAAGCTGAGGTTCCCTCTTTCAAAATTAGTTTTATAGAGATCTATGGCTACTAAAAATGAGAGATTGAAAGAGGAACCTCTAAAGTATACTTCTCTTAATATCTATTGACTTGTGCTAAAATATCATGTGCTATTGCAAGAGAATTGGCAACACAGTCATTAACAGCTACACCATGAAAATTATTTCCGCTTATATAAAGACGGTCAGTCTTAGATTGAATCGCCTGTTTCAAGGAGTGTAATCTCTGATAATGGCCTACGTGGTACTGTGGGATTGCTTTCTGGAAACAATGTATTTTGACAAAATCTGGATATGCTTTGATTCCCACATGTTTTCTTAAGGAATTCAAAACCATATCTAGTAGATCATCTTTGTGAAGATCTTTATCTGCTCGAACCATAGCTGTCAGCCTTGTTTGATTAGGCGTTAAGTTCTGCTCGGGGAAAAAACTAGAATCAAAAACAGCACCTAATAATTTTTCTTGCTCTTTTGTAGGAACAAGGTAGCCAAAACCGTTATATTTGCCTAGTATATCTTTACGATATCCTAGGTTTACTAGGTTTATAGGTAAAGAATTTATCTTTTCTAGAGTTTGACTTGCAGTAGGTAGCCAGTCAATTAATAGAGTAGCTAAATTATGAGAAGGGATTGTACTTATTACATAATCACTTAAAAAACAGGCTTCATCTGTATAGACTTCAATCTGTTTTTGTTTAGGAATAATCGCTGTTACTTTCTGGTTGAGTTTGATTGAGCTTTGAGAATGTAAACTTAAAGAAGTGATCAAGGTTTCCATCCCCCCTTTGAAGCTAAACAAAGGGGTATTGCGTAAATGTTCTAATTTAGGGGAGAGGGGAGAGGGGGAAGCCTTCTTCTTAGTGATAAATCCCCGAATTAAAGAACCATTGGCCTTTGCTGTTTCGTATAATAATGGAAAGCAAGAGCGAATAGATAATTTTTTCATATCCCCTGCGTAGATGCCTAGCACCATAGGATCTATAAGTCTATCTGCAATAGCCCCGCTAAGATGGCGACAAAAAAAGTCATAAATGCTTTCATCATCTTTTTGGACATTAGAAGTACACAAATCACGTAATAAAGCAGATATCAACCCTTTTGTTAGAGGAGAGGATAAAAATTGCCATAAGTTTTCAGGTAATGCTTGTAGCTCTTGATTATGCCAAATGAATCTGCGCTTTGCTGTATTATTAGCCCCAATAAGTTCATTAGTCAGCCCTAATTCCTCGGCTAATTGTAAGGTTAGCATACCACGCCTTTTAGATTGGCACCCTCTAGGCCCTAGTTCAAATAGAAAGTTATCGTCGTGATAAGTTTGTATCCATCCGCCTAGCCTAGACGAGCTTTCAAGTAGGGTAACTCTTAAATCATCGCCCAAGAGCTTTTTAAGATAGTACGCAGTACATAATCCAGAGATTCCTCCCCCTATAATTGTAATGTGTAAGTTACCTTTATCAGTCATATTTTACATAGCATTAGATGGATATTTAATTCTCATATGTGCGCTAGCTAATAATGTTGAGATGATACTATCTTTAATAATAGCTATTTCTTCAAAAGTTAGTGCGCATTGGTCAAATTGAGCAGACTGTATTTTATTTGCTATAATTTTTTCGATTAAAGTTCGCAAATTGCTTTCCGTGCACTCGTCTAAGCTACGAGAAGCAGCTTCGATGCAATCAACTATCATTATAATAGCTGATTCTTTAGATCGAGGTTTAGGTCCGTTATAACGAAATAATTGTTCATCAACCTGGTCATTGCCTGTGAGCTTGCATTGTTTTAAATAAAAATAGCGAGCACTTGTTGTTCCATGATGCTCTTGAATAATATCTATAAAAGCTTCTGGCAAGCCCATTTTACGGGCCAGCATAACACCATCTGCTACATGTTTAATTATAACTTGTGCTGACTCTAAAGGGGTTAGTAATTGGTGCATATTTATTTCAGATTGCTGATTTTCAATGAAGTATGCAGGATTAGTAATTTTGCCAATGTCATGATAAAGAGCCGCTACTCGGCAAAAAAGTCCATTTGCTTGTATGGCAAGAGCAGCAGATTCAGCTAAATTAGCAACTGCTAGAGTATGTTGATATGTACCAGGGGCTTCAATGCTTAACCTTCTTAATAGCGGACTTGAAGTATCCATGTATTCCATTAAGCTAAGATCTGTAACTATGCAAAAGACAGATTCAAATATGGGTAAAATTCCTATGAGGATAATGCTACTTGCAAGGAAAAAGATAAAAGTACTTATAAGCGGTGGGTAAATAACAGAGAGGGCGGATTGATTAGCAAGACAAGCTGCTATAATAAACATGCTGCAAGTTAACCAGCCTTTAATAGCAACTACAAACACATCTTTTCTGCGATGAAGGTTTGTGGTATTAAGAACTGCAGAAACAGATCCTAGTAAATTTAAAATTAAAAAGTCCTCTTGTCTAAAGCTTAAACCTATGCAAAGAGCAATGGATAGTAATCCAGAAATCAACCAAGCGATATGACTATTGATTAAAATACAAAATAGCATTGCTGAAAATGGTGTAATTAATGGGTACTGTAAAAAATCTTCAACATAGTCAGAATTATGAAATGCTAAATATTCTACAAGTTTGGCTATTACCAAAGTTAAGATAACAATTGTGGCTATCAGACTGATTTGCTTGTTTGAATTAAAAATGATTGGATAGAAATTTTTTATATAGGTAATTACTATCGTCGTCATTACAAAAGCTATAAGAAACGATGCCCCTAGATTTTTAAAATCCCAATATTTGAAACGTCTTTCCTGAAAAGTTGATTTAAGAGCACTTAATAAAGCTATATGATAGGGCGAAATTTTCTCCCCTTTTTCAAGAATAGTCGTTCCGGCTGTTACTTTTTGGTAGATGTCGGGAATAGTAGCTTGTGCTATTGAACGAACCTCTATTTCAGTAATAAGATCTTCTTGAAATAACCATTTATATTGTCGGATGTCATTAATAATAAGTTTTTGAATAGGAGATAATTGAACATTGCTAAAAGCGTCTTCTATAAGAGTATCGTATACATTCGAAGGAAAGGGGAGTGGTGTGGTTGTAGTCTCTGGTATAAATAATAGATAAGATTCATTACTAAGATTTAATTCCTTTCGTTTTTGCAAAGTATGAGCATCTGTATAATAAGTTGTCGTTAGTACTTTCTCCAATCGGTCCAAAGTATTTGAAATTTCCTCAAATTTGGCACCGTGAATAGCTGTGTCTTCTGACTGATAACGGCTTAAATAATTTTCATACTGTATACGTTGTTGATTGAATGTTTTAGGATCAATCTTATAAATTTTTCCTAAATGCTGAATGACCTCCTGTCGGCGTTGATTGATCTCAGATTCATCCAAAAACTCAAAGTCAATTGGGGCCAAAATCTCTTTTTTGGAAATTGTATTTAATGAAGGTATATCAAAACGTATATTGTGAAGATAAAAAAAACAACTTAGACATAGTATGACTAAGATACCTAGGGTTAATCTTATTGTAAAACTATGATCTAGAAATGAGGCAATAAAAGGGATGCCCCACTTTGATTTCTCGCTCATCTCTGACTGAAAATGACTATCCAAAAATATCCCCCAGGTTATGTTCTGTACTGCTATAAGGTGCTAGCATAGGTATTTTCTATATTTTGTTTATTCTATAGCACATTGGCAATGAATTAATAAGCCTTATTTTTAAATAAATTGACAAAGCTTTAATATTTACTCAGCTTGATTAGCTAGTAATTACTCCAACTAAAGCAATACACTTAAAAAGTAGAAAATGCAACCCCTGTACAAATTGTCCTACCAAGTAGGTATTTGTAATTTTTAAGTAAGTTACTAAGAGCTTGTATCCGCAGTCACATGAAAAAACGTTACAGCAGCAAATAATTTTATAATAATCAACTAGCTCAAATTTGGCGAGGATAAATAAACAATTGCTAGTTTAAAAGGGTTCCTATAGCATTCTGAGTAAATACGAGTCTTTACTAATAATAAGGCCCTTTTAGATTTATGGATAGATTATATAATTATCCTCCCTGTACTATAGCTGTATCTCAACCCTGCGTTCTGACAATTGGAACTTTTGACGGAGTACATTTGGGACATCGATACCTTTTGAAACATATATCTAAAAATGCTGCGATGTCTGTTGTCATTACTTTTGACCCTATACCTTATTCCGTATTAAATTCGCTTAGCCCTATAAAACCTATCATTAGTCTGGAGCATAGACTAGATTTATTGGAAGAGTTAGGGATTGCAAAAACTATTGTATTGCCATTTACGCAAAATTTAATGCAACAATCAGCTGAATTGTTTTTAGCAGAAGTGCAGAGTAAAGTCCCCCTTTCAAAATTAGTACTAGGTTTCGATTCAGTATTAGGAAAAAATAAGGAGGGTGACCCATCATTAATCTATAAAATAGGAAAAAAATTGGGGTTTGAAGTAGACTATCTTGATCAATACAATCTTGTAGAGCATGAACAAATGGTATCGAGTAGTTCCATTAGGGCTAATCTTCAAGAAGGGCGTCTGGATTTGGTTGAAAGTTTACTTGGTAGGAAATTTAGTATCAAAGGCTCTCCGGTAGTAGGGAGAGGACTTGGTAAAAAAATAGGTTTCCCTACCATCAATTTGCTTGTTAAAGGCTTATCCCTTCCTCCCTATGGCGTGTATGCAGTCACTTTGCTAGATCAAAATAGAGCAAGTTATATCGGGATAGCAAATTTAGGTAAAGCTCCTTCCGTAAGGGATCTCAGAGAAGATCCTTTTTTAGAAGTCCATCTATTAAATGCAAATGTACCCTATGATTTAAAGACTGTTGAGGTTATATTTCACGTTTTTCTACGCGCAGAAAAACGATTTAAAAGTCTTTTAGATTTAAAAAAACAAATTCAAAACGACATTGAGCAAGCATTAATTTTATTCAAAAAGATTGTAACAACAAATCGATCCAACGATTAAGTCAAGAATATCTTATGATATGTAGTTCGGTACATACCTAATTTACATAAACTTAATGTAGGGGAATTGTGTTGTAATCTTTTTCCTAGATGAAAGCTAGATGTGTTTTAGGAATGAAAACTGTACAGTTTTAAAATAATAACAGTAATTTATTGACGAACGCTTGTTGAAAAACAATCTGTAATCAGGCACAATTTCCCTCAAATTAAAAAATTAAGAAAATTGATGCTCAATGAGAGTTTATAAGGAGCTATGAACTAATGCGACGTTCTATATGTATCTGTGAGCCTAATATAGTTTTGGCAGGGACTATTGGTCGATGGAAATTTATTTACACACCCGCCATGACTCTTGCTAAGGGAGCAAAATTACGTTTTGATTTAGCTACTAAGGGGCGTGAAACTGATTGGGAAACGCCTACAGCTGATATAAAGAAGCAAGGAAATGTTATATATCTAGAATTAGATACTGGTAAAGTTCTTATAGCTAAGGCTGTAGATGTCGCCAATAGTATTTCCCCTCAGTTTGAATTCACTTTAACTGAAGAGGTTAGTGCTGGGTCTAATATTATTATTAATGTGGGAATAGCCCCTAATAGTACTGATGCTAAAGGAAATACAAGCCAAAAGATTACTCAACGTCGTCGACCTTTCTATCTACATGTGGATGCTGAAGGGAGAGGGAAATTTGATACAACTGAAACTTTCTATCTAGATATAAGAGGGGGTAAATTAGAGTTTCTCAAGATTCTAACACCATCTTTTGTTGTAAGAAACAAGCGTTTTGATGTTATCATTCGATTTGAAGATTCTTATGGCAACTTGACTAACAAGGCTCCAGACGAAACACTTATCGAAGTTTCTTATGAAAATTTTAGAGAAAATTTAAATTGGAAACTTTTCGTGCCTGAGACAGGCTTTTTAACTTTGCCAAACCTCTATTTTAATGAAATCGGAGTTTATCGTATCCAGTTAAAAAATCTATTAACTAATCAAGTATATTACTCTCAGCCTATAAAATGCTTTGCTGACAATAGCAGTGGGCTGTACTGGGGCTTATTGCACGGAGAATCTGAAAAAGTAGACTCTTTGGATAATACAGAGAATTATCTTCGTCATTTTAGAGATGAGAAAGCTTTTAATTATACGGGAGTTTCACCTTTTGAAAGTATTGAAGAAACTTCAAATGAAGCTTGGAAGTCTATTAATCACAGCGTAAGTGAATTTAGCGAAGAGGATCGATTTATTAGCTTTCTCGGATTTCAATATCCAGGAGAGCAACTCTCTGAGGGTTTGCGTCTATTTACATATCGTAAAGATAACAAATCTATTTTAAGACAAAAGGACCAAAAAACAAATAATCTTAAAAAGATATACAAAAGTACGTTACCTAAAGAAATGATTGCCATCCCTTGCTTTACAATGGGAGGAAATAACTTAGGATTTGACTTTGAAGATTTTACGCCTGAGTTCGAGCGTGTTGTCGAAATTTATAATGCTTGGGGATCATCTGAGTGCTTAGAAGAAGAGGGGAATCCACGACCTATTGCATCTAGTAAAAAAGGATACACACCTTTTGCCAAAGGCTCAATAAGAAGTGCTCTCAATCGTAATCGTCGTTTTGGTTTTATTGCAGGTGGACTAGATGACCGTGGAATTTATTCAGAGTTTTACGATAATAATCAAGTTCAGTACACTCCAGGCCTGACAGGCATTATCAGCGAAAAACATACAAGGGAAGCCTTGTTTGAAGCTCTGTATGCTCGCTCTTGCTATGCCACAACAGGTGAAAGAATTATATTAGGTTTCGCAATTGCAGGCTCACCTATGGGGAGTGAACTGGATACTGGATCTAAACCAGGTTTGTCTATTAATAGACATATCTCTGGCTATGTAGCAGGTACAACGGAGATCACGACAGTAGAAATTATCCGAAATGGGAAAGTCATAAAAACTTATGCCCCTAAATCCCCTTATTTCGACTTTACGTACGATGATATGGATCCGTTACAGACAATTGCACTTAATGCTGAAGATGAAAGTCCACCTTTTGTTTACTATTATTTAAGAGTTACACAGAAGGATCAACATATGGCTTGGAGTTCTCCAATTTGGGTAGACTATCTAGCTAAAAGTACTAACAATATAGCAGGAAAAAAGGCTAAAAAAGTAAATTCTGTAAATTTCTAAATATAATCAAATTCTTTCCTCACAAGATTGAGCTTTTTCCTCTCCTCTCTTTACAACCGATTTAGTGAGGAGGGGGGAAGACTTAGCTTTAATTTAGCATGCTTATTAAAAACGGCTTATGACTTTTGCTAATGCTGTTTCTATCGTTTTAAGTATATTCTTACAAACACGACTATTACCTCTATTCTTACCTGGTGCTTGCTAAAATCTTTTAAGATTTGTATACACAGATTTAAATATTTTGAATCAATTTAAGCACAACAAGGAAGCTATATGACTAAATCCTGCCCTATAAGTAACAAATTAGAGAAAGCAAAGCAAGAGATGGAGGCTTTCCCTTATTGGTACCATCGCATTAATCTAAATAATGGTTTAGTTACGCCAGGTTGGGCTCCTATTAATCCTGAGCTATACGGTATTCCTGAAGATTTAACAGGAAAAAGGGTTTTAGATATTGGTTCTTGGGATGGTTATTGGGCATTTGAAGCATTAAAGCGTGGGGCAAAAGAGGTTGTTGCAATTGATGACTTTTCCGACTTCATAGGAATTCTGGAAGAGAAAGATAGGCCGAAATGGCAAACCTTTGATTGGTGCCGCGAGCAATTAGGATGGAGCTCCGAAGTTTGCCAGCGTCGGGAAATCTCTGTTTACAATTTATCGGAACAGGAATTTGGACGATTTGACGTTGTATTTATGTTTGGGGTGCTTTACCATCTGCGCTATCCTCTGCTTGCGCTCGATAAAATCTCTGCTATCTGTGATGGAGAGATATTTATTGAATCCGCAGTTTTAGATGATTATAGTCCCTATCGAGGGGGATTAGGCCATGGTTATCCAGACCAAATGGTGATGGAATTTTATCCAGAGAAAGAATATGGGGACAACATGACTAATTGGTGGGTTCCTTCTATTAAATGCTTAGCTCATATGGTTAGAGCAGCAGGATTCAACCAAAGTATAAAAGGATGGAAATTAGCAGATGATCCTACACATATTAGTTATTGCAGGGGATTTGTAACTGGAGCAAAGTAAACGGATTCTTTAAAAGATTCAATTAGTTTTAAAGTCGGCTAAGCTTATGTGACTCTACATTTGGATAGCTAGGTAGTTACGAGCAAACATAATTTTGCTGAGAACTACGGAATCTTATGAATGTTAAAATTTTTTTATAAATCTTTAAGTATATCATCTATTGTAGGACAGGATAAAGGCTCTACAAAATGATTACATCCCTAACTTGTTGGAGACGATTCAATGTTAAAGAGCAATCCTATCTTTTTTAACACCTGTCCACTTGTAACAAATACAGCTCAGTATACACTGACTAAGCAAGTTTGGTTTGGTAGATCTGTATTTGAAGCAAATACAAATTCTTTCTGCTATAGCCTATTTACTATAAACGCAAGTTGTGCCACATTACACAGATCATGTCATAGTTTTCCCCATAGGAAAACCTTTATAAGTAGTCAGGTAGTAGCCTTCAGAAGATATAAGACAAAGAAAGAAACTATTATGACGAATCCTATCGACACTCGTGTATACTCATATAATGATGAAGTTAGAAACAATTTCTTGAAGCAATTAAATACAGCTATTGTCAGCTTGGATCCGACTCAAAGAGTTATAGATAAAACTTGGGATAAGGTAGAAGCTTTTTTGCAGGAATATGAAAAGTTGGACCTTACAAAACAAAAGGAATTTTTTTTAGATATAGACCCTAAAAAATTACTCGCTTTAGAAAGTTCTTTAAAAGAAATTATAGATGCGAAATCTTTGGAAAATAAAGCTCAACGTATAGCATCAATAGCATTACCAGTATTGGGAGCCGGATGTGCAGGTATTGCTTCTTACTTTGGAGCTTTTGTGAGTTGTATGTCATGTTGTGGAGGGGATAATTTGATAGGGGCTGTATACTTGTTTGCAATAGCCCAACTTGTGATAGTTCCAATATCAGTAGCTTCTATGGGCCTATCATATAAAGTACTTCGTGTATTTCTACGGGCAATCTTAGATAACTCACATATAAAAGCAACTAAGGTATACAACATTATCCATGAGATTAGGAAAGAAAAGATCACCGAATTTGCAAAAAAAGCTGGCTTGGAATAGGCGATAGATTGATATTATAACCTAAGGGTACCTTTCATATATCGAAGAAAGCATAGATACATGAAAGGGGGAGTGCAAGATTTAGCCCTTTTATCTTGACTTGTCTGCTTGAGCAAAATGAAGCCTATGCTGTTACATTTTTAAGCTCTCCTCAGATAACCTAGTATTAATTCGATATTTTGTTGTTGGCTCTATACTTAGGAGTAAAAGGTAATGTGCATTTATGACATTCTTCAATAGTCTTAGCTTGCCTAAAACAGGTATTTAAGTAGCTAGCTATAAAAATTGCTTTTTTATCATATTGTTCATACTGTACTCGGAAATTCTTTTCCTGAAAGTGCTTACAAGCTGTTATATCGCTAATGACTTTAGTAGATGTGGCATGTGTAGGAAGCTGTCGTAGTATCTCAACATAATAACAAATAGACCTATTTTGAACAGGATAGCCTTCAGGCGGGGGTAATACCTTTGATTGTAAGGATAAATTTTCTTTTTGCATCTCTTGTAAGACTGCAGTTTGCTCTAAATGTTTTTTTTCATTCTCTTGCTCTATTTGCCGCTTTTCTTTGTATAAGTATAGTTGAGTTGCTGTTTGAATTCCAGCTGCTATCGTATAAGCTCCGATGCCTGTAATAATAGGAGCAGCTATATTACTAAAATTCATTATTTTTCCTTATAAATTTGATTTTGTTATGAAATTGGCCTTTTCAGGAGTGGCTAAAAAGGTTAGTAGCTCTATTTTATATTTACAACTTATTAACACTATGACTTTTTAGTCAAAGTCTATTTGAGTTATACTAGCAAAACCTAGCCATAATAAATGAGAACTTATGCCAAACTTAGTACTTCATCTAATAGGCGCGGAAGTTGCTGTATTAAGTAAAATGGAATAGAAAGTACAGGTGGTTGCCAATCGAGTGTATGCTGAGAGATACGTACACCACAGGGACTCCCTTTTTCGGTAAGGAATTGTTGAAGAGACCGTAAACGTCCTGTCTTGCCAGCCTTGACTTCAATAGGAATATTGCAGCCTTTATGGGAGATCACATAATCTACCTCCGCAGAACTTCCTTTTTTCTCTCTCTCCCAGAAAAACAGGTCTGCAGGCTCATAACTATTATTATAAGCCATGAGTTCTTGTGCTACGAATTGTTCAGCAAGTACCCCAGCATTAACCAAAGTAATATCTTTGGAGTTTAATATTTCAGTCAGCGGTACTTGTAAAGCTCTCAATAATAAACCAATATCTAAATAGATCGGTTTAAACTTTCCCTCTTTCATTTCAGCAGATAATGGAAAACCAGAAGCTGATGAAGCATGAACTCTGGTTACCAAACCCGCTTGAATAAGCTTGGATAAAGCTTCTTTAATGTCACGAGAGCGTAGTTCAGAATCTAACGTGCTATACTTAAAATGTTGCGCCACTAAATGAGGAAGACGTTCAAAAACTCTTTTAAGATACTTATAGTCACTTTTACCAGCATATTTACCGAAATCACTATAATAAGCTTGTAACAAACTGCTCTGCAAATTTTGACAATTATTCCAATTAGCTCCTTGGCAAAAGGTTGCTGTAACAGCAGGCATGCCACCTACAGCCATATAATTGCGCACAATTAGCAAGCAACGCTCGTGTACACTTTCGTTAATTGGTTCTGCAATTGAAATTTCAGAAAAATAATCGTATAGCTTTGATTCTCCTTGAGCAAGTAAAAACTCTGAAAAAGAGAGTGGCTTTAAATATAAAAATTGGACACGACCGACAGGAAAAGAGAATTGGGACTCTTGCAATGTAAATTCTAGTAGAGAACCAGCTCCAATAACGGCCATTTGTGGTAATTTTTCTTTAAAGTAGCGTAGAGCTAAAATGGCTTCTGGGCAATCCTGTATTTCATCCAAAAATAGAAGTGTTTTTTGGGGATCAATAGTTTTTCCTGTGACTAGTTGGAGGTTTCGTATAATTTTCTTAGGGTCTAAGGAATTGAAGCATTGTCTACATTCAGGTTCTAGCTCAAAATTGATCGTTACGTTGTTTTTAAAGTTTTTTTGAGCAAAACTTTCTACAACATAACTTTTTCCAACTTGTCTAGCTCCTCGAAGTAACAAAGGAAGGCGCACTCTATTTTGCTTCCATTTCTCTAATTCTATCTCAATTAAACGCCACATTCTCCCACCTAAAAAAATAGCTGTTTTTCTTTACTATATAATAACCCCTATATTTTAGCCAATTTATGGCTGAAATAACCCCCATATCCTAGCCAAATTTGATCAAAATACCCCCCATATTTTAGCCAAATTTGATCAAAATAACCCCCGTATTTTAACCATCTTATTTTTTTATTATCTATATGCTATTTAAGCGGGTATATATAGGGGAAGAAGTTTTAACCAAAAATCATTGTAATATTTGAATAATTTCCCATGAAAAGTTTCTGCAGAGTTTTATTAGACCTGCGAATGAAAAGTTATACAAGAGATCTTGTATCTAAATTTTTAGCAGAGCAATTTTCTTTGCTTTTAGAGCTTAATAAGCTACGACATGAGCTATAACTTGCTATAAAAAAATTCTAATTTACCTTTGGGTTATAATTTCAAAAGCTATTGTAGCAAGGAGTAAACATGGGCATACAGTTATCTTAAATTTCGAAAATGATATGCTAAAAGAAGTTTTTGGCTGTTTGCTACGTCTTACGAAAGAGGAGCCTACGGATACGCAACAAGAAAGGTATGATAAATATTTAGCAGAATATCAAAACTACCAAGCTTTTTCCTGTACTTGCAAGCTTTTCAGCCATATTGCTCGACAGAAACCACTTGAAAATAAAAATATAGAGTATATAAGGGCTTATCCCTAATTACTGCCAAGAAGGACAAATTGAAAAAGTAAAATCTTTAATAAATTCTGGTTTTTTATCAAAAGCTGAAGATTATGATAGATTTATCCAGACTTTGAATAGAGATGCAGTACCAAATAGAGAGGTTATCGCAGATTTTTTGCAGGAAAAAAGAAGTCTTGCAGATACTGTAGGCTATCAAAGGTAAAAGCCTAGATGAATTTGCTCTTGGATTTCTAATTAGCTGAGTGTTTTCACGGTTTCTTCAAGGGTTAGCTCCAAATTAACCCTGCAGCCTTACGAATCTCTTCATCATTTTGTAGCCTTGGCGAAGCGAATTGGTAAGCATAAGGGCTAGCTCTAATAGCTGCCATAACTATAGATTGGTCATCCTGAAGCCTACTTGAAGCATAGCGCAAGAGGTACCCATTCTTTCTAACAATAGATAAGACAATTCCTGGGTCATCTTTTAAATGGTCAGGAGCGTGTTCTAAATTCTTTCCCTCGCGCTCAAGTGCTTTTAGACAAAGGTTTTCATCAGCTTTAAGTTCTGGAGCAACATACCCTAAATGACAACTTTTATGTAATATAAGTGTGAAAATAAATTCCTTACTTTTTTTTAAATTATTACTTGCAAACTCTAATGCGGATGAATTTTCCATGCTTGCAATTAAAACGACTTCAGGATCATTTTTAAATTCTTCTGGTGCAAATTTTAAAGCTAATCCATTCTGCCTTATAGCTGTTAAAATAATATCTCGATTTTTTCTTATATGCGGTAGTACATATTTTAAGGCTAAGCCATTTTGTTTAACTGCAATGGAGGCCATAAGAGAGTTGTTTTTCAGTTGATCCGTAGCATATTTTATGGAAAGACCATTTCTTTCTACGGCACGTAACATAAATAGGGGGTCCATTGCAATAGAGGAAGGAATCAACGGGATATAATAGGTAGTGCAACACATAGCACTTAATAAGACTTTCTGATCGTTCTGTAACCTCTGAGAGGCAAACTTGATGCTAGAAGCCACATTTTGTATTGCTGTTAATACAATTTCTTGATCATCCTTATATTTCTCACTGACATACTCTAATGAATCTCCAAAAACCTTTACGGTAAGCAATACAATATCACGTTGATCGCCATGCATTGTAATCAGTAACCTTAACCATTCATTAATAGTATTAAAACGGGAGGTGTTTGTATAATGCAGTAATGATGGTGTTATATCTAACTGATAGAGTAATGGATTGATTTGAGATCCTATAAAAAGTACTTTTACAATAAGTTCTCTGTAATTCACAGATTTAGGGTTGTTTGCTAAGTAATCCACAATAATGCTCCAAATTAAACGGCCTTGGTAGCGTATTGTAAGAAAAGTGTAGTTGGGTAAGGTTTCTATTAAAGATGTCACTAGATCTAAAGGTAAGGGAGATTCTTTTAATTGAGCTAGCCGGTAAAGGTTTTTTAATGTCACTTGGGCTTTCTTAGGAAAAAGATTTTTGTGAGGAAAACGAGCTAACCTTTCAATTGATAAGAGATGATGATGACTTCTATATTCTAGAAGTTTGCTAACTAAGAGTATCCCTTCTTGGGTAGGCTGATTGAGTTTTAAGTACCAGTCATCCAATACATTGCTTAAGTTTATTTGCCTTAAAAGAGGGTAAGTAAAACTTTTGTTATTTGAAATATAGGATATTACAGCATCAAGCTGAGCAACTTGTCCGCTTAAGGTAGATCGAGCTATTTGAATTTGCTTGCAGAAAGAAAACTGAGAAATAGCTTTGGATGTAAAGAGGAGTGAATAATGGTCTTTAATATGCAAATTCGCAAAGATTTTTATGATCAACTCTAGGGGAAGCTTAATAAAAGGAGACTTTACAATCGTATCATATTCACAAGCGATACTAGAACCTTCTTTAGAAAGATTTTGCTTGTGATAGGAATAGTAGTTTAGGTTTGTTCTAGCCATATGATCCGCCTATTATTTGCTCTTGATACTTTATTAAAGCGCCATATATGAAATCGTTTATCAACCAATCTATTTTGGGTTTACATAAGGAAGAACCTTATTGTTTTCAATAGATCTCTTTTGAAACCTGTTTCACAGAGATTTATCGAATCACTGCCAGTAAAGATTTGAAAAAGGCTCAATTTTTTTTAAGCCATTTTGCTTTTTAATCTCTCTTTGAAGCTCTACAATTTGAATACAAGCTAAAATATTTTAAGTAACGTCTGAAATAAAATAGTTCAATAGGCTTTAATCCTCGTTGAAAATAAGTTTTAAATGGCAAAGTAAAATGAAAATACTGAGTTCTGGTGTTTAATTGGAGTTTATTTTATAGAGCCCATTATATAGGGGACATTGGTATAGAGTCCCTTAGGTATAGAACGTAGGAGGTTCTTTCATGTTTTCAAAAGAGTTAGGCCCAAGCCCAGCAAATAGCATAACAGGTAGCAACGAGCAATTTGATATTAACCAAACACAACCCAACATCAGTACAAAACAAGAGAATAAGGCCAGTTTTGTCATCTTAAATTTGCTAGCAGACTCCCAGTCAGAATGGTCTAACGATACGGCAGTCAGACTAAGTGAAAAAGACATGAAAAAAATCTACCCAGATGGTTATGAAAAGACCTCTTATATTCAAATTTCAAACCAGATTTTCAGAGCTAAAGTTATTTCCTCAAAGCAAATGAAAGGACAGATTCTATTGAATCCAGACCAATTATTAGTGTTAGGAAAGACGACTAGCTCTGGGAGTAGCAGCTTGGATAGTGCTCAAAATAAAGTTGTAGTTTATCCAGCTCGAAAGAATGAGATAATTACCCATAAAATATCTAAAGTTGATTTCGATCTGACATTGGCTCAAACACGCTCTGCTGTCAGTAGAGGGGGAGCTCTAAAAGTCTATTCTAATGAAATTACAAAGTTTTTGAAGAAGAAACTAAGCAAAGAGTTTTTATGTGAAGGTCGTCGGTATAGCTTCCAAACACCTCAGGGAATTTTTAATATTGTTGTAAAAAATTTAAATTTTGCTACAGACCAATCATCAGATTTAAAAAAAATATCTAACTTTGGGAAAGAAGTGCATTTGTTCGGAAAAATCGATAAGAAACATACAGAGATTTCCTTCAAATTACCAAATACGTTTCCTTCCTCAGATATTATGATTATGGAAAAAGCTGTATCTGACGAAGAAATAGAAAAATTATATTTCGAAGTAGAACTCACTGCATCCAAAGTCAATAAGAAAAGAGCTAGAGTAGACTTGCCCCCAGTTATATTAATTCAAAAGAGATCTATAGAGGAGGCGTTAGCTGAACATTATAACAATAAGTCATTAACTCTAAATCAAGGTTTCGAGATTGTAGAAAGTGGGCGTAGTTTCTTAGTTCATTTGAAAAGTGTGAAGTTAAATGCAGCCCATGGGGGAAGTGTTATAAATGATATCTCTGTTAATCAGGAATTCGCCTTTAATTCAAAAAAAATAAATTTAGGTTGGCTTTCTAAAGATATCTGTGTTGTAGAGGGGGATCCCTATCAAACAGATGAGATAGAGCTAGCGATTGTTAAACAGGAAGATACGGGGCATTCAAAGAATTGGATTAACTTAGAAAAACTAGAAAAAAAGCTTCAATCAATGGAGCTATTGCTTGTACCTGGCCAACATTTTTACATTGATGTTGGGCATCAAAAATATCTCATGAAGGTAAAAGAGGCAAAAGGGGAGGGAACATCTGCACGCATTCAACTATCAGCTGGTAAATCTTCTGATATATCTCAACCTAATGGTGTACCGGCGATGAACGATGGGTTAAAGTTAGGCATATCGTTAACTAACGATGGTCTAAAGCAAACGACTTCTTGTTCAGAGATTTCTAGACCATGGAAGATTACAGGAAGCACAAGAGTAACAATCGATGAAAAAGAAAACGCCAATCTCAAGTTAATGCGTGATGGCTCAGCTAATAGCATTGCTAAAGTGGTTATAGATGTAACAAGCAGTGGTAGTGATATATCGCAAATGCCAGTTATTGCTCGAGAGAAGCTTAAGGACTTGGTTCGTAAAAGCTTAAATAAGAAAGTTTTTTGCGGTTTTTCTTCAATCAAAGAATCTCAGAAGCACGAACTTAAATTTAAAATCAAAGAATTATATTTTAAAGACGGTAGTTCTGATAAGATTGGAAAAGGCCCTTTTCGTGCTCTAGGGCGCTTAGATGAGACTTCTGAAATTGAGTTTGCTACAACTGGCGAACTCAAGCTTGTGGAAGATGCTGAGCAATACAATATATATAAAAATGTTAATGATTTTGCTACAAATCTTAAAATTGGGGGGATGTCGGAGCAAATCAAAGACTTAATTCGCAGAATTTACTTCTCTCGAGGGTCTTTGCGTAATCATTATCGTGACTTAGAATTAACACCAGTTAGAGGAATGCTCTTATACGGGCCTCCCGGAACAGGAAAAACAACTTTAGCTCGTAATTTAGGGAAATTATTAGGCGTAGATTCCAATAATATTGTACAGTTTTCGGGGACCGAAGTACTTAACATGTATGTAGGGGGATCGGAAGATAATCTCCGCGAAAAGTTTGGCGCAGCTCGTAAAGATCATAACTTGTATGGGGAGAAGAGCCCTTTACATTTAATCATTATTGATGAGATCGATAGCATAGCTCCATATCGAGATCGTGCAGGTGATCCTCATACCGCTAAGTTAACGAATGAATTGCTCACACAAATTGATGGTTTAGGACAACTTAACAACATTTTAGTTGTTGGGATTACTAATCGTCTTGATCATCTGGATGAGGCTGTGATTCGCCCTGGGCGTTTAGAGTGGCAGGTAGAGATTGGATTGCCTGATAAACAAGGAAGAGAAGAGATCTTTAAGATACATACAAGAACTATAGCTAAAAAGAACTGCTTAGGAAATGATGTTGATTTTGCTCAACTTGCAGAAAGAATAGGTGACGTATCAGGAGCGATCATTGAGGGCTTAGTTAAAGAAGCGATTAGTTATTCCTTAGAACGTCTTAACGAGTTGATTGCGAAGAAGCCTGAGCTTAGTAATGATTTAGATCATGATTTTTCACAATACTCTGAAGCTGCTATAACAATGGCTGATTTTAATAAAGCGTGTGAAAAACTTTTACCTAAAGAGGATAGCTCTATTCACTTGACTATGTATAACTAGTTTTAATAGACCTCTTGCAAAACTCTTTTTGCAGAGGTCTATTCAACTAAACACTATAAAGTAGTGCAAGAGGTCTAAATTTTATGACACTCTTGTTTACCCGTACAAACTGAGAAATAATTTTTCTTCTAAACAGAAATCCTTTTCTTAATAGATCTTTTTCAAAACTTATCTCGCAGAGATCTGCCGAGCCATCGATAATAAAGCTTCCAGAGAAGCTCGATGCTTCCAGAACCGTTCCTATTGTAAATTCATCGTTAATTTTTCATGCAGATAATGTACTATCACCAACCTAAAGAGAAAAAATGGTAATTTGCGCTTATTTTGCATTTCTATGGAAACATATGTAATTTACAATAGAACTCTTGCAAATCTCTTTTGCAAAAGTCTATTAAAGTAAATAATATAGGGTTATCAAACTAATCTAGTGGTGAAAAAATGATGAAAGTGAGTTTGGGTAATTTAGAAAATGGGTTAAGGTGCAGTCCTATAGAGCATTTTAGGGAGCAAGGGGGATTTGAAATGCGTTCCTACATAGCAGATTATGAAGAAGCTTATAAATGGTTAATGCATAATGCTTCTAATAAAGGCGATTATAAATTTGAAGATCGCATTTATCAACCAAAAGATGCTTCCCAGGTTTTTGATTTAAACAATAAATTTACTCGTATTCGTGTATATAGCAAAACAAATTGGAACCAGATGCCAGTAGAATTGATACATAAGAATAGAAAAATGCATAGTATTGCACAAGATGCTATAGAGAGTTTTTTGGATATCTTAGGTGCCGAAGAGAGAATTAAACATGATTATGAGCTTAAACTAAAATTTAGTCGTACAGGTTTAGAATTCTCTTACGAAAATGGCTTAGTAATGATCTTTCTAGAAAAAGTTGATGGTTTGCCTCCTACAATTGAGATGATTTCCAAAAAAGAATCTTTAATAAAGGAAATTTTTCAACATGTAGGCGCTAACGAAATATTAAAGGACTCTATTCCCGAGCTTGTTGCAAAGGCAAGAAAACTATAAATTAAAGCTTAGAGTCTACCCGCTGCTTTTTAGAAGAAGAGCTAATCGTAGCTGTTTTAGATCGTTTGGGTAATAGTTTTTAGCACTTGTGAGCTGCTCCGCTATTTTTAAATGGAACCAAGCATTTTTGTAATCGTATCTTATAAAATAGAGCTCTGCCAAATAGTATTCAACACTAGGATTGGAGCTATCAAGATGATGGTACTGTATTAATGCTTCAATAGCTTCTTTTCCACCCCCTAGGCTTGCGCATAAACTACCTAATTCCAACCACCCATCTTTGAATTTAGGGTAAATTTTAAGTAGATCTTTGAGTTTTTCTTTTTGTAAAAGCTGTTTGGTACGATCTTCACCAATTGGTTCTAAGAGAATAAGGAGCCCTTGTTCGTTAACATGTCCTTCTAAATAGTCTTGTGGGGAATGGGAGTCATGAATGGAGTCGCCTTCTTTTTCTACTATGGATTCTTTTAATAATCGTTTACCTTCTTCCTCCTGGTTATTGAAGACATAGCTATAACCTAAAAGTTCTTTCAATCTCATACTATGCGAGTCAAGATAATTTAAGGCTTTTTCATACCAGTGAATAGCGTTACCAAATTCTTTGTTATGAATAGCTTGGGATGCTTGGTTATAAAAAACCATACCTATAACAGATTTTATGCTGTGGGATGTTAATCTATAAGTATTTACATCCATATAGTTTTCTGTAGGTATATGGATACCCCGAGCTGTTGTTTCAATATTGGTAAGTTGGCCTTCTCCTCTATAACGGATATAGATATGCCCAGGTGGAGTTACAATTTCTAGGGGAATATTTAATCGCTGTGCTAGGCAGATATATAATGTAGAAACTCCTAAGCAAACGCCTCGGTGACTATCTAAAACAGTCGGCAAAACAGTATATTGTTCAATTTGTGAAGTTGATAGCGAATAAGGAGGGAATCTAAACTGTAAGTCTTTGAATATAAGATGATTTAAAGCTTTTAGAATGTCTTGAATATTTTCACTGCCTTTAGCATAGGCTTGGACTTGTAATGCCATAATATCCAGCAGTGCCTCATAGTAATGAATATAGGCAACTTTGTCCTGGTTATCGGGTAGTTGAGTAATAAGTATTGCTCGAGCTAAGTCTACTTCATAATCTGGTAATTTTAAAATTTCTTCTTCTGTAAGGGCATAATGACCTTTTAACTTATGATGTGCTAAGTGTTTTGCTAACGATTCGATGGCTACCCAATCTTCTTCAGAAAAAAGGGGAACTATTTTGAATTTTTGAGGCTCTAAAATAGTTGCTAAAAGTTCTACTCCCGCTTGTGATAAAGCAGAAATTTCGATAGGAGCTTTGTCTGTTATCAATTTGGCGTTAGGCTTACGTATCAATTCTTTTACGTACTGCAAGCACTCTTTGCTAAGATTACTACTCGGATAGAGGAGATAAAAAGCTAGATGTTGAGAGATTGAATACTCATCAAGAGAATTATAAATCTTCTGCTCGTGGCTTCTAGCCTGAGGCATGCAAAAAGCAGGAAAAGCTAGATAACATCCTATAAGGCATATAGTCAAAAAAGATTGCATGTCATTAACTCTCAGAAATTCTGTATTTACATTTCAAGCATAGGATAAGCTTAGGATAAGCTATTATTAACTCTAAAAGGGGAAAGGTTAATTAACCCCTTTTAGTTAGATTGTAGACTAGATGGCTAATTTTGCACTAAGAGTTTGCAAAACGTCCCTCACTACATATAATGGATGCTGCAGCGCATTTATTTTATACACAAGATTTTCAGGATAGTTTTTTAATACTTTAGCAGTGTCCTCATTATAAACACGAAATCTTGTGCGCAAGACATTAGTGTCGATGTCATCTTTTCTACCCTCTTCTTTAGCTCTTTTTTGCAGTCTTTTTACTAGTTCATCCTCATTGCTAATGTCAAGAACGACAATAGCTTTAATTTCCGCATAAGGCTCTAATAAGCTAATTTGATTTTCTGTTCTAGGTAAACCATCTAAGAGAAGCATTTGTTTTTCTGGAAGATAGCGGTTGGTAGCTACTAGACCAGATACATAATGTTTCCATATGGTAATAACAGCATCGTCAGGTACTAAAAGTCCTTGTTGAGAATAACTTTGGCAAAATTGTCCTATAGCAGAGCTTGAAGGAATGCCGCGAAAAATATCTCCAGATGAAAGATGGTAATGCCCAGTTAATTGTGCTAACGACTTTCCAAGTGTCCCTTTACCAGAACCAGGAGCTCCAAATAATAAGATACAAGGAAATTTTTTTCTGTAATCCAATAATTCAGAAAGATTTAAATTTTGAACCATAAGGTTTATCCTTAAAATTTAGATTAGATACTTGCATAAAATAAAAATAATCTGTATATTACAGAGCATATTTAGCTTATTCGGAGCATAGCGCAGCTTGGCTAGCGCGGCTGCTTTGGGAGCAGTAGGTCGGGGGTTCGAATCCCTCTGCTCCGAATCCCTTTTACTTCCCTTCGCTCTTATTCATTAAGTAATATTTCTTTTTAATTAATTGTAACTCTTTTTCTAGTTTTTTGCGGTCTTTCTGAGATGCTCGATCAATATGTAAAACACCATTTAAGTGGTCATTTTCGTGCATGACAGAGCGAGCCTGATACCCAGTTAAAGTTTTGCTAAAAATATTTCCTTTTAGGTCCATTGCTTCTACTGTTATGGCTGTTGGGCGAACAACGGGTACCCTAAGTCCCGGAACTGATAGGCAACCCTCCATTTCAAAACAATACTCCATGCTAGGATTACTTAACTTAGGATTGATGAAAACTGTAACACGAGAGGGATCGCGAGCTGATAATTTCTCTGTTGTAGAGCGATTGTGTTCCTCTTCATACAGATAAAGATCAATAATAAAAAAGCGTTGAGATACTTTGATCTGTGGAGCAGCTAATCCTCCTCCGTCATTATCATACATAAATTCGATCATCTGAGGGATGATCTCTTTTAATTCTGACGAAATATTATCGATAGGGTCCGCCTTGCGTCGTAAAACAGGGTCACCGTAGTAAGCAAGTTGCATTGCCATATTATAAGCTCCTTTCTCATGCTAAGAATTTTGTTGTGGAACCTGTTGCCACTGAGATTTATTCAAATCATTCTTTTCTTGCTTTTTTCCTAAAGCTGTTGTCCACAACGATAGTAAAAGGCAAAAAGTCATAAAAATAGCAATGAGCCAAGCTGTAAACTTTTTTAAAACTTCAGCAGTGGATGCTCCAAAAAGTGAGTCTCCTGCATCTCCTCCAAAGGAAGCTCCTAGCCCCATGCTTTTGCTTTCTTGCACTAAAATTGTGAGGCATAAAATTGCACTCAAGGCTAAAAATAGGAACAAACAAAAATAATAAAAAAATGTCATAAGTATAAATAAACTTAAAAGTTAATGATTTGAGAGAATGCTTCTGCCTCTAAAGATGCTCCGCCTACAAGTAGGCCGTCAATATCAGGTTGACCCATTAATAAAGCGGCATTATTAGGTTTAACGGAACCACCATATAGTATGCTTATTTTTTCAGCTACTTCAGGATTCCAATATTCAGCAATTACTTTACGGCAATATTGTTGTGTTTTTTGAGCAATTTCAGGTGTTGCTGTCTTTCCTGTGCCAATCGCCCAGACTGGTTCGTAAGCTAGTATGATTTGAGAAATTTCCTCTGAGTTCAAATTTTTAAGGCTTTCTAAAATTTGATCTTTCAAGACTTGCTCTGTCTTTTGCAGTTCACGGTCATCTTCTTTTTCACCTATACATACGATAGGTTTTATGTTGTCTTTAAGAGCTCGTATCACTTTGCGGTTAATAAAGTCGCTTGTTTCATTGAAAATATGCCTTCTTTCTGAATGTCCTAATATAACAAATTGAGCACCCGCATCAAGAAGCATTTTACTTGCTATCTCTCCAGTAAAGGCCCCTTCAGAAGCATCATTCATATTTTGTGCTCCGACTCTAATGTTGGTAGTTTGAGCTTCTTTAGATGCAGCCTGAATGGCTGTGAAAGGAACTGCTAAATAAACATACACTTGACTCTGCTCAACTAAAGGTGCTAGACTTCTGATAAATTGTGTTGTTTCATCTAGTGTTTTATACATTTTCCAGTTGCCAGCAATAATCTTATTGCGCATTGTTGAAACCCTCGGTAGAAAAAATAGATTGCCAGTAGTTTACAATAGATTTTTATGCAAGTCAATAAACTTTCCGCGCCCTCTCAGGGTATAAATTCTGCTGCAACATCGTCCCAATATACAGTCCTAACTGTATCGCAATTGACTTATGCTATCAAAACTCAGCTTGAAAGTCAGTTTAGGATTGTATATCTCCAAGGGGAGATGATTAACTTGAAAATACAATCTTCTGGACACCTTTATTTTACTTTAAAGGACAGTGAAGCGCAAATTTCCGCAGTTATGTTCAGAGGCGACTGCGCAACTTTGCCTCGCCCTTCCAAAGACGGGGATCATGTTATTGTCCTAGGAGAGGTAAGTGTTTATGCCCCTCGAGGAAATTATCAACTCATAGTGCGACAAATGCGTTATGTGGGATTGGGGGAATTGCTGGTTCGATTAGAGCAGTTAAAGCAGCAGCTAAGGCTAAGGGGGTGGTTTGATCCTGTTTATAAAAAAAAATTGCCTAAGTTTCCTCATACTATAGGAGTTGTTACTAGTCCAACCGGAGCTGTTATTCAGGATATATTAAATATTTTGAAAAGAAGATTTTCTGGATTTCACCTTATTTTAAATCCTGTTAAAGTGCAAGGTGACGGAGCTGCGCAAGAAATAGCTTTAGCTATCCAGCAATTCAATCAGTTCCAGCTAGTCGATGTTATGATCGTTGGAAGGGGAGGTGGGAGTTTAGAAGATTTATGGGCTTTCAATGAAGAAATTGTAGCAGAGGCTATCTTTAATAGTGAGATTCCTGTTATTTCCGCTGTCGGGCATGAAACAGATAATTCTATTGCTGATCTGGTTGCAGACGTGCGCGCTCCTACACCTTCGGCAGCTGCTGAAATTATAATACCTGAAAAGGAACAAGTAGTTCAGAATTTGCAGCAAATAAAACGTCGAGCACAACAGTTGCTACTTATGCTTGTACAACAGCATCGACATCGCTTACTAGGCTTATTGCGTCATCCTATTTTATCTTCACCCTATACTTTATTAGCCAAGCCCTTGCAACAACTTGATGATATTAGGGATGACTTAATACAGGTCTGGGCGCAAATTTTAGCACAAAAAAGAGCTATTTTGGAAGCTAGAAAGCAACAATTACTAGCTTTAAAGCCTACAAGTCAACTGATACAATTTAGGAAAAGGTGTCAGCAAATAGAAGCAGCTATGAACACAGCAATTTTTCAAAAATTTAGAAGAGAGCAGCAACAGCTAATAAAACTAGATCTTTTATTAAATTCTCTTTGGCAAAAATTACAAACTCATCGTTACCATATTTTCCAATTGCCAATCTATTATCGTCGTCTAGATCATGCCATTACTCAAAATCTCGAGCAAAAGAAAAGTAAATATAACTATTTAGTTGATAGCTTAAAGGGTGTAGATCCTAAAAATTTATTAAAGAAAGGGTATGGGATTATCTTTGCGAAAAAAGATGGTTCTGTTATTTTTTCTATAAACCAACTAAAGCATGCCGATAGTTTAATAATTAAATTTGCAGATGGAGAAGCTCTAGTTACTGTAAATCAGATAGAAAATAAGAGTGTCTAGCCATAATTTTTAAAGTACCTATATTAAACTACTATTGTGGCACAAATGGAGTGATCTATGACTAAAGAAAAACGAGGAACTGCAGTAGAACAGCCTAATTTTGAAGTTGCGTTGGCTAGATTAGAACAGATTTTAGAAAAGATGAATTCAGGCTCAATCGCGTTAGATGAATCTCTAAAATTGTATGAAGAGGCAGATCAGCTTATAGCTCTATGTAACACTAGGCTGAATGAGGCTGAGCAAAAAGTAGAGATCCTAGTAAAAAATAGGCAAGGGGAACTCGCTTTAAACCAAGATAGTAAACCTGTGACGCAAGAATTTAATCCTTAGTCATAGTATCAATTTAAATGTAAAAAAGTAGAAACTTTAGAAACTATGAGAAAATTTCTCGATTCTCCACAGCAGTTAGTGCAGTCAGCTCGCCATTTTTTTTCAGGTACTTTAATTACCCAGGTCAGTTCCAAAGCTCGTGATATTTTAATGGCTAGGGTTTTTGGGACAGGTCCTGCGATCTCCGCACTTGCTGTTGTCTTGAATGTAGTGTCTATATTGCGGCGCTTTCTAGGCAAAGGGGTTGTACATTATATTTTTATCCCCCAATTTGAAGCTATTCGAAAGTCTGATCCACAAAGAGCTTTTCGCTTTTTTAGAGACCTAGTTTCGACTTTAGCAGCTATCCTTTTAACTCTTGTTTTAATTTTAGAGGTAAGTATTTGGGGAGCTTTGCATTTTGAGTTGTGCCCTACCTACAACCGGGTTTTAGAATTAAGCGCTCTTATTATACCTTCAGTTATATTCATTTGTTTGTTTGGTTTAAATAGCGCCCTGCTTAGCTGTGAAAGGTCATTTTTTTTAACTACTATAGCTCCTGTTGGTTTTAATCTAGTATGGATTGCTGCCGTTTGGTTAGTGGATAAGTTTGAGCTAGAGAAAGATGTAGCTGTATCTCGTTTAGCAATAACAGTGGGGATTGCTGCCTTTGTACAATGGCTTTTAACAGCTCCTAGTATTGTAAGATTGCTGAAAAATGAACTTTCACATAAGTGGTGGAAAGATGCTAAATGCTTTTCTCAAGATCTTAAAAAAGTTGCAACTCCTTTAATATTGGGTTGCTTAGGTGTTGGCGCTATGCAGATAAATACGTTAGTAGATAATTTATTCGCTTACGCCGTAGATCCTAGTGGAGCCTCTTATCTTCTCTACTCAATTAAGGTCTATCAGATTCCGTTAGATCTATTTGCTATCGCTCTGTCCCTGGTATTACTTCCCTCTCTATCGCGTGCTTTAGAGCAGCAAAATCCACAACTATACCGCTCTTTATTAGATAATACTTTACGACGGGGAATGTATATCATGGTTCCTTGTTCAATAGGGTTAATTGTTCTTGGAAGTGTTGCTATCAATCTTTTATACAATCACGGTAAATTTACTGACTTATCTGTATATGAGACTATACGATGTCTGGCAGGGTATTCGCTAGGATTATTGCCTCAAACTTTAGTTTTATCGCTTATCCCAGCTTTTTATGCGCTAGGAGATTATAGATCTCCCATTATTGTAACTTTGGCTGCATTGATCGTAAACACGTTTTTAGATGCATTATTTATTTATGGCTTTGGCTGGGGGGTTGCAAGTGTTGCTATTGCAACAAGTATTGCTGGTTTTGTAAATGTTTCATTATTGATTTATATGCTGCACAAGAAGTTCCATTTTGACCTGGTGACTACCGAATTTATTACATGTGGTAAAAAGATCTTTATAGGTGCTGGGATTGCGGGTTTTGTTACTCTATTCATTGGTTACTACTTCTTGGGTGATTATACAATAGACGTATTAATAGGCTCGGCGCTTCCCAGTTTTCCAAAAAACTTTACAGATAAAAGCCTTCAAGCTTTTGCTCTAATGGCTTGCTTTGCTGGCGTATTTTGCTTGATGAATAAGTGGTTGAAGATTAAACAGACTATAGAAACCCACCCTTTAAACTAAGCTACATCGAGCTCCCTCCTTAAATGATCATTGCTTTATTTCCCAATGCGAGTAAGCATAATGCCTGCAATATTGCACGTGAAGTTTATAAGTATCTGACTGACCATGGTGTAGAAGTTGTTGTAGACGATCAAGAAGCTGCTGTGATCGGAGCTAGCCCTCTATCAAGCGTTCCATTGTTAGAAATAAATTTTGCTATTTCTTTAGGTGGTGATGGTACAATACTTAGGCTTGTTCATCGATATCCTGGTCTATTAGCCCCGATCATTGGCATTAATTTGGGGAATTTAGGGTTCATGGCAGACATTCCTCTTGCAGAGCTTTATACTAGTTTAGATCAATTTCTAGCAGGAAATTATCGCATTGAAAATCGCATTACAATAGAAGGAAAAAATCCTTTAAAAAATCAAAGTTTTTTTGCTTTAAATGAAGTAATTGTACATCGCTCGGGTAATTCAAGTCTTATAGAGCTTGCACTATATGTCGATGGAAACTATTTAAGCACTTTCCGAGCCGATGGAGTTATTATATCAACTCCTAGTGGTTCGACTGCTTATTCCTTAGCTGCAGGGGGACCTATTTTGACTCCCGAATTAGAAGCTTTGGTATTAACCCCTATTTGCCCTCATACTATTTCTAATCGCCCCATAGTCTTTATGCCTCAACAAGAAATAAAAATTGAATATATCAGCGATTATAAACCTGTGGAAGTTACGTTTGATGGAATTCCCTCTTTCTATCTTGAAACAGGGGAGAGTTTTTGCATTAAACGAAGAACTCAAATATTTAGATTAGTGTCGTTGCTGCAACGCGATTATTATTCTATTTTAAGATCCAAGTTAGGATGGGCTGGAAAAATAGGTTAGGAAAAAATTAGAGAAACGAATCAGATTAAGATGGCTTCTTAAATATTTTTTTTATAGATTGTATTGTAATTAAACTCATAATGTTTTTAATGTTGGATCTCTTATTTTATATTAAATTTTTTGCATGGCTTCACTATTGAATAGCTGGATAGATCTCTGTAATCATGTTTTTTCAAAATATCTATTTAAGAAATAAAAATATTTTTACAGATAGTTTGTCTAGTGTAATTGTTATTCTCTGGGGTTTCTAACCTAAGAACCAAAAAAACATTGCAAAGAATAGCGGTAACAGGTATTTATTATAAGATCAAAAACATTAAATTTCATTTGTTCCTTAAATCCAGAAGTAGAGCAATTTTATGAAAGTTCGAGCATCGGTAAAAGCAGACCCTTCAAAAGGGGATAAAATCGTTCGCAGACGTGGACGAGTCTATGTTATCAATAAAATGGATCCAAATCGCAAGCAGCGGCAAAAAGGCCCTGCACGCAAGAAGAGCAGGGTGGTATAATTTATGGCAAGAAAATCATTGATTGCTAAAGAAAAGCGTCGTGAAAGAACAGTGCGCTTAAAATGGGATAAGCGACAAGAATTGAAAAAAATAGCATCAGATCTATCTTTGACAGAAGAGGAAAGAGCAGCTGCTCGTGAGGCGATTAACAAAATGCCACGTGATTCAAGTCCTATTCGCTTACATAATCGTTGTCAATTAACTGGCCGCGCTCGTGGATACTACAGAAAGTTTAAGCTTTCTCGTATTTGCTTGCGTGAGATGGCTTCAAAAGGAATGATTCCTGGAGTATTCAAAGCTAGCTGGTAATCGCCAATCTATAGTCTATGCAGAATGCGGACAATTTGACTGTTTTTTGAGGTAATGAAAAAAAGCAAATTTAACCGCGTGTTGTATAAAAAGCCAAGAGTATAAGTTATAAGCGTAACTTGTTATCTTGGCTCTTTTCTTTTTGTCCCTAAAAGTGTAAATAAGAAAAACAGCACTCGTTTCCCCATAATTAGTAGCCAGCAAAAATACAATTGCAATACTCTATAAGAACTTTGTTTAGATGAATCTTTGCAAATGCTATTAAAAATATGGGGAAATCGCATACAGAGATTTTACAGGAGGGAAATATGGATTATCTGAAAACTTTCGAAAGGATTATAGAGGATATTAGAAGGGAGGGAAGATATCGTATTTTTCGCGATATTAATAGACAATCAGGAAATTTTCCCTATGCCAATTATGTCAAAGATAATCAGCCCGTTCCTGTGACTATTTGGTGTAATAACGACTACCTAGGAATGGGGCAAAATTCAGTTGTTATAAAGGCTATGCATGATGCTTTAAATATGGCAGGAGCAGGAGCTGGAGGAACTCGTAATATTGCAGGAACTAGTCATTATCATATTGAATTAGAGGCAGAGCTTGCTGATTTGCATAACAAGCAAGCAGCTTTGGTATTTACGTCTGCGTACGTTGCCAATGAAGCGGCTCTAAGTGTCATGGGAAGCTACTTGCCTAACTGTATTATATTTTCTGATGCTAAAAATCATGCTTCAATGATTCAAGGAATTCGTCATAGTCATGCAGAGAAAAAGATTTTTAGGCATAATGATCTATCTCACTTAGAAGAATTATTAGCTCAAGAACATTTCGACCGTCCTAAAATTATAGCTTTTGAGTCCGTTTATTCTATGGAAGGGGATATCAGCCCTATTAAAGAAATATGTGATTTAGCTGATAAATACCAAGCAATAACTTACTTGGATGAAGTTCATGCTGTTGGACTATACGGACCCAGAGGCGGTGGAGTCGCAGAACGAGAAGGACTGCTTGATCGTGTAACTCTTATTAATGGGACTTTGGGTAAAGCTTTCGGTATCATGGGCGGATATGTTTCAGGGCCTAAAGAAATTATAGATTGCATCCGTAGCTGTGCTGCTGGTTTTATTTTTACAACATCTTTGCCCCCTGTTATCGCTGCAGGCGGAATTGCAAGTATAAAATATTTAAAAACGCATTCTATGGAAAGAGAGTTATTGCATACGCAAGCTAATAAACTTAAGCGAATGTTAAGAGAAGTTGGGTTGACGGTTTTGCCTGGAGATACGCATATAGTACCCGTACTAATAGGCAATGCAGCTTTATGCCAGGAGCTAACACGAATATTATTAGAAGAGTATCAAATTTACGTACAACCTATTAATTATCCAACAGTACCTAGAGGAACGGAGCGACTTCGCTTGACCCCTACTCCTTTACATACAGATAAAATGTTAGAAGAATTGGTCACAGCTTTAAAAGAGGTGTGTGAACGTCTTGAAGTTTTTCATCCTATTATGGCTTAGTTTTGCTATTAAAGGTTATAGATTAAAAAAGGAAAAAAGAGATATTATAGTTTTTAGTAACAAGTCATCTTTAAAAAAATAGGTTACAATCGAACCAAAGAGATAGCCTTATGGAAACACATAAATTAGATCCCAAAGAATTTGAACTCCCTGATACTGTAGTTGTTCGAGATATTGAGGATCGAGTTTTTCAATCAATTGTTTTGCAATGCCTTGCTAGAATAGAAGGGATAAGCCTAGTTGAAGGCAATTTCATAGATCAGATTCGTTTCTTAGGTCGTGGGCAAACGGAAAGAGTTCATGGGATTATAGTAGAACAAGAAAGTCGTACCCGCTCTGTAAATATTAAAGTTGAAGTTAATATTTATTACGGTGTAGAGATCCCTAGTAAATCGGATGAGATTCAAACTAAAATCATAGAAGAAATCACTCATTTAACTGGTTTGCATGTAGCTTGTGTACACGTTATTTTCAAAAATCTAGTTTTATCAGATTTAGATAAAAAAATAATTGAATCTCAAACATCTACTCAATCTAAGCCTTTGCCAGCGCTTATTGGTAAAGATGTTTATGAAGATTATTCTGACGAGTTTTAAATCATGCGTGCAGCTCAAGTACTTATAGGATTATTCCAAGCGCTTTTTTCTTTGTTAATCATTGCTTCGGGATTATTTTTAATAGCATTATCTAGGGTTGCAGATATTCGTCTCGATTGGTTTTTGTTAATTGAAAAAAATACTTCTGCCTTTGCTATTTATGGAACGATTTTTCTGCTAATTGGGGTCCTTCTATTATTTGGCTGTTATTTGTGCTGCAAACGCCAATATATAGTATTCAAAATGGGAGGGGCAAAGATTAGTACTAGTGCTCAAATTATAGAGAAATATATAAATATATACTTTAAGCAAGCGTTCTCTAGCCATAAAATCGAATCTTTAGTCTCTATAGTAGATAACAAAATCTGCGTTCAAGTAAATTTGCCCCATGTTTCAGCCGATCAACAAATCACTACCTTACAAAAAATAGAGCGAGATTTAGCTGTTATCTTTAAATCTATTCTAGGTTATCTTCCTAGTTTTCAGGTTTCTGTCCAATTTTAAATTTAAATAGTTGTAACCATATTAATTAATATTTTTATTTAAAAATATTGTTATTCAATTTTATATTTGTCCGATATTTTAATTGGGTGAGAAAAAAGAGATTATATCGCTATAAGTTAAAGGAAGCTCATGGGCGATATTATTTATTTTGCTAAAGAAGAAATGGATATAGCGACAGCGATAAAAGAGATAGATTTTATGGTAACGCGTTATCTAGAATCTTTAGAAAGTTTAAAAGATCAAGATGTGTTTGAAATCATTCCTTCATTAATTGCAAATATTACAACATATTGGAATCGTCTGCTTCAGCTTCTGGAAATTGCACGGGGCGCAGACGCAGCTCAGTCTATCGATAATACTCTTAAAGAGTCTTTGCAGAGAGAGCTTAATGTGTTACAAAGTATGTATTTAAAGGTTAACCAGAGAATTTGTTTCTTAAAAACGCATTGGACTGATGCTATGTGGAAAGCTGCGGATGCTGTACTTGATCGAATGGATCAAGTGCTGGCACAATTAGGGTTTGCACCTACGCATCGAGATCGTATTTTCATTCGTGAAAGGCAGCTGGAGCATACAATAAGTCAGCAGCAAGAAATTTTAGCTAAGCACAAGCCAAAATCTTTAGTTGCTACTTCTAACCGTACAATTTAGAGAAAAAATAAAAACAGAAAAATTCTATGTCTAGGATTTTTCTGTTTTTGTTGTTCTTACTTTTCTTAATATAAGTGGTTTAGGTTATAATTTTTTTTATTTTATAAAAGATTAGCTAAAAAAATACCTGATTCGTATAATCTAGCTCATTCAACAAAGCATAAAAGCAGTGGTGAATAAGCTGTAAAAGCTTTAAAGTTATTTGAAAGTATGATTTTAACGAATAAATCAAGCCAAAGTGATGGGAAGGTTTGTGCGGTTAGTGCGAAAGCGCTAATCGTCTTCGAACATAATTCTATATATAAAGATAGAA
>JARBTQ010000041.1 GCA_029240075.1 Chlamydiales bacterium
TCATACTGACTTTCTCCTATTTTTTTTGCGTAAGGAGAGTATACTGCTTCTAACTTTTCTTTTTTAGTCTACCGTTGCACTTGTTAATTGAATACGCGGTATAAAATGTTTATCGGAAGCGGTGCCTGTGCACAACAACTTTATCAAGATTTACCAGAGCATAAAATAATATATTTAATGAAAGCGGCCTCCTTATGGCGTTTAGAAAGAAAAAATTTATATTTGACATCTTGGTGTACAGATTCTTTACATGCATTGCCGACGGGAATTGCACTTGCGTTGGGTTATAAAAAAAATGGGGAGAGTTTTTTAAATCTTTATTTTTGGCTTAAGTTACAAGATATCAAGGGAAAAACTTTTGAGTATTTATTTTCTTTGGCTCTAGGTGTATGTGGCTTTTTCGAGAAACATTTTCATGATAAATGGGGTGATTCAGACTATTATCGTACATTGTTAAGCGCTTGGAAGTTACTAGAAAAGGGGGTAACTTATCGTGAACATTTAATGCTTAATCAAATCAGGCCTATGAATCATCCTGTTCGAAGAATAGCAGCGCTCATTCACCTAATACTTGATCCAAATGCAACCAATTTTATGGATCAAATAGATCGAGCATGGCAATCTCAAGCGTTAGGATTAAACTGTCTTAAATCTGTTAGGAAGTTCCTTAAATTACTTTTTGAATTATTGCCTTCGTATCAAGATGCTTATTGGAACCATCATTATACGTTTGAGTTAAATCCTAAGGGGGAGTTTCTTACTTTGTTAGGAGATGACTTAAAGCAAGAAATTATCATTAATGCGGTGTTACCTCTTTTACTAGAGCGTATAAAGTTTCGAGAAAATCCAGATGAATGGAAAGCTTTTCAATGTTTCTATGAAAAGCTTACAGCTAGTAATAGTAGTAAGGCTAAATACTTATCACACCGTTTTTTTGGAAATAGCCCTAAGAAGGCAATAATGAAATCAGCCCAAATAGAACAGGGAGCTTATCAGATTCATAAAGATTTTTGTATTCATTATGAAGCTAGTTGTCAAGGTTGTCCGTTTGTAAAAAACTATCAGCACAATACTAACTTCTCCTAAATAGCTGGAAAAAGTATAAGAAATAAGTGGCATTGTCTGTTTGTTTTGTATAAAATACTTGTAAAAATTTGCAAATCAGCAGTTAACTTAAGGCTTAATAGATTTTTTCAGAGTTTTTTTAAAAAGGTTATTAGAGCAGCTAAAAGAGTGTTATACAAGAGAGCTAATGCTACGAATGAGCATTCTTGTTTTTTAAAGGATAGTTTTAAGGGAACTCGATTGCATTTAGTAAAGAAGTTTGGTATATCAAGAATCGAGGCAAATAAGATCTATTTTGTATCTGCTCTGAAGATCTCTTCTCGATAGACTTTTGTATAGCTATTTGTACTAAAGAATAACTGTTTAAGAAAATTACAGAATTATAAAAAAAATAGACAGTCTATGTTATAGACTATAATATTTTGTTTCTTATGAAACATTCAGCAGTAATAAGTGAATGTTCATTTCATTTAGAAAATGATTTATATAGAATTATTTGGAAAAGATCAGCATGTAAAAAATAGGGGTTTACTCTGCACGTTAGAGTATTTAGCCCCTTAAAGAGGAATAAAGCAGGTCGATTGCATAAAGCTTTATATATAAATAGCGCAAATTAATTAGTTGGGATGGATAATATGTCTGAAGACTATAAATCTCCTTCTGCTAACCCTAAAAAAGGGTTTTCTGGAAACTTCTTTCTTTTCTTTTTGATGACTCTCTTAATGGTCATGGCTCTGCAGAATTTTATCAATAGTCATACAGCTAATATTGCATTTAGTTACCAGCTAGAGCATCTGATTAATCTCGGTCTGATACAGCCAGAGGAAAGTCGTAAGGTTGCACTGAACAATCAGCTTGTAACTTTTAGCGGGGTATTCAAAGATGAAGTAACTGAAGAAAGTAAGCAAAGGTTTAAATACCTTTTAGCACTTAATAAATACCACGAAATCAGCAGTCAGAAGCAGGCCTTATTGGAGGAGCTAGATATTTTACAGGAGGGTGTTAGAGAAGCATCTCTTTGGTTTCTAAAATTAAGCGCTACTCCTGTTTCAGTACAAGGATATCGTATAGTCGATACTATTTATGATAGCCCTTATCGAGAAAATCATGTAATTATTCGGGAATTTCCTGAACATAGCATGACTAACATGGCTGATATAGAGGCTCAATTCGCAGCCCTAAAAAATGCAGAAAATCTTGAAACAAACAGCATTAATGAATTTGAGCAACAACTAAAAACATTCATAGATAATGTATCATCTCCTTTTCTAGGTGTTGGAAGTGAAGCTCTCAAGCAAAAAATTAAAGGAGCTTCTCAAGTTGTTTTAGAAGCTTCTACATTAGAAAATGTAAAATCTCGTCTGGATAAATACCAAACTGCAATTGTAGCTATTAAAGAGGTTATAGAAGAGCTTAATAAGTTACAGGAAAATAGCCGACTGAATGGCTTAAGAAGTGTACGAAAATACAAAGAAGCATTACAAAATTACCGACAAATTTTAGCAAAATTAGAAGATGTACAGACACAACTAGATAATGCTCGAAGCAAAGTAGGTAATGTTATTTGGTATTTTAATAACCAAGAACTTTCTACTAAGCAACTAGAAAAACAAGATCCCGAAGTATTTAGTCGTTGGTTTGCACAAGCTAGTAAAGAGTGGGAACAGTTTAATGTAAATAAAGGGGCTATGTTCAAAGCTCCTGACCAGCCTCGCACCATTGTATTAGAGAAGAACTTTAGAAGTGAAGAGCCAAGTCCTAACTATCTAAATTACTTATTCACAGCACTACCTGTAATTCTACTGATAGTGTTCCTTTATGTTATTTTTGTTAAACAACTCAAAGGAGCAGGATCAAGTGCAATGAACTTTGGAAAATCAACAGCTCGTCTGTTGACAGATGGTGTTAAGGCCACATTTTCTGATGTAGCGGGGATAGATGAAGCGAAGGAAGAGTTAGAAGAAATCGTTGAATTTCTAAAAAGTCCGGAGAAATTTACAGCTTTAGGAGCAGCGATTCCTAAAGGTGTTTTGTGCATGGGGCCTCCTGGAACAGGAAAAACTCTTATCGCACGTGCTGTGGCAGGAGAAGCTAACCGTCCTTTCTTCTTTATGTCAGGTTCCGAATTTGTAGAAATGTTTGTAGGAGTAGGTCCTAGTCGAGTACGCGATTTATTTAAGCAAGCTAAAGCTAAATCACCCTGTATTATCTTTATAGATGAGATCGATGCTGTCGGACGCCAAAGAGGAGGAATGGGTGGTGTTGGCGGTGGTCATGATGAAAGAGAGCAAACTTTAAACCAACTTTTAGTTGAAATGGATGGCTTTGATCCTAATGAAGGGATTATTATTATGGCTGCAACTAACCGTCCCGATGTTTTAGACAAGGCTCTTCTAAGACCTGGGCGCTTTGATCGCCGCATTGTAATTAATCTCCCTGACTTAAAAGGAAGATACGAAATTCTGAAGCTACATGCGCGCAAAATCAAATTAGAAGATAATGTTGACCTCATGTCAGTTGCTAGGGCAACTCCTGGTTGTTCTGGTGCTGATTTACGTAACGTTCTGAATGAAGCTGCTTTACTTGCTGCACGTAGAAACCGTGTAGCAGTTACAGCTCAGGATGCAATGGATGCCTGTGACAAAGTGCGCTTTGGTAAAGAGCGACGCAGTTTGGAAATGGACGAGGAAGAAAAGCGAACGACAGCCTACCATGAAGCTGGTCATACAATCGTTGCACTTAAAGTAGAACATAGTGATCCAGTTGAAAAGGTAACAATTATTCCTAGAGGGATGTCATTAGGGGCAACCCATTTTCTTCCAACTAAAAACCGTTTGAGTTACTGGAAAGCAGAATTGATTGATCAATTAGCTATCCTAATGGGCGGGCGTTGTGCTGAAGAGATCTTTGTTAAAGATATCTCAAGTGGTGCGCAGCAAGATATTGTACAGGCTACGCGTCTTGCTAGAAGCATGGTCTGTGAGTGGGGAATGAATGAAGTTTTAGGGATTGTTGCCTATGATGAACGTGACGAAAGTGCTCGTTACTTAGGTGGAGGGGGTTACCAATCTAAGAACTATTCTGAGGAGTCAGCTCGTGCTATCGATATTGAAGTCCGTAAAATTACTACAGCTGCTTATAAGCGAGCTCTAGACATTATCGAGAATGAGAGGGATAAGTTAGAGTTGATGACGAACTTACTCATGGAATTTGAAACTTTGGATAGTGAAGATATTCAAAAGATCATGAAAGGGGAATGGGACTCAGAGGAAAAACGTAAGAAGATGTTTGAAACTAAAGCTCTTTCGACAAAGAGTGAATCTAAAATAGAGTCTCAGCCATCTGCCGTAATTGCTCCTAATCTAAAAACAGACGCTTAAATTATGTCATCAATGGGAGTACTAGGTATAGGTGCTACCATTGATGATAGATGTCCTTATAACTCTTTTATAATCTTTAAAGGTAAAACAAGCTCAATCTAATTTTTATTTGAGCAATGCCATATTTTATGATTTGGCAGGACTTTAGTTCCAGTATTTGCTAACTTTTTAGCAGTTAAAATAGCTTTAATATTAGGGCAGCTGTCAGCTTTTTGTTTTCGGACAATTGTATTAACAATCGATTTTCAAGCCACTATACCTGTGAAGCTGGCAGACCGCAGCTTTATTCGGACCAGGCTACTCTCTGCGCATTACTGATTTAAGTAACGTTTAAATCACCTTATAGAGCATTAGTAGGTTTCCTCTTTTCTTTGATCAGCTTACTCAACTTAGATATAAAAAGTCCTTCCTACACACAAGTTTGCCGTAGAGCTAAGCTGCTTGCAAATACTTTACCTAAACTTAGCCATAAAAGCCTACAGACATTGTATTTGACTCAACAGGTCTTAAAGTCTATGGGAAATGCGCAAACATGGAGCATCAAAACGCAGAACCTAGAGAAAACTATATATTACTATGGATCCAGATTCTCATGAAATTATGGTTGCTGAAATGACTACAAATGCAAAAGGAGATGCACGTATTTTAACTTGATAAAGGAGTTATTATGATGCTATCGCCTACTTAAATACATCTTTTTTCTACTATCAATTTTTCTATAGTATCAACCTTAATATGTTTTTACTACCTGGTATTGGTTGCGCCTGATCTTTAGGTAATGAATTACTCCTGCAAATTTTAAGAGTAAATAACTATATAACAAAAGCAAGCTAAAATGTTTTTTAAGGCTTATTCTGTATCTTGCGTTGAAGTTTTATACAATGTTAAAACTAATTTTCCATTTTCTAAGACATTTATGGAAGACTTTCCAGAAAGTTGACAATCTTGAAACTCGACTATTGTATGCATATTAAGAAATTTCGGAAAAAAATGATTTTTGCTGCATGGGTATAATTTCAGAGGAGGAGCCTGTTTATCATCCCATATCAAATAGTTTAAATCCGAATTGATTTCTACTGAAAGATCATCGGAAGTCTTATATGTACCACATAAAGTTTGCAAGTAATCGAGTTCAAGTTCAATAGGCTGCAAGATATTTTGAGAACTATATTCTGGGCAAAGCCAATTTAATCCTATATTATCTAAACTCTTATGGTTGGTAAGGATGCTGATAGCTTTATTTTCTTCTAAATTAAGTCCTATAAAGGCTGAAAAACCTAAGCTTCCTCCAAATGCAAAAAATATAGGTTTTTTATGAGCCTTATCAAAAAACCAGCCTAAAGTGGGAGTTTGATCTTCATTTTCGAAATATGGTTCAAGAAGTGAAAGGGCTATTTTTGTTTTTTGTTTTTTCTCATCCCGTTCTAAGAATATTTTTAAAAATAGGCTGAGATCGCTTGAAGTACTGTATAGCCCTGAAAAGCCATAAAGAGAATTAATTTTCCACATAGGAACGGGTTCATTATCACAATAGCCGGTAGCACACCTTCTAATCTGCTCTTTAGATGGAGAAAATGTAGTGTCTTGCATACCTACTGGGTCAAAAATGTACTTCTTAAATAAGTTCTCCAAATTTTGTTGCATGTATTTTTCTAGAATATGTCCAACTAAGCCATAACCAATATTTGAATAATTAAATTTTGTACCAGGTTCCGATACAAGTGAAGTATTTTCTAGAAAATTATAAAGAGTAGGTATATCATAATCAGCTTCAGGGTTACGGTTCAATGAGATCTTATTTAGATATTCTTCTTGGGGATCTTGCAAGCCAGAAGTATGTGTTAGTAAATGTCGTAATGTTATAAATTTGTCGCCAAAGGAGGGGATATGAACATCCTTAAAATAATTCGTTAATGGGACATCTAAATCTATTAAACCCTCTTCCCTGAGACATGCAGCTAAATATGCTGTAAAAATTTTTGTTAAAGAAGCTATCTCGAAAATAGAATGCTTGTTAATTTCCATTGTCTTGGCTTGATCAAGCCAACCCGCTGATAAATAATCAATATCCATTTCTAGGGTAATTGATACTGCAGCTCCGTGATGGTAACCCCATTTGACTCTATTTTGAATTGTCTTCAATAGCGGATCTGCATCTTGAGTGCTATGAATGGTAGATACCTGACCCCAAATGATACTCGTAAAGAAAAGTAAGCTTAAAAAAAAGTTATTTCGATATATCATATAACAGCAGGAGCTTCATTTAATTTCGGATGTTGTAACTTTTCGAAAAGATAGATTGCATATCTTCTTGCCTTTTGTTCTTGTATAGCGTCAATTCCAAGTACGCGATTGCAGTGCATATGGATTAAACTTTGTTGAATAAAAAAGCTGTCCTGTATGTAATTATCTTGGTTAGATTGTGTTCGACCTTCAATTGCTCCTATATAATCCTTTAGAAAAGAATAACGTTTTTCAAATATGCTACGTAACTTTATAATAGCATCGTCCTGAACTTGGGATGGTTCTTTCTTAAAAACTAATATGGCTAATTTTTGTAATTGCTTCTCAAAAGATTTGAGGCCTTGTAATAGTTTTTTAGGCAGATGATCTTCACCTAGTAAGAATTTAACTTTGGTTTCATCACAGTTGCATTGCCTAATCAGATCTAAAATACTAAGAGCCGCAATAGCTTCTATGGGTATCGATGAAATACTAGATTGATTCCATTCTAGAAGCTCCAATGCGTTTTGTGTGTCAATGCAGAAAAAATTTTCTGCCTTTTCAATACACTCCGTTCCACCGTATCTTTCAATTTCCTTTTCATACATATGCAAAGAGTAATCTTGAATATATCCATGGATTAATGCTTCTTTTGCCCATCCTTGTAAAACCATTAAGAGAGGCTGTAAGCTCTCTAGAGAAGATGTATGAAATCTAACTCGCAAATGAAATCGGTCTTTTTGTTCTCGGTAACGAACAAAAAACCATTTATTAGCTAATGAATTGTTGGTTACATATTCTGTAAATGGTTTTAAAATTTGAGTTAAAAATTCATTTTCTCTTTCGACAGGTAAGAAAAGTTTTAAAAATAGCCATTCGCTTCCTGGAAGATAAAGTCGCTCCTGGAGGGATCCTATTTGACTAGCGGGAGGCATATTCAATTTTGGTGTGACATATTTGGGATCTCTTAGCAAAGGCACAACAAATTCAGTGTAGTGCCTCCCCTCAGGTCCATCAACCCAAAAGCTCTCATTCAGTCCTATATTTTCTACAAGTACCACATCTCCTTGATTCTTTAACATTGCGGCTAATTCAGATAAATGAAGAGGGTTTTCTAGATCCAATAATAAACGATTATCGAACATAGTCAAATACACATAGCGAGGTACTTGCCATAATGCTTTCCATTTCACTAGGAGTTGTATGATTTTATCCTGAGATGTCTGTTTTAACTCATAGCCTTCTATCTCTTGTGAAATTTTCCATTTAGCAGGGAATAAGATTACTTTACTGTACCTAACACGAGGTAAGTAATTAAATTGTGTTAGTGCACCCCATTCAAACGGGTGCAAAGGTCGACAATTTTCTTTTGAAATTTCACGCATTAATCTTATAGCATGAGGAGCTAAATGAAAGTTTAACATGTTCAAGGCTGTTATATTGATCTCTTTTCCTAAAGAAGGTGAATAAAGATATAATCTTTCAGAAGTCGCTCCAATGAAAATGTCATCTAGGCTTATATTTGAATACGTGGAATTGTCTTTTATACAAGCTAGATCGAGGGCATTCTTGCGAAGACAAGAATGTATAGCTACATTTGCGGATTTAGTTTGCAGGGGAAGGTAAGAAGCTTCTATAAATTCAGTATCAGGGGAAAGTTTCTCTTCATCTTCCAAAAAACGTTCTAAGTTTTTTTTACAATGTTCAGGCATAATATCTAAGAATCTACCAAAAGTGCTTCCTGCTTGCCCTGAACCAAAATTTGGACCAAATATGATTGTAAAGTTTCCGGCATCTAAATCAGCACCTGATTTAGTTAAAATTTCACAGTAAATTTCTAGAGAAAGGGGAGCCTCACAAGGTTCAACATTTTCTAAATCTTTTAATTTAGCTAAATGTTCTTCTGTTAGGATGATTTCTTTTTGTTTATTTGCTAAACACAGTGAAAACTGTTCTGTTAAAAAAGTATACCAACGTGAATCTGTATTTTCCTTGGTACTTTCAATTAGCTCCTCCTTTTTATAGCCACTAGGAACTCCAATTCCAGAAGCACTGCCTAATACTTCTAAGACTTTCACTAAACGTCGCGTTCCATATTTTTCTACAAAGCGTTGGTGAAATTCTTTTAAATGAGGGCTTCCTAGCGCATTAGGAGAAATCCTCCAAAGTAAGTCTACAACTTGCTGAATTTCTTCAGAAACTTTTTTGTTTAATAAACATAAAATACTAGGGTCTAGAGCACAGTCAATTTGGAGGTAGGTATCACTCTTATTTATAGAGCTCATGTAGTTTTGAATTTCCTGAATATCCTGTATACCTTTTCCTAATGAGGTTTTATTGTAACGCTCAATCTTGTACTTCACATTTTTTAGTGCTAGGACCAATTCTCTAACGTTTTCTAAATGATTTATTGCTTCAAGTTTAACTATGAGATCATCTAAGGGGGATTCTGTTAGTAAACAAACTTGCCATTCTGTCAATAAAAAACCTTTTTTGAATATATTCCATAAAATAGCTCGTAAATTTTCAGAATCTAGACTATCGAATTTATTTAATACCCGGGATTCCAAGTCTTGATAAAGCAAAGGAATTTTAGCCTCTTCTAAAATGAAATCAGTTAATGCAGAGGATCGAATAGAAACAATACAACTCTGATCACTTTGCTGTTCCCTCTGATAATCTAAATTCCATCTTCCAGCAGTCTTTATAAGAAGTTGTGATGTTTGTACTTTCACATTGAAAACCCATTCTGAGTTATCACTCCAATTTGTAATAAGTTCTTGTAACCATTGCATATCGGGACGAGCTCTTTTTGAAAATAAGCCCTTTTGTGAGGAAATTGTACAATTTGTTTTATGGCTAAATTCGCCATATCCTACACCAGCAAATAGACCAAAAGGAGTGGCTCGAGTGGTCATTCTTAGCAGATATTTAAATAGACTAGATGTTAGTTGCTGTTTTCTTTTAGTATCTTTTTTATAAAGTTTTTGTTCTAGAGAAGCGTATAATGAGGGGCTAGCTATTAGAATGGCTTCTTGAATAATAGGTGATTCCTCATATAGTTTGAAAATTCTTTCAGCATCCTCTTCTTTGCCTAGTTTATAAAATATTTCTTGTTCTAAAAGGGCTGTACGGATCATGAAAAATGATGCAGGTCTAAAAATAGGAGAAAAAGAAGTTTTCATATTATACCTGTTATATTTTATTTTTGCTTGCGCTGTTCTATTTCGTTAGTAATGAACATAATGACTTGTTCAATGCAAGGAAGGACATAATTTTTTTTTATTGTGCCCGATGCGTGCTCATAAGCTTCTTCTTCTACCGGTTCAAATACACGATGACCATCTTCGCGCAATTGTTTAACATTTCTTTGCACTGCAGGTTGCTTCCACATTGCTTTATTCATATTAGGGAAAAACAAGCAAGGATTGGGATGAGCTAGGATTGTCGTCTGCAAAAGATTACCTCCAATCCCCTGAGCTGCGCACGCCAAAGTGTTAGCACTAGCAGGAAGTATGATAAAAATATCGGCCCACGAGCCTAATTCTACATGGCTCACATAACTTCCTGTTGATTGTAGATGATGGCAATAGCTTTCCGGACATATTAAAGAAAATGTGTTAGTGGGTATAAATTCGCTTGCGGTTGGCGATAAAATTACTCTACAATTAGCAAAAACCTTTTTTAGAGCTACTAAATAGGTAGGTAGGCTTAGCACAGCAATGGATCCGGATATTCCAATTAGCAAATTACAGGGGGAAGAGTTCATAATACCATATCCCTACTGTAGGTTAAAAATGGTTCGTCCCAGGGGATATCATAGTCTGTATTTAATGATAAAAGTGCTAATCCTACTCCACAAGCGCCTTCTAATAACCCTGCTTTATTAAGTTGAATTTGCCCTCCAGATGGCATAGGCTCCCTATCTCGAAACCGAAAAGGCGCTGCTTCATCATAAAAACTAAGTAAAAGTTGTTTTAAGCTCTGCGTTTTTTGTAATAAGAAAGGGTCGGAGTTCAGACGGGCTATACGGAAAGTTATAGTCAATAATCCCGCAATGCCATGACAAAAAGTGGGACGCCATATATCAGACTCCATAGGCGAGCGTTGTAAAGCATCATATAGTATATCCAAACTTTTTTGAGTCCAATCAGGCCTATTTAAAGCTTTACTAGACAAAAATAAAGCATTTGCTATTCCAGGAGATCCATAGCACCACGCATCACGGATAGACTCCCCATCGTGAATACTCCCTTCTATGTAATGCTCGAAGCTTATACGTTTAGGCCAAAATGACCCTTTTGGTCCTTTCTGCTGATAAGCAAGTAACCATTTTGTTATATACTCCATACTTTCAGCATGATTATCAACTTCAATCCCTTTTAATTTTAAAAGGGCCAGAAAAGATAAATTTCCTGTAATGCCGTGAGCTAGGCCTAAGTTAAAATTTCCTTTGGGGTAAGCTAGGCGATCTTGCTCTAAAAATTGATATTCAGTGGGAAGATACCAACCAGGAACAGATGTCTGATTAACCTTTATCGGCTTGCACATTCCAACCAGGTATTTTGCAATTTGAGTAAGTGCTTTATGAAATTCGGGATTAGATGGTTTAGTTAATAAATAAGCCCCTATTCCAATGATTCCCTGGATAACATCATACAGTTGAGTGGATATAGGCTCAGCTTTAAGAAGTTTCGTATGTATAGCTGGGAAATAGAATTCTTCCAAACCTTGGATTAAGAGGCGATCTAAGGTTTCTAATAAAGTAGAGTATCTAGGATCAATACCTATACAATTTGACAGAGAATAACAAATGCCTGCAAGTCCTGTGTATAGTGAAAAATCTTTTACGCCTTGCTCAGTCAGATCTTGCCTGATACACAATATATAATCGTATATAATTTTTTCAATAGATGAGAATTTTAGAGGGGATTGGGCTATATACGAATAGAAAAGTAAAATAGCTGGATAACCATGAGAAAGAGTATTCGGATACCAAGGCGGCTCATTAAATAAAGGGTTTTTATTATCAACATGCGTTACGATATTTTTAACAAACTCTGGATTTACTAAGGATTCGGCTATTTCCGAGCAGACAGATAAGCTAAATTGGCAATTTAGAGTAGGTTCCGGAAGATGTAAAATAGACATTGACAATCCTTTGCTAAAAAAGCGCAAATGATGTTAATATAAGAAAATAGATTTAATAAAGTAATTTTTTTAAATTTAGTTAGAAAAGTAGGAAAGCCTACTGGCGGGTAGACTTCCCTACAGACTAATTAGCAGCAGAAACTGTTGCCACTTCCTGTGTTACCACATCCGGGAGTGCAAAGACTTTTACTAGTAATTAATTGGTTGGATATTTTTTCATCTATTGCCGCGCGATTGATTTTTATATCTAAATCAAACGGATCTTTTCTGTTGGAAGAATTAGAGATCAAATAGGCGTTTTGAAATGTTTCAAGATTTGAAGAAATCTTCATAGGAAACTCCTGTTTTTGAAAGTTTGATAGAAATATTTAGTCAAATAAATTTAATAGTTTTACCGTTAAGTTTATCTGACTACATCCATTCTAAATACTTATGCATATTATCACAAATATTTATGAGAAATGTGGTAAATTTTTGCTCTGTTCAAAATATAATGTTCTTGAAATTAAGCCTTTAGAAATTGAAGGTAAAATATTAAACAGAGTTGGCATCTATATTCTGTATCATAACCTATTGTCCCTATTAACCTTATAATCGAGTTTCTATACTGTAATCTTTTTTTCAAAGGTTGCTTATACACAAGCATAAATTCTTTATAGCAGTCTTTACTCTAGCGCATAGACTTCTTAAGTAACAGATGCTGCAGCAGTAAAACAGCTTGGGGGGGGGGTGCTGCGATCCAGATATATTGCCGCTTTCCTTTAAGTTTCCAAGTCGTTTCATCACCATTCACACTTTTACTTTTGAGTACGCTAGCTTTTATTTGGTCGTACGCATCTTTAAAGCTATTT
>JARBTQ010000042.1 GCA_029240075.1 Chlamydiales bacterium
AGGTTGGCATATCATGCAAGGGGTTAAATTAAGTGGTTAATATACTATAAACCTAATTTTATTCCAATTTTTCTATTGTTCATTAACGATGTGTATACTTACAGGTTGAAGCGTATCAAGCTAACAAAGGTAAACTAGATGGTAATGGGTTAGTAACTACAGGGACTCTAAGCATACCCGATACTCACGGGAAAATAGCTAATTACTTACAGGACAGTTGCGACAAAAAGGAGGCGTATATTCGATATTCAAGCCACTTAAAAAAAAGGGCAACAGAATTTGTCCGCCCTCTAAAAGCTTTCTTTAAACAGATGCCTAAGCACTATGGTGTGGATGTCGATACAGGAATTACAGCAAAAGGTGAAATCAAACATCACCTACTTATCATGCCAAGCAAGATGGATGATGGAACGCAGATGATCAACTTTAAACCAGAGCATTATGGGACTGATAAGATAAAAGATACGGTCATACACCTGGGACACTTTCTACGTAACTGGCGTCAGAAGAAGCAAGATGGGCATAAATTTGATGGTAAGGGCGAATTATTTGTCCACAAAGAAAGAGTACCTAAAGATATTGGAGATGCCATGAAAGCTTTAAAAAAGATAAAAATACCTCTGTCACTTCAAGGTAAGTCTCTTCCTAAACCTCACGATATCGCTAGTGCCCTAATATTCTTACGTGAATATGATTCAGTTAGTAAAGCATCCAATAGTTCAGATCGTGTAGAGTATGATAACGCCGTACATCAATTAAAAAATAAATGTCAAAAATTTTTTAATGACAACCTTAGAAAAAATTGGAATCCCAATAACATGGAAGAAAACTATGAACAAGTTCGCTTGCGCGTTGGAAATGAAGTAATAGTAAAAATCACTGATATCTCCTTAGATAGAATAGGGATAGGAACACATCGCCAGAACTAAAATAGATCTTTTTCGAAACTAGTTTCGCAAAGATCTATCGAGCCTCCGGTAGTAAAGATTCGAAAGGAGGCTCAGTGGATAGAAAGTAAATTTGCTAGTTACATAAGCCGTAGGCCTTCCAAGGTATAGTGGCAGGCCTAATTTCAATTTTACTTTATTTATAATAATTTTTATTTTAGAGGCACTATATGGGGAATAATACCGGTTTTACTTTTGGAACATGGAATGTCGGTACATCAGCTGCTGATTATGAGCAACTAATCCGTAATAGAGAGGAAGCTTCAAATCAGCGACCAAATATAGGCTCTCTTTCTCCTTATAATCGTCCGGACGATCAGGCATTTCTGGACTCAATAAACAAGGTTCGTGATGTGCTTTTGAGTGATATTGCAACACGTTTAGCCCCTACAGTTGATGTTTTTGCACTACAAGAGGTCGCGAACTATGAACCAAAGAATGCTGACAATAAATCAGAGGAGACTGGCAATGAACCGAAGGAGGCTACTACTAAACCAGATGAGAAAAAGAAGGAAGACAAGGAACAACGGCCCGATATTTCAGTGTTAGAAGCAAAAGGCTTTCAAATTATTAGGCCCCCTGTTAGTAGACCAGAAAATGCGCTTTATACAGATACAGCTATAGCTATTCATCCTAGAAAATTTAAGGATATCGAGAATAGGTCATTTACAGATCATATTTATGATGCTGATTTTGCAATTGCAGTTGCGACAGAGAAAGCTACAGGTAAGAAAGTAGCTTTTATCTCAGGACATATAGCAGGGTTTAATTTAGAGGATCCCAATCCAATAAATTTAAAAGAAGGGGCAACGCTTGGTGATGGGTCTATTAAACAGTTAATCGAAAGGTTAAAAACAGAGTGTTCTGATTGCGATACTCTTTTATTAGGAGCTGATATGAACTCAATTCCTGAAATCTATAAAGACCGCTTTAAGTTATTCGAAGATGCAGGCTTTACACTACATCGCACTGGAGCACCTACCAGTAATCTATCTAGAAAATTAGGTACAGTAGAAACCGCAAAATTACAAGAACGTGAACTAGATTATGTATTTACAAAACATAAAAAACCAACTAATCGATTCTCTGCTTTTTTAGGCAGTTTATTTAAGAAGGAGACGGTACATGTAACCCAAATAGTTGATAGTAAAGTCCCATTAAGCTTAGACCCAATCTCTAGCCCTTCAGATCATATTCCAGTCTTTGTGAGAGTGGATACTGTTAAAAAGAAATCCCTCATTGGTCGCTCACTGAATGCTATAAACAATACATTTCAGAAACTAAGTTTTAAAAAAATAAAGAACGAAAATGCTTAGATCAATAAGGTAGAAAGCCAGGGCAATTGCTTAAAAACTGCTAACTTATTGATTATAACGGAAAATCAAATTGTAATGCTCTAAGCTAAGTTTTTTTGATTTTAAGGGCATGAAAGAATTAAGCGATTGCCCGGGGTAAAAAGCTAGATCTAATGGCGATAGAAAAACAGCAATAAACAGCCTAGTTGTTAAGATCTAAAGTTATTAAAAGTCCTTTAAACTTTGTCATTGTCTTTGGACTAAGCTCCAGCTTAATAGGAAGATAACTAAATCATTCCGCAGTTTAATGTGAAAGGAGATGACATGATGCGAAATGTTTGTAACTGCCCAGTGTCTATAAATAGTGTAGAGTGCTAGAAATAAAATTTTTACATTATTGAGGATTTGGCACTAGAAGCAAATTTTATAGATCACTTTAGCCTTGCATATGGTTTAAATGTTGTTTGCATTTAACTTCTATATCAAATAATCTAGAAGGGAACGAATCCCTAAAGATTTTCAAAAATGGATTTTTTTGTAAAAACGACTTCTTCACAGTTACATCTAAGATCTTAGATTGAAATTATGCCAGAAACGTCATATGAATCATCAAGCTAAGGAGAATTGTATGTTTATTCAAGTTTCATCTCAAACAGCACCAAATCGAGTATACGAATCATGGAACGAAGTCAATGCTCAATATAAAGTCGGAGATTGTGTTGTAGGGATGGTTGCAAAGCACACTCACTATGGGGTTTTTATTATTTTAAATCCTGCACAAGCTATGGCAAACCCTCAAAAAGCTATTCAAGGATTTGTTCATTATAAAAATATTTCTATAAGTGAATATAAAAGAGAAGAATATAGACAATTCATACGAAGGTATTCCCTCAATGAAGGGGAAACTTTGGAAACTATGATAGCTCGTGAAAAATTCAAAAATTTAAATTTAGCTTATGTTACAGTTAAATCTCTACGACAAGCGCCTCTAGGAAAATGTTACATTGATCTAAGCTACCATATTGAATAGGTGTTAGGGAGTGAAATAGTTGTAAATGATTTACTTTTATTAATTACTCCCTAGCTGATTTATACCTCACTGGCATTCCAAAAAAAGACAAAAAATTATTTATACGAATAGGTATTTCATTCTTCATATCAAAATGTGTTTGCCATTGGTTTCCCCACATAAATTTTATATTACTTTTTAGGAACTTGTTATGAACTTAAATACGATCCTCTATTTTACTTTTTATCTTGCGCTCCTTTTCCCTTCCCTAGCTACAGCAACGCCTTTACCTAAAGGTGATTTTTTAAAGACCTTGTCTCAACGCCAATCAAAGAAAAAAATGACAGTTTGGATTCGCGCCTGGGGGGAAACCGTACAGCCTAAATTAGTCCCTTACCTTCAAAAGTTAATCCATGACCATGAGCCTTGGCTTGACCTACAGGTATTAATCGCTACTAATGATAATGACCCTATCTTAACAGATCCGCTCCTACAGCAGATGATCGAAGAAAAGCAAGTTGAAATAGTTCTTTCTAATTTACATGTCATTTCCGAGCCTATTCAAGATTTAGCTAAACGTACGCAGCATAATACTGATGCGGTTATTTTAGTTTCAGTCGGGGTAGAGGTGCAACCTGCACAAGCAATAGAAGCTCTTGGCTGGATTAAGTGTGGCGCTTGGGCTCATGGCTGGCAGATAGATCTGATGAAAAATGATGGTTCTCAAGCGGGTAAAGGCTGGTACAACACAGCTGTTATGTTTTCACCCCGTTTTTTGCATTTGCTCCAAGATAAGGGAATGCCACATTGGGTGGATAATGGGGTTGAAGGGTATCTTGACATTGCAGGGCAGCACATTCCAATTGGAGGAGCAGAAGAAGTGCCTATGATGCATATGGCATTACAAATCGATCCAGATGCATTTTTTATCTTGAATCGGCGTAGATCAGTACATATGGAGGAAAAACTGGGCACTGGTGTCACTTTTGAGCAGAAAATGCTGCGCAAGATTGCTGTGACTGATTTTTACTTAGAAAAGATGCATACGTCATGGGATGAGATATCTAAACATTTTTTCATCATCAGTCCAGATGATAACATTGAATAAGGCTTAAGCTATATTCGCTTGCGTCAGGCGATCAGTCATATAAAGTTGCTCAGAGTGCTTTAGAAACTCAAAAACAATTTTTTAAAATTTCAATCTAAAAAAATCTAAATTAAAGAATTTAATATGAATAATTTAATATACAATGCGCGGCTAGGTTTACCTTTTTTCCACCAGTAGAAGAAAACGGTCAAATAGCCCGCGCTCAGTATAAGCCTGAAAAACTTATCTCTTCTCGCTATAGAAAAAAAATGGCCCTCTTATGAGCAATGGCAACAAGCTCCAGATGATATTAAATGTGAAGTAGCTGAAAGAATTGCAATTCAAAAAATTGATAACTTAGATAGGCTGAAAGACTTAGCTAACGGTCAATTACGGAAATTGCATCTAAAGAATCATCCCTATGTAAAAGAGCCTATTTTTAAACAAATTCCTGTTTACTTTCCATGCCTAAGAGAAATAGATTTGAGAGGAACAGTAAGAGTGCAGCAAATAGAGGACCTTTTTCACCTTATTTTTAGAGTGGATAAAACTAAAGAAAATCTTTTGATCCCGACAGGAATATATATTGAGGCTGAAAATAATGCAGAAGACGGGGTCTTAGTTATGGCTTTAAAGAGAGCTCTAAAAACCAAAAACTTTTCTTATTTAAATGCTATTATTGATAGTGGTGGTTGGAGTGAAAAAGATCTACAAGTAAAAATCCCAGGAATGATAGCTCCTCTTAGAGAAAGCCATGCAGAAGAATGGCTTCAAAAGTTAGTAAATCATCCTAGGTTTAACCCTGATATGCGGTTTATAGGGGAAAACAGTTCAACGCCTGTAGCAACTTTCCTACACCTCTTTTGCATACATCTCAATAAATCGCTAATTAAAATCTTTTTAGACCATTCAAAAATAGATGTAAACGCCCTGGATAAAGATGGAAAGACTCCTTTAGATGTTTTAGACGACCTAAAAAAAGATCAAAATCGGAAGTTCATTTATAAACTTATCAACCATTGCTGCGATAGAAGAAATGGAACAAATTTTACTATCAAAAGGTGCTAAAAGATCTGTAGAACTTATAACGGAGTAAAAACAAATTCTTTCCTAGGGAGACTCCACTAATATAATACATAGGTAAAAATTACCTTTTGACTAGATTATAATAACTAATCTCTCTCAAAGCACAGATCTCTTTCGAAACCTATTTTTTAGAGATATATCAAAGTTCCGATAGACAAAATTTGGAAAAGGCTTGATAGCTCAGGTGTAATTAAACCTTGTGAACTTATACAGGAAAAATTAAGTTACGGTTGAAGTCTCTTCGGCATGATCATCCCTAGCAATAATCAACAAGTCAATCCTTGTCAAAGGATGCCCTTACTCCGAATAAATTGTATATAGGCACTGGAACTGCTTGTTATTATGCTGTAAGCGATAATAAAGAGCTTACAGCAATTATGCCTTATGGTACTCCCCAATCTATAGTAAACACTCTTAAAATATTGGATAGTGACTACAGTTTAATACAAGAAATCCCAGTCTTGCCTTCCTCCAATCCTCATAAAAAGAAAACCTATTTTGATTACTCTGGGATTTGTTTTTCTAGTCAGATAGTAGTTGTTGCCTTTGCTTACTGTAACCAGTATTTAGAACCTATTGAGAGCTTTACTAGAACTTATAGTATTTTGGACAGCAAATTATTAAACTGTTACGACCTTTCTCAAAAGCTTGAGAAAGATAAGATAGCGGTTAATGATGATAAAGTGATCCTGATAACAATGATAAAGCATTTGCTTTGTTGATGTATACTCAAGCTCAGGGGCGTTGGCTGTCTTATTATAAGTTGCTTCAGGTTATCCAAATTGATTCTGGGGATATTATAAAAACAATCCCAGCAATTACAATGGTAACCCAAGATGACTACTTATTCACAGCTTCTGAAGATTCATTGCAGATTCAAATTTGGGATCTTAGACATTTGACGCTTTTACATACTCTTAAAGCGATGGGGAATATAAGCAAACTAAGTCTTCATGTAGATCAAACTAAGCAAAAAGCATGCTTAGCAGCAGCTCTTGCTAATGGGCAAATACAAGTTTGGAAAGAGGGATTACCTACCTCTAAGGGGATACTAAAGAGAGCTTGGTCATACATGATATCAAAACTAAGTAACTCTGAGATAAAGTCTATACAGCTGGATTAAAGGGGCTCCTAGATATGTTAGGTAAAATCTAAGGAAGTAATTTTGTTGGATTCTGCTTTATATGAATTTGCAGTAGATAGGAACTAGGTTATTAATTCAAGGCGTAGTGAATAGTAAAGATTGGGATCAACCCCTTCGTAAACTTTGTCCGTTGTTTCAAAACCTAATTTTTTATAAAACCCTAGGGCTCTTTCATTGAGTTTACGTGTTGTTAAAGTTAGGTATTTTTTATTGGGATATAAGTCTACTATAGGAAAGATAAGCTTTTCCCCTAATTTCTGCCCTTGGGACTCAGGAGAAACACAGAGGAGTCTTATATAAATCTCATCAGGTGATTGAGAAAGGTCAAAAGAACTATAACCTATCACTTTTTCATCCTGTTTAGCAATAAGCCATGGCATAGAAGAGGGGGCTTGGGCATTTTTTCTTATATCTTCTTCAGCTAACTCCTCTAAAAATTTTCTTTTGTCTGAAATGTTCAAATCTTTCTCAGTAAAAGGTTCATAAACCTTTTCAAAAGTAGATATAATAAGATTTTTAATTTTTTCTGTTGATTTAGCACTTCTTCTCCACTTAGATTTAGTAGGAATACCAGCACTACTGTCTTCGCACCAAATTTGAGTTACAGATGGTTGATCACTGCGGCTAATCGTTGTATCCAATAATAGAGATAACATCTTTTCCTCCCTCTGCAAAATAATAAATAAAGCGTAGAGAAGAGTATACAATTATAGCGGTAAAGTGTCAAATTGCTATAGTTTGCAATGTTTATGAATAAAAACCTGCTCAGAAAATTATGATTATACTGATTGCAGTTTGATTAACTTTTTTCAAACTTCCGTGTTTACACACTTTCCATGAGATTTTCGATATAACTTTTTAATGGCCAGTCGATACAAGATCGACACGACTTTTCAAAACTCTAAGGTAAAATTTTTTATCTACTGACTGCACGAGATAACACCTCAATAAACTGTCTAGAGTTCGATTCAAAGTATTGAAGCTTTTTTAGATCTCGTTCTATCAATCCCGCAAAGAAAAGGTCGCGTGAGTGGTAAAGTTCCTTCTCCAGAAAAAAAGATCGTGCTATTTTATAGAGAGAAAAGCTGATACCAAATTGCAAATCATGCAAGGTGAAAGGAAAAATAGAGGAATAACTTTTTAGAAATAAAAGTGCTTTTGCAATTCTTGGGGCATCATAGCCATTATTGCAGCAAGCTAAATGAATAAAATGTAGCAAATCCTGCATGCGATGCCCTAAATGAACCTCTTCAAAGTCCAACAGTCCTATCACCTCATTTTGATCATTGAATAAAAGATTTTCATTATGAAAATCACCGTGGACCAAGTGTTTGTAGTTGAGGTAATACTCAAATTCATTATCTGATAATAACTTTTCGATTAGTTTTAGCTTAGTTTTAACCGAATGTCGTATGACTTGATTTATAGCGTTGTCTTCCGTTGGATGTTGTTTTATTGTTGCTAGTAACATCTGAGTATCATGCTGGGCATCATAAAGACTAAGATTAACTCGATGTGATAAATTCACGTGGGTTAAATCAGAAAGAGATAAAAGATGAAACTTAGCTAATAGTTGTCCGGCAGCATTTAGCGCTTTTTCATTAAGATTAGGCTCATGTAGTACTTTACCCTCAATATAAGGATAAATAGCAAATAATTGCCCTTGTTTTGTTTCAAAATGGTATTGTTTATCAATGGTCATTAAAGGAACTCTTGCAGGGAGTCCATTTAAGTTCAAAAAAATGGCTAAATTTTCTATTTTCTCTATCGTTTTAATATCTGCAGAGCGATAGCCTTTAAGGACCAATTTGTCTTGCCCTGAATAGAGTATATAATTTAATGCGCTTAACCCTCCTAATCTATCACCTATCTGCACACTTGAAAGAGGATATATTTCGCTAATTTCTTTAATCAGGTCATTTTTGATACGATCTTCCATAAAATATTACTGCATTTGAAGTGTAGCTTAAAACTTTTTCAGCTCCACAACAGCTTTACAGCTTTTGGCTAGCAACTAAGAAGTTAATATGATCGATTTCAGGACATTTGGGCTTATTCATTATCGACCTCGATATATTTAAAATTAGGTACCTAATATAGCATCTCTAGTTTAAATTTTGTCAACTGCATAACTTCTATATACTCTTTAAGGGGGTTTTTGAAGGGTAATAGTATGAGAAATTCTAATCTTAGATGGGTTTTTGGCAATAAATAGTTAGTTAAATAGACCTTTTTTGAAACTTGTTTGGCAGGGCTTTATTCTAGAAAATTAAGACTGGGTATTATCATAATAGAGCAGATTAAGTCATTTCGGAATGTATTAACAAACATTAAAATCTAATAAATCCCATAGAGGTTTAGTATTTTGGTTCTCTTTGCCTATTTGGTCTAATATTGCCCAATGGCTAGAGTACTGTTCTGGGAACTCTACTATAGCTTTTAAAACTTCCAAAACCTGTGGGAAGTCAAACCCAAAGTTATTTAAAAAATGGTAGCATAAATGGTAAGCAGATTTAAGTATTGTATCGAGTGAGATCATAGTCCATATAGAAACAGGGAACTTTAATACGACACTAACAGCTTCTTTCCAATCTTGTGGCGTTGCAGGATCGCTATGAAGAGTGCTAAGAAGATTACCTAAGTGTTCCTTATTATTCTCATCTGAAAGTTGGTTTAAAATCTTTTTGTAATTTGCTAAAATTTTAGTTATCAAAAAAAATAAGGGCTACAAGTATATAATGATAACTGATATTGTCTATGCAAAGGTCCTTTCAAAAATTTCAAAAAATAGCTTGCTTGAAGAACAACTATAATTACATTTAAGAGGTTTTATGATCAAGAATGATTACGATATAAGGGAAAATCTAAGCCTTTCTGATTTTGAGAAAAATTTAAATACGCAGTTAGATTTAAACCATCCCTCTGTTTTTACTTACCAAAATGGCCCCGTAATTTATAAGATAGCTATTAATAGACAAGCTAAAGCCGTAGTATGCGATGATTTTCCTGTCTCAAATGCGACGGCAGTATGTATAGCGCAAATGTCTAATGCAATTCTAAGGAATATACCAGAATTGTTTAGTTCACATATTGAGAAGTTTAGCCGTATTTGCGATTCTGTAGGTCTTACACCAGTTCTGACTTTTAAAAATAGTGAAGAGACCAAGCAGGTCAAGAACTGTACTATAGGTTCTGGAGAGTTCAATAATTTCTTAAGAAAATTTTCAGAAGGTATATTGATTAAGCCTGGTAATGCAATTGTTGTGACAGGAATCCCTTCTCTAGATGAGGAAGAGCTTAAAGAGCTATCTTATTCAGGAATTTTAAGTAAAATAACAGGCATTAGGGATAAAGTAATCAGTTATAGAGAGCAGATTCCGAATAAAACAGCTATGACTGTTCATCTGGATAGAGAGGCTATAGTTTTAAATTGTATTTCATCTGGCTTAGCTTTAAAATTAATGGATGTAAAATTGGAGATTGATTATGTAGAGTTCATTTCCAAAATACAGAAGGAAGAAGGTTTTATTTTACCTCGGGAACAATTTCTATCGATTAAAGGATTTAATAAAGATGAAATAAATAAATTAAATACTTTGATGATACTAGCACAGAATGATAAAGAAAACGTGGCTCCACAACAAATTTTAGAAATCTTAAATCAAAGATTGCCAACAAATAAGTCTGTCAACCTGCAAATTATTGATAATCCTTATAACAAAGAAGAAATTTTTATAGATATAGATTGGAATCTTGAAGGTAATTTAGCTCTTTATATGGGCTGCGCTAATGCCGGTGATATTAAGTTTTCAGTAGTTTAGAAAAAATGCAGATTTGATTCAGCGCATCAGGTGACTGCATTAGTAGCATAACTGATGCATAAGAAAATAGTAAGCATAGTTACCAATACAATCGTTATACACACCTACATAGAAAAGACCTGGATAAGGTTTATAATATGAGAAATTTTTTAATTGAGGTTTAGGAATATGTCTCAAAAAAATTGTTTAGAAATTGGCGATTGTATTGATAAATGCGGGAACTGCTGTCCTTCCATCTCCCAGTCTTAACTGTAAATCCAATTGTTGCTATGGCTTTATTTAAGCTTAAAAAGGGAAGTAATTGCATATAGTCTGGGACTGGGCGAATGCTTGCATATCCTGCTAAAAAAGATTCTTTGATAAGGGAGTTACATAGCCATTTCTCATGTTCTAACGAACAAAAATCTTCTTCAACAAAGCTTGCACGCGCTCCAGCCCAATCAATGATTCCTCGGAGTCTTCCCTCATAGACAATAAGATTACCTGGACGAAAGTCTCGATGCACAATGCATGGCCCATCAACAAATTTTAAAAGATCGATATTTGCAGAATAATAACGTTGACAATTCTCAATTAGCTCAATGGGCAAGTGTCCTCTACACTCCTCCAACCCCTCCTCAAACTTCAACGTAAAGTAGGAGCGGGGATCAGACGTTAATTTGCTTTGTATGGGATCTCCATAGCCTAATAAGCGGTTAAGATGAGTAATTGCAAGACAACGGCCGATTTCAGACGCTAATGAGTGTGTAAGATCTTTCGCTTTAAGAAGTGTTCCAGGAAGATATTCCATTAATATAGCACCATGTATTCCATCTGATGGCTCTATAAGTTGGATAATTTTTGGTACTGGTACAGTTTTATCAAGCTGTTTTAGGAATAAAACCTCTCTGAAGTAATCATTGGGTCTTTCAGAGATTTTTAAAATAAATTGTTCACCATTACATTTTGTAACTCTGAATACTACGGCGACCATAGCATCTTCATGTTCAATCAATGAAAAAACGGCTTTTTGGAGATTCAAAAGTCGTTGATATATATCAATCATATGCTTCATGGTATGTTTCGCAGGTTACTAACGGTTTATTTCTCTTTGATCTATTGGATAATGCAAGAAAATTTATTCCTTAATATCAATTGATATAACGTGACAAAACAACTCAATTTTAAAAACTAGGCTATCTTAAAGGTTAATCTAGGGTAGTTGCAAAAAAAACGTCAAAGTCTGTCATAGCATTTTTCCTACAGCAATATCTTGCGACTCGCTTTCATATCTGTTAGGGTCATTAAATGGCATCAAGACATATCCATTTTTTAGATAAAAATTTATAGAGGTTGGTTTTGACTCTGCATGAATACTTTTAACTCCTAAATTTTTAAGCCATCTTTCGAAAATACTTAAAAATTGACTAGCAAAATGGTTATTCCTCTTGTCCTCATCAATTACAATAATGCGAATTGCGGCTCGATGATCAGACCATAATTGGATATGTGCATAGCCAATCATTTCAGCACCTCGATATAAAATCAAATGCACATGTTCTGGATGATTAAATGTCCATACATAGGGGTCATAAATGCCGAGAGGAGAGAAAAAATATTTTTGCCTAAGCTGTTTAGCAGTAGCCCACTCTTCCTCATCGCTACATTTTAGGATCCGTATCCTCTCAAATCCGATTTGTTTTAGGATAGAGCGAATAAAGCTCCCTTTCTTCAAAGTATAACTGCTAAAGAACGGATTATTTTTCTCTTGTGAAGTAGGATCTTCTAAAATTTGTTTTTTGAGTTTTGCATATTCATCACGTACGACAGGATTATTGCGCAGATAATCTCGAAATAGGAGATTCAATTCAATTTCTGGGTGTCCCTCCTCGTAGAGGTGAAGATTTACATTTACAGGGCCACGTCTAGTAAATCCGTAATGCAAGGGGATATTGAATTCACCTCGATACGTAAGTCCAATTGCTTCTAACTTTGAAATGGTTATCAATGGGTCGTATACAACTGATATGATATCAATTTTAGGCTTAGCTAAGAGCCCAGGAACAGCTGTTGATCCGACATGATAGATATACACATCGTTAATGAAGAATAGAAAAATTGGAATAAAATTAGGTTTATAGTATATTAACCACTTAATTTAACCCCTTGCATGATATGCCAACCTT
>JARBTQ010000062.1 GCA_029240075.1 Chlamydiales bacterium
AGGAATAATGGACAGTATTTATAAAGAAATAGTTCAGATAGAAATGAAAGTAGCAGACCTTGTAAACGTAATAGATATTTTACAAGCAGCCTGTGAACAAATTCCTGAGACACTAATGAGTTCAAAAGTAGGCTGCTCTATAATAGAGCTTAGGTCAGTCAAGGACTGTTTATCTAATTACTACTTGACATGGCAAAAACGAAATGATGGCAGGCCTGGATCTATATATTTTCCTGTTATAGAAATAAATTGGATTGATTTTATAAATCGTTGTTCTAGTTTGTTGAACCGGTCGTTTTTCTTAGATAAAAATGATTTCGAAGGAAAAGCCATTGATTTACAAAAAATAGAACTGTCTATTCTCACGGGGTGTTTACTCGAAATTTACGCTCAGATTGTAGAGCCTACTTTTTGGGAAGATTTAAATTTTGAAAGCGAACAATTTTGGAACGTTTTTGAGGGTATAAACTTTTACTATTGTAAAATGATTTACGATATTGCAATTGCTGAAACGTGTAATTATAGACTAATAATCATGAAAAAATATGAAAAGCTATTGTTGAATGCTTTGCTTAAAGGGATACAATTTATCGTTGAGCATGACAGGATGACAAGTGAACTAGAAACCCTTGTAGGTTGTGATTACTCTGAAATACAGGCTCTTCAAGAAAAAATCAACTTATATTTTACGAGCAATGACTAAGGTTAAAGAAATAATGGATAGTAATTATAAAGAATTAGTTCAGATAGAAATGAAGGCAGCAGATCTCTCAAATGTAATAGATATTCTACAAGCTGCCTGTGAACAGATTTCAGAGACACTAATTAATTCAAAGGTAGGCTGCTCTATAATAGAGCTTAGGTCAGTCAAGGACTGTTTATCTAATTACTACTTGGAAGAGCAGGAAGACAATGCTGTTGGGCCTGAATCTATACACTTCCCCGTTCTAGAAATAAATTGGTTTAATCTTATAAATAGGTGTTCTAGTTTGTTGAACTATTCATTTTTCTTGGATAAAAATAATTTTGAAGGGAAAACCATTGAGTTGCAAGTAAGAGAAATTATGATCCTCAAGAGAATGGTAACTGAAATTTACTTTCAGATTATAGAGCCTACTTTTTGGAAAGATTTGAATTATGAAAGAAAGCAATTTGGAAAATTTATTAATGGTATAAGTTTTTATTATCGCAAAATGATTCACGATCTTGAAATTGCTGAAACGTGTAATTATAGGCTAACAATCATGAAAAAATATGAAAATCTATTTTTTAATGCTTTATCTAAAGGAATGCAGTTTATCATCGAGTATGACGAAGGGACAAGTGAACTAGAAACCCTTGTAGATTGTGACTACTCTGAAATACAGGCTCTTCAAGAAAAAATCAACTTATATTTTAGGGGTAATAATTAAATTAAAATTTCTTCCATAAATCCCTCTTCACAACATTTTATCAGCTGCTTTGCGATAGCTAAAGTTTCGTTTCAGGAGATCTAGTGAGTATTTTTACCTCTATTACGATTGCATCCTAGTATATTCCTAAAAAAAAAATTCTATCTGAATTGATCACGGTAGCGGATCACTCGCAAAGCGTAGCCCAGGGTCTTCCAACCCTGGGAAAACCAGATGATAACAAATGATAGCGCTGCGGCAGTCTGCGCTTTACTCTTCAATTGAATAATTCAAATTTAGCCTATGGATCAATCTTAAAGGAATAATGGACAGTATTTATAAAGAAATAGTTCAGATAGAAATGAAGGCAGCAGATCTCTCAAACGTAATAGATATTTTACAAGCAGCCTGTGAACAGATCCCTGAGGCGCTAATTAGTTCAAAAGTAGGCTGCTCTATAGTAGAGCTTAGGGCGGTAAAAGACTATTTAACTAATTACTATTTGGAAGAGCAGGAACAATATGATGGAGAGCCTGAATCTATACATTTTCCTGTAATGGAAATAGACTGGATTAATCTTATAAATAGTAGTTCTAATTTACTAAATAATTCATTTTTATTGGATAAAAATAATTTTAACGGGAAAGCCATTGAGTTGCAAGAAAGAGAAATGTATATTCTCTGGGGAATGTTAGGCGAAATTTACTTTCAAATTGCAGAGCCTACTTTTTGGGAAGAATTGGATTTTGAAAGTGAGCAATTTGGAAAATTTATTAATGGTGTGAGTTTTTATTATCGTAAAATGATTTACGACCTTACAAATGTTGAAACGTGCAATTGTAAATTAATGATCATTAAAAAATATGAAAAACTATTTTTGAGTGCTTTGTCCAAAGGGATACAATTTATTGTTGAGCATGACAGAATGACGAGTGAGCTAGAAACCCTTGTAGATTGCGACTACTCTGAAATACAGGCCTTACAAGAGAAAATCAAACTACATTTTACGGGTAATAATTAAATTGATTAAGGTTATGAAATAGTTCAGATAGAAATAAAAGCAGCAGATCTCTCAAATATAATAGATATTCTACAAGCTGCCTGTGAACAGATCCCAGAGGCCATAATCAGTTCAAAAGTGGGTTGTTCTGTAGCAGGGCTTAGGACAGTCAAGGACTATTTATCTAATTACTATTTGGAAGAGCAGGAAGAGAATGCTGGTGGGCCTGAAGCTATACATTTTCCTATCATAGAAATAACCTGGATTGATTTTATAAATAGTTGTGCTAGTTTATTGAATCATTCGTTTTTTTTAGATAAAAATAATTTTGAAGGGAAAAGCATTGAATTACAAAAAAGAGAACTGTTTATTCTCAGCAGAGTGTTAATCGAAATTTACTCTCAAATTGACGAGCCTACTTTTTGGAAAGATTTAAATTGTAAGAGAGGGCAGTTTGAAAAATTTATGAATGGTATATATCTTTACTATCGTGAAATGATTTACGATCTTGAAGTTGCTGAAACGTGTACTTATAAATTAACGATCCTTAAAAAATACGAAAATCTATTTTTTAATGCTTTATCTAGAGGAATGCAGTTTATCATCGAGTATGACGAAGGGACAAGTGAACTAGAAATACTTATAGATTGTGACTCCTCTGAAATACAGGCACTACAAGAAAAAATCAAATTAAACTTTACTAGTGATAATTAAATTAAAATGTTTTCAACAAATTCAACACAAGTTACGGACTTCAATCCACCTGGAGCTATCCCATGCAGTGTCCAGCCAGTAGGTGAAGCAACACCAGCGAACTCCATTAGTTGGGAAAAAGTCAAAGAAATAGCAGCATTTTGACACTTCTATTCACTACATTAGTTCAAATAAAATTTAAAATACTTTAGTACCTGACGAAGGCCCTGTTACTTTATACAACGACCTTCTTTATCTAATAGGCTTTAATCCTATCCTTAATCATATGTGAAGCTATTTTTTGGTTGATAAAATTCGAAATACATATTTTTATTGTAAATTATTTCTCATACCCTATATGCTTGTTTGCAAGCTTTTTTTCAGAACTTCTATATACACAAAACTACATATTAAATTTAGCCTATGAATCAGTCCCAGTGGAACACAATCTGTGAAGTTGTCGCTTCCTTAAATCAAGACCAAAATCAATTTGTACATTTGAAAGATTATTTCTCAAGTATTCAAACCAATCCTCTAATTGCAAAATTTTATACAACCGTAGAATTAGTCCAGCAAAATGTAGAACTAAGCAAGGCTCAAGCTATTTTCTGCTTATGGTTCTATTCTTATTCAAATCATTGTAAGTAGGATATACATGTATTATTTCAATTCACTTAAGCTAGTTGTGGGAACTAAGGTAAAAGAGGCTTTAGATAGTAAATTAGGTAATAAGACTTTATCTAAATTAGGAGAACAATACTATTGGCAGTACGAAGATAAACTTTTAAAAGATTTTTTACATGGTCTAGCTGCAATGACTATGGGAGAAGAATTTGAAATATCCGAAAGTGAATTATATGAGATGGCCAATTTTTTAGTTCAAGAAGGAAAGAAAGAAATAACAAAAAAAGAGCAAGCTCTATTAGATAGTAAAACAGTAACCTTTCCTTCGGCTTTTCTGGTCGAAGATTCATTTATTTGTCCTAAATGTGGTTACGATTGGAGAGAAGAGTTTGTTCATCCTATTATATATTGCTCTAGCTGCGATAATTATCTTAAATGCCCCCAGAAAACAATATAAGTAAAATTAATTAATAATTTATGCGTCGAAGGAATGAAAGTTCGCCCTTTCAAGTCCGAAGTGCAACAAGAGGACTTTGTTTACTTAACAGATAGAAAACCTCTATAGGTGTCATAAATCCTAGCACTTTTCTGGGTCTATTGTTAAGTAATTCTTCTAATCTGTCTAAATCATCCTCTGTTACCTTCGTAAAGCTTACTGATTTGGGAAGGTATTGTCTTACAAGACCATTAGTGTGCTCGTTTAGTCCTCTTTGCCACGAATGATAAGACTTAGCAAAATAAAACTCAGCGTCTAGTGCCTTTGCAATGGATTGGTGACTTGCAAATTCTTTTCCATTGTCGGCTGTAAGAGTAAACACTAAATCTTTTATTGCCTCCAAACGCTTAAGAATAGCTTTTTCTACTTCTTCTGCTGTCTTTTGCTCTACTTTCACTAATTTTGTTAGTTTGGAAGCTCGATCCACTATTGAAACGATTGCACCTTTATGCTCTTTGCCGATAATTGTGTCTAACTCCCAATCTCCCAAACGTTTCTTTTCGTCCACAATTGCTGGCCTTTTCTCAATATCTACACGGTTAGGAATACATCCTCTACCTGCGGCTGCCTTACTCCGTTTATTGTATTTCTTAGCACTATGTCGTAGATTTTTATACAGTAAACCACCTTTTTGCTTGCGCGTATTCAATTAACAAGTGCAACGGTAGGCTAAAAAAGAAAAGTTAGAAGCTGTATACTCTCCTTACGCAAAAAAAATAGGAGAAAGTCAGTATGACTCAAAAGTATACGCATCTAACCGAAGAACAAAGATACCAGATTCAAGTATTATT
>JARBTQ010000019.1 GCA_029240075.1 Chlamydiales bacterium
CTTTTTTCTATTTAGGTTGTGTTGGAACTCCTATAATAGAGTCTAGGCCCTTCTTTTTTCATCTAAAAAAGGTCAAATCGACCGCGCTTTGTATATTACATATGAAATCATCGATGAAACTCATAAGAATAATATGCTAGCTAAGATCCGGCTAGTCCTCAACAAAAAGGTGAACGGCTTTGTTTTTAGTAATAGTATGGGAAAGGGGAGTGTAATTCTATCGTCAGATGATACAGATTATGTGATTCTTAATAGATTTCAAAGAACTCTTAAAAAAAGGGGCGTTAAGGTTGCTAAATTAAATTCCCAAATAGCTAAGGGAATATCTGTATATGATATTAAATTTAACTAAAGGCTTGAAAAGTAATAAAGGTGGGGAAATGTCTAAGCTTTTCTACCCACCTCAATTTATTTTTATTTATAGTATTTTTTTGTAAAATTTATCTTTAAAGAATCTGTCTTTCTTCCTGACTATCATTGGAAGCTTCTAAATACTTATTAAGCCTTGTAATGAGTTCATTGATTTTTTGAGCTCCCTCTGCTCCTAAATTGTCTGTAGCTTTTTCTAAAGTATTACAGAGCTTATTCATGGCATTCAAAGTTGAAATTTTTACATTTTTGCGCCTTTGATCATATACAGATCCTGGAAAAGTATTACGTATAATTATAATGAAATCGTCTTGCTTTTCGCCTTTATAACGCTGTAAAATTTTAATTTTGTCTTCAAGAGGAGCTTGTCGTGAGGCTAGAATATACGCTGCTTTACGAGGGAGCTGCTCAAGAATATTTCTCATAGCCGCTGGAAGATCATAGTGAAGCTCATAGTATTGAAGCATATTATAAGGGGTCTGGCGATTACCATAGAGTGAAAGCAACCAGCTTTTAAAAGCGCCTTCCTTATAAGAGAAAAATAGCCTTTGAGCTTTTTTTATACGTTCACCTTGTAAAAGAACAGAACCTCCAATAAGCCCTTTTAATTCAGATGTAATGTTTTCTAGTTCTTGTAAATCTTCTTCATTTTCAGGAGGCTGAATACGGGAAAATGTTGTTAGAATGCTAACTAGCCGACTGTATTCCCTTTCCTTTAAAGGAATTCGCTCAATTTCTGTTGATTGTCTTTCTAAAAAATGTGTATGTGGCATATTTGTACCCTATATAAATTAATAATAATGAATAATTTAATTAAATATAATGCTCATTTCGCGGTAGATTTTTAATAAGGCATAATTCGTTTTTTTTGAGCTATTAGATTTCTAATTATATATTAACATGTTTTAATTTATCAAGTTTTGTTTTTTATGTTTTAATTAAGTAGCTTAATAAGGCGTTTTTATATATGTGTAATCTATTTTATGATAAGTTCAAATGATTTCGGTTATATTTAATTTGTTTAACTTTTAGATCTTTTTAGGGCCTCATCTATTGCATCACTATGATTGTTTTTGTTATAATTTATACTTAATTATTAATTAGGTTTTAAATGATGAATAAATATTGCTGTAAAGGATATGAGGGAACAAATTTTGCTTTAACCGCCGTGGCAGCTACAAATGAATATAGGTCTTTTGAGCTAGATAGCACTGAATTAGATAGTGCTCTCGATCTGAAAGATAAAGAAAGTATAATTAAAAAAAGTAACTTGTTTCAGTTATGTTTTCTAAAAACTTTTGCAGAACATCAACTTAAGCTCAGCGATAGGGCTTATAGTGTAAATCTGACCAGTCATTTAATTACCATAAGTGGCACGGGGCATGTTATTGCAGATGTTGCAAAAATTTTAGAGTCTTTGCGCGTATTTTTAGCAATCCATTTTGACACAAAAGAGGACATAAAGATTGCTGCTGATGATTAGGCTGAAATATTCATTTTTCAAAAAGATAAGTTACAGTTTGACCATTTCGCACCTTTAAATGCAGAAAAATATAGTACAAACTTTTTTAAGAATTATATTAAACCTTGTTTATCTAACTTAGGTAATACATTAGAGCATCTCTCTTTAAATGTAATAGAAGAGCAAAGAAAAATAACTTTCAACCATAATACTGATAGACGTTGGGTTGAGATTATCGAAGTTAAATAGAATAAAAATTATTGGGGAAACTTTCTAGTAAAGCCTAAAGAGTTATCTAAAAAAATAAATTTAGATAGCGCTATGTATGCGATGTATGAAGAACAAGATGATACATGTGATTTTAAAATTTTTAATAGTTACGGTTATGCAAAGAAAATTCATACAGTTATGCTCAAATTATATGGAGGTATAGTATTTAAGTCTCTACTTAGTCAATCATTGAAGGAAAAGCATACAAAAGAGCTGCAGTTAAATTATTCGGGAGATGTGATCGAACACTTTATTGCTTATCTTTATCTTGGAGTGGAAGACTTATTTGAACGCTTAAAAGATTCAAAAGAATTAGATCTATTTGGTCTTTATGATTTAGCATTGACTTACCAAATTGATTCGCTCATAGACTGTTGTTTTAATTTGCTAAACTTGCATGCTAAATCTATAAATTTAGAAGATCTTATTAACTTTATAGGAAAATTCCAGACACACGATCATACTAAGGATCTTATTCAAATTCAAAATAGGTTATTACAGGAAAAGGCTAATAAAAAAGTGCTGATAGTAGGTCTTGATTAGTATTATAAATCTATTCTGCAATAGACCGCTCTACAAACCTTTTTAGTAGGGAATTGTAGAGTACTAGTAATAAAAATTTATGCGTAAAGTCTACTTGTTGCCTAAAGGCTTAATAAGATAAGCGTTTCAACATGAGTTGTTTGAGGAAACATGTCGTAAAGGCAAATCTCTGTAACTTTATAACCTTTAATTTTGAATTTAGCTATATCCCGAGCTAATGTAGCTGGCATACAGGAGATATAGAGAAGATGCTTGGGTTTATAATTTAATAAAAGTTCAGTGGCTAAAGGACTAAGGCCTACACGTGGAGGATTGACTATTATTAAATCAGGATTTAATTGCTTTAATTTGTTTTTTAACGCTTGTTCGACTGTACTACAACTGAATGCTACATTTGAGACTTTATTTCGTATTTGGTTTTGCTTTGCACATTCAATAGCATCGGCATTACTTTCAACTCCATGTGCTTTTATACCTTTATTTCCTATGAGTAAAGTCGTAGCCCCAATACCGCAGTAAAGGTCTAAGACTGAGCTTACTTTTAGATCTATTACTATTTGTTCAATCCTCTGATAGATGACCAAGCTTTGTTCAGGAAAATTTTGTATAAAAGCTAGAGGGGAAAATTCTAAATGTAGTGGTCCAACTTGCCATGTTCCTTTATCTAAACCCCAACCATACTTTTTTGTAGATGTTGTAATTAACCCACCTATCCACATTTCACAGTTACTGAAATATTGCAATAAGGTATCTATTGTTGAGTTAGGAAATGAATGATTGAACTCTATATGGATTAAATATTTTTCAAAATCATACTTAAGTAAGGTGAACCGGCCGATTTCTGCTGTATGGCTGGCAGCAGGTAATAAATCTAAAACTTTTTTTAAATTTGCAAAAATAGAATTGTCTGTATTGAATATAGGGCAAGTTTGAATGGGTAATAGGTTTGTTTGATCATGCGAGATGTATCCTAATAGATAATGACTATCTTTGTACTGTAACTTTAAGCGTATCTTTCTACGATATTCCCATTCTTTTGGGGCTCTTATAATAGGAGGCGGGCTATCTAAAGTTATCTTTCCTATTTTTGCTAAAGCATCTGCTACCCATTTTTGTTTGAGATGCAATTGCTGTTCGTATGGGAGGTGTTGTAGCTGACATCCTCCGCAAATACTAAAGTGAGGGCAAAGAGGGGTCCTGCGTAGATGAGATGACTTGATAAACTTTGTTACCACTCCTCTAGCAAAGGATTTTTTCTTTTGAGTAATTGCAATTTCAACTTCGTCTTCGGGTGCAGTAAAAGGAGCAAATACTACAAGTCCTTCATTTCGCATGATCCCTTCCCCCCCAAATGCTACATCACTAATTGTTCCCTGTAGCAGCAAATTGCTAGAAGATTTATGTTCCATCATTAGTTCTCTGTATGATTCTTTATTTGATGCCGTAATAGACCTAGCAAAAAGGGATTTGCAATAGAATTATTCATCAACTGATTTAACATCTCTGATAAGAAGCTGAATACTCAATTTATTTTGGTAATTATTAATATGGGGTGTAAATGCAATACCTAGCATTAGTCCTTTTTGTCTAATGGAAGGAGCTCTATGTGCCATACTAAAGGCAATTCCTTCTAAGAATAGTCCATTTTGTTCTAAGTACATTCTTAAATGGTCTTTACTTATTATTTTAGGAGGCCATGTTTGTTTTGCTTCACTACAGAATACAGGAGGGGGATTGTCATTGCCGTAAGGCTCTAGTAAACTTAAATTATCCATAAATTCAAAAGAGAGCTCGTTAAATTGAAGTGTAGCGTCTATGTTCAACTTGGGCTTTATATCCTGCTCATGTAGCTGTTCATTTGTTGCTCTGATAAACTCTGTTTTAAACGCTTCAATATTTTCTGGTTTGATCGTTAATCCAGCAGCAAAGTCATGTCCTCCAAAATTAAGAAATAGGTAACGGCTCTTTTTAAGAGTTGGTAATAGAGGAAACTCCCGAATAGTACGGAGTGATCCTTTGCCTATTCCATTTTCTATAGCAATCATAGCGGTTGGTCTATTGTACATACGCATAATGCGAGTTACTATAATTGCAATAACTCCTGGATGCCAAGCTTCAGAAGAGAGGATGATTGCTTTCTCATTTAATACTTCAGGATGAGTACGAATATATTGCTCAACATCTAATGCAATAGTTCTTTCAATTTTTTGCCTTTCAGCATTGTTTAACCCTATTTCATGGGCTAATAGTTCAGCAGCTCGCGCATTACGCATTAGAAGCAATTCAATCCCTTTTCTGGCGTTAGCAATTCGCCCTAAGCTATTAAGCTGTGGGATTACTTTGGCTACTAGGTTACTAGAGGTCAATTCTGCGGGAGGAATTCCACATAGGTTAATTAATTTAACAAAACCTAATCGTTTACCTTTACGCAACTGATGCAACCCATATTTTACTAAAATGCGGTTTTCACCTAGTAAAGAGCCCATATCAGCAATAGTTCCTAAAGCTACTAGGTCTAAATAATATTTTAAATCAACCTTATTAGCTGGAATTAGTCCCTGTTCCACAAATTGGCTTGTGGTCGCATGGGCTAACTTAAAAGCAACACCCACCCCTGTTAAATCACGGTTAGGGTAGGGACTATTTAGAAGTTTAGGGTTTAAAGTTGCTATACAATTTGGTAATCGATCAGTTGGTTCATGGTGATCTGTGACAATTACATCAATACCAGCATTGATCACTTGTTGAATTTCAGTGGCAGCTGTAATACCGTGATCGACCGTAATCATAAGACGACAGCGGTACTTTAGTGCGTAGTTTAAAGCTTCTATCATCACATTTTGTCTGAGCTTGCTGTGATGAGGGACATAAAAATAGACTTTAAGTCCTATATACCTTAAGAATTCAACTAAAAGGGTTGTTCCTGTGACGCCGTCAACATCATTATCACCGTAAATCAAAACAGGTTCATTGTGAGTCAAAGCATGGATAATTCTTTGAACTGCTTTATCCATATCAACCATCAGAAAAGGATCGAATAAATCTGGTAATTGTGCGTATAGGTAGTGATGGATTTCGTCTAGACTTTTGAATCCTCTAGAGATAAAAATCTGCGCGATTGTTGGATGAATATTGAAAGCATCAACGATTTGTTTTTGCCAGACAGGATCAATACGCGGCGGAACCCAAAGTAATGAGGGAGTAATAGTTTGGCGATGCTGCATTTGAGAATCTCCGTATGGCATAAGCTTTGCAAAATAGAATTAGCGATATATGTATGATTAAAAACGGTCTAATATTAATTAATTTTTATTTATCTAGCTGGTGACAAGTTATACAAACTAGCCTAAAGCTGTGAATGCTCTAGGCTCAGTGATGTAATAATAAGTGTCAAAAAGTCTAATTGAATTATTTTCTTGCTACAGCATGCCCTATTTTTTCATTTTCCTCTAACTGATGGAAATAAAGTAAAATAGGGGCAGCGACAAATAGCGACGAGATTGTCCCTACTAATACACCTATCAGCATAGTTAGTGAGAAAGTAAATATAGCTGAGCCTCCAAAGAAGACTAAAGCAAATAAAACTAACAAGGTAGTTCCTGCAGTTAATAATGTACGGCTAAGAGTTACATTAAGGGCATGATTAATAATCTCTTGAAAACTAGCACGATACATTTGTTGACTGTCTTCTCTGATCCTATCAAAGACAATAATTGTGTCATTTAGCGAGTAACCAATAATTGTCATTAAAGCAGCGACAACATGCATATCTATACGAATTGGCAGCCCAAATAAGTATAGAGTAGCTAAAATAGCTGTAGTAATACCTATGTCATGTAGTAGGCCGATGATAGCACTAATTGCATATTTAAATTCAAACCGTACGGTAATGTAGATGAGAATTGCAACTAGAGATAGCATCAGCGATAAAATAGCATTGTTACGCATAACATCAGATAATTGGCCACTGACTTCACTCCAACTTTTTTCTAAGATGGGCAGTTGGCTAGCTTCAATATTTAAGTTAGCTTCTTCTAATGCTTTTACAACCCATTGAATCCTAGGGTTACTTTCATAAAGATAAATTGCTTGTGTCTGCTGAGATTCCAAAGGCATGTTGTAAAAAGGTTGCCCTTTTCTCTCTAAAGCTTGACTCAATTCTATGCGCAGATGATTGTCCTTATTAAGACGTCTAACTTGGAAATCTTCATAAGCGATTCCCTTAGAATGTAATGCTTCTATAATATCTGTGCGATAAGAAGTTTGATTAGGTTTTTCTTGTATTTGTACAGTTAAAGCAAATCCCCCTGTAAAATCCATCCCTAAAATAGTTTTACCTTGCGATACAAAAATTAGATTACCTGCTATAGCAAGGATAACTGATGCAATAATTACAGATTTTGCTTTACTTAAGAAGTTGAACTTCTGGCTATTAATCCATTGACTCATTTTTAATTCTGTATGACTACGATCTTGTACCCATCCAGCAAAAAAATAGCGAGTCATAAACAGTGCTGTAAACATAGATGAAACTATACCTATAATTAAAGTTACAGCAAATCCTTTAATGGGACCAGAGTCAAACTGCATCAAGATTAATGCAGCAATAATTGTGGTTAAATTAGAGTCAATAATAGCACTAAATGCTTTTTTGTATGCAGATTGCATTGCTGATGCTAGACGTTTTGTAGTATTGAATTCTTCACGGAATCGTTCAAAGACTAGAACGTTTGCGTCAACAGCCATACCAAGGGTAAGAATGACAGCTGCTATACCAGGCAGTGTGACAGCAGCATCGATATTTTGTAATACACCCCACATAATGAGAAGATTAAAAAATACAGCCACTGAAGCTACGATACCGGCAAAACGGTAATAAGAACACATGGTAGCTATGACAAGGATAAGACCTACGATAGATGCCATTATACCTTTTGTTCTTTCATCCAACCCAAGTTCAGGACTAACATTAACTTCAGATAATATCTCTGGTGTAAAGCTTAGAGAACCAGCTTTTAAATCTGCTGCAAGTAAGGTAACTTCTCTTTGTGAAAAGTTTCCAGTAATGGATGCATGGTCTTTCAAGCTAGCTTTAAGTACAGGCGAGCTAATAACGTAGCCGTTTAAAATAACAGCCATACGCCATCCTTGACCTCGCGTATAATTTTCATTTATCGTTCCTGTTAACTTATCCTGCGCAAAGGTCGAGGTCCAGGTATAAAGGTCTTCTTGTGGATTCCCTTTAGCTTTATTTATACTGTCATATGAATTTTTCACTTTAAAGGATAAAAAGTTCCCTTCATTAGGGTCGTATAGTGCTCTAATATCTGTCAGGTTGGCTCCTTCCAAAGCGTAATTGCGGAATGTAATGAGCAGGGGGTGAGATTGACCATGCCATTGAGAAGGATCATCGCCTTTAAAGCGGGCTATTGCAGATAAATTATCGTTGAATGCATTGCTAATAGGAGCCTCTTGCGAAGATGCAATCTTTAGACCTGCTTCACATAAAGCTTTAGCAGCATTAGATTGAAATAAACCTATTGCTTTATTATCAGTTGTCTGTGCTTCATTTAAACGTCTAAAAGCAATTTCATTCAGTCCCACTGTATCCTTACGATGAGTCATTACTGCTTCATTCCATACTTCTTGTAGAAACTGGTTTGCGGCAGATGCGAGAGTACTATTATAAGGTCCGAATTTTTCATTAACGACATGAAAGGACATTGAAGATGATTTAATAAGCTCTGTAGCAGATATGTTCTGGGATCCAGGGAATTCAAGAACAATGTTAGTGCCTTCAGTACGGATATTTACTTCTGATACTCCCATTTTGTTAAGACGAGCATTTAATTCATTCTTGGCACGATGTAAATCTGTTGCATCAGTTACAAGATGGTTGCTTTGATCCCTAAGTGCTAGATGAACAATCTTGCCACCAGATAGGTCTAAGCCCCATTTTAAAGCTTTTCTTTCATCTCCACGAAAATATTTGCGACAGCTTAATAAAAAATTATCCCAATATGCATTTCTAATTGGAGGCGCTGCAGAATATTTGACGGTAGAATCTATAGCCACTTGTGCAGCGTTATAGCTATCACGAGCTTTTAATAGATCCTCGTGCATTTTTGTCTCAATCTTATTAAGAGTGATTAAGCGGTGCTCTAAGTTAGTAAGTTCTAAGCACGCCAATCGATAGTTGCTATTGACATAGAAATCTTCTCTTGTAGCTTCTAACAGAGAAGAATAGTAAGAATCGAGTTCAAAAACGCAGTCATTACGGTAGGGGTTATTAACATTGAGTTGTTCGCTATTTTGTAGGAAAAAACCTTCCTCGGAAAGGAATTGCTTCAATTTATCAAAATCTTGCATAAATTGTTGTGCTTCTGGAGAACCTGTCTGATTTTGATATTTGATAGCAATATCTTGTAAACCTCTAGCAACAATATAAATAGAACTAGTATTGAATCCTGCAATAGGCTCTGAGCTATAAATAGATGGAGCATATATGAAAAGTCCAAATGCTTGGTCTGCAGATGTTGCTTTTATAAAATCAGCATAGCCGCGAATAGGGTATACTGCTGGTTGTAAGTCAGCATGCTGGGGCTTCCAATATTTGGAGAGATGAAGTTGCATTTTTTCAGCATACTTTTTAGCAATAGTAGTAAGATCTAAGACTAGTAAACTTGTACTATTGCTTGTTCGAGACAGCGGGATTGTTACACGGTCTTCATAAGGAGTTAACTTTTCTGTAGTTAGCTGACTTAAGAGATTTAAATCGTTTGCGATTAAATTATTAATTTGATTTAGCAAGTAATTTTGTGCTTCTAAATTTCCTAGATTAGCTTGCTTCAACTTTAAAATATCATCATGCAAATTAAAAAGGAGCTGATCATTACTCCAGTCGATTGCAATCTCTTTAATAAAAGGGTGAGAGTTATTCAATAAAAGAGTAGTTGAGGAGCTTTTATTCTCAAAACTTTTATTCAATTTGCTGTAAATGGCGTCTGAGCTTAATGGAAGCTCTATTTTTTCGAGGTTTGACTGTTTTTCTAATATAGAGACACTTTGTGCAATCGCTTTATTGTTTGCATCGAGCTTTTCTAAAATCTGTTGCTGTGAAGAAGAAAGAAATTCACCTTTTTCAGACAAAGTTTTCTGTTCATCTAAAATAGCTGCTTTCTTAGAGTTATTTTGTTTTTGTAATAACTTTAAAGTATTGATCAGTGGTTTCAAAGTTCCGTAAGTTATATCGTTAGTAGGAACGGCAAAACGAGAGAAGTATCTTTGAGCTATAGAGGGAGAGCTTTGTAGCAAAAGGCTATAATTATTAATCTCGCTACAAATATTTAGCAAGATAGCTTGCTGGGCATTTTCATAGCTTTTAGTTTTGGCTTTTGCTGTAAGTAGTACGCGGATGTCTTGATCATATCTATTTGCAGCAGTTGCTATAGCTACCAATCTTTCTTTAACTAAGTTGTAGTAGGCAGGGTTTAGTTCATTCTTTTCAGTAAGTTTACTTACAAAGTGAAAAGGGGAAGTCTGGTCTGTCTCTTGTTTTAAGTATTGTGAAGCAATATACCTGCAGATGTAAGCTTTGGTAGGCTCATTAGTTGCATTATGTGCCTCCGCTAAGCTCATGCGAGCGGGTGCAAAAGGTATCACATCTCCAGCATATGGAAATAAACTTTTAAATGTAGCAGCATCCTGCTCATTCTTAAAGGTTACCTCTATAAGGTCAGAGTAACTATTGCTACATTCAATTTTAAGAGGATTAGTTCCTAGATATTTGCAATAGTTTCCTACCCAATCTTTGCTCTCTTTATCAAGTTGAGATAATCTTTCTACAATTTGCGTAGAGATCTCTTGTGCTGCTTGCTCATTGATAGGCTGTTTAAGAGGCTTAGAGTAATAAATAAGTGTAGGAATAATGTTGTAAAAAGTAATAGCAATGACTGTTATAATAAGCCACAATTGCCAACGTTTCTGTTTTTCCATAGTCGGGTAACCTTCGACGAATTAACATGTTCTTTAGATTTAAGTTAAACAGGTAGAATAACAATATTGGATCATTATGTCTAGGAAGATCTCCCGCATGTTTAGAAAATCAATCTAGGAAAGATACTGCGAAAAGGGTTTTTAAAAGAGAGGGGATTGCACTTATTTAATTAGTTAGATAATTTATTATATAATAATGCCTACCTTTGATATGGTAAAGCTTGCTTTATTTAAACAATAACATGAGATCGATTTGCTGTGACCACTGCTAATTATATCACTTTGAGCCGCCTGCTTATCAGCCCTTTGTTTTTACTTATATATGTAAATTATGAAAAATTAGGAATGACATTATCAATACTCCCATACGTTCTAGTAACTTTACTTGGGATTTCAGAACTGTCAGATAGTATCGATGGCTACATAGCTAGAAAGTATAATCAAATTACTGATTTTGGAAAAATTATTGATCCAATGGCAGATAGTGTAACTCATATTTCAATCTTCTTAGCTTTTTCTCGGCCTCCGGTAAGTTTGCCAATAGAGCTAACGTTCATTTTCTTTTATAGAGATTCCATTATTAGTTCTTTACGTACTATTTGTGCTTTGCAAGGAATTACTTTGGCTGCAAGAATAAGTGGTAAAATAAAATCAGTTTTGCAGGGAGTTGCTTCTCTTTTAATAACTTTACTGCTAATCCCCTATTCTGCTGGGTACCTTTCTCATGAAACTTTACAATTACTGAGTATGTATTTAGTAGGAATAGTTGCTTTTTACTCAGTGTTTTCAGGTCTAGAATACTTATTTGTAAATAGAGTTCTTATCAAGAAAGTCATTGCTGTAGATAAAATCAGTAACGGGTGAAAAGGACAGAAAGAAAAGGTAATTCTCTTTTGAAGAAGAGAATTACCAGACTTACACTTTAGGCTGAACGCCCTAGATTAGCTCTGATTTGAGCATATATATTTTCAGCAGCGCTTTCATCTCCTAAAAGATTACCAGCTTTAATTGAAATATAAGTTACTCCTTTGATGTCTTTTTTCAGTTTAATAACAACTTTAGAGTCATCAGCTCTACGAGCCATAATAGTCCCAACTAGTTTATCTTTTTGGGCAGAAATAACTTTAATTTCTAAATCTTTCATAGCTTTAAGAGCAGCATCCCATGCTAAATCTAGAGAAGAATCTTCAATAACTTGTAGTTCGCCTCCAGAATAGACAGCTACACCAGGTGTTATAGCTTTTTTAGAACCCATAATATTTGAGTTAAAGCAGCTATTAAGGCCAAGTGTTGATGCAACTAAAGCTGTGAATACAAAAAATTGACGTATTTTCATAACATTTCTCCTACTTGAGTTTTAATAAAGATAGTTTTGCGGATGCAAAAGTCTTTTTCTGCAAAGCAGTGTAAAGTCTTGTCTTACACTTATACCTTATTTGCATGAAAAATAACAAGCTTCATAATCAACCATTTACTGAAAAAATAAAGTCCGTGTAAAAAAAACTATTCAAAATAGCTTCAAAAGGGTGGCTTTCGAAAATTGATGAAGCTAATTGACTTGTAGTTTACAAACTAAAATTTAGGGTAAGGAGCTAAACTTACTGAAAAAATCTATCTAGTTAAATTTTTTGATACTTAAATTCGTCCAATGAGTGGTTCCATTTTTAAATTGTTAACTTCTCAAACGTCTTTAAATAAAAGTATTAAAAATTACTCTGATTCTATATTCTTGTGATAAATTCAATCCTATCCTATTTGCTTGTCAAAACTTATAGATATAAAAATTAAATAAATTCCCTTGTTAAATGTTGATAATAGGAGTTTAGGATGGAACTTTTTTGAGAGTAAAATCTATATTACGGTTTTTATAATAAGGAGAAAGCCAAATGATGAGTTCTATTTCCATTGATAATGACAAAGTAGAAGCTGATTATAAGATGGCTTGTGCAAATTTATCCGCTTTAGGAGATCTAACTAAGCCTGCTAAAAAAAAATATAAGCTAACATTTCCTGCTAAGAATATAATCAAAACAACAGATGATAGTTGGAGTCGCTCGATTGCTCACAATGAACAGGACAAGATTGACCATTTGCTTCCTTGTATTGAGATTACTATCAACAATATTAAAAACTATCATCTCATAGATGCTTATAAAAATGTGGATAAGTCGCTGACAGACCTTTCAAATGGTATCGCAGGTTTAAAGCAACTTAAGCGAAATTATGAAGCTAGTTTTTTAGATAAAAGTTTACAACAGGCAAAAGTCAATCAAGCGATCCTTAACCTAGAAATTTTTAGCAAAGAATTACAGCGCAACTTAATAAATCAGGTGAAAGACAGTATAGATATTAGCAGTTTTCAATCTGTAAGAAGAAGTTATGGCTCTTTTTCGCAAGGGGATGGTCCTGTAGGTAGCGTTCTTTCATCAGTAAATTCACTATGGAATAGTACATGTGCTGTGAGCAATTCGCTAATAGATAAGCTAGCAGACATGACTCTAAACATTAAAAAAGATTTTATCTTAAATTATGTCAAAGAAAAGTTTGAGCATGTACAGCCAGAGTCTTGCATGGAAATATTAAGAAGTAATTCAAATGTTTACGTATTAATAAATAAGCTGGTAGCAGAGCAGGGTACGTTTTTGACAGATTCCAATATTATGGTTTATGGAGAATTTTTACAGGAAAAAAGAGAGATACTATCTTTTTGCTGCTTAGTGGAGGGAATAATTGGTAGCACATACAGAGAAAGTGTCTATCCTTCCAAGCTTGTTGAGCAGTATATTGAGGAACAGGAGACTATACCAGAGTTACTGTTTATTCCTTTTATTTACTTTTCTACTGGAGTGACAAGTATTTCCCATATTACCTTAATAACAATAGATACGAAGGATAAGAAAATTTACTACTATGACTCTCAGGGTGTGCCTTTTGATGCTGAAGTTCGGGTAAATGCCCTGCCTTGTGATCTGCATCTAGATATTGAATTTGAAAAGATTGCAAAAAAATATTTTGAAATAGAGGATCCTATTGATCTAGATGCAATTTTAGTTCAAAATAAGATTGTACACCAAACAGATGTACATAATTGCGGAGTTTTTGTTCTTAAGGTAATGCGAGAGCTTGTTCTAGGGCATGATTTCGATGCCATTATGGGAGGACTATCAAGTACTATACAAAGGCAGAAAGGCTATTCATTCCGGGAAGAGCTAGGAAAAGAGCTCATCGACTATTATATCAATGAAGAGGTTGGTATCATTCGCCACTAAAAAATAGTATAAGTTTTACAAGTGTGAAGGATAAAGCTAGTAAATAACTTCCCTGTTAGATCTTTTTTATAAACATCTAACTTGATAATCTTTAGAAGGTTATACAACCGATCTAATATGCTTTCTATACTTATGAAATAGTCCCCACCCTATAAGTATGGCAATACTACCGCAAAAAATTGGCAAACGGGGATCAAGAGCTACGACTATTCCTGCGAAAAATGGAGCCATGCTTTTTGATAAAGATTGGACAGACTGGACAATACCCAGGGTTTGTCCTTGAATTTCTTTAGATACTGTATTCGAAATAATTGCAGTTGAATTAGACTGCATGAGTCCTTGTGCTATAGCTATAAAGGGCACTAAAAGGTAGATTCCCCAAGTTTGATTTGGAATAAGTAATAAAACTAGGGTGATTGCAAGCAATAGTGACGATATGTGCAGAATCTGTATGCAATCAAAATGCTTAGCAACTAATCTAAGAACTATTCCTTGCGCTAATACAGCCCATAATCCAAAGTATGCAAAAAATAACCCTAACTCTTTCTGGTTAAATTGAAACTTTTCAATTAAATAAACAGGGGATAGTTTGCTGTAAAAAGTCCAGCCAAAAGCAAATAAAAAGATAATAAGGTATAGACGACGCAACTTAGGGCTTAGTACAGCTTTTTTAATATTTCGAATTCCTATGAGAAATCCTAAGGGAGTAGCTCTTTTGCGCTCTAATGTCTCCTGAAAGCTTAAAATAACTAATAAAATATTAAATGCAGCCATACCTGCTGCTACAAAAAATACTGGATGGTAAATTGTTTTTACATTTGAAAAGAATGATAAAATTACACCCCCTGTATAAGGTCCAACAATAAAAGCAATCCCAAGTGCCATGGTAACTAACCCAAAATTCTTAGCTTTCTCTTGATGTGTACTAATATCTGCTATTGCAGAATTAGTAACTGCTATGTTAGCTCCTGTAAGCCCTGCTACAATATGTCCTAAAAATAATAAATTTACCTTTTGTAAAGACACACCTATTCCACAAAAGAGATATCCTAAGCAGTTTCCAATGTAAGAAAGGATAATTATTTTTTTTCTTCCTAATCTATCAGATAAAGCACCTAGGATAGGAGCTGCAAAGAACTGAGCTATAGAGTAACTAGTGAGTAGTAGCCCTAGTAACATTGTCCTCTGTGCATAAGTGACTTCGGACGATAATAATCCCCCATCCATATTCAAAAACAAAGGTGTTAAAAAAGGAAATACAAGACAAAATGCAGTCCAGTCAATTAGAGTCATTATAAAAATAATCTCTAAAGAATAGGTTGTGCGCCTTTGGTTGAAAAGCATAAGTGTTTTGTACTCGCCATTAATCGTTAAAAAGGTAAAATAGGACCTCTTTTATAATCTTACATCTTGGTCGCAATATGGTGCAATTATATACACTATAGAGGACATATTTTCAGGGGCAGTATATATGCAAAAATTAAGAATCGTAAAAAATATATTGGCGTCATCACTTTTATTTGGTTTGGGCTTGTTCTTAAATGGTTGTCATTCTAACTCAAGCTTAACTGTAAAGGAGTTCACTATTAAGCCTTCAGAATTAGCTAGTACTAAAATTCGATCTCCAGATCCTCGTAAGAAAGTTGATTGGAAAGGTTCAGAATTATTAGTACGATGGAACTTAACAGCGCAGCAGTATTCAAAAGATAATACCTATTTAAACTTAACCCTCCATTATCAGAACCATACTGAAGAAGTAGTAAAAATTCCTCTGAAACAACGCAGAGGTAGCCTGACTTACCAATTAATAGGTGATAAATTTAAAGAGACCAAAGGATTATCCACTTATCGAGTAGAGGTTTATTCTCAAGGCGAGGTTATGGCAATTTATGAGCATTTTCTGTGGGCAGAGCTGATCTCTTAAGAAGCTGATTATTGCAAAAGCTTAAAGGCTATATTGCAAAAAAATCAGTGAATCGCATATAGTTGCTGCTTATATCTAAAAAAAACCTTAAAGACTAATGAATCTTGCAAGTATGCAAGTATCAAGTAGCTATTTTAGGGGGAGAGGTTCATTTGAATTTAGATTATATAAAACAGCATTTCAAGCATTTATTAGTGCTTATACTAGTTATCATTCTTGTAGATATTGGATTTACAAGCTGTGATACAGGAACAACAGTGGTACAGCAAAATTGCCAAAGTCAGTTATGTTTCACTGGCAATTTTGTTAATGCTATTGTTTGTATAGATGAGCAAAAACCCATAGAATTGAAAACTCCTAGTAGAGGAACTGAGTCCTTAAAAAATTATTACGAAGTTTCCCCTGGTAGACATCGATTAGTAATATATAAGGAAGGGGAAGTAGTTATTGATCGTTTTATCTTTGTGCATCAAAATATGACTAAAGAGATTAAGATCCCTTAATCTTTCTCAAAATCAAGTTATGTTATTATTTATATCTATTTTCTCTTGTGATGATGATTCATATTGTTGTTTATGGCAATTACTCTGTTAGTTATAAAAAAATTTTAAACTTATTAGAGTACTATAATGCTCAGAATAGTTATATTGTGGAATCTCCACAAGAAAAGAGTTGGGAAATCCATACATGGGCCCCTTCCAAGGATATATTTGATGAATTCAAAGAAAAGTTCCCACAAATAGTCATTTGTGAAGCAGAAAATAATGCAGCAATTGACTGGGAAGCACAATGGCAAGCTTTTTCGCCTTATTATAAGAATGGAACTGTTTCATTTCCACTAGCATCCCTCTTACCAGATAGCAAAGAATTAAATTTTTCTTTGCCTAAGCTTCAACTTATACCGGGTGAAGGCTTTGGAGATTTATCCCATCCTACCACTTCTTTAACTTTAGAGCTTATGGCCTCTGAAGTACAAGACAAAGTCGTCATAGATCTGGGCACAGGAAGTGGTGTATTAGCAATAGCTGCTATTGGATTAGGGGCTAAAAAAATTATAGCTATAGACATTGAACCAGAAGCGTTAAAACATGCTAGTAAAAATTTAGAGCTTAATGGGATAACAGAACAAGTAGAGTTGAAATTGCCTTATCAGATCGATTGGCCTATTCAAGGGGCGTATTGTGCTGTTATGAATATGTTACCTCATGAGCAAAAGGAAGCTTACGCTTCCCTTCCAGATTTTGTAAAAGAACAGATCTATGATTGGATTATCTCTGGTATCATTGTAGATCAGAAAGAAAATTATTTGGAGCTTGCTCAACAGTGGGGCTGGCAACTTTATAAAGAGTCTTTTAAAGAGGGGTGGTGGGGGTTTCACTTTAAAATGAGAACTTAAGATAATTTGCTAGAAACCTCAATTGTTATCTGTCCAATGCGATATTTTTCAAAAATAATACGCTTAATTTTTTCTATAATTGCTTCTATTTCTAGAAATGTAGATTTCTCGTCGACTGTAATCTGGCAGCTCATAAGGCTCTTGCCACTTGTTAAACTCCAGATATGTAATTTTGAGATAGCTTTTACTCCCTCTTGTTCCTCAATAGTAAGTTTTACATTATCAAAATTAATATCTGAGGGGACTCCTTCCATGAGCACAATGTAAGTTTCTTCAAGGATATGCCATGAGCTTAAAGCAATTATAGCTGCTATTACGACACTAAGGATAGGATCGATAATATACCAATCAGTATAATAAATTGCGATTGCACCAATAATAACTCCCATAGATGCTACTGCATCTCCTAAAACATGGATCATTGCCCCACGAATATTAATATCGGAAGAATGATCTCGCATGCCTAGCCCTATATAAAGGTTTACGACAACTCCAATTGCAGCAGCAACTAACAAGATAACACTTTGAACCGGTTGTGGATTTAATAATCTGTGGTAAGCTTCAAAAAGAATAAAGAAGACAATGAAAATTAAACTAGCAGCATTAAATAATGCGGACAATATAGTAGCTCGATGGTAGCCGTATGTCATTTGTTTGGTAGCAGCTTTTTGCGATATCTTAATAGCTAACCAAGCAATAATTAAAGCACCAACATCTGTAAACATATGCCATGCGTCACTTAGTAAAGCTAGACTGTTAGCCCAAATCCCTCCTATCAACTCTACTAGCAGCACCCCTATTCCTAAGAAAATTGCTTGTTTTAATTTATTTTGAGCTACATGGACATGGGAATGGGAATGGGAATGGTTGCAGCTGGGACTATGTATATGTTCTGTTTTAAAATCATGGGAATGCATAGCTACTAGCCTTATTTAAAGGTTTTTCTACTGTTTGAATGCTAGCTTAACCTTTTATTCTGAAAATCAGCAATAAAGTTTGAATTTAGCTTTGCATTAAGATAAGTAAATTTTTCTTCATAATGGTACTATACAATTTCTTAGCAATACTTAATCCAATAAAAATGTCATAGGATTATTTGCAGGTCATGCTGATTTAAATCCTGAGAGATCTTGAGAGCTTATTGTGCACCTTTCAAATCTTTATTGTCAGTGACTCAATAGATCGTTGTGAAACAGGTTTTGAAATAGAGCGATTTTCTGTTTATGCCTTGTCGATTTTAGAGTCTATCTTGCTTTTCTAATTTAAAAATATTCTATATAAATCATTGCTAATTAATTATGCAAAAATTTATTAACAAATAAACAATAATTTTCTTTAATCCCTAAATTAGGACCTTTAAAAGAAAAGTTATCGGTTTTGTATTGCAAAAGATTCCTAATTTATTTGCTATTTAGATTATTATCTTCAAGTTCTCGAACGCTCGTCTGAGGATTATAGAATAATCCTGTAATTCTTTGGATGATGTAACGAATGAGATTAAATAATATAAACCCCATTAAAGCCCCACATGTAGCGTATAAGGCAGTATCCCAATTCAATGATAAAGAGAATTGAAAAGAGTTCCAACTTTCTTCAGCAATTTCATGATTTAGCTCATAAGTAAATACAAAAGGCTTAGAGGTTAAAGAAGCATTCAAAATTCTCTCATAAGAAGTGGAAAATTCTTTCCAACGAAGAACTTGTTTTTGCATGAATAAGCCTTGTCCTGAGAAATCGGGGTCAGCGCTTTGAATGAATTTGTCTATGTAAACTTCTAAACTTTTATTTGAAATTATAGCAAGCCTCGTTAAGCTATCCACATAAAGATTTAGTTCTTGGATATGTCCTTGCAGATGTTTAAGATATTGGTGTACAAAAGCAGGGAACTGTGCCGTAGCAAAAGCTCCTAACAAGCAGAAAACTCTACTAATTATTCGACCAATCCATTTACTTATCATATTTCTCCAGTAATTTCTTAATAGCACTTTTTGACTCTCTCCTTAGAAGCTTGGTAGATCTCTGAGAACTTTGTTTTAGAAGAGGTCTATTGAAATAATGGCGTTTGCCTGGTAAAGTAAACTCCAAATTAATATAAAATGAGCTTAATCATGTTAACTGCTTTAAAGCAAAATAAAAACCTACAGGGAACTCTACTTATCTTAGCTTCAGCTATAGGATACGCAACTGTTGCAATTTTTGGGAAGTTAGCAATCCTAGAACAAATGACCCTCTTTAATATCTTATTTTTTAGATTCTTAGGAACAGCATTTTTCCTGTTTGGGATGGCTTATTTTTCAAAGCAAATGCTTATAGATCGTAAGGATGCTTTGCGCTGCATGGCTGTTGGAATGGTTTGGGATACTTCAGTCGCGTTTTTTTTTCTATTATCTATTGAGCGATTAGGGGCTTCTTTAGCCGCTATGTTAATGTATACGTATCCTGTTTTTGTTGTTTTGATTCAAACTTTTTTACGCTCCGAAAAATTACAGCGCTCTCAATTAGTGACCTTATGTTTTGCTTTAATAGGTACTTTTCTGGTGATCGATCCTCACTTTGATAGTGCTATAGACCCCATAGGCGTTTTAGCAGGTTTACTAACGGGGCTAGGATATGCCTTTTATCTGACCTATGCAACTCGTTGGACTGCTCATGTCCCAGCTCTAATTTGTAGTGGATATATTTCACTAGGGTCTGCTTTCTCATTTTGCATAGCTTCATTAGCAACGACAGGTATTGTGCTACCTCCTAGGTTTGAAAGTTACCAAATACTATTGGCTCAGATCATTTTTAGTACAGTTATCCCTCTATCCTGCCTTTACGCAGGAATTCGTATTATAGGGCCTACTAAAACTGCTCTTATATTCACTCTTGAACCAGTTACTACAGTCTTACTATCCCTGTGGTTTTTTGATGAAAGCTTCACTCTAATCAAAGCCATTGGGGCTGGTATTGCAGTTATTTCAATTCTCTGCCTTCAACTAATACCGAAAAAAGAGCAACAACCCCATTAGGTAGATAATGGGGCATTTGTCTGTTTATCAGCAGATAGAAAAATTGATAACCCCAAAGCCACTAAAGTGCCCGATACATAAAAATCCCAACCAATACTTGTGCCAAACCAAGCCCATTCGGTGATAGCTGTAAACAAAGGGGTCAATAGGGAAACAAAAGTAATTAGAGTCACCGAATGAGTTTTCAACAACCAAGTACATAAAGTTCCAGTAAAGATCTGAATAGCTACTGATATTCCTAGCCATAGATTAAAAGAATCAGTAAAGATTGAACTTTTGAAATTTAATGATAATTCCCCAGTGAACAAAGCAAATATTAAGCTTACGATACCTGTTGTTAAAGATACCCATGCATTAGCAGAGGTCGCTCCAAATCCTTTCTTAGTAAGATTTTGTACATTCATCCAAGCAAGGCTAAAGCAAACAACAGATGCTATAGCTGCTATTTCTGGGCCAGAAAGCCAGAAAGCGGGATTTAGTGATTCCTCTGTTCCAATGTTATCAGATAATATGACAGGAAGGCATCCGGCAAAACCTACTATAAGACCTAAAATTTTCTTATAATGGACTTTTTCACGAACTAACAAAATTCCTAAAAGATAGGAAATAAATGGGCCTAAATTACTCAACAAAGCAGTTCTTGTGGAGGTAAGATAATTAATAGACCATAGCCGTAGACCATTTGCTAAGGAAAAAGCAACCGCTATAATAATGATAGAAGGGATATGGCGCTTTAATTCTACAAGTTCTTTGCGGTCTTTAAAAAACTGATATATGAATAATAATAACCCGGCAATAAGCATTCTTAAGGTTAAAATAACGATGGGAGAAGTGTACTCTAGTAAAAATTTGTTTACAGTAAAACTAAAACCATCCAAAGCCGTATTAACGATAGGTAAAAGCATAGAAAACTCCTAAATGTAATAGTTAATAATTGAATATTTAAGTGTTTCTAGTCGGCTCTAAAGAATAAGACCAGCTATTTTTTAATTTCACTGATGAGGCTATATTGTAGATCTCGGTTAAGCTTATAAAGCCTCATAAGATGTATTAAAAAAATCTTGTTCAGAGCGAATGTTTCTAATTATAGCAAGCTGAAAGTTTTAGATCTATAACTTGTCCAATGCTTTTTGAAGAGAATTTATAAGAAGTTGTTGCAGATAGTCTATATCAATGATTTGTTCTAAAAAATATTTTTGATTAATCTCAACTTCAACACCAATGTAATTAGTTGGGAATTTTTTTCTTAAATAAGAAGTGAAACCATCAGCTTTGCCGAGATAAGGATAATTTTTGCGAATTTTCATCCGTAGCGGGAAATAACTTTGTAATTCAACTTGCCATGATTCACAAAATTCTTTTTCCGAAGAATTTTTAGGATCATACAGTAATCCAATATCTGCTGTTCTAATTTTTTCTCCCATAATAGGAGTAAATGAGTGGATGGATAAGTGAACAATAGTTTGCTGTCTGCTTATAAGATTTTGTATATGGGATTCTACCTGCAATCGATAAGGGTAATAGTAGTTAGCAAGGATAAGTCTTTTCTCCTTAGTTGATAAACCCTTAGTTATTTTTGAAAAAAGGTATGGATGATGTAATGAACGATTAAGCTCAACAAGCAATCTGGTTGTTGTGCTGTAAAAAAGAGGAGACGAAAAATTGTTTGCAAGAGACTTTGCAATTTTTAAAGCCCCAATATCCCATCCTTGATGGGAACATAAAATTGCTTCATGTGGGTCGAATAGCTTTTGAAATAATGGAGGAACTTCATTCCCTCCATGTTCACATGTAAAAATTAAGTAAAACATCCTTAACCTTTAAATAGTTCGCCATGAGCTAGACAATAACACAATTTTTCATATATCTCTCTGAGTTGGTGTTTAGTTGGTTGGCTCTTCCATGCTTTTTCGATACGCTGTGCAAGCGTTCCTTTATCAATTATCATTTCCAGAATACCTTTTAAATTGCCTAATGAGTTTAAATCTAGCGAGTTTATGATATGTTGCCACAACTCTTTTGCACGACATTGAGTCGCATTAGCAGGAAAACCGAATAGATCTAAATAATGACGATTGCTGATAATAGCTTCAGATCCTTCCTTTACGCATGAAGAAAAGATAGCATAGAGGGGTTCAACTTCCCACTCTTTATCATTAAGCTCATGCCATTTTTCAGCAATTAAGGACTTTAGTGTTTCTACAATAGCAGTAGCAATAGCAATGTCTGCTTGCGGGCACTCTTGTATATCTAATATTCTAATTTCTATTGTATTGCGCTCAAAGCGAGCAATTGCACCATGAGAATTAAGCCATTCGTGCTGTAGTAATTTGTCGGGGTCATAGGGTGCAATTTCATGGTACATAGAAGCTAAAATTGATTCTCGATAATTTTTTTCACTACTACAATGTTCAGGAATAACCTTTCCAGTAATTGAAGGTATTATTTTTGCATTATTTTGATACACATGTAGTCTATTATCGAGGATACCTGTCAGTTTCTCTTCAACTATAGGCGAACTAGCGGTAAGAGCTGGCATAATAGGCAGTAATAATCGAATAGCTGCATGAAGTTGTGCGAATTCAATATCATCAGCGAAAGGAAGGTTTATATGGGTGCTTTGCAAGTTAGCCCAACCATGACCACAGCAATTAAAGATTCGGTTATATGCTTCATAAATAGGATTATATTCATGAGGCCACAAGTGCATTTCCTGGTACGGGTCCATCCATGGATGCATTGCAGTTGGCATTAAGCAAGCATTAAAAGATTCAAGGATTGAATTGATTTGTCTTACATTATCTTGAAAAGAGATTTCTAGATTTTTAAGAGACTTAGCAGGCTTTGTAGTCTTTAATTCAATGACGTGTAAAGCTAATTCATTAGACCAACTAATTTCACCCCTCTCAACTTCATTATCATAGTTTTTAGCTACTGTATAAAGTACTTTGTCTGTAATAGGGTCGACGTTTAAAGTTTGCTTATTGACAATCATGTATTCAAGCTCAATTCCATAACCTTGGAATAGGGGAAGAATCAACTTTTCCATAGTATTTTAAATCCCTTTTTTACTTTCTTCTATCCGCTTTACAAAAGTTTGCATAATTTTTAAATACAACTCATCCTGCAAGATAATATCTTCTACACCACTGTCGATACTAGGGTTGTCATTAACTTCAATAACATAACAACCATTTTCAGTTTCTTTTAGGTCTACCCCATAAAATCCCTGACCGATTAAGTTAGCCGCTTTAAGAGCAGCGCGAACAACAGGCTTAGGAGCTTGACTAATAGCGAAGGTTTCAGACCTTCCTGAGTAAGTCTTTCCCGTCTGTGATTTGTCATAAATTTGCCAATGACGGCGAGCCATATAATATTTACAGGCAAAAAGGGGAGTTCCATCTAAGATTCCGATGCGCCAGTCAAATTGTGTAGGAATAAACTCTTGAGCAATCAATAAATCAGATCTTGCTAGCAATTCTTTAGTTATCTTTACCAGCTCTTCATCACTATTTACCTTAGTAACTCCTAAGGAAAATGCACTATCAGGTTGCTTTAAAATACAGGGTAGCCCTAATTCTTGAATGATCTGTTTGACATTGTCCTTATGAACAATAATTGTCTTAGGAGCGGGTATATCATGATGTTCAAGCATTTCAGCTAAGTAGACTTTATTGCTACATTTTAAAATGCAGTCAGGCGAATCAATCACTACAAGTCCTTCAGCTGCAGCTTTGCGAGCAAAGCGGTAGGTATGATGATTAACATTTGTTGTTTCCCGGATGAACAGAGCATCAAATTCTGCTAATCTACCAAAGTCTTCCTTCTGTATGAACTCAACGTTCAAGCCTAAGGAATCCGCAGCTTTAACAAATTTTTGTAGGGCTCGCTCATTAGAAGGGGCATGTTCCTCTTTAGGATCGTATAAAATAGCTAAATCATACCTGGAATTTTGTTTTTTCGGGGGAGGTTGCCTTTTTTTAGAGAAATAATCTATGGTTGCGCTTTCTATAAACGGATAATCTGTCTTGGAGATATCTGTAATAGAAAGGGATAATACGCTTTGCAGAGACCAGGTTTGATTAATTAGATTAAATTGAACTCTTAGCAGAGGGGAAGCAAATTGCCTAAAAAGTTGGTTGCAAAGCCGTTCATATTTTTTTATAGAGGATTTGCCAAAATAGATATCTAAAGTAATGCTTTCTTGGTTTAGGTCGATTAGAGTTTCCTGTATGAGTCCGTTAAGCTCATCAGAGACAAAGTGCACCATAGTTGGTGATTTTAGATCTTGTATAGTTTGTACCGTGGGCAGTGGTTTATGGCCTCGTGCTGTAGCAAGCAAAGAGACGTAATAACCCAAACTTTGGTACCGATATGACTTACAGAAGTTAAAGACCTTCACATGACGTAATCGGTTATACAGTGCATGCGTGACGTATGATTTTGCTGTAATGACTTTTACACCGGGGATGTCTAATGGCCAATCTTCTAGATCGTTTACCACAACAAAGATCTGCATGCAAAAAACTCCAAATCGAATAGCTTAAATTTTTCCTTTGGCACATTATTACTATTTTATCGGTTTTTCTACTGAAAAAAATGAGTTCTTTTTTTAGACGCGATAGAATTGTTCCTTTCTCTTTTTTTTTATTTTTATTCATTATTTATTTTTTATTTGATCTTGTTGTATTTTCATCTATTATAATCATATCAAAATAGTTAACTAAATAAGGAATTCATATGTTAAATCCTGTCAGTCCTATTGATCACCGTAGTTTAGAATTTACGAATATAGAGGAGGAAATAGAAAAGTCTCCTATGAATCCGCAAATAAGCAATATTTCAAGAGATTTCTTGAGAGAGCAGAAAATTATTCCTTCAGCAGAGGAAGCTAAGTATCAATTTTATGCCTTAGGTGAAAATTGGTGGAAACAGATTATCGATGGTAATTGTCATAACTTTGGCAAAATGGTATTCGATGAAGGTCTTCATGGTAGAGGAAAAGAGCCTGGTTACTGGAGAGGAATCGAAGACGCATGTAACGTTTTAAATCAAAATTTTAACCAACCATTATCCCTCGAGCTTTATGCAAAGGTTCATTCAGCTGCATGTCAACATTTTGACGGAAAAAACAATAACACAATTTGTAGGTATAGCCAAGTAGAACAATTTCGAATAGAAAGTGGTAGATGTGTATTAAAGTTATATAGTCAAGATTTCAAATCCCTTAATAAATTGAGGATAGAGGCTACCAAAAATATGAACAAGCTTTGGGAACTTCTTCAGCGCAGCACTGTAGAAGACCCAAATAATAGATCTGAGCAAAAATGTGAAGATGACCACCAAATTACCCAAATTAGGGATTGGTTTTTAGAGCAGTTTGGCAATGGCTATGTAGATAGGAATAATGAACAAATTTGTGATATTTTAGGCGATAAAGTGGAGGGAATTAGGGAGCAATTACATAATCTATGCACAGAGCAGAGCAACAAGCTAAATAATGTATTTGAAATTGTAAAAAGTCGATTAAACCTAGATAAAGCCTTTGCTTACAGTATTGCAAGAGAATCTAATGACCTCAGTATTAACTACACAGGTGCTAATGACAAGCAAGAAGTAACCACCCAACTTATATTTGAATTCAATGCACATTTGGGAGCTCTTCAAAAAGATATAAATTCAAAAATTCAAAAATTGTTATCAGATGATCTAGATGTAAGTAAAGAAATAACGCAGTTAAAAGAGCAATACCAAGAAAAGGTCATTAGCCTAATAGCAAGACTTTATGCTGAATTAGAATGGTTACATCCTTGGATTGACGGGCAAGGACGCACAGATCTAATTATTTTAAATTGGCTTTTAGCCAGGGAAGGCGTTCATCCTTGCATTTTGGAGGAACCCTACTTTTCTACTGTCAGTACTCTAGAAGATTGGATTGATTATCTGAAAGAGGGTTTAATTCGTTATAAGCTATTACTATCTAGTTCAAACTAAAAAATATTTAAAGTCTACCTTCTTACTGCTATCTGTGAGAAGGTATATTCTTGATAAAGCTTTTAAATAGCCTAATTTAACAACTTACCATTGAAAAATTTAAACTATTAGCTGCACAATGCTAAGCGAAGAAGTCGAGATAAAGGCTGCTGAGTTATGTCTACAGGTCTAGATTTCTGATCGATCATGGAACCAAGTTGATAGCCATTGATAACTTCAAAAGCTCCTAATTTTTTAAAATGTTTAGCTATTTTTGGATCATTATAAAAATCAAAAACAAGTTGAATATGCCAATCTTCTTGCAAAATGTCAGACAGCGTGTCATCACGATAGACAATTATTTTTTCAACTTCAACAGCATCTGTCCATTTATCTTCCAAAACATCAAGTCCTGCAAAGAAAGCACGAGAGACAGCTAAGGTAAATTGCCCGCGAGGATACAAATCTTTAAGACAATATAGAGCTCTGTAAATTTCAGTTGCTTCCATAGCCTTAGGAGGTAAGATAATAAGAATAAAGTCATACTTGTATTTAGCTTTGACCATACTCATGTGATGTTGCTTCCAGCGATTATGTTGCCACAGCCATTGTTCTGGTCTTTGGCGAATACTAGCTTCTAGATACCCTAAGGCTTGATCCATTAAACGTATAACTTCTAATTTTGCTGAATTTTTCTTATTCGGCCAAATAGGCTGATGGTAATAAACATGATAGCGAGAATCGTGGGAATTGCGGTAAGTTGTCGTAACTACTATAGGACAACCAGTTTTATAAGCTAATAAACCTGGCGCGGGGGATGTCCAAGCCTTAGTTCCAAAAAAAGGGTAAGTATAACTACTTTCGGGAAGAGCTTGATCTCCAACAATGCCGATAAAGCCCCCTTCCTGCAAGATTTTCAAGCCTTGAGTTAAAGCTTGCTTGGGATGAATAACTTTACCTCCAAACATTTGTCGAATCGATAAAATCCATTTGTATAAAATATAGTTTTTAATAGGGCGTCCAATTGCAATTCCCGAAATTTTTTGAGTCAGTTTCAAAAAAGGAACTTCCCAATTTGCTTGGTGACCAGATAAAAAGATAATCCCTTTTTTTTGCTCTAAAATAGAATCTATAATCTCTGGATTATCACAAACAACTATTTCCTCAAGTCGATCACGACTGTATTTTAATTTAAAATACTCTAAAGTGGTTATAACTAGGTTTTGAAATGATTTTTTAGCTATAGCTTTCATCTGTGAGGGAGAGAGTTGCAAGCTTTTTGCAATAGCCAAATTATTTAAAGTTCTTTTAGAGTGTTTTCCCCCTAGATAATAGGCTATGGAACCTAAAAACTTTCCCATTTTGTGCAAAACAGGATAAGGCAAAGCGCGAAAAGGAATTCCTATTAACCTCAGACAGTAAAATGCTATACAATATTTAATATGCCGGTGATCAATTATCTTCATAGTTGCTTTCTTAGGTCGTCAATGTTTTATCTATTAACATATTCAGCTGGTTCGAAAAGTCAAGAGCTTTTATGCTATTTCGAATTCTTTCCGCATTTATAAAATTTTTAGGATGAGCCATAGCTTGAGCTAGAGATACAGCTACGGCTTCAGGTTCAAATAAGTTTTCGATAATTGATCCTGATTCGAAGTTGAGAACTTCTTTGCCTCCATTATATGGAGAGGATACTACATAGTTACCCATAGCAAGGGCTTCAACAGTTACATTTGCAAAAGGGTCATAAAGAGATGGAATAGTCACACAATCGGCGGTTTGATAAAAGGGCAGTATAGTGCTTTGCGAACCGTAAAACTTCACTTGTGTTTGCAATCCTAATCTGGCAGAAAGTGCTTCAAATGAAGCCCTGCTTTTATCTTGACCAACTACAGCTAGTTGCCAATTACGTTCTGTTTTATTAAGTAGGGCTAATCCTGCTAGTAAAAAATGAAGGCCTTTACGTTGAAAGCCATGACCTACAAATAAAAACTGAAAAGCAGTAGGATCTAGTTTAAGTTGTTTGCAAATCTCAGTCCGCTTAGAAAGACCTATATCAAATTGAAACTGCCACTGCTCCCATTCCACTCCATTATGTACCACACATATTTTTTCAGGGGCAACAGATGGGTAATATTCTAAAATTTCCCCTTTAACCAAATAGGAATTTGTAAAAAGGATTTTCAAATCTGGGTGTGTATAGGCTTTTTGTTCAATATTTTTAAGAATATAGTGTGTAGGATTTAAGTAAGTTGTAAAGCGTTTTAAAAGAGGATCTGTTTGTTGTCTTAGCTGCATAAATTTTAAATGAACTCCATTACCAGCTCTGTAGTGCGTCTGGTAACTATTCCTTTCTAAGCCAAATATGATGTCCATCTTATTTTGTGAGAGCCAGTCTCTACACCAAGAGTCGAACTGCAATAACCTAAGCCAGGTCGCACGAAATGGTTTTTCTAATGCAACAACTTTACAACCAGTCGGAATATCTTGGGGTTTCCCTGTGGTCAGAATAGTTAAGTCACAACCTTTTTTAAGAAATGCCTCAATAATTCTACGAGTATATTTCTCTAAACCTCCACCACCTGAGGCTAATTGACTTTTTAAAATAGCAACTTTCATATCTTTGAACTCTTTTAAACAAGCAAAATAATCTATTCTAGATCAAGGATCTATTTACAAAAACTATAGATTGAAAAAATTGTATTTTACACACTGGATCTTAAGTTGACGAATTATTTGTGTTTGTTATTTTCTAACCAAAGTACAAATAAATTTTAGGCTACCTATAGCTAAGGGATGTAGTTAGTTAAGGGTATACGTCAGTATAGTAATAAGTAGATTCGTTGAATGAGAAATTAGCAAAATTCTAGAAGCATTTGCGCAAAATGGCGTAAATGCTTCTTTAAATTTAGCTATTTTTAATGGCAACCACAGCTACCACAAGTCTCTTTGCGTAGGTGAATTTCTGTCGTGCTAAAGAAGTAAGCAATTTCGACAGCTGCAGTTTCTGGAGCATCAGAACCGTGTACAGCATTATTGTCGATGTTCTTTGCAAAGTCTGCACGGATTGTACCAGGAGCAGCTTCTTTAGGATTAGTAGCACCCATAATTTCACGATTACGCTTAATAGCATTCTCCCCTTCAAGGATTGAAACAACAACAGGACCGGAAGAAATAAAGTTAACTAAGTCGTTAAAGAAGGGACGAGCTTTATGTACAGCATAAAAACCGGCAGCTTGTTCTTTAGAAAGATGAATCATTTTCATAGCAATAATTTTTAAACCAGCTTTTTCAAAGCGGGAAAGGATAGCGCCAATATTATTTCCTGCAACAGAGTCAGGCTTTAAGATAGATAGAGTTTTTTCAACTGTCATAAGTGATGTATCCTCAATAACAAAGTTTAAATTTTAATGAACGATGGGCCTTATTAAAAGGCTAAAGAATGGCAGTATGATAGCGCAAACGGCATAAAAAGGGGAGCCTTTTTACCCCAAGTTTGCAAAAATAGATTGACCTTTTCTTATTAATTATTCATTATAAATAAGTTGCTTAAAAGGTTAGGTTATAAACTAATAAGTTTTAAGTAGCTCTTGTACTATCAAATCATTTGCATAACTTTTTGTAAGCAGTATGATAGACCTTTTCCAACAAAGTCTTGCTAGGGGACTATTCAATCTTTTAAATTTAGTTTTTCTACTTAAGGGGTGTTAAATGGAAAATAAAAGAATTAAGGAAGATGCAGCGCAAAAGCTTACCCCTTTTTTATGGCAATGTGTTAAGCCATTTTGGATTCTCTTTGCTCTTTTAGGGATTAGTTGCCTTGCATGGGCCATTGATCATACGCTTATGCCCTATATTTTCAAGATTTTTCTCGATAAGATTATCTCTTTTACAGGTAACCGTTCAGAAATATGGGTAGTTATTGCTAGTCCTATAGCATACGGGGTTACCCTTTGGATTACTATAGAGATTATGTATCGCGCCTCAAATTATATTTCAGCAGCTCTATACCCTAGGTTTGAAGCTTCTGTACGTATGCATACTTTTGAGTATGTACAGAAGCACTCTTTTAGTTACTTTTCCGAGCATTTTGCAGGAGATATAGCAAGTAAGATAGAATCCTTGCCAGAAGGATTAACTCAAATTATGGACCTTGTATTATCTGTTTTTATACCCTCGTTAGTTGCTTTTGCAATAGGAGTCCTTATTTTTATAAGTGTGCATCCTATATTTGCCATTATTATAGTTGGGTGGGCTATCCTACATCTTGGATTTTGTTTGTTAGTCTCGGAACGTTGCAATAAAGCCTCAAATATGCATTCGAAGGCTAAAAATAAACTTAATGGGGTCATTGTCGACAGTTTAACTAATACTATTCTCGTTAAAGCTTTTGCTCGTGTGCCTTGGGAGCATAATTATATTGGGCGATATCAGCAAAAGGAGCAAAAAAAACACCATGATATGCTGTACCTAAATGCTAATATTCGTACAGCTCTAGGTATTCTTTCTTTTGTAGTCATCGGTGTTATAATGACTTTATTTCAAATTAAACAATGGCAACAAGGCAATATTACTGCTAACGAGCTTGTTTATATCTTTTACACATGTTGGGGATTAGTTTCTATGACATGGTATTCTGGATCGGAATTACCAAACTTATTTAAAGAAATAGGTAAGTGTCGTCAATCATTGAGTCTAATACGAGTCCCACACGAAATCATCGATCAACCAGAAGCAAAGCTATTGTATGTATCTGAAGGTAAAATTGTATTTGATAATGTGACTTTTGGCTATGAAGGACAGGCACCTATATTTAAAAATAAAACAGTAATCATAGAGCCGGGACAAAAAGTTGGTTTAGTTGGCTATTCGGGAAGTGGTAAAACGACTTTCACGAATCTTTTATTAAGGTTTTTTGATCTAAAATCGGGGCGTATTCTTATTGATGGGCAGGATATACATCAAGTAACTCAAGATTCATTAAGAGAACATATCTCACTTATTCCACAAGATATCAGTTTATTTCATCGAACTTTAAAAGATAATATTCGATATGGACGATTATCAGCTACAGATGATGAAATTATAGAGGTTGCGAAGAGGGCCCATTGCCATGATTTTATTACCAAATTACCATTAGGATATGAAACATTAGCAGGAGAAAGAGGCGTTAAACTTTCAGGTGGACAAAGACAAAGGATTGCAATTGCGCGCGCATTACTTAAAGATGCTCCTATTTTAATTTTAGACGAAGCAACGTCGGCTTTGGATTCAGTAACAGAGCAAGAGCTACAAGAAGACCTTTATCATTTAATGGAACAACGTACAACTATTGTTATTGCCCATCGCTTATCAACTCTTTCAAAAATGGATCGTATCTTAGTTTTCAATCAAGGGGTGTTAATTGAGGATGGAAGACATGAAGATTTGATATATGCAAATGGTCACTATGCTAAGATGTGGGCTATGCAAGCAGGTGGATTTTTACCAGATGAACATACAGATACGAGCCATAATACACAGACGGCAATGTATGATAAAGAAATAAATGTTTTACAAACTTTGAAAGATAAGCAGCTACATTAAACTTACCCTTAATTTAGGGGTTACTGTTGCTTTATAGTTAAGAATAAATGTGGCTGTTATTTTAATATTTACCAAAAAAATCTTCTCATTAAAAACTGACTCTTTCTAAAAAATACAAAAATAACTTTTGCTAATGCATCAATAGATCCTTGCGAATTTGTAAGAGTGTATTTTCTGATATTGGCCTATGTTTAAATTTTAAAATATCCTTTTTTAATTTACTATCATCTTTTCGCTAACTCCATTCTTATTAAATAAATAATATTATAAATTATTATTATTTATATTTGATCTTTTTAAAGGTGCATTCTCCTTGTTGTTTATTTTATGTAATTTGGTTTGACTTTCTGCCGAAAATTATTTTTAGAATACTAGAGGTAATTATGAACTTTAAAAATATGCTTGCTATAGTAGCTTTGTCATTGGGCTTTATTAGTGCAGACAGATTTTCGCAAACGACTGCTAATCCAGACACAAAAATGTTACAAATACGTCTTAAGGATCAATGGTTTGAAATTAATTTAGATACGCCTGGTATAAAGATTTCACGTTATCCAAATGGAACACTTAAACAAATTTCTATTCAAATAGTGAACATCTCATATTCCATTCATTTTTATGAACAGATACAAAAAGCTCCTGAAAAAGTAGCGTTGATTAAAAGATTCCAATCATTCCAGGATCGTTTACTGTTGCACGGAAAAACAGAACGTTATGATGAGGATGGACACTTACTAGTAGAGATTAATTGGCAGGAAGGTAAGCTACATGGAGCCCAACGTATCTATAATAGAGACTTTAAGCTAATTGAAGAGAGAGAGTACGATTCAGGATTTCCTATCGGGTTGTGGAAAACTTATTATCCAGATGGCAATATTGCATCTGAAATCAGTTTTCCTGCTAGTAGCGCTCAATGGCGAGATACTCGCCTTGAAGGGAAAGCTCCTAGCTCAGGTCATATTGCTGTGATGAATTACCATCACCCAGTTAAAGCAAAAGAAACTTGGTATTACTTGAATGGCTCTAAGCAACGAGAAAGGGAATTTGATATCTCAGAGTACCAGCTATCTTATACTATTATGCCAACAGGGGCATCTACTAGCTTTAGTCCACATGGTACTGTTGTTAGGAATGTAACAGTGGCTTTAGGAGAGAAGCATGAGCATAATACTTTAAAAGCTTCTGGAAATATCTATTATAAAGATAAATTATGGTACAGCGACTCTCTATTTAAAGAATGGGAGCAACTACATATTCAGCCGTAAGTGGAGCTACTGTATTTAATGATCTTATTCACAAATGGAAAGAATTTTTTTGCAAAAGTCTAAATCTAAGTGCTTCTATTGAACTATTAAATAGTTGTACAAGCACTTAAAATTAATGAAAATTCGTTTGGTTTAGCAATTAAATATTTTGAATCAGGGCAATCGCTTAAAATCTCTTATATGCTTGCAATCGAAGGTTTAATTGAAGATGTTAAAATTCAATTTTCCTTAACACTCAATAAATTGAATATTTTTAAGCTATTGCCCTATATCATGTATGTTTAAATTTTTCTATGTGTATAAAGTCAATAAATAGATATCATCCATCTTCAAAGATCCAATACTTCTAAAGATCTAAACATTGGAATCGTCTTGCGATATTTTTCTTTTAAATATCAACTGAGAGCGATAATTACGCCATATGCTTGGTAATTGCTTGTGTGAGGCACATCCGAATAGAATGATCGCAAGTACAGCTATACTTGAAATTGTTATTGGTACAGCAGGATATGATTCATGTGTTTTGGACAGTTCTAGATTGAGTATATAAGAAGTAATAGATCCTAGAAGTAATAACGCTAGTGCAACAGTTGCTCTAGAATAAAGCTCGCACTTTGCTCTCTTTATAAGCTGGGCTTCAAGCTCTGTGTCAGTTTCGTTTAAGTCTAAATACTCTCCTCGGAGTTTAGTCACGTTGTCGTACAAATCTATTATACTAGCATCTTTTTTCAAGCTTAGTTTCATTAGTGCATTCATAAAAATAAAATTGGATGCATTGGTAGAAATGTTCTCTCGAAGAATTTTTATTATTTCTTGTCTCTGAGAGACATTTTTTATTTCTCCATTAAAAAAGATTGAATTTAATGATTCTAGAATATTCTTCAAAGAGAGATTTTCCTTTTCAGAACTCTTTCTTAAGGTTGTAAGAGCTTTTTCTAATTGGCTATATATCTCTTTATCAATTGCAACTTTAGCTTCATCCTGTTTTAAAAAATCGATAGCTTCATCTATACCTGTTTCTAACCTTTCCTGAATAACATTATCTGCTATCTGCTTCCACTGCTTGCAGACCAATCTACAGGGAAGTGCCTCTTCAAATTTATAGTATTTAAAGATTTCTTTTATAATATCTTTGCCAGCAGATGAGAGGTTATTAGTGGCATTTGTTTCAGATTGAAATTGAGGAATTTTAAAATATTTATTATTTTGAGTGAATTTTAAGTAAAAATCTGGATAGTACATATTAAATTTAAATTTGTTTTTTATGTTTAAACGCTGGGTAATATATTGTTTTTTAATGAATTATGGTTTTCGTCTTGTTTGTGAGAAATTTGAACAGTTTGCTTATAAATTTTTCTAGCTTGATAGTCTTCGATTAATCCAGGCAAATGTTTATACAGGGCAAATATATTTGCAGATATAGCCATTATCGATATAGTCGTTATATTAATTGCTTTACTAGGATAGTTATCTATATAGTTAGATGCAATAGAATTAGCGATTACTGGAATTGAGCATAGAACTGCAGCTACCATAACTATTTTTAATATCCTAAACAATAAAATATCTTTAATGTTTGATCTTACGGTACTTCGAAATGCATTTATATTTCTATTAGATAAATCTGTAGTTTCTTCATCTGTTCCTTGAAGTTCATAAAGCCTATCTAACTTAATTCGGCTTCCTAAGGAAAGTTTAGATAACTCATTACTTTCACTAATATTTACAAAGTAAGGTCTAGAGTCACTCTCAAAACTGATACTTTGATAAAAAGTATTGATCGGTTTTCCACTTTTTATACTATAATGATGAATCGATGTTATAGCTGGTTCTATAATTTCACATATATCTTTAATAGAGTGAGTAGAATTACAACTTTGCAGCAAATTATAAGCTGTATTTAAGCGATCTAAAATGGGTTGGAGTGTGACAGAAATTTTATCTTCATTTTTGTTCTCTTCCTCCTCTCCTTCCTCCTCTAGCTTACGGCAAATATTGGATAAAAGAGATTCTATCTCTTTTTTAATTCTTACTTCACATATTTGCTTAGTAATTTTATTCCATCTTCTACACACTAAACTATTAACTAGATTTTCTTGGTTATTAAAATATGATAAGATTTTATCCAATAATTCAGCTGAAAGTGAATCAGTATAATCATACGAAATAGATTCAGGAACCAGAGTATCTCTATGAATGACTATGTCTATTTTATCCATTTTTATAAAATATCCTTTTTTAAGTTTTATTTTGTTTAATTTTTTTAGGGGGTATAAATCTATATAAAGCCTCTTAAAATATCTCTAAGATATGCAAGGTACGGACAATTTAACTGTTTTTTAGCCAAAAAAAGGGTGAACCTAGTTGTGTCAGGTATAAGTATCAATAAGAGAGAGGGGGCATTTGCTAAAAATCAGATAAAACTATCTTAGAATGATCCAAATGAATAGGACTTTTACAACAGATGTACGGTTGCTCTCAAAAAGTAGTCTAAAGAAAAGAGCGGCATACTAATTTCATAATATGTATAAGTGCTTTAAAACTTTTTTTAATTTTTTTGCTTTTTGTATACTATCATAATCGAAATTAAAGTGATCTTCTTTTTTTTAAACCTAAATACTAATATTTTTGTAGTTTAGGTCTAATAACTTGGAATTTATTTTGAGAAAGACTTACTCGCTCTGTAGTTAAGTCATTTATTTAAGCCAAATAGTTGATTAATGTTAAATGATGAAAAAAACAATTGAAACTAGGGACTTTCAATCGTATCTATAAGCACTGATTCTCACTAAAAAAAATAACTTATCAATTATAAGCAACTAGGTAGGAAGTAAATTTATAAGGGCTAGATTTCGTTAAAGAATTAAAGGGTTAACGGGAACCCTTCAATTACAATTTATTCTGCTTTCTTCGGATCTATAATTATTTTCCAATGCAAAATTTAGAGAAAATGGATGAAAGTACTTCTTCAGTAATATCCATTCCAATGATTTTACCTAATTCTTTAAGACAGCCACGTATATCTGCTGTAAGGAACTCTGGCGAGATCCCTGACTCTAATCCATAGGTTACACGAGTTGCAAATTGAATAGCTTGGGCTATTGCATCTTTATGACGTATATTGGTAATAACAATCTCTTCTTTAGATGGGTGGCCATGCTTCCATAGAATTTGGTCTATAGCTGCACTTAATTTTTCAAGTCCTTGATACTGCTTAGCGGAAACTTGAACTTGATAAGGAAAGGCTATAGAGGGGAGTGGATCATGTACCTGGTCAATCTTATTCCAGATGACTAAAGTTTTATGCAGAGGCACCTTATTTAATAGTAACTGGTCTTCTGCTTCTAATAAACGTGTGACATCAAGTACCAGCAAGATAAGATCTGCTTCTTCCATTGCTTGTTGACTGCGCCGAATGCCTTCTTGCTCAATTTGCTCTGTAGTTTCTCTTATTCCTGCTGTGTCAATTAATCTAAAATTAAGACCGTTTAATAGTAAGGTGTCTTCAAGCAAATCGCGGGTTGTTCCCGGTACATCTGTCACAATAGCACGATCTTTACCTAACAGAGCATTCATTAAAGAAGATTTACCAACATTAGGCTTCCCAATCAGGCACAAAGATATACCATTATGGATCAGTCTTCCTTCATGAAATGTATTTTGAAGGTGCTGCATTTCATTTATAATACCATTAAGTGATTGTTGAATTTCCTCTATGGAGGCAAATTCTAAGCCCTCCTCTGGGAAATCTACCCAAGCTTCTAAAATTGCAGTGATGTCAAGAAGCTTGTTTTGAATTTCAGAAATGCGACGTGATAATTTTCCTTCTAGCTGGTCTTCTGCGGCTAGTAAAGCTAATTCGTTTTTAGCACCAATTAACGATTGGACAGCTTCCGCCTGACTAAGGTCGACCTTGCCATTAAAAAAGGCTCGAAATGTAAACTCTCCTGGTTGTGCAGGTCTTGCGCCAGCTTGTAAAATAATTTCTAAGACTTTTCTTGAGATAAGGCTTCCGCCGTGACAATGAACTTCTATGGTGTCTTCTCCTGTATATGATTTAGGGTTCTTCATGTACAATAATAAGACGTTATCTACAAATTTTCCTTCTAAGTCTTTAATTTTACCGTAATGAGCTGTATGGCTTTTGTAAGAAGATATATTTCCAGAGTATATTTTCTGTGCAATTGAGATAGAATCTTTGCCTGAGATTCTGATGATAGCAACACCCCCTTCTCCAGGAGGGGTTGCTATTGCGGCTATAGTATCATTAAGTTGATAGGGTGAGGTCATTCTTTTTAAGTCTTAAAAGCCAAAATATTTTTTATGGTTGAGGAAAAGTCCTTGAGTTTGAGCAGTAAAGATCTTTGATTATAAAATTTTTCTAAGTCTTGAATCCATTCATATACGTTATTATAACGATGCTCTCGAGGTGCCAATGCCTTTAATGACATTAATTCTATCTCTTCTGGAATATTTAATCGATAGTGACTTAATGATGGCGTGATCCCTCTACTAATTTCATCGATTTTTACATAGTTGGATTCATAGGGGACTTGGCCTGTAATCAGTTCGAAAAAAGTAACACCTAAGGAATATATGTCTGTTTTGCGATCAGCTGGGGCCCCACGTAATTGTTCGGGAGACATATATGGCAAATGTACAATATTTGCGATATTGCGAGATTCAGATTTTAGACGAGGATTTATGTAACCTTCTAAACTAACGTTACCTTTTCGGTCTACACGAATATGATTAGTCGCTATATCACGGTGAGTTGTACCAGCAGAGTGGATGTAGGCTACCAATTCTAATGTTTTAATGAAGTAATGAGCTAAATTGAACCAGTAGTTTGATGTATGAGTTACCTGTTCTAAAACATCAACAAGCAGTGATGAGGGGATCGCTGATTGCGTATAATAAAAATGGTCATTAGGCAATATCCCATAATCTAAAGGAGCTACAAGCCCTGGGTGAGTAAATTTCTTAGCTTGTTCCGCTCTTTTCGATAAAGTTTTAAGGGTAGGGCCAGGTCGAACAGGTATTAAGGTTAAAAAAACATTATTTCCGGTTGCAATTTGGATCGCTTTATAAATTGTATGCAATCCAGATTGATCAATTTTCTTCCCTATTTGATATCCTTTGACAACAATCTGTTGGCTCATTTAATTTTGATCCTTATAATTAGAGTCGTGGAAATATGTCGTTCTAATAAAATCCCTTGTTTTCTGAGGGATATTTAAAATAGTAAAATTTTAGATGGTAATTTTCCTTTTAATCTTCTGCTAATTTTTTTTAAATAAAACAATTCCTGCAAAGAGAGTTATATGCGCAAATCCTTGGTGACAAAGCTGATATTTATTTCGAACATTACAAGTGGAATTTTTTTACAGAGTACTGTCTTTAGTGTGCATCCAACATCTGTATCTACTTCTAAAACTACTGTAATGAAAGACTTATCAGATCAGCAAGCTATATTAGCTTTGGATCATCTGATTGCGATAACGCAAAGTAATTTGGAACTCCAACAGAATTTAAGAAGAGATATTGAAACTTATCTTCAAGTTAAGGCAAAGTTTTTTGCAAAAAGCCAAGATCAAGAGTTAAGTGAATCCATTGTAACTGCGGCGGCAACTGTATGGCGAACTATTCAAACTAAACAATTAGCTTCTATTTTTCCATCTGAATTTATTGAAGAAATTAGTTTGTTTGCTCAGTTAAATAATAATCAAGGGCTTTCCAGGCCTTAAGTAATAAGAAATATATACTATCCTTTTAAAAGCATAAAAATTCATGAAAGACCTTTATTCCCTAAAATTTATTGATAGAAAGTCACAAAGCATAGAAGAAGAACTTATCTATGGACGAGAAGCTATTACTTTTTTCTATGGATCAGCTTGGTTAAGCCGCACTATAGGTAGAATGCTTATGTATGCTATTAGTCAGTTTTTCTTTTTTTCAGTTCTATATGGCTGGTTACAGAAGACAAGCTTTAGCAAGCGGAAAATCAAACCTTTTATAAAAAAATTTGGAATAGATTCTTCTGAATTTTTAGAACCCTTAACATCGTTCAATTCTTTTAATGACTTCTTCATTCGTAAGCTCAAGCCTGAGGCTAGGCCGATAACAGCAGGGGCAGGAATAGCTGTCATTCCTGCAGATGGAAGGTATAGTATTTATCCTGAGCTACATACAGTAGAAGATATTGTAGTAAAAGGATTGTCTTTAAACTTAGCTGAACTTATCGGAGACAAGCAATTAGCGAAGAGGTATGCGGAAGGAAGCATGGTGATCGCTCGTTTGTGTCCAACAGACTATCATAGATATCATTTCCCTATAGAATGTATTCCAAGTGCGCCTCAATTGATCAATGGACATTTATATTCAGTAAATCCTTTGGCGCTCAAGCACAATGCAAAAATTTTTATGCAAAATAAACGGGTTATTTCCCGCTGTAAATCTGAATTATTTGGGACCTTCTTAATGATTGAAGTGGGTGCAACAAGCGTAGGGAGTATATGTCATACTTATAAGCCTCACCAAGTCAACCACAAAGGTGACGAAAAGGGTTATTTTGAATTTGGCGGCTCTAGCCTTATCCTTATTTTTGAACCAAAGGTGATCCAATTTGAACCCGATTTATTAGAATTATCGCGTAGTGGATTAGAGATTCGTTGCTTAATGGGTCAGCCTTTGGGAAAATCAGTTCATTTACATTAACAATATAAAAATAGATTTCTTATATGTTTGATTGGATTAAGAAGATTTTTGGAACGGCACAAAGCCGCCAATTAAAAAAATACTGGAAGATTGTTGGTCAAGTGAACGTAGCTGATAAAGAGCTTCAAGATCTTCCAGATGAACAATTACGCGCAAAAACAGAAGAATTCCGAGCCCGCTACCAGAAAGGGGAAAGCTTAAATCAATTATTGCCAGAAGCCTATGCAGTCGTAAAAAACGTATGCCGTAGACTTCGGGGTACAGAAGTTCATGTATCTGGTTACAGTCAAAGATGGGATATGGTTCCCTATGATGTTCAAGTTTTGGGTGCAATAGGATTGCATTATGGATTTATTGCAGAAATGCAGACGGGGGAAGGGAAAACTCTAACGGCTTCTATGCCCCTTTACCTAAATGCTATTTCAGGAAAACCTGTTCATTTGGTGACAGTTAATGACTATTTAGTGCAAAGGGATTGCGATTGGATTGGAGCTATATTCCGTTGGTTAGGTCTAACAACAGGGGCTCTGACAACAAATGCCTTTCCTGAACAACGTAAAGCTATTTATAATTGTGATATTGTTTATGGAACAGCTTCAGAATTTGGTTTTGACTATTTGCGAGATCACTCTTCTGCTATGCGTAAAGAAGATCAAGTGCAGAGAGGATACTACTTTGCTATAGTGGATGAGATCGATTCAATTTTAATCGATGAAGCACGAACACCACTTATCATCTCTGGACCAGTGCCTGTCAGTAGACAAATGTACGATGAGCTAAAGGATGGTGTTGCCTCTCTAGTCATCAAACAGCGTGATTTTTGTAATAAGTTGGCTACAGACGCGAAAAAAGTTTTAGAACAGGTCGATAATGCTCGGAAGGAAGATAAAGTTTCCAAAGAATTAGCCGCACAAGAAAACGAAGCTTATCGCCGACTTTGGTTGGTTAGTAAAGGAACTCCTCGTAACCGAATCTTAAAGCGTGTTTTAGAAGATCCAGACACTCGTGAGCGTATTGAAAGATGGGATATTTATTATTATGCTGAACAAAATAAGGAAGAAAAAGCAAAAGCTTTAGCTGAACTATATATCATCGTAGACGAAAAAGCAAATGAGTATGAATTAACAGATAAGGGTATCTCTACTTGGATTGATTTTTACGATGAATCTTTCAATGCAGCAGAAGACTTTATCATGCTCGATTTAGGTGCAGAGTATGCGGCCGTTGACCATGATAAATTGTTGTCTGAACAGGATAAATTAGAACGTAAGATTGCTTTAAGAGAAGAGGATGCAAAACGTAAAGAGCGGGCCCACAATTTAAGACAACTGTTCCGAGCTCATTTATTAATGGAGAAGGACGTTGATTACATTGTTCAAGAGCACAAAGTTGTAATTGTAGATGAAAATACAGGACGTCCTCAGCCGGGGCGACGTTATTCAGACGGATTGCATCAAGCGATTGAAGCAAAAGAAGCTGTGCCTATTCAAAGAGAAACACAAACTTATGCTACAGTTACTTTGCAAAATTATTTCCGTATGTATGAAAAATTGGCTGGAATGAGTGGTACAGCTATTACAGAAGCTAAAGAATTAAAAGAGATTTATAAATTAGATGTATTAGTTATTCCTACTCATCGCCCTTGTCTTCGTATTGATCACCATAATGAAGTTTACATGACAGAGCGAGAAAAATATGCCGCAATTCTAAAGGATATTAAAAATGTCCATGAACAAGGGCGTCCTATCTTGGTAGGAACAGAATCTGTCGAGGTATCAGAGAAGATTTCCCGTATTTTAAAACAAAATCAGGTTCCACACCAAGTTTTAAATGCAAAGCATCATGAACAGGAAGCTGAAATTGTGGCCCACGCAGGAACACGGGGAGCTATTACCATTTCAACAAATATGGCGGGGCGAGGTACAGATATTAAGCTAGCTCCTGGAATAGCTGAATTAGGGGGCTTGTATGTTTTAGGAACTACTCGCCATCAATCCCGTCGTATTGATCGACAATTGGGGGGGCGTTGTGCACGTTTAGGGGATCCTGGAAGTTCTAAATTTTATCTTTCATTTGAAGATAATTTATTACGTCTTTTTATATCGCCGCGTTTAACTACGATGCTCAAGAAGTGGAGACCACCAGAAGGGGAAGCAATCACTGACTCTAAATTATTAGATCGTGCCATAGAAACTGCACAGAAAAGGATTGAGCAACGTAATTATATGTCACGTAAGCATACATTAGAGTATGACAATGTAATGAACAAACAACGTCAGGAGGTCTATAAATTCCGTGATGAAATTTTGTGGACAGATAACTTGCAGGAACTTGTTAAAGAACTAGTTGAAATAACTTGTACAACTATAGCAACTCAATTTTTTAGTTCTCGTAGTTCAGATAATGGATGGCAACCGGAGGCTTACCGTCAGTGGCTAATGGCTCATTTCCCTGTCTTCTTTGAAGAAGGATGTTTTGATGATGATCGCCTTGAAATTGAACAGATTGAGCTAATGGCTAGTGATAAAGTTTTACAAGCTTTCCATGATAAAGTGGAGGCAGAGCAGACAAAAGCCTTAAAAATTTACGGAAATAATCAAGAGTTTGCTGTTCAAGCAGTGAGCGATGCTTTGCGCCATCTATTGTTAAACAAGATAGATAGTCTATGGCAAGAGCACCTATTATTGATGGATTATCTACGTTCTGAAATTCACGTACGTACAATAGGACAAAAGGATCCCTTGCTTGAGTTCAAACATGAGTCATTTAAACTCTTTGATCGCTTCAATTTAGAGTTGCGTACAGAAACAGTTCAGGAGTTGTTTAAATCAGAATTGATTCAAGACCAGCTACCATGGATGTCTGGAATATTTCAACCTATGAATTTTCATATGGACCGCAGCTTTGCTTTCAATCTTATGCCTATAGATGAAGACGAGGATGATGAAGAAGAGGAGGAGATTCAACAGAAGTTGATGCAAAGCAGCGCTGGAAAAATTGTTTCTTTGCCAGAAGAAGAGGTTATGGCTGAAGCTGATAAAGGCAGTAAACGCAATGACCCATGTACTTGTGGTAGTGGAAAAAAATACAAAAAATGTTGTGGTAAAACCGAAGTTGGAAATAGGGATTGATCCATTATGGACAATGCTATAGGAATTTTTGATTCAGGTCTAGGAGGGCTTACAGTAATGAAGGCCCTCATGCAACTATTGCCAAATGAAAAGCTAATCTATTTTGGAGATACAGCTAGAGTTCCTTATGGTAATAAAAGTTTACAAACTATTTGGCACTATTCAGTAGAAAATACTCTTTTTTTGCTTCAGAAAAAAGTAAAGATGATTGTAATTGCCTGCAATACAGCTTCTGTTGCGGCGGGAGAGCAGCTATCTACCTTTTTTAAGGTGCCCGTTATTGACGTGATCAAGCCAAATATATCTTACTTAGCTCAAGTAAATATAGGGAAAAAAATTGGTGTAATTGGTACAAAGGGAACCATTCGCTCAGGAATTTATGAAAAGTTTATCAAGCAACAGATTCCTGGTGCTGAGGTTATTTCTGCGGCTTGTCCCCTTTTTGTGCCTCTAATAGAAGAGGGTTTTATCGACAAGCCTTATGCCGAAGCTATTATTTATGATGAGCTAAAGCCTTTGATCGATGCGCAAGTAGATACTCTGCTTTTAGCCTGCACACACTACCCCCTTATAAAAGGGACGATTCAAAAAATTATGGGAGCAGCTGTCCAAGTAATAGATTGTACAACGGGTTGTGCCTTAGCTGTTGAGAATATTTTATTAAGTAATCATATGCAATGTCAACCACTTGATAAACCGCATAATAACTATGAATTTTTCGTGTCCGATGATCCTCAGAAATTTCAAGAAATGGGGCAAATGTTCTTAGGATCGATCATTCCTAGTGTAGAATGTGTAAAAAAGCCCTTCTAATTAAATACAGCATATTAAAGTAGATTTAGGAAATTACAAGAATGAGTGCATTTACTCTTTTGAATGGAAAAGCTATTCAATTATTTAATACAGAAACACGCAAAAAAGAGATCCTTCAGCCATTGCAAGATGGATTTGTAACGCTTTATACTTGTGGTCCTACAGTGTATGATTTTGCACACATAGGAAACTTCAGAGCTTATGTCTTTGAAGACTTGTTGAAGAGAGCTTTGGAATTTTTCGGATTGCAAGTTAAACATGTTATGAACTTAACAGATGTTGATGATAAAACCATTCGTGGAGCTCTGAAAGAGGGAATTAGCTTGAATGCTTATACCTCACGCTATGTTCAAGCATTTTTTGAAGATATTAAGAGTCTTAATTTAAAGCCCGCTAATCACTATCCTCCTGCGACAGAGTATATTCCTTCAATGATTCGTATGATCGAATCGTTGCTGGAAAAGAAGCATGCTTACAAAGGGCAAGATGGTAGTATCTATTACGCGATTAAATCTTGTCCTTGCTATGGAAAGTTATCCCATCTTAGGTTGGACGAGTTACAAGCTGGAGCTTCTGAAAGAGTGTTAGCAGACGAATACGATAAGGAGCATGCATCAGATTTTGTATTATGGAAAGCTCTCGATCAAGAGAGGGATGGCTATATTTTTTGGGAGAGTCCGTTTGGCCCAGGAAGACCTGGTTGGCACTTAGAATGCTCTGCAATGGCTATAGATTTGTTGGGAGAAACAGTAGATATTCATGTGGGAGGAATTGATAATATGTTTCCCCATCATGAAAATGAAATTGCTCAATCAGAAGCTCATACAGGGCAAACTTTTGTACGACATTGGATGCATTGCGAGCACTTACTGGTCAATAACCATAAAATGTCTAAAAGTTTAGGTAACTTCTATACATTACGAGATTTGCTATCTAAAGGTTATAGTGGTTTACAGGTTCGCTATTTCTTGCTGCAAGGGCACTATAAAACTCAGCTTAATTTTACTTTTGAGGGATTAGACGCTGCAAAATCTTCGCTACAACGTTTGCATGACTTCATCTGGCGACTAGAGCAAATTCAGCCGCTAACTCAATTTAATTTGTCAGATAATAGCCTAGATGATCTGATCAATAATTCTCGGACTAAATTTGCCGAAGCCCTTGCTGACGATCTCAATATTTCAGTCTCCTTAGCAGTATTATTTGATTTTGTAAGAGAGGTTAATAGTAAAATAGATAGCTCTACGGTAGGTCACCTAGAAGCGCAAAAAATATTGAATTATTTGCATAAACTTGATGAAGTTTTAGGTTTTCTTTTTGTTCCCGTTCAAGAGATCCCTTCAGAGATTTTACAGGCAGTAGAGCGGCGTCAGCAGGCACGCATCGCAAAGGATTGGAAGCTTGCTGATGAATTGCGACAATGGGTAATTGCGCAAGGGTATACTATTGAAGATTCTGCTCAAGGTCAGAGGGTAAAGAAAGCATAAAACCTATTTTTTTATTGATTCGACTTGCCTATCATAACCTTGGTAGGCAAGCCAAATAAAAAAATATTCTCAAAAAAAACTATTTTTAGTTGTTTTTGTGGGGCCTACTTAAATCAATACAAATTTTTTTAGGACATTGATCGAACTTGCTTTTTCCAATCGGTAGAGGTGCTGTTCTTACTCCCCTTTTTTTAGGATTTTGCAATAACTTTAGGCTATCACTTAGTAGTTGTACTCTTCTATCAAACGTTCCAAAAAAGAAAGGGCTAGCGTTTATTTTCATAGCGCATCCTAATGCCAAAGGAATTCCTTTCTTTGAGCTGCTTAGTTTCATTAAAAGGGCACCCTTTTTTAGAAGAAGCTGAAACATTTCCAGAGGGGCATCATATGCTACTGCCCAATCAAGTGGTGTTAGCTTTCTAGCCGTTGATTTATCAAGCTCATTAGGGCTGCATCCAGTATTTAGTAATGATTCAACTAGTGCTAAATTACCATTAGCAATAGCAAGATGAATAGGATACCCTGTAGTTGGAAATTCTCCAAATCCATCTTTCACTATCGAAAAATATTTAGCTTGCTTAGATATTGAGGAGGCGTAAGGTCCTTTTATGAATAATTGTTCTTCTGTAATTTGGTAAGAAAAACTGAAATTTAACAGATGAGGTTTATAATAGATTAAATAGTGGATAAGGTCTTGTGTCTGTTTTTTTTGAGGAAATGTATTTTCATTAAGGTGTTGGCTTAAAATATTTATCAACAATGCTCCCTCCACACTTTCCTGTGCATCAAAACACAATAATAACTCCACAATCAGAGGGTTATAAAATTTGCTGGTAGCATAGTCAAGTATGGTAAGCCCATTTACAAATGTTTTATTGACCTGATCTTTTAATCCATTGCTTATTAATTTTCCTAAAGTGCGAAAATTTTGAAATTTTTCCCATTCAAAATCTATTGATGCATCAATAGGGGATGATTCTTGGTTTAGATTATCATCGTTATGAGTCTGGCTAGGGTTCAAAATCTTTCTTTCTACCACTCTTTGCAGTAACGAAATTCCATTCCAAGTATTATGTTTAAGTAAGTCGATCTTGTAGTCAACAAGTAGGTCTATATAAGAACCATCATAATCTTTTTCTATTAGATAGTGGATAAGTCTAGTTAGCTTTTTCCCCCAATGGAAGGCTTTACTATGGTAAACTTGTTCTTGATAGCGAAAAATTAGTTGGGGTATATGAATATCTACCTTTATACATTCATCCAATTCTTCATCTGTAAAGTCTTCTATATGATGAAAAACCATATCTGTTAAGCCTTGCGAAACATTTTTCCAATAATCACTTGTTTTAGAGGAGAGGTGGGAAATGCCTATTTCTGTTAGTTGTTGTGTAGTGATATGAGGTTTACTTTTAGTTTGAGAACTAGAGTTTACATCATGTAAAAAACTATTTGTACGTTTTGCATCAGTCAAAGATTTGAGTATATCCAGACTGTCTGTAGTAAGAGAATGGTAGAGTCTATTTGTTTTAATAGAGGTTGCAGAATTTGTGCTTTTTGCCAATTCTGAATATAAAGTTTCTGTGTCCTTACTTCTTAGATTATTGGAGATAGTGTTCATAGTACCTCTAAAAATATTCCCTAATGAAAATTTATTGGAACTTATTTGTTTTTAATAGTTTGTGCGTAAGATTTGCCTGGTTTTATAAGGGATTACGCTGGCGTAAACTTACATTTTCACTATTTAATTTTCGAGGACTATCTAATAAGAATTGAATAAATCTCTTTCGACACTAGTTTTACAGAGATCTATCAAGATGCCGACAATAAAGATGCAAAAAAGGCTCAATATCTATTTAAGTTGTGCACAAACTTGGCTTATGGCATTAAAAGCTGCATGATAGTCTCATTTAAGATCTTGACAGATCTACGAACTATAGATGCGAATAGATCTCTGTAGAACTTATTTTACAGAAATCTACCCGATTACTCAAAAATAACGTTATGTAAGAAGTCTAATTAGTAGTTATCTAACTGTTAATTTATCAACCAAAATAAAGCAATTTCCTCTTTTGACGGTGCTCAATTATTTGCAGTAGAAAAAAGCATTGGCAAAATTAAAGGATTGGTGGTAGTATTTGTTCTTAAATTGTTATTCTCAAGTGTATTTTTTTAAGGTGAACATTCAATGGCAACAGAGTTAAAAATACCTAAAACGACCCTCGTTAAAAAAGAGGAAGTCAAACGTCGCTGGTTTCTGTTTGATGCTACAGGAAAGACTTTAGGGCGCTTTGCATCAGAAATAGCTAAGGTTCTACGTGGGAAACATAAGCCTGATTTTACTCCTCATGTTGATACAGGTGATGGGGTCATTATAGTTAATGCAGAAAAGATTTGTGTAACAGGGGCTAAAGAAGCTCGTAAGATTTATCGCTATTACACAGGTTACATGGGTGGATTACGTGAAATTCCTTATGATCAAATGAAAGCTCGTAAACCTCAATATATTTTAGAGCATGCTATCAAAAAGATGATGCCCCGTACAAAATTAGGTCGCGCGCAATTAAAAAAACTACGTATTTTTGTTGGTGCAAAGCACAATATGGAAGCTCAGCAACCTACATCAGCTGATATTTAGAATTTTATTTATATTCAAAAGATTTAAAAGGTCAACTTCATGAAGATTCAAGAAACTGTAGCAACAGGACGCCGCAAGACAGCTGTAGCCTCGGTACGCCTTCGTCCAGGATCAGGCAGCGTTGATGTTAATGGCAAACAACTGCATGAATATTTCCCTTCCGAATTACAGCGTCAAACTATTTTGTCCCCTTTAGAAAAAGTGAACGGATCAGGCAAATATGATTTGATCATCCGTGTTAAGGGTGGTGGTATAGAAGGACAGGTAATTGCTGCTCGTCTAGGCTTAGCAAGAGCATTAGTAATGGAAGATGAACAACGTCGTTCAGATTTAAAAGGGTTAGGTTTTCTTACTCGTGATCCTCGTAAAAGAGAGCGTAAGAAATACGGATTGGCTGGAGCTAGAAAGCGCTTCCAATTCTCTAAGCGTTAATCGCCCATCCTTATTGCAATATTTTCAGAAAAACCTTTGTAGATTTTACTCTGTCAAAGGTTTTTTCTTTTCTAATTTTAAAATCTTGTATTCCGCTTATCCTTAACTTAAGATGAAGTTATAAATACTTTGCTCATAAGAGGTATTCGTGGATAATCCTTATGCAACATTATTACAAATTTCGTCAGACTATGCTGCCGAAGACTTAGCGAAATATAATTGGATTACAGAGCGCCATTTACAAGTTATTTGGCTAGAGCAGAAATATTTTGCTAATTTAGTAACACATGAAGGATTGGCTGTACAAGTCATTTCAGCTGGAATTTGGAACAGTGATGCAGGTCCTGATTTTTTAAAAGCTCACGTTATCATAGGCAATAAAGAATATAAAGGTGATATTGAGATCCATCTAGACCCTAGAAGCTGGTACACTCATGGGCATCATACAGATGAAAGATATTCTCAAGTTATCCTACATGTTTCTTTATGGACACCAAAAAGAGACCATACTGTCTATAATCATTTTAACGAGCCTATTTCTAATATTTACCTAGAAAATAGCCTGACACTCCCTTTAAATCGTCTCGTGTCTCTTATTGATCTCGACCTTTATCCGTAGGCGGATTCAACTATCAAGTGCAACGGCGTATTGAAATAGCCTAAGCGGCTTCCTTACTTTTTTGGTTATAAATCTCTTCAGGCGTAAAATATTGTA
>JARBTQ010000020.1 GCA_029240075.1 Chlamydiales bacterium
AAAGGTTGGCATATCATGCAAGGGGTTAAATTAAGTGGTTAATATACTATAAACCTAATTTTATTCCAATTTTTCTATTGTTCATTAACGATGTGTATATAAGATAAGCGCACACAACCCACTATAGTAAGTTAGATAGAGGCTAACTTTGATTTTATCCTAATGTTTAGCACCTTGAATTAAGTACAAGGAACTGCTGAGTATAAGTAATAATTGTTTGCAAAGTATCTGCGAACTTTGAATTTGGTTGATTCAAATTTTTAATATGGGTTTGAAGGTATTGGAGGTCCGCTTGTATATTATCTTGATCTGCGAAAAGCATCTCTACAAGATCATCTGTGACATATGAAGCTTGCTGCAATGAAGCAATTAACCTCTCATGATCTTTAACAAGTATAGCTTCATAAAAATTAACTATTAATTTAGCGAAGTTTAGCCCTAATCCTACAATGATATTTGAAATGGGGGCATATCCCATATGTAAAAAATTATGCTCTACACTATCACTACTATCCCTAGCTTCCTCCAACTCATTGAACAGATCCAGTTGTGACCATATAACCATCAGAACTTTAGCTATAATTGCTTCCGCAAAGGTAGATAGGTCCTGATATTCCTTGGCAAAGCTAGCTGCATAGACTTCATCAAGAGTCTTCTCATCTATATCTCGTTTTAACCTGTCTAATAGAAGGAAAGGTTTTTCATAAGTTTTAGAGTACGCACATATATGCATGCCCCCATAAGAAAAATGATCATCAAAAGATCTTGATAAACGCTCTGAGTAAGTTTTAACATTTTTCGTTAACTCTTTTAAATTAAGTCGTAACCCTAAGGAGCTTAATTGGTAGAAACAAGCGCGTAACATATTTTGCTTAGAAGTAGGGATTGTCTTAATCTTTTCTGAAAAGATATTGGTCAGGAGAGGTTTCATCAATACTTTTGACTTAGTTGGATCACTTTTTAAAACATCTAAATGCCTCTCAAATTGTTTAAAGATTTCAGATATCTTTAGCTTTGGAAAATCTAGCTTATTGCTAAAAGCACTATAGGGCAAATAATCTTTGATTGAACGGGTCCATGCGTACAAAAGTTTAAATGGCCTGTTCAGTACACCTAGATAGCAACGACCGGGTTTATTCATAAGACCATTAAAATAATTGCTATAGTTGATAAGTTCTAATTTTGATAAACTAAGATTGGTCGTAATAATATTCCTTTTTACAAGTTCCTGCCAGACGATGTCATTATTTGCTAAGTTGTGGAAAGCTTTGGAAACAGCAGAGCACTGTTGCAGATCGCTAGCTTCTAAATAAGAAAAGATTTGGGGACCTTGCTGTGTCAATACATTATTGAGAATTGTCAGAGTCATATAGCATCCTTTCAAAATGATTTTTTTTATAAAATTTATGCTAGAAGAGTTCGAATTTGTTTGCTTGCAAAAAGAAGAGCTTTACATCTATCTAAAGAGGTTGGTTGAATTCCCTCCGACCTTATAACTTCAATAATGGGGGCATTATGATTTGTTACAGCTATGCTTAAAAGCTTTTTAAAAGTCTTTTTTTGCATCAGTGTTAATTGTTGTAACACAATTTTTAGCATATTTATCTGATTGTGACTAACTATCTCTTCCAGAATCCAACTCTCTACTTTTCGTCGTAAACAGATTATTTTTACACAATAAGAAGCTCCTGTCTTAATAGCAGCTTTTAGTTCGAGGTCTTCTATAAACCAGCCTTTATTTAACAAAGTCTCTAAAATTTCAGACCTATCAAATTTAAATAAGAGATGTAAAACATCTTCTGTCTTTGTGCATTTATACTCTGGATAATCTAAAAACATTTTTTTCACTAGATAGTGTGCATTAGCGATGACAGCCAATTTTATAAGTTTGTCATAAGCTATCTGTCTTGGATCAAAATAGCGAATACAATTGAATACTAAATTTACTATGAGGCACTGATTATCGAAGATATCTGATCGCCCCTTTTCATCAACAATCTCAATCAGATCTTTAAAAATGTCAAAACTGGCAGAAGGATATAGAGCGAGAATAAATTGGATAAAACCAACATTTCCTATTCGAATTGCTTTACAAACCTTCCGTTCAGACAAATATGCCCCTTTATCAATCAAAATACGGATGAAAGAAGTCAAAGCATGGTTGTGCACTTCTTGAAACATAAAATTTTTCATCTCTCCATTTTGCTTTTCTATTAGCTCATCCAGGAACTGGTCGAGTATATTCTGAGGATTTTCTGAAGAGATTTTATCCATTAGAGTACAATATTGATTAAATAGATCTCGCTGGTCTAATTGTTGCAAAAATACTTTATCTCCTCTGAAAAGTTTTTTGAACATTTCATTAGAAGCTATTACAAATTGGATAACTTCAACGTGGGGAGCGTGCTTGCCTAGCAGAGTAATCTTTTTCTGTGTTGCTATGCCCCGCCATAATAAAGGTTGAGCAGCTAGTTTTTTCATCGCTTTCGACACTAGTAAGCAGACTCGCAATTCGTTAGGTTTTAAATAGGGAAAAATCTCATAATGAATGTCTTTAGGCAAAGATAAAAAATTTAAAGCAGACATACTAGATCCTTACTGTAAGCTAAATTGAGGATTTGCTCTTACCTCTTGCATCCTGTGCAGATTAGCAACAAAATCTAAATTTAGCTATTTATCTTTGAATTGCTAGCGTTCCTTTAAGTCAACTCTCTGAAATTTACTTTTTCACATAACTTTCTTTTGCATTAACGAACCTCAAAAAATTAATAGATCTCTTTCAAAACTCATTTCACAAAGATCTATCCAGTCACCAAAAGTAAAGTTCGAAAAAGGCTCAATAATTAAAAATAATGACAAAATACAGATATTTACATAAAAGAAGGATATCAGGTTTGTTACATCAAATAGGTTATGTTTCTCATATTTTCTTTTGCTTTATTATTGATGAATGCTTTATTTGTTGGGGCTGAATTTGCTTTTGTAGGTTCTAGACGCAGCAAAATAGAAGAGTTAATCCAAGAAGGGCGATCTCAAGCGATAGAGCTTAAAAAACTCTTATTGCACCTTGATCGATGTTTATCAACCTGCCAAGTTGGAATTACCCTGTGCAGCTTAGGATTGGGGTGGCTTGGAGAAAGGACATTTGCGTCTACGCTTGATTCATTTTTTACTAAGATTGAATTAGTTGAGCTATTAGGCCCCCTACACACAGAAATAACCATACATTCCATTTCTATAGCTACTGCTTTTTGCTTAGTTACAACTTTACATGTAGTTTTAGGTGAGTTAGCTCCTAAATCAATAGCTTTAATACATCCAGAACAATTGGCTATATGGCTGACTTGGCCAATCAAAGTCTTCAATTACCTGTTTGCACCTATAGTTCTTATCTTAAATAAGCTAGCATGGTTTGTTCTCTACCTCCTTAGGATTAAACGGCCAACAGAACATGCGCGTGCTTTTTCTGAAGAAGAGATCCATATTTTACTTGAGGAAAGCCAACAAGCTGGTGTTGTGACTACAGAAGAACAAACGATGCTTCAACGTGTTTTCCAGTTTCACGATAAGATAGTGAAGGAGGTCATGACTCCACGACCTGATATTAAGGCCATTCCAATTGAAACCCCTTTGAATTTGATCATTAAAACAATGCTTGATTCTGGGTTTTCTCGAATGCCTGTCTATCAGAATACAATCGACCATATTATTGGAATTATTTATCTTAAAGATGCGATTAGAGCTTTACGAGAGAAACCTAACCAAGATATTAAGACGCTAATAAGAGCTCTATTAGAGATCCCAGAAACTTATGCTGCCTCTAAGTTGCTTAAAGACTTTCAAGATAAAAGAGTTCATATGGCTATTGTTTTAGATGAGTTCGGCAGTATCTCAGGGGTCATTACACTTGAAGATATTATTGAGGAACTTGTTGGTGAAATACGAGATGAATATGATCACGAGCCTGAAGAGGTACAGCAGATCGATGAAAATACTTATCTTTTTGAAGGGAGAACTTCCATTGGTTTGTTCAAAACGTTTTTCCCTCATTTAGTCTTTGAGAATGACGATTTTGAATCTGTAGCTGGCCTAATTCTATCTTTAGCAGGACATTTACCAAAAGAAAAAGATCAATTTACCCTACAGGATTTGCGATTTGAGGTAATCAAAATAGATGGTCGTAGACTCAAGAAGATTCTAGTCATACGTAACACTGCTGAAGGTTAGGTCTTTTGTATAATTATTTACAAACCTATACCAGAAAGATTTGGTAAGGAATCTAATCTAACCCTATGCATTGTCCTTGTTAAAATTGCTTTACATTACCCTTGAGTTAGGTCCTTTCATTTATGGGTAGCTCATTGCACGAACTAGCGGACAATCTAACTATTCAGTTCTCTGTTCTCATTTTTATAGCTTAAACTAGAGTATAGAAATCTCTTTTTAATTAATGATTTCTATACTCAGTTATTCTTTTAGAAAGATGAAAAACTTTCTTTTAGCTTTGCGCAAGTTAAGTGTGTTGCTAGAGCTAAATATTCTGCCACTGAGGTTACCAAATTTGTATGTAATAGTATCGAAAAATACAATCTACAAATCTTTTTAGATTTTTATAGCCACTTCATTAGCAAGAATTGGCTCTTAGGGGCGAGTCCTAAGATCAAAATAGGCTTTTGTTACAAGCTTTCCTCTATAATACCAATCAGTATGGGTTTGCCCATTGACATAATGAAAAGTGGGACCATGTTCTACTCCCCGTACCCACGTAACTTCTTTGACTATAGCTTGCCCATCTTTAAAGCATTTTTGCTTCCCATGTTTTTGCCCATTCACGTAAGGAGTCTCAGCTACTTTTTCGCCGTTTTGAAATTCAACAGTTATACCTTGCTGGTTACCTTCAACCCACTCTTCTACCGTTTTAGGAGAACCATCTTCATAAAAAGTTTGACGCTTTCCTACAATCTTTCCGTTTTGGTACGGAGAAACACTAGAAGGAGTTCCTAGAGGATAGTAGCTTACCAAAGTGACTAAAACCCCTTTTTCATAGGTATCTTTTGACAAAAGCAAACCTGTAAAATCACGTTGTACTCGTGTCCCCTCTCCATCTTGAATTTGTGATTCAAGGTCTAAAGATGGCAAGTAGTATTCCCCTGCTAATAACCGTTCCTTTTCATACAGTTCTTTACTTTGTGGGGAGCCTTTTTCATACCAACGAGTGACTTCCCTACGATTTCCACTGAAAGACTCTTCACTGAGCGGGACTCCTGTAGTGTGGTTAATACGGCGAGAAATTAGCTTTCCTTGTTTATAGGTATCAATCCTTTCTAAAACCTGACTGTAAGGGAAAGTAACTGTAACATCACCTTCTAAAATTCCATTTTTATACGGCTGTACTACCGTACTACCATTTTTTAAGTATAAAACCTCTTTTCCAGTTCTACCTGACTTTTCCCATCCCTTTTCTGAAATCTTGGCCCCGTAGGTATGAATATACTCTTTTTTGATAAGAGTAGGGTCTACCACTTTGGGTCCGCAGGAAAAAAGAGTACTTAAGGCTGTTACTGCTAAAGTCCATGCTATAAATTTTGTTTTATTTTTCATCTTGACCCTCCACAATCAAAGCTTGTGCTTCTTTTAAGACTTGCTGATGGGCTTGCTCTACCTGGTCAAAAGATAATGTTTGTTCTAAATTACGGTAAGTAAAGCGGAACGTAACGTTTTTTTTGTCAGGACCTAAAGCTGTGCTTCGGTAAATATCTTTCAAAATAACATTTTCCAAGTAAGGAATTTCAAAGGCATTCATCCGCTCGAGAAATTGACCTACCGCTAAGCTCTCAGGCATAGAAATGGTCCAATCCCGTTCTGAACCTGGAAATTGAGGAAGGACTTTCATTTGTGCACGTGGCTGACGCAATGGTAGTAGCTCCATGAGATCTATCTCCGCGTAAAGCACAGGTGTAGTGATATCGGCTCGCTTGAGTATGAGAGGGTGAACCTCCCCCATGTAGCCAACTACCTGTCCTGCTAAATTTAAGATACCCTGGCCTCCTGGATGCAATGTATTTAAATCACTTTTAACTAGATTTAGTCTAGGTAAGGAAAGGCGTTCAAATAAATTTTCTACTATTCCCTTTAAATTGAAAAAATCAAATTGATTTTTACTCTCCTCCCAATGGGAAGGGTGAGTCTGACCTGATAGTATAACCCCTAAAACACTTCTCTCAATATAAAGTTCTTCCTTTTTGCGATAAATCCTGCCAACCTCGAAACTGTAATTGTTATTATTTTGATAAGAAGCATTATGCTTGACTACTTGTAAAAGACCCGCCAGCAGAGAGGGGCGTAAAACTGATTGATCTATCGAACTAGGGTTGCAAATCTTAACCAAATTATTTGCTAAAATAGTTTGATTACAACAAAGCTCTGCTTGTTGCGGGCTAATGAGGTCGCAAGTCATTAATTGGTACATCCCCTGCCCTACAAGCTGATTTTTGATTGCTTTTTCCAGCATGTATAAGGGGGTATGGGCAATTGTACTTCCTTGATAAAAAGTTTCTTTACGAGGTAATCGAGTATAGCCATAAATACGCGCAACATCTTCAATCAAATCAATTTCTTCGGTAACATCGTTACGATAAAAAGGAATTGAGACTTGGAGTCTATCAGGTGAAGATAGAGTGCATTTGAATTCAAGACGTTCTAGAAGCTCTTTTATCTGCTGTTGATTAAAATCAGTCCCTAGTATCTGGTTGACTCGAGCAATACGACATTCAATGACTTTTTGCTCAGATGTTGTTCCCCTTACTTCTACGATTCCTTGGGCAACTTCGCCACCCGCTAATAATTGGATTAACTGCGCAACACGATCTAGACTCTTTTGAAGTTGTAAGAGGTCAACCCCTCTTTCGAAACGCTTTGAAGCATCGGTGCTTAATCCTAAGGCCTTGCTGGTGCGACGAATCGAAACGGAATCAAAATGGGCAGATTCTAATAAGATATTTACTGTCTTCTCATTGACTGCGGAGTTAGCTCCTCCCATAACCCCAGCGACTGCTAATGGTTTTTCAGCATCAGCAATAACAAGTGCTCCTTCAGGCAGTACACGCTCCACCTCATCTAAAGTTTTGAGTGGCTCATTTGCAGCAGCTTTCCTAACTACGATTTTATGACCAGCAATCTGATCATAATCAAAAGCGTGCAAAGGGTGCCCCAGTTCCATGAGTACATAATTGGTCGCATCAACTACATTGTTGATGCTGCGTAATCCACAAGCATGCAACCTACTTTTTAACCATAGCGGCGAAGGCCCAACCTTTACGCCCTTAATAAAGCGGCAAGTATAATGGCGGCATAAGTTTTGGTCTTGTACCTCTACTTTGATGGCACTAATTGTCTGTAACTGATCTAACTCAGTAAAACCTATAGTTTCTGATTTTAGAGGAATTTGAGTTGCTGCAAAGAGCTCTCTAGCAATCCCCTGCAAGCTGAAGCAGTGGCCTAAGTTTGGAGTTAGCCCCACTTCAAAGATATAGTCTGCATAGAGCTCTGTTAAAGGTATTCCTAGTGGAACCTCTTCAGAAAATTCAATGATCCCATCATGAGAATCTGATAATTGTAACTCTTCCGCCGAGCACAGCATCCCATGAGATTCCTCCCCGCGTAATTTACTCTTTTTAATCTTTAAGACTTCGCCATCAGGGAACTTCAATTCAGCACCAATACGCGCTAAAGCGGTCTTCATTCCTGTACGGCAATTAGGGGCTCCACAGACAATTTCATACTGTTCCGTTCCATCGGTAACTGTCGCTAAGCGCAATTTATCTGCATTGGGGTGAGGGCGAGCTTCCACTACCTTAGCGACTACGACCCCTTCAAAACTAAACTCTACTGGATAAAACTTTTCAACTTCAATCCCTAAAGAAGTTAAAATTTGGGCTATTTCATCGGGTGATTGGTGAAGAGAAATAAGCTCTTTTAGCCAAGATAATGGAAATTGCATAACTTTCTGACCTACAAATAGATTGGATAAAACATTTTGTAACTGTTCAGCGCCTATAAATAATGTACAGAGCTTGCTTCTAGCACTAGATCCCTAGTGCATTTTTTTGTGACTATCATTACCCCACACTAAAGTGCGGGGCTAGTTTTATCATCCCCCTGCCGGGGTATAAAACTCTAGCGATTATAGGGTTTGAACAGTTGATACCATTTTAATTGATGTCTCCCAATATACCGCAAATTACAGTACATTGCACGCAAAAGATCGCACTTCATCCGTTGAAGCTTCCCCCATTTTACGAAGTGATCTATTGGTAACCATTCAGTTTTAAAATCATTAAAAAATATTTCATATTTTGTAATTAGCTTAAAAATCAAGTCAATACCCCGGTAGGGGGATAAGTAAACTAGCCCCGCACTTTAGTGTGGGGGAACTGATTATAATATACAAATGCACTAGGGATCTAGTGCTAGAAATAAAATTTTTACATCATTTTAGATACTGAACGGTTAAATCTATTGGGGGAGATCTTTTCCTTTGAGCTTGCGGTAGTAGTTATTTTGAATTCGTTTATCTAACTGCTCGAGTAAATGCATGTCGAGACCACTTTGCCTTATAGACCAGTATAAAGCTTCGTAAATAGGCCATAATTGCTGACACTTTTTACAAGGGTCTATTTGGATAAGTTCTTGTTGACCAACAAATTCTTCTAGGTTTATCTTCTCGGTAGGCAAAAAGGCGGAGAAAAAGAGGCGCTCACCTAGAGTTCCTGGTAAATCAACAGGATTTTGTGCGAGCAATTTGGGAAGATCACGACAAGAGTTTAAGGCTATTTCAGCCTCTCCACAATTCCAGTTGTAGACAATCATATTGATAGCTTGCTCCTGAGTTAATTCGTTCCCCTCAACTATAGCTATGATCTCTTCTTGTAAGGGCTGTTCCTTCCGAAAAAGGGTAACAAGTTGCTGCCATTGGCATTCTGCCAAAGCTTTTGGGAAAAGTCTGTACATCTTACATAAGTATAATTCTCTTTTGCTAGGATTAAGTTGCCATTTCAGCAAATGCATTAGTTGCTTGATAAAACTATCCCGTATTATTTTTAAATTACTTATTGCCCCAATATAAATAGTATCTTTTTCTGCTATACAAAATTCAAAGAGAGAATGGACGGTACTGATGAGGAATTGAACTGTACCTATGCTAATATATCGTGCACTTAAAGCTACTTCTTGTTCTGGAAAAAGAGATTGGCATTTATCTTTAATTTCTTTAAATTTTATTAGTTTTTGAGGTTCTAAAGCCCATCTCCTTCCGCTGTTAGCAACAAGGAGACGCTCATTTACCGTATCCCATGCCGTTACGTAAGTAGATTTAGCTCCTTCAGTATTAGCATATATAGTCTCTACAATCTCTTTAAGGTTAGAGTGAGGCGTCATATCAACTCTGGTTGATTGCAAAGCGTTCATCCCCTTTTTCCACTCCTCTGTTTTAAAGAAGTAGGCATGGGATACCGCTCTCAGGATACTGGCAGACATTGAGATGATTTGGCCCGCCAGGTTGAGGAGCAACTCATCGTCAATGATTATATCTGGAACCATTCTTAGTAGATTGGCACACTGGGTGAGGATTTTTCCTAATTGGTACTCCTGCACTCGCTGCATCGTGATAGCATAATTATTCTGTTCTAATGTTTTTTGGGTAAAAATAATCCAACCAACGATTTTGCGGAGAGTTGTATCTGTCTGAGGCTCCCCCTTAATGTTGTATACAGGTAAGTCTTCATTAAAAGTGATTGCAAGCGCTTGAGTAGGATCTGGCAATTTTTTCCCATCGTCCCTACTATTAAGAGTGTATACCCACTGTATATTATGGGCTTGGTCTAGATGGGATTGAAAATCCTTTAACCAACTGAAAGGAGCGGCAGGTTGATAGAGTTCCGGCAGCACAAATGCCTTTTCTGTATCTGTAGAAACTGACTTCGCTAAAGAAAGGTCACCATCTTTGTGATATTTAGGTTCTAGCAGTGGCAGCCATTTGAGAAACTCGATGAAATCCTCTTCACTGTCTGAAACACCAGGAAAGACTTGCAATGCCTCTTGATAAGAGAGTAACTGACTGCTTGTAATAGTGACCTTGTCTGTTGAAGCTTTATGTAAAGCGGATACACGCAGGAGGTAGTGGATTCCTTCTTTTACAACACAGAAATTATGAATTTTATTTATTTTTCCTTTACTACTCTTTGCTTCTATATGACAAGTTACTGCCGCTAGAATTTCTTCATCAACACTCTTTGCCTCATCAGAAGCTTGAATTTGGGGCAGATTATTTAAGAAAGAGATAAAATCGCTTTCATTCGAAGGTGCTCCTGGTAATTCTTTTTGCACCTCTTCAAATGACAATAGCTGTGCATTTTTGATAGCAATTATCTTAACAGCTTTTTCAGCATAAACCTCAAAATTAAGGAGGTGATGTACTCCCCTTTTTAAAACACAGAAATTATAATTGTTTTTCAAAATCCCAGCATTGACTTGTGCTTTAATTATCTCTAAACCCTTTTGAACGATAGGATTTAGAACTTGATCCTTCCGCTCAAAATTAAAAACAAAACCCTCTGTAACATTATTTGTTATTATACCTGTTGCATTTGCAATCATCAAAATACTCACTTAATAAAATTATAACACGACAATTATACAATAAAAAACTACAAAATCAAATAAAAAAGAAAGTTCCTAAATAGAAGATATTAGTGTATAAAATTGAGATTCATCAAATTTTGTAAGTAAGGGAACAAAGTGAATGTACTGTAGTTATACAATCGGCAGCGTTGCATAAATACTCTAATAAGGCTTGAGCAAACAGATCGATTTTGGCTTTAGAAGAAAATACTGAGATAAAAAAAGAGGGGCAAACTCTAAGGTCGCTAAACCACAAAAAGAGAGCGCCCTATGAAAAGTAAATATCGTATAACGAATTAGTTTGTTCATAACAGATACTTAATTCAAAGGGGAAGCATCAATTTTTGGTTTTCGGACGATTCTATTAACAATTGGTTTTCAAACCACTGCACCTGTGAAGCTGGCAGACCGCAGCTTTATTCAGACCAAGCCATTTTCTGCGAATTACTGATCAAAGTAACCTTTAAATTACTTTATAGAGCATTAGTCGGTTTCCTATTTTCTTTAATTAGCTTACTCAACTTAAACATACAATGTCCTTCATACACTCAAATTTGCCATAGAGCTAAAATGCTTGCGGACAGTTTACCTAAACTTAGCCATAAAAGACCCACAGATACCGTATTTGACCCAACTGGACTTAAAGTCTATCAGATCAACCTATAAAGTAATATAAGGGATCTCATGGAAACACAAATAACGGTCTTCTAAGTACTATTATGCAACAAGACCTAGCGAAAACTGCTGTATTTTCACTATCAAACAGCAACGTTGACAATTTAAAAAAAGCATTTTTGAATGGGCTCCTAGAGAGAGCCCGCAATGTTGTATAAAAAGATTATTTTTGAGCGCTAGCAATGAAAGCTTGAACTGCAGCTTGGTCTTCAATACCATTTACGCTAATGAAATTAAGAGTACCGTACCCTTTCCCAAATTTATTATGGAAATCGTACACTGCTCCCACTACAGTTAATTCCCCTTTTTCAACTTCCTCTTTGAATTTTTCAACTGATTGTTTAACTTGAGCTTTTACATTAGTTTGTATGTTAACAAACATTTTTTGATCTTTTTCGGAGTCGTTTTCATTTACCTTTGCTACTTGTAAAGTATCAAGCTCCTTCTTTATAGTAGGGCTGAGTGTTGCATAATCACCAGAAGCAGCAGCTACAGCACCACAACCTGTATGACCAATAACAACTAAAAGGGGTGTTTTTAGGTGATGTACGCCATATTCTACACTACCTTCTACTGATTTTAACTGATTTCCAATATTGCGAATTATAAATAGATCATCTTCTGGAGTTTTATCCATAGCAAGCATTTGAACTCTTGAATCGCAGCAGGAGATTACTGTTGCTCGTGGATGCTGCTTTACTAGGAAGCCTTCAAAATGGGAGATCCCATTAGCTTTCACAAATGAATCATTATCTTGTAAGAGATTTAACAACATACCTTTTACATTCTGATTAATTGGTTGTGTTAAATCAGGAAGGTTCATCGTGTTTTCTGCATAAACATTCGCATTGAATACAACAGCTGTAGTCATGCCTAGCAAAAATAGGCCTTTTTTCATTGTTTTGAACATAAGCTTCTCCATTAAGGATGAATTGATTTAGGGTTTGTTTACTATAATTTCTGTTGCTTACTTTATCGGATGATCTCTTAAAAAACTGACCCTGAAAAATAATTGGAAGAAAATAAATTTGTTTGCTAGGAAAATTCTAATTTTCAGTAAAAAAATCATAGTATGACAATTTATGATGGATAATAAACATGCTCTTCCCTTAATGAAAGAGGTACAGTGCCATGCATATAGTATATTCATCGAGAGTATATTGGATAGATTTGATTTTTATGGGTTTAGATAAATTACTGTAAGACTATTTTTACAGAAGATCTGTACATTCCTTGTTTTTTGTTTAAGAAGACTATCTAGTTGCTGTTGATTAAGTTTGTTCGCATTAAAAAATTTAAGAGTATAAACCTTAGAGTTTCAGAATAGAATTCTAAATAAGGAGTTATAGTTATCGTGTCTCGATTAAAAAATCTTTCCATCGTACAAGAGGTACTTCTCATCTTATCTATTCCCATAGTTTTTTTGACCCTATTACTAGCCAATAATGTTTACCAGCATTTAGATGACACGAAAGAATTTGCTCGATTATCCAATCTTTCAGAATTATGTGAACATTTGGCTGAACTTATAGATGATCTGCAAGCTGAAAGGTACAGATCCAGCTTATATGCTGGTGGCACAACAACTCTGGTAGAACTTCAAAATGCCTGCGATGAGACAGATCGGTTGATGACTGAAATCACAAATCGTGTAGAAATATTTAAAAAAGATTATCCACAGCATAGGGAACGGGTGATAGACCTCTTTTTGCCCCTACAGCAGAATTACAATAAGATTAAATCTTTTAGAATGAGCATACAAAATAAGACGATAACAGATCAAGATGCTATTATAGATACTTATGGAGTTCTTAATGATGCAGCTATCAATAATTTGACCTCCTTCCCTCGGTGGATAAGTACTGGAAATATCTTTCGCCGTATGATCAGTATAGCTCACCTGAGTAACAGTATAGGATTAACTGGACAAATCCGAGCTGAGATTGCAATTGTTTTGCAGAAAGGGGAGATGGACAATTCTTGCTTTGAGAATGTCAAAAAATTTAAAGCTGAAAGGTCGGTCCACGAGGATGTTTTTAATGATTTATGTGTTCCTAATGTTCAAAAGTACTATCTAGAAAAAATACAGGAACCCCTCTTTTTGGAGGCTACTCAGGTTTTAGATAAAATAATGGCTGAAGGGGTGGGTAAAAAGTTGTCAATTAATTTAAATACTACTGAATGGCGCGCTAAACAGACACAAAAAGTACAAATTTTAAAAGAAGTAGAAACTTTTGCTGTTAAAGAGCTTTACCAAGAATTAGCTCGTATGAAGCAAGAAGCACAAAAAGGTTTAATACTTAATATCGGAATATTACTTATAGTTCTAGTTGCAGTTACATTTTCAGTCTTATACAGCATGAAAGGGATTAAAACACGTTTTCAAATGTTGGAAGAGGGGCTTAATAAAATTTCCCAAGGAGATCTTACTCAACCTATTAATTTGGAGGGTAATAATGAGTTAGGTCGTCTAGCTAAGTTTATTAATGAAAAAGTACTAGGAAATCTCAGCAATATCAACGTGCAGCTTCAAAAGATTGCGGGTACTTTGAAAATGGTAGTTCAAGAATTATCAGCTTCTTCTAAAGAGATTTCAACGACTGCCAACCAGCAGTCCGCTGGGGTTAAAGAAGTTGTAAGTACTATGGAGGATACAGACCAGTTATCAAAACAGATTGCTCACAAGATAGGCGAAGTGACTCAAGCTGTACAGAAATCTGAAGGAGAAATTCAAAAGGGATTTGGCATTATCCAGCAGAATCAAGGTAAAATGGGAGAGATTAAAGATGGGAATAACCAAACGATCGAGGGTATTAAGCAACTAGGGCAGCAAATTAACAGCATCTGGGATATTGTTAATATGATTAATGGTATCGCTGATCAAACTAAAATTATCGCTTTTAATGCGGAACTAGAAGCTTCCTCTGCTGGTGAGGCTGGCAAAAACTTCCAAATAGTGGCTACAGAGATTCGTCGTTTAGCAGACAATACAGTCAATTCTACTAGTGAAATTAAAGCTAAAATCCACGAAATTCAAAAATCATCGGACCACTTGATTGTAACTGCTGAATCAGGCAGCTCTAAAATCCAGGAAGGATGGCAATTATCACAAAGTTTACAAGATGTCTTTAATGTAGTCCTTCATGGTTCTGAAATTACAGTTAAATCTTCAGACGTTGTTTCTCAATCTGTACAGCAACAAGTAGGTGCTTTTGAACAAATTGTCTTAACTATGCGACAGCTTGCTGAAGGAATTAGCAGTTCTTCGACTGCGGTTGGGGGAACTACTAAGATGGCTGAAAATTTACAAAATATAGCTAGTGATTTGGATAAAATTGTACAGCAGTACAAACTACCTTCTGAAACAATTAGAAAAAAAGCATAGCAAACAGCTTTCTAATGAATTTAAATAGCTTCCTACTCTAACTATTAGCTTATCTTTAGGTAGGAAGCTATTTTCTGTCGGTCTTACTCATTATACACTGCTTGACTAGATTGACCTTTTTCCTGTTAACAGACAAAACAGTTGAATTGTCCGCACTCTGTATAGCTTTGAGTCTAGATAAACCATTAATCGGTTATTTTACTCAAAAGCTAATATTGTTTATTGGAAGATTAATTTAATTTGTTAATGAACCACTTCAAGGCGACCATCGGCATGGCCAATAATCATACGTCCAGCGATATCAATAAAGAGACCTGTCTCAATTACCCCTGGAAGATTAATCAAGGCATGATGTAGTCCTTGTGGATTATGGTAGAGTTCGGGTTGACATTTAAGATCATAGATCCAATGCCCACCATCTGTAATAAATGTAGAACCATTGACTGTTGTACGCAATCTAGCTTGGATCCCCATATTTTCTATCTGCTGCAAAGTTGAGCCAAAACCGAAAGGGAGCACTTCAATAGGGAGAATATCTTGCCCTAATTGTGGCACAAGTTTGGTCTCGTCAGCAATAACGATCATCTCTTTACTTGCTGTAGCTACTATTTTTTCACGTAATAAGGCCCCCCCTTTCCCTTTGATCAACCGTTTATTAGGATCAATCTCATCTGCACCATCAACTGTTAGATCTATAACATCAAAAAAGGCATCACTGGAAAGAACTTGCAGACCTGCTTTAACTGCTTGCTGAAAGGCTGCTTCTGAAGTTGCTACAGCTGTAAATTTCAGACCTTCTTCTCTGATTCTTTGGCAAAGAGCTTCGATAAAAAATTTAGCTGTAGAACCTGTTCCTAAGCCTACGACCATCCCATTTTCTATTAATTTTGCAGCTTCAAATCCAAGCTTTTGTTTAACAGATTGCATCTTATCCATGAAATTTTCCTTTAATATTTTATTATTTCTATAGATCTTATGACTCGGTGCTACTTAATTGAGTGCAATACCTCTTAAATTTGGGTAGCGGGTTACAAAATCTTTATAAGTCATTTCTAACCCTTCGCGTAAGCTGATTTTTGCTTTCCAACCGAGTTTTTCTATGCGAGTTGTATCAAGTTTTTTTCGTTCCATTCCATCAGGCTTTGATAAGTCGTGCACAATCACCCCTTCATAACCGACAATCTCTTTAACCATATGAGCTAGGTCCTTAATAGTGAACTCATCTTCTGTTCCGACGTTAATTGTGGTTGGCTCTTGATAATTTTCTAGTAAAAAAAGACAAGCATCGGCTAAATCATCCACATTCAAAAATTCGCGATACACTTTACCAGTTCCCCATAAGGTGACTTCGGGCAGTTTATTCAATTTAGCTTCATGAAAACGGCGGATAAGAGCAGGAAGTACATGAGAGTTTTCTGCGTGGTAGTTATCTCCAAAACCGTATAAATTTGTAGGCATTGCGGATACATATTTGCAGCCATATTGCTCAAAGTAGTATTGACACATTTTAAGCCCTGCTACTTTAGCAAGACCATAAGCCTCATTGGTTGGTTCAAAAGGCCCCTTCAATAAATAGTCTTCTTTGAGTGGTTGAGGTGAATTTTTAGGATAAATACAAGAACTACCTAAAAATAAGAGGCGCTCTATTTTATTTTCATATGCTCCATGAATAAGATTTGAAGCTATCATTAAGTTGTCATAGAGAAATTCACTACGATAAGTTGAATTAGCATAAATGCCCCCTACTTTAGCAGCCGCAATGATAATAATCTCTGGACGATGTTGTTTAAGATAGGAATCAACCGCAGCTTGATTTATTAGATCTATCTGCTGTCTACCTGGAGTCAGAACATTTATGTAATCTAATTTGTGTAGCAGACGCGCTATTGCGCTGCCTACCATACCTTGTGCTCCAACTAAGAGTATTTTACTGTTACGTTCAATAGGATATTTAGAAGATTTCATATTTACAACTTTTCAAATGTCTATAAATTCATAAAATAAAAGCAGGATTTAATTCTCTAATTTAACACAACAAAGAAACAAAATGTTATCATCAAACTTAAAGCCTTATAATAAGAAGATAAACATACAATACAGTTTCTATCCTTCTTTTTGTATGTAAAATCTTTATCTTTGGGTTTGTCTAAAAGAGTTACCAGCCTATTATGGCTGCTTACTATAGCAATTTGCGCAATAATTACATACTATTAAGCCTTTTTCGATTGCTTGCTTGCTGGGCATTACTGCGGCTTTTTAAAACTAACTCGAAAAAGGCTTATGCTGTTAACTTTTCTACCTTATGATACTGAAGTTTTCTGCTTTGGCCACATCAAGGAGGCTATGATTGAAGTTACTATCAATCCCAAAATGATGCTTAAAGAAAGAGGAATGGGAACATGATAAAACTCGCTAATCATCATTTTCATTCCAACAAAAATGAGAACCATAGATAAAGCATATTTTAGGTAGTGGAATAATCCCATTAAGCCCGCTAGCGCAAAGTAGAGGGAACGAAGGCCTAAGATAGCGAATATATTGGAGGTATAGACGATAAAAGGATCCTTAGAAATTGCAAGAACAGCAGGGATGGAATCCAATGCAAAGACTAAATCTGTGATTTCAACAGCACATAGGACAACAAATAAAGGTGTAGCCACTTTTCGTCCGTTTTCAAAGCTAAAAAACTTTTCGCCATCAAAATGCTTTGTTAAAGGAATAAATCTTTGCAATAACCTTATAACATAATTTTTCTCCGGATCACTCTCTCCTTCCCCTTGGCTGAGCATTTTAATTCCGGTCACAATCAAGAATAGACCGAAAATATAAATAATCCAGTGGAACATCGAAAGCAAAGCAATACCTGCAAAGATAAATCCAGCGCGCATAATAATTGCACCTAAAATCCCCCAAAAAAGAACTTTATGTTGGTACTGAGCAGGGATTTTAAAGTAGGAAAATAACATAATAAAGACGAAAAGGTTATCAACACTTAATGCTAACTCAATGATGTAACCTGCGGCAAACTGCATAGCTAGTTCACTGCCCATTTTACTATATATTAATGTTCCAAAGGCACCTGCTACGCCAGCCCAGACAGCACACCAAATCAAAGATTCCTTTGTTGACACTTCATGCGATTTTTTATGAAATAAACCTAAATCTATAGCCAATATCCCTAAAACTAGAAGATGGAATAATACCCATCCCATTACAGAAAATTCCATTTTACTTCCCTATTTCAAACTCAAATATTTTTTGACTTAATATCGGCTCTTTTGCCAAATCACAATAGAATTTTCTAAAATGTTTAGGTAAGGTTGCAGGTATAAAAAAACTAATAAATATTTTCAATTTAATAAAGTCTTTGAAAAGTTCCTCTTGCAATGACCTATCAAAGTAACAAACAATCATACAATAGACCTAGTTATAAGAACCCCTTAATCGGGAAATAGCTTTAGCTGCAGCTCCACTTCCATGGTCTCGATCATATAATCTAGGATCGAAAAAGCTATCATCTTGTAAGTCTACTTTGATACAACGTGGGCAATCCTTTACGTGCACGTAATCAAAATAGAGATTAGAACTTTTTTGAATTAACTTTTGAGCTTCCTCGTCAGACATTAAGAATTTTGGATCTGAGTACATAGTAACAGCCCCAGGTAAAGCTTTAATTACAAGAGGATGTATAGATGCATGATTAAACAAAGCTTGTAAAACCTTATATTTAGCGAAACCTCGGATATCCACAGCTTGGTTTTCAGGTAAAGGCGAAGGTAAATTCGCTTGAGCTTTACTTAAAGGATTAAGAGCTATTATCGTTTTTTCATTATTAACTAGCTTTACAGCAGGAAGTGTAGTTTTTCTGTTAAAAATTCCTTTTAGCCCATTTTCCCAAGAGTCTCCTGTGCTCTTTTGGGTAGTAGATGTTTGAACCGATTGAGCTTTATCTTTTTTTATAGCCTTTAATTTTTCCGAATAAGAAAGGGGTGCCCGTTCTGCCGCTTTTTTCATAACACTAGCAAATTCCTCATCTCCCTGCAAAAGGGCCTTGTCGCTAATAGCATTCAAAACTTCAGCTGCTTCTATAGAGGCAACTGTTGAGGCTAATATAGAAGCTTCGAGTAATTTATCGTTTTTTAAGGCTTGTCTTGCCTTTTCAAGTCTTTCAGCTTCTGTAAGTAATTGTTCTAATTTTTTTTCTGCATCATTTGCTTCTTTAAGAATATAAGGAGATGGGAATTGCTCTTTTTTAATATTTTTGAAGATCTCTCCTAAGATACTATTTGGCTGAATATCGCTAAAAACATCTGATGAAGAGTGATATAATCTGAAGTATTTTTCAGTTCCTTGAAGTAAATGCCACCAAACTTCTCCTGGGGCTGGTTTTAAAGAAGCTTCAAAGATGGATAAAGACTTAAAAGCTTGTTCCGTTATAGATGTTAACCCTTGTGCTGCTAAACTATAACTGTGTAGATAGGAGATTGCTCCCACGTAATCATTATTTTGCATTGCTCTAGCCACATCAATCGGTTGAGTGCTAATAATTTCCTCTAATAGCTCACGCAAGGCTTGCGCATTCGTGGAGCGACATGAAAGTGTATTTTGCCATTTATACCGTAAGTCAAGAGAGAATGAGCGTGATAATGGTAAATATCTTAAGATCCAACCGTACCATTCTATAATTGTTTTCTGGCGTAAAAATTCTATTGATAATGCCTCTAAGTTTTCTTGCCCCATAAACATTCCTGGTGTCAGTTTTTGATAATCAGCACCTTTTAATCCCCACTGGTCAAGAGCATTTACTGCTGCTCGATTTTTGCATAAAACAGCAGATACAGAGTGAGCCTCTGCAATAAAGGCATAATGGAAAGGGGTCCGACCATCATCATCACAAGCATTAGGATTGGAGCCTTTATCAATAAGAAATTGGACAAGGTAAGGATTAGCTACCATGCAAGCGTAATGTAAAGGGGTCCGACCATACTGATCGCGAGCATCTAAATCGAATTTTAATAACTTTTCAATCTGTTTGTCGCTTAAGCGAGCTCGGGTCAAGATACTATAGTGAAGTAGACTCATCCCCTGCATAGCAGCATCTAGACTACGGCATAATACTTCCCCTGCACGAAGTTTGCCTTCAATATTAAGATAATCTTTCCATACTATCGGTAATCCAGAGGGAGGCAATAATTCTGCTTGAGGGCAAAGGCTAAAATCTGGATTTTCGAAGCTTAAATTTAAATGTTTTAAATAGTTATTAACGATCTTTTCAATGTTATTCTGAATTTCTAAAGGAACTGAATGAATCCCAGGCTCAACCTGTACAGTAGCTGCATAGGCACATGTCTCTAGGATAAGAGCTCGGGTCACATCGATAAAGGGGGCAGGAACACCTGCAATACGATTAATCGCGGCTCCTCCCCTTGGCAAGAGAATTTCTTTACCATTAGGAAGTTGCAGAATACGGTGGTAAAACGTCTCATCTTTCGTTCCCAAACAAACATTAAGAGATGCAAATTTGCTGTAGCGCCGCTCTTTTAATTGGATTGGTTTTTCATTAGGAGCTTGTTCATTTGGTACAAATTTTGTAGGAAACTGATAAATTCCACTTGCCGCGTTAATTGCAATGCATATCTGAGGTAAATATTGATAATCATCTTCTGTAATGACAGGACGATCTAAAGTGCAGGCAGCGCAACCGAATAGAAGAGAGGCATTTTTTAATGTCTCTTTTTTTCGCTCCTCTACACTTTCTTTTCTGCTAATTAAGAAGCCATGCTGTTTAGCGAGTTCCATTTTTGCAGGATCAGGATCAAATACCCAGACAGTATAATCTTTTTTTAAGGCTCGTGCTACCCCTTGACCGACAGGACCATATCCTAGTATAACTGCTACTTTAGGGAGTTTTGATAGCAATTGTGGATGAATATTCTTTAAAATTTCCCAAGTATTTACTACGACATCTGCTCCAATAATAGCCCCCTCTTTATTCTTTTTAAGAGGGCTTCGAGCAACATCCCAAATAGGGCATAATAAATCCACACCATCACGTAACATCAGATCGAGCTCTGCACGCCCGTGCTCTGTCTGTTCGACAATAACGCATTGAGAAGCGTAAGTTCTTAATTTTTCATCTAAGTGTAGGGCTCTAACAAAGCGTCCCCCTTCATCTAGTAATAACTTTTTTTTATAGGGATTACGAGCAAAAAGTCGTTGTAAAATTTCAATCTCTGCATTGTGAGCAAGGTGGCGTACCTCTTTACGACTCTCTTCACAAACTTGCCAACCATCGGCACGGAGTTGGTGGTAAACCCAATCATTTGTGGAGCCCATTTTACCTTCTACAATAGCATGGTTGAGGTCTACTCCCATCTCTATAAAAGCTAAAAAATTTTCATAATTAGTGGGAAATAAGTGTTGAACGGCTGCAAATTGGATCCCCTGAAATGGTTGTTTTGCACTCCATCGATTGATCACATCTTTAACAGCTGGCATTTGAGCAAGAAGATTAGGACGACGGCACGTAGATAGCAGCAGTGCGACTGTCCAGTCTGAGAGTCCTTCATATTTTGCAAGGGATCCAGGTGGTGGTTCTTGTCTCGGTATTTGTATACAAAGTTCAATCAAATAACGACAAAAACCATCCATCGCAGGCAAGTTTACTAAATTTATCTCGGATTGATTTATAAATAAAACTAAATTTTCTATAATTGCCTGTGGCAAGATTACAACCCATTGAAAATGGTCTGCACGATTTTGTTTTAAAAATTGAAGTACTTGATTGTCAAAAGCTGTCTTAGGTCCAAAGACAGATAATAAGCTTTTAAGGTAGTAATCTAAATATTTTTTATGATCGTCTATGCACAGGGCATTGAGTAAATCATCTAGGCCAATACTCATTTCACAAGATGCTTTTAAACTTCTCGAATAGAACAGTGTGTTTGATACTTCTGCGAGAAATACTATATCTTTATTATTGACAGTAGGCCTGTATGGTACTATTTTTTTATTTACAAAAGGCTTATTGCTATAAAACCCTTTTGCTAGCCCACTGAAAGTATAGGTTTCTTTTTTTGGTACTGGAGGTAACTGGACAGAATGTAGTTTTTTTTGAGTCTTAGTATTTAGAAAGCCTTTGGGCAAAGATTCTAAAAATTGATTACTGCTTCTAGAAGTTAGCTTTACAACCTTATGGTCTGTATCTTGAATGGAGGGGCTAGAATCTTTTTCTACTACGCCACTACTGAAATGAGTAGTTGTATTTACTAGTGATTGTTTACTAACAAAATTTAACATATGCAAATTATTTAATAATAAAATTACATAATTTAATCAAAAAAGTATTATCCTTCAACATCAAAAAAAACAATAACTAATGTGGTAAAATACAATCACTCAAAAAGAGTAAAATTACCCTTTGTATACTCTGTTCAAATTTATTTAGATCTAATGATTTAGGAAGATAACAACTAATTCCTAGTTCATAACACGTCCTTACATCCTCTAAGTATGAAGAGCCGCTAATGACCACAATAGGAATAAGCCTTAAAATAGGATTGCTCTTGATCTTTTCAATAATTGTCCCTCCGTTTACCTCTGATAAATGAAAATCAAGCATAATCAAGCTAGGTAGCTGAAATTCATCTTGTTTTTTTGTATTCATGCAATTGGAGAGGTAAGTAAATACCTGATTATCTTGTTCACATAACACAATTTCGACATCATCCAAGCTCTTTTGGATAGCTTTCATAACAACCTCGCAGTCAATCGGATTGTCTTCAACCAATAATATTGATTTACAAGGCATGCTTCACCTTAGACTTAGAACTTTGTAAAGTAAAATAAAAAGTGGATCCATGATCTATTTTAGATTCTACCCATATGCGTCCACTATGTAATCGTATGATTTCAGCTACAATAGTCAAACCCAATCCGAAACCTTTATTGTTAGATAACGTGTGAAAACGTTTAAAAGGCATGAAAATTCTTTCATATAAAGGTTCTGGAATACCTACACCATTATCCTGTATGTAGATAATTTCTTCTTTGTTATCTAGATCAGTATATTTCTCAGTCCATCCAATAGTGATAATACAGGGTTCATTAAATCTTCGGTATTTAATAGCATTCGCTATAAGGTTGTTGAATACCTCCAAAATAGCTACAGGATCGCAGTCTACCATAGGCAAGCTAGAATTGATATTAATAGTAGCCTTAGACTCATCTATAAGAGCTTTTAAACTTACTAAAGAACCTTGTAATATGTGATTTAAATCAGTCCACTCCCTTTTTAATCGTGTATTGCCAAATTCTGCATAATATAACAATTTATTGATTGTCTTTTCTAGTTGCTCAGTTACTGTGGTAACAGATTTCAAGCGGGCCAAATTTTGCTCACTCAATTGTGAATGACCCTCTTCTAAAATAAAATGTGCATAATGGTGAATTCCACGAAGAGGTTCTTTGAGATTATGAGATACCATGTGGGCAAATTTCTCTAACTCTTTGTTAGAACGCTGAAGTTCTGAAAGTCTTGCTTCCAATTGCTGATTGATCTGGTCTAATTTTGGTAGCATAATAAGTTTTGGTAAGATAGGAATAAGAGCAATTACTGTAACCCAGGAGACAACCGCTGTAATCAGCTTTACACCAGTAAGAAAACGGTACCAAGGCCACCAAAACATTAAGGCGTCGGTTAAGTGGCTAATACCACACGAAAAAATGAACAATGCAAATAGGATAAATATTTTTGGAAAAGGGATATCTTGTCTTATGAATATGAAGATAGTTAGTAAGATAGGAATTGCCATATAGGCACTAAATACGCCTAAATCTGATCCTATATGTAGCCAGCCTAGAAAATTGGTCCACTTGCCGCACACCCAACGAGGGACAAATCCTGTAGTATCAAACAAAGCTTTAATAGTGAAACGTCTTTCCCCAGTGGAGACAACACGAGGAGCTGGAACATGAGCAGGATGTAATCCTGTCATATCTGAAACTTGAGGAGGCTTCAATACTTTCTGGGTTGTTTCTGAAGTGCAAGATGTTTCCTGGTTATTAACTATAATTTCTTGATTCAGGTCCTGGGGCTTATTTGTATCGCTACAACCACATTCCGCAGCGATAGAATAGCTTACAAAAACATGAATATTTCCACATAAAGCTGTTAAAGCAAATACTATTAGGCTTAATCTCATATTAAATAATGGTAGTGTGTATTGAGAATGGTAGAATATACTCTAACTGATTTTATAAAGAAGTAAAATCTATCAGTAAACCTAAAATAATTAAGTTCTTCTTATAAAGCATGTTAATTAAAAGAACACTCTACAAACGCTTAATAATTGTGTTTATAAACTTATTTTATGCAAAGCTGCATTAAACTGACGCCTCGGGGCAGGTTTATATTGTTTCTAAAAAAGTAAATTATATAGTGAATAACGCTTTGTTAGTATGCTAAAGTATTAGTTTAATTTTTTAGATAAGGATACTCTACTATGGACATACACGACACTGTTCCCTTCTTTGAAATTTTAGACATGGATGGATCTACTGTTACACAAAAAGACTTAATTGCTCATTATACAGTACTTTATTTCTATCCTAAAGACAATACTCCCGGTTGCACTAAACAAGCTTGTAGTTTTCGCGATCATTTGGAAAAGCTTAAAGCTTATAATGTCCAAGTTTGGGGAGTTAGTTCTGATTCAGCTCAGTCGCACAAAAAGTTTATGGAAAAGCATAAGCTTACTTTCCGCCTATTGTGTGATCCTAGAAAAGAGTTAGCTCAATTATTTGGTTTATTTAAAGAACAATCGCTACTCAACAAGATTCTCAAAGGGGTGCCTCGCACAACTTTCATCATAGATCCCGAAGGAAAAGTTGTGTGGAAAGAAAAAAAAGTATCTGTAGCAGGGCATACAGAACGTATTCTAGAATTTTTACAACAATTAAAAAAATAGACCATGGTACTTAGCTCAAAAACTATGCAGATATCTGCTGTTATCCTTACAAAGAATAATGAAAGACTGATTGGAAAGGTCTTAACGGCTTTAGCAAAATTAGATGAAGTTATCATAGTTGATAATGGTTCATATGATCAAACGTTAGAAATAGCTAAAGATTTTCCAAATGTTAAAATTTATTGTAAAGAGTTTTGTGGATTTGGCACTTTAAGGAACTACGGAGCAAGTTTAGCTCAACATGATTGGATTTTGACTATTGATAGTGATGAGGTTATCTCAGCTGAAGCTACAGAAGAAATAAGCAAAGTTACGCTTAACCCTAACGTTATCTATTCTTTCCCTTTTCATAACTATTATAATGGACGTTGGATTCGTTGCTGTGGTTGGTACCCAGATCGCCATATAAGGCTTTATAATAGAAATAAAACTTCGTTTACAACAGCCTATGTACATGAAGGAATTATTTTAAAACCAGGTATGGAAGAGGACAAGCTTAAAAGCCCAATTCTACACTATTCTTATACTTGCATTTCTGATTTTTTAAATAAGATGCAAAGGTATTCTGACTTATTTGCGCAGCAACATCAGCATAAAAAGTCTTCATCGCTACCTAAAGCTATAGCTCACGGGTTATTTGCTTTTTTTAAGCATTATATTTTAAAAAGGGGCATTTTTTGGGGTTATGAAGGGTTTATCATTTCCATTTATAATGCCAATACAGCTTTTTACAAATATCTCAAATTAGCTGAAAGGAATCGTCAAAACTAAAGAGCTCTTAGTCTTTTAATAACTTGTTGAATTACTTCTACTGCTCTCAAAATTTCCTCTTCTGTAGTATAGCGGCTTAAGGAAAATCGGATCGAAGATTTGACGGCCTCCCGGGTTAAACCCATGTTAGTAAGAACTCGGGAGGGTTCTAAAGCCCCAGAACTACAAGCTGATCCATGAGAAGCTGCAATTCCTAATAGATCTAGATTCATCAAAAACGACTCTGCATCAATACCACTGAATGCTATATTACTTGTATTTGCTATTTTAGGTCCCTCTCCTGCAATTAAAAGGTTATTTAAAGAGTTTAAAAGATTACTTTCAAATAAACATCTTAAACGGCTGATATGTTCTATTGAATGGGCTTCATTATCCTTAAGGATTTTTACTGCCTCAGCTAAAGCTATAATTGCAGCTAGATTCTCCGTACCGCTACGTCTATTATATTCTTGCCCCCCTCCTGTGACGATAGGCATCAATGGAAGATCCTCCTTAACGAAAGCAAACCCTATTCCTTTGGGTGCATGCACTTTATGTCCACTAAAAGCGATAGCAGAAACACCCTGAGGTATGTGTAAAGGAGCTTTCCCAAGCCAAGCAACACCATCCACTACAAAGGGAATTTTTAATGCATATGCAATAGCTCCTATTGCAGCTAAATCTGTCATTACTCCAGTCTCATTATTAGCAGCCATCAATGTTATAAGACGAGTATCGCCCCTTATAGCTTTTTCAACTATGTCTGGAGTTACAGCACCCCAAGCTCCCACTGGTAAATAAGAAACCTGGACTCCTTTCATCTCTAAAGCTTTTAAAGTATGAAATACAGCAGGATGTTCTACATTAGAGGTAATAACATGTCCACTAGGATTCCCCTCAAAAATACCTCGCAAAAGCATATTAATCGCTTCAGTTCCCGATCCTGTAAAAATAATTTCTTGAGGTTGTGTATTAAGACAAGTAGCGATTGAGCGGCGCGCTTTAGTTAGCTTTGTACGAGCCTCATGTCCAAAATGGTGAATGCTTGATGGATTTGCTGGAATTTCATTGATTTCCGCAGTAAAAACTTCTATAACACGTGGATCAAGGGCTGTTGTTGCATTATTATCAAGATAAATACGTTTGCGCATAACCTATATAGTAAACCTATGTAAGATAACTTATATTGAACGGATAAAGAACACTAATATTATTAGATTCCTTTATTTTTTGTGCAGGTAAAACATACTAGCTCTTAAATAAGTATTGCAAACCAATGGTGTAGGGGGTAACTGGTTAGAAGATGACACAAATATCGGATAGGAAGGATAGCAAATATTAGAATTCTAATAGATACGAGTATATGTGAAGATCATTAATCCCTTAGGATTTCTAGTTGAAGCTTATGAAATCCTAAAGTTTCTAATGCAGAACTATCGAAAATTATTTAGCTATAGTAGCTTCTTCTGTAACTAATTCAAGTCGAGTTAAAATAGCTGTAATATTATCTTTTCCTCCAGCTTGCTTAGCGATTTGAATCAATTTTTGAGTTGCTTGTTCAAGATCCAAGCTATTTTCTGTAAGGATTGCTTGAATAGTTTCGTGAGAAACGCCATCTGAAAGCCCATCAGAACATAACAAGTATATATCCCCGTCTACTATAGTCTTAATTCCAACCGCAGGTTTTACCTTAGGATTGATACCAATAGCTTGGGTTAATACGTGTTTGTACTTTACACAAGTAGCTCTCTCATGGCTAAAAGAGTCCTGCATCGCATTTTCAAATTCTTGTAGTAAAGTATGATCTTGAGTTAATAATTTGAGCTCTCCGTTACGGAAGCAGTAGATTCGGCTATCGCCTACATGAGCATAAATAACATGTCGATGGTGGACATAAAGACTGCAAATGGTGGTTCCCATCCCTTCTAGTTGAGAGTTTTGCTTCCCCATATTATAGACAGCTCGATTAGCTTTTTCTATGGAGTCGCGCACAAAATCTGCAACTACATGGTGATTCTCCACTTTACGCAATGTTCCCCCCGTAGCTTTAAAAGCAGCTACTAGGTTTTCTACAGCTTCTTTTGCTGCAACTTCACCAGCTTGGTGCCCCCCCATCCCATCAGCTAAAACAAAATAACGGTGCTCTGGTAACGAAGCCCAGAGGTCTTGATTGACTTTACGGACAAGTCCTATGTCAGATAAACCATAGAACGGGGTATTATAGTTTCCCATAGTGAGGATCCAGAGTTTTAAACGTTAACCTATTTCCAGATCCTAGGGATTCGAGCATTTTATGTCAGTAAAAATAGTAAGCCAAACATAAAATCCTTAGAGGTTGCTTTAGACCAACTTACATCTTACGACAGAGATCTTTAACTGATTCCGCTTCCTTTTTCATCATTTCAGCTAAAAACTCTTCTATTCTCTGTATATCGCTGGCCATTTGCTCTTGATTGTCAATCTCTGCATCTACTTTTTGCTGTTCTTCAGCTATGTAATCTTGATAGAATTCTTCAGCTTCTGTTAGTTGCTCAGCAGCTACTTCATAATCAGAGTTTTTCTTTTCAAACTCTTTTTTTAATTCTTCTAACGCTGCAATCTTAAGGTTAACACTTTTTTCCTGCTCCTCAATCTTGTTGGCATATCCCTGTCTATTGAAATCCTCTTTATTTTTTTTGATTTCTATCTCTGCATTATTGATATCATGCTGGGTGCCTTGCACAGATTTTTCTAAAAATGTGATCTTAGACTGTTGACCGTCTAGTACATCTTTAGCTGAGGCCTCATGTTCCATTTTCGCTAACTTAATTCTATCTTGTTTTAATTTGTGTACTAAACGTTCTAATTTTTTTTCAAAATTTATTTTTTTTGCTTCTAGCTGCTGTAAATCAGATTCAGACTGGCTACACTCTTGTTTTAAAGCTTCTAATTGGCTTTGAGCTGTTTGCACTTTAGAGCTTTCTGCCTCTATGTATTTTTGCTTTTTTTCTATTTCTTTCTTATTCTTAGCCTGCTTATTAGCGTATTCAAATATACTCTCTTTTAAAGCTGAATTTGGATGAGCTTGATTGAAAATGTCTCTTATCTTTTTTTCGTGATTCTTTACCGCATTAGCCGCTTGCAAATCTGTTTTTTCAAGGTCAGAAAGCTTTTTAATATTTCGTATGCAACTACTCACTCTTCCCAAAAGGTTTTTATGAGTACGTTTTTTTTCTATTTCTAAAAAAGCTTTTGCTTTAGAGATTTGATTAGTTATTCCCGCATTATAGTAATTAGCAATATTACTATTACCTGCGACAGGTTTCATTCTGAGTGCTTTATTATAATTATTTTGTAGTGATCGCTCCAAAGAGTTTGTTGCCATTATTTTCTCCAAAAACAACTAAAAATAAATTTTAAGTTTAATTTTATAATATCTAAAAAAAATTTTCAATAAATATTCATTTTTTTGCTATGATTTGCATCATTAAAAACTTTTTTAGATATAGCATTCATCCCATCGATCTGCATCTACCTTGTAAAAACTCAGCACGCATGCGATAGGGATACTATAGCTTTAGAATAAGGACATATGAATGAGTCAAAGTCAAAAAGCAAGAGAAAATTGGGGTTCTCAAATAGGATTTATGCTAGCGGGGGCAGGATCAGCTGTTGGACTCGCTAATATTTGGCGTTTTCCTTATATAGTAGGACAAAATGGGGGCGCTGCATTTATTCTGCTCTATCTTATTTGCGTCTTTTTAGTAGGCTTGCCTGTATTCTTGACAGAAGTTTCAATTGGTCGTGCCACACAAAGTAGTCCCTATGGCGCTTTTGCAAAAATAGGTGGAAGTAATTCTTGGGCTAATATCGGCAGAGGGCTTGTTTACATAGGTTTTATTGTAAGCGCTTTTTATAGTGTAATTGCTGGCTGGATTACTGGCTACTTTTTCGAAGCCTTAAGAGGTTCTCTTAGCAACTATCAAACTACAGAAGAAACATTGTCCCACTACCAAAGCCTTATAGGGAACCCTTATTGGACAATAGGATGGCATTTTATCTTTATGCTCATTTCAATTGCAATTGTCTATACCGGGGTACAAAAAGGTATAGAGAAAAGTAGTAAATGGATGATGCCTTTACTTTTATTTATTCTAACGGGTTTAGTTATTAGAGGATTTTTTTCTCCAAACTTTACAGAGGGTTTAAAGTTTCTCTTCTATCCTGACTGGACTTTACTCACACCGAATGCGATTTTAATAGCTCTAGGACATGCTTTTTTTACTCTTAGCTTAGGGCAGGGTACGATGATCACTTATGGGAGCTACCTTTCCCCTAAAAATAGTATATTGAAGGGTTGCATTTCAATAGCCTTAATAGATACCGCAATTGCGTTACTTGCAGGAATGGCTATTTTTATGTTTATTGCTTCAACTCGCATGGAAGTTAGCTCTGGGCCAGCACTCTTATTTCAAACACTGCCTGTTGCTTTTGCTCAGCTCCCTGGAGGATATTTAATTGGATTAGCTTTTTTCTTCTTAGTCATGCTAGCGGCAATTTCATCTGAAATTTCTGCCATTGAACCAATTGTCTCTTATTTTATTGATGAAAAAGGTTTTTCCCGCAAAAAAGCAGTTATCATTTCTGGCATAGGGGCTTTCTTGCTAGGTATCCCGTGTGCTCTATCTACCAATTTACTAGCTCACCTTACTATTTATGGGAAAACTTTTGATGATCTTCTCACTTTTATCGTGCTCAATGTTTTAATTCCACTAGGAGGTGGAGTATCAGTAATCTTAGGTGCATGGTACTGGGGAACACATAACTTATTACAAGAGATTGATCGGGATGAAGAAAAATCACTCTCTAAGCATCCTTGGCTTGCTTATTACCTAGCTTTTTGCCTAAAATATGTAACACCAGTACTTATATTTATTATATTTTTACACGCCTCCGAGCTTATATAATTTTTACATACAGCAAAAGCTATGACACAAAAGTTTATTGAATCCTCGATTGAAAAAGAAGATATCACATTTGAGGTCCCCTTACGCCCTCAAAACCTTACAGAATTTGTAGGGCAAGAAGCTATTTGTGAAAGGCTAAATGTCTTAATAGAGGCTGCTAAGCAAAGGCAAGAACAATTATCTCACTGCCTTTTCTGCGGTCCTCCAGGACTAGGGAAAACAACTCTAGCTAATATTTTAGCCAAAGCAATGGGAACTAACATTGTTATTTCGTCAGGACCAGTTCTTGAAAAGGCGGGTGATTTAGCAGGGCTACTGACAAATTTAAAGCAGGGTGATATTTTATTTATCGATGAGATTCACCGTCTTCCCCGTACCGTCGAAGAGTACCTTTATCCTGCAATGGAAGATTTTTCATTAGATCTACTGATTGATAGTGGTCCTAATGCCCGTAGTATACAGGTAAAATTGAATAAATTTACGTTGGTAGGAGCAACAACACGTGCGGGTTTACTAACATCCCCTATGCGCTCACGCTTTGGATTTACTTGCCGTCTCGACTATTATAGTGAGGAAATTCTTGCACAAATTATTCTACGCTCTAGCTTGATTTTAAATACTTCAATTGACTTAGCTGCTGCAACTGTTATAGCCAAAAGATCTAGAGGAACTCCTCGCATCGCAAATAACCTGTTTCGCTGGGCTCGTGACTTTGCTCAAATCAAAGCCAATAATCAGATCACTGTACAAATTGCAGAGCAAGCACTAAACATGCTATCTATTGACGATAAAGGTCTTGATGAAATGGATAAAAAGATCCTAGAAGTTATTATTGATTACTACAATGGTGGCCCCGTCGGGGTTAATACAATTGCTGTAGCTGTTGGTGAAGAAAGCTCTACTATAGAAGAAGTTTATGAGCCCTATTTAATCTTACAAGGATTAATCAAAAGAACCCCCAGAGGCAGAGAAGCAACCCCTTTAGCTTATGAACACCTTAAACGTAACCGCCTATCCAAAATTTAACTTATAACAGCGTCCGATCTTGATCTTACGGAGAATATGATGAATAGTTTATTTAAAATTGCTTGTATTGCAGGACTTTTCCAATCGACAGCGATTATAGCAAAGCCACAGCTCAATCAGCAAAATACAGAAGCTCTCTATAAAGTTCCCAATACTTCAGCTCATAGTATTCGAGTATTACTCTTGGGAAAAAAGACAGGAGCACTTGTTGAAACAACTGGAAGTTATCGCGTTTATGATCCTCATACAGGTAAAAGGTTAGGAAGCCACATCTTTGGTAAAAATTTTAGAGCTCATGCTCACATGGATGGTATCCAATGGGGAGAAGTCTATGCTGGAATTTATCAAATTACAATAGTACCTGATGACAAGACGACTATTCTAGTAGATGGTATTCAATATAAAGGCAATATATCAATATTTACTATGAATGATAAAATTTGTGTTATCAATGAAGTTGATATTGAGGATTATTTAAAATCAGTAGTTTCTATAGAAGTAGAAAATCAACTTCCCACAGAAGTTAATCGAGCTATTACAATTGCAGCTAGGACAAGTGCAATGTATCAAATTATGAGCAACCCTAATTCTTTTTGGCATGTCAAAGCTGAAAAGACAGGTTATGAGGGATATGGCGCTACTCTTCGAAGCCGTGAAATTGAAGATGCTATTGATGCAACTTATAATCTCGTCCTTTGCTGCAATGCAGGGGAAAATCAGCAACCAAAACTTGACAAGTCAAACTTATTCATAGCTTTATGGCATCCCCACTGCGCTGGTAAAACAGCAACTTATAAAACGATTTTCAGGCAGGAATTAGGCCATATGTTCGATCAAGGGATCGATTCACCCATAGCTGAGACAGATCGGAATCGCACAGTATGGCGTATAGCGACTAAGAAAGATAAATTAGCAAAAGCCCTCGAAATGGAAAGATTAACGCAAATCAAGGTATTTACAGATAAAAGCTCTCGAAAAATTTATGGTATCCGCTTCAGCTCTGGATCACAAACAAAAGACCTAAATTATTTTGAATTAAAAAAACTATTTGGCGATAAGCTGCGAAGTAATGATTTTACATTAACTTTTAATGACCAGGAGGTCAATTTAGTGGGCTATGGGGAAGGCCATAGCGTTGGTATCTGCCTTTATACAGCTCAAAAAATGGCTACAAATGGAGACGACGCTGCCAAAATACTTAACTTTTTCTTTCCTAATACGACAATTATTTCTTTAGAAGAGCAAAATCTATAGAGATCAAAAAAAAGGGCTTTATCATTACTCAAAACTTAAGTAACAGCTTACCTTTATAAATTGGAGTTTATAGAGGTAGGATTACTTTAGATCAAGCATCCTAAAGATTTAATGAATAAAGCCCTTCTTAAAAATTTAATTTTTTCATATAGTCCTCACTAAGATAAGGACTATGATTCTGAATCGGAACTATCCTCAATAATTTCTAAATTGACGCGAATACCGTTACGGCTAGCTACAGACATAAGTAAGGTTCGAATCGCATTGATAGTTTTACCTTTTTTACCGATTATTTTGCCAATATCTGATTTCTCAACGGATAGTTCAATAATCAGGGTTTGAGTTCCGCCGATTTCGTTAATCTTAACTTTTTCTGGATGATCAACAAGATTTTTGACGATATAAGCAACAAAATCTTTCATTATTCGATCCTTTGGCTTTGGAAAAATCTGATCTGGATGTGTTGTTTATTTAAACGAAATAGCCCCTCGCTACAATACGCACGCCTAGCCATTCTCAACTTGAGAATACAGAAGCACCTAATTATTCGTCCATAAGAAACTCTATTTATTTGGTTTCTTACAAAAAACTATCTTATACTTCTATTGAGCTTCTTTCGAATTTTTACTGTCGGTGACTCGGTAGGTCTCTGCAAAATAGGTTTTGAAAGAGATCTATTGAGTCACTCCTACTATACTCGTTTGATTGCTTTTAAATCGCGGATCGCTGTTACAGGATCTTTTGATTGCAACAGATAAGTTCCAGCAGCTAAAACATTTGCTCCTGCCTGCACACATTGAGAGGCTGTTTCAAAATTAATTCCCCCATCTACCTGTATATCAAAAATAGGTAGATCCTTATGCGCTGGATTTTTAGGATCTGGCGTAATTCCTCCTGCCCGGATATTGAGTTTTTCACAGGTTTCACGGGCAAAACGGATCTTATCTAAGACTTCAGGCATAAAAGCTTGACCTCCAAAGCCTGGATTTACAGTCATAAAAAGAAGCATGTCACATTTATCCAAATATTTAGGTATAAACGTCATAGACGTACTAGGATTAAACGCTAAGCCTGCTTTTACATTACACTTTCTAATATAATCTAAAGTATCTGCTACATCTTCTGTCGCTTCAAAATGGATAGTTATATTGTCTGCACCCGCTTCTATAAATTGTTCAATATACTGATAAGGATTATAGATCATGAGATGAACATCTAAAAAGAGGTTAGTTGCTTTGTTAATAGCAGCAACAGCTCTTGCACCTAGAGATAGATTAGGGACAAAATGGCCATCCATAATATCAATATGTAGGGTATCTGCACCAGCATCTTGCATCCGCTTTGCTTCTTCAGCTAAGCAGCCAAAATCTCCTCCGAGAATAGAGGGGGCTACTTTAATTTTAAATAAAGTCATAATCTTTCCTATTGGTGTATTTATAATTATTTATTTTTAAATGGGCCTGCTTATTTTTAGTAAGGAGTATTTCTAATAAACTAGCCATACAAAACATGAAATCTTAAATAGATTTACTTCTAAATTTTTTTCAAATTTGATTCAGTTATATTTAAGCTCCCTTCTTGTAAAAGCCTTAAAGTTGAGATTAAATTTATGATATCAAAAATTCTATATTGTTATGGACTGGTTACATCTGTTGCCAAAAGTCCAAGCTTATTTAAATAATTCTTTACTCGCTCCATCTCTGCTGAAGAGGATTTGTCACGCCACTTAGTTTTGATATAGTCTCTAGATTGCTTTAAATCTAAATAAGTTAATGCCAAGTCACTATCCATAAGAAAGGCCACAACTTCTACGATTGGATGAAGTATAAGCAACACCTTTTCTTCATCAAAAATACCTGCATATTCAAAGGCTTTGGCAACAGTATTAAGGTTATTTTTTATTTGTTCTAAAAAATTTTCCGTAATAGTGGCCTCTATATTTAGTTTGTGGTCATCAGTTTTCTTATTTCTACCACTTTGTTCACTTTTTTTTCTTTTATTTTCAGCATCTTTTAATCTCTTTTCGGGATATTTTCTATAAAATTCATTTTTAAGACGCTTATTCAGACATACTACTAATAAAAAAGCTGCAGCCTCAAGATAAACAGCCTTCGTAAGGTGAAACAAATTTTGCTTAGCATTTTCTAAGTCAGAAAAATTATTTTGAACCTTACTAACACGCACTCCAGAAGCATTAGCTGCCGCAGATAATCCCCCTCCAACAATACATCCTACAAAACTTAAAGGCATAAAAGAGCTAATAGCTGCAGCTCCAGCCAATACAATCGAACCTACAGAAGCCCATTTTTCATGCGGTTTCCAATATTGTTGTTTCCTATCAATATCTAAAAATAGTGATTTTAATTCGTCGTCGAAAAAAGGATTTATTAATTTATACTTAATTTCTTTTAGCTCAGCTTTATTGCCTCGAAGTTCTAAAGGAACCAGTTCCCCTTTTATAGTTTTTTCTTCATCCCAAACTTCTCCCGCTAATATTTGTAGTCTTTTACACAAATTTATTTTATTTCTGCTCCTAAGCATCATCCTATCTTTCATTTTCTCATTATTTAATATGGACTCTGGAGGGAATAAAAATGAATCTGTTCCTTTAGATTGACTATTGCTAGAAGCACTACTTGAACTAAATCGCCTTGCGGATGGGTAAGACTGTAAGTTATAATTAATGCCTGAGTCCTTCATGGGTTGACCAAACATAATAGTACTCATGCTTCTTGGGTAAAAAACATCTGCCTCCAAACTCAAATTAGAAATTATACTACTATGACTATCGTGACTTTCAAAACTAAAACTCCTTAATTCTAGCCTGGTTTGATCCTGAACAGTTGAACCACTAGACCCACTTGAAAAGCGTTTTCTCCTGTTATGAGGCAATATCTGACTAGATCTGGATTTTACTATATTTTTTCCTGGAAATTTATAATCTTTTAGCAAAAAATTTTGAGTTTTAGAAGGCTCTTTCTCTAAACTTGTATATGAGCGACGTAGACGCTTTCCCTTTAATTCTTCAAACCTATTTTTAGGGGAACTGCTAGTTTGTACAGAAAAACTTTTAGTAATCAGAAGTTTATTATCTTCGCTTTTATCCTTTTGATCTTCTTGGATATTTGTTTGACTGACTGGGTAGAAAGAGCTAGAAGAAGGGGGGGTAATATCGGAAAAACTTCGATAAAAACGAGGAGTTTTAGATTGTAAACAACTATCACCCATTCTGCTTAACCCTGTAATTTTGGAAGGCTTATCGTAAACCTCTTTTACTTTACTTGAGTTTTCTGCTTCAGATCTTGTCGGGATAAGATAATGGGTTGATCTTATCTCAGGTAAAGTCAGTTGTGCTTTAGGAGTAAGGCCTAATTTTTCCTGTTTTCCAAGAGTATTATACTCATTATTAACACTGGAATTGTCTTTTGTATGTGATGCTTCATGGCTTAAAAAAGGCTTTGTAGTTACTTTTCTCCCGATTTTTGGGGTTAAAGTCCTATTTTTTTTCTCTATAATAGTTTCCGTGGAAGGGATACTTCCCTCGCTCATACTTGATACAGAGCTTGAAGTTCTTGTCAGGTTTAAATTTTCTGAATCTTGATCTGAGGAGTCTGATTCGTCTATCTCAAAGCTTTGACTAAAGCCTATATTACAACTATTTTTTATCTCATCAGTAAGTGATAATCCTTGGAAGATTTTTTTATGAGCCATTATATCTTTAGGATTACTGCTTGCAACTTCTTCTTGCTGATGCACTACTACGCTTGGAAGAGGATTGACACGACCTACATATCTACTTGTAGGAGAATTCCCTATATAATCCAAATCGGGGTCTACTTCATAATTACGTGTAGGACTTTGATCTATTTTGGTTGAGGAATCGGGAGAACTAGAAGCACTACTATCTTTTGAAACTTCTGAGACATACATATTTTTAATGTTCTGGTCATATCTTTCTAAAGAATCTTCCCCTGGAATTCGTTCACATGAGGCTGTTATCCCTCTTCCCTTACTTCCTTTTATTGTTTTTGATTTTGGTGTACTTGCAGGGGATGTAACTAGCAGTGTATCTTCTTTGTTATGAATTTCTAACTCACTGGAGGATCTGGTCTGTAGTATCTCTGTATCATTTTGATATGGACACATGGATGAAGGAAATCCTGTAATAGACGACATATGGCGACCTAGTAACTTTGTAATTTTTCTTTAAAAAAAACCTTAATTATGCCGATTAGCAATTTTAAAGGAAACTTTTTAGCACAAATTATAGCGTTTCCAGATTTAATCCAAGGGTAGAGATGATTGTGCCACTATCAATGACTATTTTATAAAATTGGGGTCTTATTATTTGTATCCTTTTTGATGAGGGAAATAAGTCCCTTTGTGCATTTAAGTAGCAAGTCATATCAAATACGAGCATCATCTTTTTTATTTTCGTAGCCTTTTAAAGATAAAAAATTACACATAAGATAATGTTTAACTGGTCAAAAAGGAAGCGCAAACGTGGTTCTATAAGAAAACTGTGCGGAAAGAAGTATTCTTAGACAGACTAAGGTGCCTCGATATAAAGTTAGCCCCCTTCACGACGGCTTGTCAATTCTTCTAACAAACAGTTGTATAAGGGATCTCACTATATTGCAATTTCTAGCTGAATCTTATATTTTTCAAATCTAGAATCGCTATGCAAGTTACTATTAGCAATAATAGGGAATAGATTACGGTTGAAATTTAAGTGCTTCAAAGTTTCGCTTCAATACTGATAAGTCGTTGCGCGTCGTTTCAAACTCCTTGTATAGCTGCATTATAACTTGTTGCTGTTCATCTACTTTTTCTTGAAGAGATCGAATCGTTTCCCCTTTATTACTTATCTCCTTGCTCTGACTAGCAATTGTCTTATCTTGTTTTTCTATTTTTCTTTTACTCCAAACAGTCATCAATTCGTTCTTTGCTAAAACTTCGGTAAACTGATACTGCTTTGGATTTTTAATAAATTCGATAGTTTCAAGTAATAAAGATAAAATATTTTTCGCATCATTACGTGTATAATGTGTAGGAGATAAGCTATCTAGTATTATTTCATACCGTTCCCCTAATTTCAACGCTAGTTTTTTGACTTCTCTTAACTTTAAGTCCTGCTCTATGGACAATTCTAAATCTATAGGACTATCATTCATAACGGAAGAATTCATAGGATAATCAAATTCACTATATAATTGATCTAACGGAGCTAATTCTAAAAAGCGGGATAACAATCGCATAGCTAACTCTTCACTCAGATGCTTAAACTGTTCTCTTAGATCTTGCTTAATATCCTTAGCGTCAGCAATTACTTCAACAGGTTTTGATCCTAAACAGAAAGCCCCCATGTTAGCTACGGCAGATAATCCCCCAGCAAGTAGAGCTACTATAATAGGATTAGGACACATAAGCCCAGCAAAACCAGATGCACAGGAGGGTCCACCTGCAACAAACAGCCCTGAAATAGCCCACCTTCTACTATTTATTTTATCTGTTTGTTCTTTTAATAATTCATATTCAGCCTGTGGCCAAGGAATGATTTTTTGATCCTTAGCAGATGAATCGAGAGGTAGTTTAGATAAATATTCAAGACAATCATCTAAAGTAGAGTTCCAAGAAACTTGATTAGCACACTGTTTAATTTTATCATCTTTATACTCCTTCATATTACAAGTAGGAGCAGGTAAATAGTTTTTACTTACCTGCTTTATAGCAGCTATCTGCTGTTGCATCACAGTAGCCTCTTTATTATTACTATTATTTGCAACAAATAAAAAATTATTAACATTGCCACATCCAAAAATATTAATCATATTAAAAACTCTAAAATTATTAATTATTAAAAAACGATCTATTTAGGATAAAAAAGCGTATCTTTATCCCTGTATTGAGTGAAAAAATTTAGCACTTAAGCTTCTTTTATACGGAAGCATGTCAAAGGCCAATTCTAAAAACTATTTATTATTATAAAATGTGACTCACTTGAAACTAGTTTCAGAGTGATTTAATAACCTATAAAACTATAAACCTATAGCTCAAAAAGGCTTAATGTTAAAGGTGTGTTGGAGGGTGATGCAGGGAGGACTGCACATTAATCATAAGGTGCTTATTTGATCTTTCTAAAAATAAACACAAAAAGTAAAAGGTATATGCAAAAAATGCTACGGCTACCAAAAGAGGGCACGAGTAGTTCTTAAAAAGATTTCCACTTTTGCCTGTAATAAAGATATCTTTACAATTTATAGATCTTCCTGAATTACAGATATATCGAGGTATATCTTTACACTTTGCTCGCGAGATAAAGGTGATTAAAGCTCTACTTTGCTCAAATTTATTGATGTATGTCGAATAATCGCAGGCGAATGATTTCCATCTACTTTTTTTTGAAATACTAGATTCAGATTGATTATACTTGTGATTTGCCTTAAATGATTCAACCGAGTTGTGTCTCGAGTAGCTTTGAGTCTCTTTATATAATGAGAATAAAACAATACTGCAGATAAAAAATATAATTGCCACAAGGACTGGTAGCAATGTATTGACCTTACCTTCAAAATAGCGGTTCCCTGATAGGGATGGTGTAGTCATAGATTTATCTAATTGTTTCATTTTATTAAAAATTAAAAAACTTGTATCAAGAATACCCATTAGTATATGAAAGACGGGAATAAAATACAAACTTTTTTGTACATAAAACTTGCTGCTTCAAGTCTCAAGACCTTTAGACAACTTATAGAAAAGTAAGTGATACATTTCAAATAATTTTTATAGCTTGTTTTAATTGATCTTCACCAAAAAGATTATGTAAAGAGTTTATGTAGAGACTAACTTAGCTGAAAAATACTTTTCAGAAGCATACTACATTCCCTTTAAATGGCGTGTAGTATGCTTTGCTAAGTTCAAGATAAAGTTTGAAGCTTTTGCTGGATAGTTTTTAGTTCGATTTGTAGTTGTTGTAATTGTTGTTTTTGCTTTTCTACTACAACAGGGGGAGCATTGGCTACAAATTCAGAATTATTTAATTGTAGGACAATCTTTTCTATACTCTTATCTAAGCGGTCTTGCTCCTTTTGTAAGCGAACGAGCTCTTGCTGTATCTGCTCTGCCGGAACGGGAACAATTATACGAACCTCTCCTATCGCGCCTGTACTGCAAAATTTTAATGCAGGATCTGCTTCTACAAAATTTAACTTTTCTACCTTCGCTAGAGTACGAATAGAACTGCTATATTTATGTAATATATCTGATTCTTTTGATGAATTAGGAGTCACCAGATACGCATCAATTGAAGTGCTAGGTGGCACTTGCATTTCACCCCTAATATTTCGAATTGTATAAACTACTTGATCCATCAGATTAAAGGCCTCTTCTACCTCTGCAGAAATATCAGCTGCTGCTAAAGGTTTCTGTGGATAAGGAGAAACAATACAAGCTGCCGATTTTAAAGCCCTTACTGTTGCCTTTGTATAATCATCTAGGCCCGAACCTACATCCAAGCTATCGACCTTCAACAAATCTTTGAGCATTTGGAATAGCTCTTCAGTAATAAAAGGGGTCATAGGATGTAATAACTGTATAGCTGTACATAAAGTGATTGCTAATATCCGTTGTTTATTAGTCCTCTCAGAACTGTTCCCCTCTTTTCCAAAAAGGAATGGTTTAACCATTTCTACATAGTAGGCACAAAACTCTTTCCAGTAAAACTCATAAGCAGTCATTGCAGCTCGTTCAAAGGCATATTCACTCAAAGCACGGTTAACTTCTTCGATGGTACGGTTGAGTCTTGATAGGATCCAACGATCCTCCTGCGATAGAGGAGAACTCTGTATTCCTTTTATAAACTCCTCACCTGTCAAACCTGATAAACCTTTAGAAGAGTCTCCAATAAGATTCATGAATACAAAACGGGCGCCATTCCATACTTTATTAGCAAAATTTTTAAAATCTTCAAAACGACGGCGGTCCAAATCAATTTGGCGAGATTGAGGGGCACTTGCACATAAAGCCATACGTACCGCATCAGTCCCATATTCTTGAATTAGCTCTAAAGGATCGATCACATTTCCCTTAGATTTAGACATTTTTTCCCATTTACTATGAACATCCTTGGGAATCGACTTCTGTGCTAAGTCGTATTGAATACGCTCCTTCTCGTCAACATATACAATTCCACCTTCTGGACGATTTCTCCAGTAGGATTTACCATAAATTAAACCGCTTAGGAAGATTTCTGGGAACGGAAACTCTCCCATGATATACTCCCCCATAAATAGCATGCGAGCTACCCAGAAAAAGAGGATATCATGTCCTGTCACAAGCACATTGTTAGGGTAAAACTTTTTAAGGTCGGCAGTTTCCCTAGGCCAACCTAAAGCACTGAAAGGCCAAAGGCCAGAAGAAAACCATGTATCCAGCACATCTTCATCTTGTATCCAAGATTCAGGTTCATGCGCTACTTCTGGTGGAACTCCATCCCCTTCATAGCAGACAATTTTTTCTGGGTTATTCTTGTGATACCAAATTGGAATACGGTGCCCCCACCAAAGCTGACGACTGATGCACCAATCTCGTAAGTTGTCGATCCAGTGAAAATAAGTATTTTCCCAGCTTTTAGGCGTTATTTTAACTTTTCCACTTTCTACGGCAGACCTTAACTTAGCTTTAAAGGGCTCCATTTTAACAAACCACTGCTTTGATAAGTAAGGTTCAATTACAGCTTTAGAGCGGTATGAAAGGCCCACTCGCAATTGATGAGGTTCCTGTTTATCTAAAAATCCCTCTTTCTTTAACTCTTCAACAATTTTTAAACGCGCTTCTGCCATGGTTTGTCCTGCAAAAGCCCCACCAACTTCATTCAAACGTCCATCTGGTGTCATTATATTGATCATAGGTAAATTATGCCGAAGCCCCATCTGGTAGTCGTTAGGATCATGAGCTGGGGTGATTTTAACAGCTCCTGTTCCAAATTCTGGATCTACAAAGTTATCAGCAAGCAGAGGAATTAAGCGCCCCGTAATAGGTAATTTAATCAGTTTGCCTATTTGGGAAGCATAACGGACATCGCTAGGATGGACAGCTACAGCAGTATCCCCTAACATTGTTTCAGGTCGAGTAGTTGCTACTATAACCTCCCCTGAACCATCAGCAAACGGATATTTCATATGCCATAAGAAAGAGGAGCGATCCTCATATTCAACTTCGTCATCTGCAAGTGCTGTTTGTGTGACAGGGTCCCAGTTAACTAGATAATCCCCTCGGTAGATTAAACCTTCGTCAAACATCTTTTTAAAGACTTTACGAACAGCTGCATTACAATCGGGATCCATCGTAAAGCGGCATTTCTCCCAATCACAAGAACAACCCATCAATTGCAATTGGCTTAAAATACGATTTTCCTTTTCCTCTTTCCATTGCCATACGTGTTTTAGGAAATCTTCACGATTGTAATCCTTGCGCCGCTTCCCCTCTGTTACCATTAAATGTCTTTCAACTACTGTTTGAGTAGAGATTCCCGCATGGTCAGTTCCTGGCACCCATAAAGTTTCATGACCACACATACGTGCCCAGCGAATCAGTACATCTTGCAAAGTGCTACCTAGAGCATGCCCCATATGGAGTTGTCCTGTAACATTAGGTGGCGGAATAACAATACAAAATGGGGGCTTATTGGAATTAGGATCTGCTTTAAAATATTTGTTTTCTTTCCAAAAATGGTACCATTTTTGGTCAACTTGTTTCGGATCGTAAGTTTTGGGTATTTCCTGTTCCATCTTTTTCACCATAAATTAAATAGATGGGCCCTATCATACTTACTCTTCAGAAAAAAATCGATATGAAATATCGTGTATTAAATTAAACAAACTTACAAAATAAATCTTTATTTAAATAAAAGAAAGTTTTAATTAATAAATAAAAGAGGTGAACTATGAACAATATAAATAATAATAACGATAAAAATAATACGAATCCTATTGAAGATATTAACCTGATGTCCTTGCCAAATATTGAAAATTTGGAATCTTTGGTACAAAAAACTGAAGAGAGGCTAAAAAATTTTGATTTTAAAAAACAGATGTTTATTCTAAAAACTAAAAAAGGAGAAAACAAAGAAACGCAAATTGAAGATATAGTAATAAAAGAAAATAAAAATGGATTTTTTTATTATATTAAAAATAAGCTATCTCGAAATGGGTATCAATTTTATCGAGGAAAAGAAGCTAGGGAAATTTTATTAGCTCAGATCTACAAAGATATTGAAACAGTCCGTTTTTCTTTAGACTGGTTTCAAAGGCATTCAAAAGAAATAGAAGCATGGGAAAAAAATCAAACTCAGCATAACCCTGACAGGATATCAGCAGAGGAAGAACAGCAAATCCGCAATTTCAAAAAGGTTATAGGTTTAAAGACAGAAAAAGGGTTCGAATTGACAAATAGAGTAATGACCGCAGCAAAAAAGCTTTCAAAAATGTTTGCTACATTCTCAAAAGATCCAAAATTTCAAGGTTATATTAACAACTTAAATACTCTGGTTGAAAACTTAAATTCTAAACATGATAAAATAAATGAGTCTAATCAAAAAATAGAGGGGACTTTGAATGAAAATATAAAGCAAGGCGAAAATAATATTAAGACTATCAAAAGAAACCTTGATACTACATGGAAAAATTTGTTTTCTATCAAGGCTCCTACCAAAGTTCCCGTTGAAGCTATAATTACTTTTATTGAAACTGGCCTTAAAGGATATACAGATTTATATGGGCAACTTGAATCGGAAAAAATAGGATTTACGGGTAGTCACAAATTTGAATTGTTAGATACTTTTGAGAAAAGCTTAGAACCTTACGCTTTCTTTGAGCAATCGGAAGCTCTTCTTAACCAAATTTGGAGCCACTGTTCCACTGAGAAAGATATCAAGGCTTATAGAGAAATATGTCTTAAGATTCAAGATAAGATACAACTACTGCAGAAAACCATCTCAGGACAAACAAATATTCTTACTGATAATGAAAATAAAAAGCAATTAAACGATTATCAGCAAAGGTCACAATCTTTAGTCGAAAATTTACAAAAAATAGCTGATAAAGCAGCAGTAGTTCACGCCTCGCTACTAAGTAGAGAAGAGATTATTACAGAGCGCAATTCTTTTGCACAAAGTGTAAAAGAACTATTAACGTTTCCTAAAGAAGGCTTTAATCCTATTACATTTACGCAAAAACTCACGTCTGCTTATGAGTTATTATATAAAAGTTTAAAAAAAATGAATCCATTCAATTTAACACCTGATGCACAAAAGTTAATGGAAGAAGAATTTTTAAAACTTTTAGATGAAACAGCCACACAAGCTTTAAAAACCAAAATCCCTAATATTAAAACAGAAGACTATTTGGAATATCTTAAACAGATGATCGAAGAGGAACCTAAAAAAATAGTCCAGGGATTTCAAGTGCAAGTTAAAGCCGGGATAGAACCAGATTATAGCCCCACTATTCGTATAATGGAAAAGTTTAACAATGCAAAACTTCAGATACAAGCAATCTGCAAAAACCCTTATTCTCAAAAAAATAGTAAAATGGCAAGTAAGCTAACAAAAATTGAAGATGTAATAGAAATAGCGCAACAAAATTTAGTACGCTCATTGCAAGACATGCTAAAGCAACTTAATGAAGAAAAAGGAATCAATCTGCGCTTAAGTAATGACTCCAAAAATTATGAAGCTGATGTTGGACAAGACTTAAGCCCTTTACAACAAACTCAACAGACTACGCTTATTTCGCAACATATCTCTAATTTGAAAAGTTTTCTTCAACTAAATCCTACTGGAAATGAGCTAAAACCAGTACTGAACTTGTTCAGTGAGCTGTGCGCTTACAGCAAAAGCCCCAGTAATAGTGGTGAAAAAATAAAAGCTATTACAAACCTTCAGGCTATACCTTTCTTACTAGACAATATAAATTCTAAGAAAATTCAAAATAGCTACAATACTGCTAGGAATATTCCCATCCATGAATTAACTAGCTTTTGGGATAGTTTTAAAGATATATTAGAAGGTTTTGTAAGTAAAAAAAATACTGGCAAATATACTAATTTTTATGAACAACGCGAATTTAAGAAAATATCGCAAGATTACACTAAAAAAGCTGAAAGCATAGCTAAAAAATGGGAATTACTGACCCAAAGTAAATCTAAGATTCCTTCTTTTGAAGAGATTCGTCAGCTAGCAGAGAAAGTGGAAAATGATCAAATGAAAAATGAGTTATCAAGCTTTACAATGGAATTAATGGAATTTAAAAATTTAGAAGGAAAGTTACAACAATACTATTTAAATATAGCGAAAGACATGTGTATAGCGTTTGGAAGGCAAGCACAGCAGAGAATTAATGCTGACCTTGCCAAAAAAATCACCGAAGAACTCCCTCAAGAATTAGAAATTATTTCTGACCATAGGAAAAATTTAACTCTGATGCTAGAAGATCTTGAGGAAAAATATCCTGCTTATTTTGGCAAAAATACGTCAGAGCTTGGTGAATCTTAAGGCGGCTGAATTAATACAATAACGCAAGCCAGTTGGTTCTGGGCCATCTTCGAAAAGGTGGCCTAAATGAGCATTACAATGGCGGCACAAGACCTCTTGCCTCAACATTCCATGGGATTCATCCTCTTGTGTCTTTATACTCTGTTTATGAATAGGTTTCCAGAAGCTGGGCCAGCCTGTACCAGAGTCAAATTTAGTATCTGAACTAAACAGCGTTTGCCCACAGCAAACACAGCTATAAACCCCTTCCTCATAGTGTTCATAGTATTTACCACTAAAAGGGCGTTCCGTGCCTTTAAGCCAGCAAATAGCATATTGCTCAGCTGTTAGTTTTTCTTTCCAATCTTGTTCTGATTTCATTTTAATTTTCCCCTCTTTCACATTGCTACTAAAATAAATAATGGCTAGATAGAAGAGTAATCTTCAATAGAAAAATGCAAAAATATCTTGTTTGAAAATAATTTTTAATCGCATATCTATCTTGTATTTTTAATCAAAAGACAGGAGTAAAATCTATGCAGTTAACATCAGCTAATTCATTTGCAGAACCCCCTAAGCTCCATCATTCAGATGATATTAGCTGTATGAATGTTCAAACTAATTCTTATCAGCACATCTCCCCTCCTGTATCAAGAATTTTTCAAGAAACAATCAGTAACCTAATTTGTAGTCCTGCTGATGAAAGCTTGAACAACCGACAAATTGAAAAACATAGGGATCCTACAGCAGCAGCAAAATTACTGTGGCAAGAAAAATTTAGCAGTTTTATTGATCTTTCTATAAATGAGTGCCAACCTGTTCCTATCAACATCTTTGTCAAAGAATTATTAGATGGTTTTGACTCCACAGAACTTACAAAAAATGTAGCAGAATTTAATATACAACCTAAAAAATCTTCCCAATATTTAGAATTCGTAATAAACGATCTTTCAAAAAACTTGAATAGATTTTTCAAAGATTTTATTCAAAGCAAAACTAGTTTTAGCACTGCACAAAACAGTCCTACTCATACAGTCAATTTTACAACCTATACTGAGGTTCTAAACTATTATAATTTATCTACCCGAGATCAGAAGATCGCATTAATACAGCTCGTTAACCTCGTTTCACAACCTTACTATAAAGGATATGTATCAGCTGAACAGCTTGATACTTGGAAAAAGAAGATAGCCAAAACCACTTTATATGAAAATTTTTGGACGGTGAATGATCCAGCTGTTACATCAGAGCTTGCTAAATTAGCTCATGGAGGAGAATATGTTACGTTTAGAGAAAAAGCTAATAAAGCTTTAGAGCAAGGTATCATTAAAGCCTTACACCCTAATTTTAATGTTGATAGAATTAGATTCCCTGCTCTTGGCTGGTTTATAGTTTGCTACCATAATCAGAATTTTCAGGATAGTTCTTTAACTTGGTCGCTACTTTATAAGGAAAGTAAACAAGTAAAGGAGATCCTAATCGAAAAAAATGATAAAGGGATTCACAGTACTAGAAATCTTAATACTTCATTAATTACGGAGGAATTTACAGCCGCAAGTATTCCTGAGTTAATATGTAAAATACATAACCAATATCCACAGTATATCAACCAAGCCCCTCAAGCTGTTTTTTCTTGCCGTGTTTAATAACCCCTATTTCTTTTTAAAGACGAAATCAAAGGCTATGCTTCCATCTTTTAAAAAGCATACCTTCCTTATTCTATAAATTTATATTCCCTTAGTAAACCGACTTAAAGCTGTAATCACATCTTGCCGATTCTCTTGAGAGGCAAGTACGAGTAGCTCGTTATTATTAGCCGTAGTATCCAAAGGTTTACCCGTTGTTAAGGCTGCATTCATAATTTGGATTACAGCCTGCCAATTTCCTAGCCTAGCAGCATACCTGATAAGTTCACTATTTTGGGTACAAAAATCAACAGATTCTAAATTGATGAAGCGTATAAAAAAGAATGAGCCATAGTTATGATAAAAGTTGGGATGAACAGCTTTTTTTAGCAAAGGGTCAATGAGAAATCTTAATTTCTCTGTAATTTCAGGGTTATTTTGCTTTAAAATTTTTAGTAAGCATTCTCGAGCGTTAACATTAGGTTTCATCATACAGTGTAAAAGGATAGCTCCTTGATGATTCTCTATTTGTTTTATAAGAGTTTTTTGCACTCCATAAGACTTATCAAAGGTTAGTAGAGGTAATATAAGAGGGCCCGCAAAATCTGTAGCTAAAAGAAATTGAATTACCGCATTAATATCCAATAATTTGTCATCTATAAGATCTGCTACTAAGCAACTATGTCCCGTAAGCAATGCCCTTGCGACCCCTTGATAGACTATCGTCAGGTTTACTTGTTTTTTTTCTAAAATTACTTTGATTTGTTTTTGGTACCCTTTTTCCCATAATTTTAAGAAAGCTTTATCGACACCTCTGTTCTCAAAGCTTTGATGTCTGATCTTTAGTACCGACTTTAATAATTGACTATCTGTGCTACGGCAAATAATTTGAAAGGCCTTACTCTGTAGCTCTTTATTTCGATAAAATGATTTAGTCTTAATAATCTCAGCAGCAATCAGCCTTTGCTTTTGTGCTACGGCTAGCTGTAAAGCTTTAGTATCTGTAATATGATCTGTTACAAGATTTGAACTTAAAAGCTGTCTCACAATTTTTATTTTTTTTTGTTTAATGGCATTATACAGTGCAATGCGACTATAAGAGTCATAATCAGTTATAAAAGCTTCTAGTAGAGGATCTGCTGTATTTTGCCACAATGCCTTAACAAAGATTATATGACATACTTTTTCTAGAAATCCTAAATGATTTAATTCTTTTATAAAGCCACATTGGATCGCTAGGTTGACTCCGATAGGTTTAGCTCTAATAGACTCTAGGAGCAAAGCTTTAGGTTTGTAAATAGCTTTAAAAAGGCTTACAGTAGTTCGAGTGATAGCTGAAAGTAACTTTTTCTCATATCTATCCCATTTTTTGTTTTTTAAACTACTTATAACATTCTTTAACTGTTCCATGTTGGTAGGAAATTTTACAAAAAGGGTTGTCAGCTCGGCTTGAGTGTTGGAAAATTTAAAATGTCCTAAGGGACAGAAAGTTTTAAGGTTTTCTACAAAAGGTTCATTTATATAATTTTCATAAGGTGTAATAACTTTAAAACACCTTGTAAAAGTGGTCATATACATAGAGAATTACTTTAAATGTTATTTTTTAGAGATGAACTAAGTAACGAATTTATTATAGGATCAAGATTATAGAATGTTGAAAATCATTAGCAAGACTCAATTTGTTAACTCTTCATAGTTTACTTATAAACGCTATTAGAGTTTTGCAATTGCTATTTTTAGGTAACCGTTCAGGGGTATTAGATTCGATAGAGTGAAAGGTTTATATTTTAAATATATTATACAGGAGATGGTGTAAGGTTTTATTTCTCAATAATTTGACAAACCCTGATAATAAGATTCTGTCTAACTTTATCTTATACTGGTGATGAAATGGATACATGGGAGCAACGCTGTAGAGAATTAGAATGCCGAGTAAAGGAGCTTGAAAGGCAACTCGCTTATGCTTATA
>JARBTQ010000043.1 GCA_029240075.1 Chlamydiales bacterium
TGGAAATTTAAAGCCATTAAAGACTCGATATGTGCTTTATAATCCGTTTCGATACTTCCTAAACAGGAACAAATAGCATTTTTAAAAGAAGAAAAATCGCTGCAAGTCCCTTGTCTTATGCTCGCTTTTAAAAAGACAAAATTTGATTTTACAAGGTAACTCGCATTACTTTAAAAAATTCTAAGGAATAGAAGATTTAGATTTATCTATAGATCATTTAGTAGGTAGGGAATAAGAGAAAATAATAATGAGTAATCTTCTAGGAATGAATGATAGATGCAACTGGTATGGCACTAGTTGCATGGGGTGGTTGGCTTATATAAGGTATTCAAGCCGGTTTTTATGAAAAGCTAAACGAGATTAAGGTAAAAGTTTACGTATATAGTATTATAGAACGCCCCCCTGTAACTAACCTGGAGGAGCTGGAAAGTGGAAAACATTGCTAGCCACATGTTGTACTTTTCTAGTAGTTGAATCGGCAGTCTCTAGTCTAATCTGTCTAAAACGATCGCTTAGATTTGATAACCCGGAACGGCTTGTACTCGTTTGATTCTCGGCAGTCTCTAAAGTTTGCTGTAATGGGCTTACAATATTTCCTGCAGAAGCTTTAGATTTTAAAGCGGAAACTTTATTATAAATTTGCTCCACATTCTCTGCTGAAAGTAAAGTCATTGGATCCGTTTTAACATATTCATCCTCAGAAAATGAACTTTCTAATTCTTCATCCTTAGGACTGACTACAAGGTAGTACTCACTTTGTGTATCTATCGTACGAGTGTTTAACCATGCTTTGACCTGGGCTGCTATACACGTAAACGAAGCCTGCTGTTGATGTTTAGGATTGTCGCAGAATTTTTTAGCTAGTTCGCGATCCAGCTCTAGATCTCTTACATATCTTGAAAATTGGTATTCTTGAAGTTTTTTTCTAAAATTATCAAGCTGTTCTTTACTACTGTCAGTTTGTAAAATAACGATTTGCAAAGACACTACTTTTTCCATCAAAGCAACTAAATCATCAAGGTTTTTAAGACAATTAGAGCTGTAAAAATTAAAAGCTTTTTCTGCAGCAAGTTTGCTAGAAGAGTGCTGTGTAGTAGAAAAACTATGGACTGAATTTTCTGCTCTATAAATCAAACTATTGGCGCTTATAAAAACGGTAAAAGTTGAAATTATTGGAGACATTTGCTGATATCCTCTATTTTGTAGAATAGGTTGGTCAAATAAACTTTCATCCGTTTAATTTTGCAAACAACCTATGCTGTTAGATTACACTTTTCATGTGCAAGTAAAAACTTATATAGGTCAATATTAGCTTAGCAGCTAATAAGTTTTCAGCTTATTTATGGTATTAATTTTTTCAATTTGTCAAAGCATCACGAAACAAAATGACAGATAAAAATAAGTACAGCTTATACCTTTCTTATGAAAGAAAGATTAAGTTTCTAAAATCTTATCTATCTTTTGGGATTTTGAACGAGCTCTACAAGACTATTTGTCATAGAGCTCGGTTGAAAGTTAGATTTAACTCATGCTTTTATAGACTTGGTAGACTAGCCCCTCTGCTGTACCTATAATGTAGCTCCTGCAATAGAACCTAACATTATGAAAGGGACAAAACCTTGTAGGCAAATGTTGTATGCTAGCTGGCTAATTCGGCTTCTAAAATTTCCTCTTCCTGTAGATTTGAGATCTGTAGTCATATCATCGAGTATTGGAAGTTCCACAGGAGTGCTAGCCCCAATGATGGTACCTTTAGCTGCGGTTTCCCTACTTTAAACGAGATGCAAGCAAAAGTGGATATTACTGAAGTGCTTATATCCATATTTTATCCTCTTTGAGCGTTAAATAAAACCTTTGTATTCAGCTAAAAGTAAAGCATAGGCTATAGAATAACTTTTGCAGGAAACAAATATTTCCCTACCCTTTAAATGAACTTTTATTGTCCCTTGGATAAGACCTTCTTTGATCTCATTTTTACTAAAGGCTAAAGTATCGGCAATCGTTTCTGTCTCATCAAGGTGCCTTTCTTTTTTAGTAGTAGCTAAGGCTACGTAAGTGGAGTCGTATCCTATCAAAATACCGGCGTGACTTGTAGTAGTTCCTAATTTAGTTACAGTATTTACGCTGTATCCAGTCTCTTCCTCTAGTTCTCTTTTAGCTGTTTCTTCTACTGTTTCATTTGCTTCCCTGTGCCCTGCGGGCAGTTCTAATTCCCAGCTTCGTGAAGCGTGACGGAAAGTGACATTGAGTAAAATTTTTTTGCCTTCAGTTGTAGAAAGGATTGGTAAGATGATAGCATCAGTAGAACCCAATTGGGGAATTGCTTGTGTGCGAATGACTCTATTGAACGTATCTTTCTGCCCATTTGGGAAAATAACAGCGTCTCTTAGAAACGTCCAAAAACGGTCCTGTCCCAAAATTCCTACCCGACTGTATTGTTTTGCTTGTTGAGGGGAAAGCCCTTTAGCTAGATGGCGCTCATACCCTGCTTTCTCGATAGCTATGATTTCAGATTTATCTAGAATTATTTCGATCTCGCCATCTTTCCAAGATCCTAAGGGGCCAAATTTTTCAGAATACTTATGGTAAAGCTCTAAATAAGTGTCTAACCTTTCGGAATTCTTTTCTTGCTTAGCTATAAATTGCTTTTCTTGCAGTTGTGTTACATTGAGCTCCAGTTCTTTAAGAGACTTTTGGCTACTGTTATGTATCTTATCTTCTGTAAGTGTGTCTACTTGCGAATTTGTTTTAGAGGGAAGAGTTTCGTATTCTGTTTGCTCCAAAGTTTTACTTGATTGAACAGCCAAATAGGGTGGGACGAACATATTATCTAGCTCCTTTAAAATATAAGCCTAGCTATATAAAGAAATTAAAAAATAACTTTAGAGCAAGACAGCATCTTTTTTCATTATTCTGCTTTATCATTGTGAATATAGAAAATGCCCTATTTTAACAATTTGAAAGTAACTAAATTTAAGAACTACTTAGGGTTAAAATAGATGACTTTAGTGGGTAAATTCATGCTCTAAAGGACTCTTAATAAAAACTTCGGCACAACATATGCTTATGAAAATCCACCCCTTAGGAGAGAACTTTTAAGCATTCATGCTGTAAAGCTTCTTAGCTTAATTACAAAAAAGTTAAAGAAACCTTGATCATTAAACAAAAGGAGTTGTTTATGATAAATCTTACGGCTAATCCTATTCAAAATGATGTTAATGAATACTTACACTCTAGTTTACCTGTAACATTAAACTTAAAAGAAGAAGCTGTTTTAAAAAATAAGGAAGAGGAAATCTCTGAAAAAGTAAATCATTTTAAGTCAGCAGTGGCCGCTTTTAGTCAATGTTCTGACGGAGTTTCAACAGCAGATTTGTTGTCTATGGAATCTGAAACAAGCTACTTGAATATGATGGTTCATACGTATCAATCAAACTCCGATGCATTATGCAAAAGTTGCAAAGAATTTCTAATTGCTAGCAAAGAACAACAGCCTCAGTCTTTTGAAAATGAGCAAGTAAAAGAAAATATTAGAACTCTTATTTCTCAATACCACCATTCAGCTTATTTACTTTTAAAGGGAATGGAATCTCACATAAACAGCAGAGCTTGCAATTTTAAATCAAAAGTGGATGCTTTAAAATGTGCCTCTGATGGGGTTTCAAAAGCTGACATGGTAAGCCTGCAATATGAGAAAGATTTTTTAAATATGATGGTTCACACCCATCAGTTAATCAATAATACAGTATTCAAAGTTTAAAATGATCAAGAGATATGCTATGCTTGAAATTCAAGCATAGCATAGGTAGGGGTGATTTTTCAGAGGTCAAGCTTGATATATTCTCCTGAATCAATGGATGGTATGGATTTGTATATCTTATCCTCTATATTGTAGTTTGAAGGGGTGTAAGCTAAATAAGCACCTTGAGTGTAAAGACTATAATTTCCTATGTGAATAGGAATGTTAGTTCCAAGTTTGTCTATCCAAGGAGATCTTTTACTTATGCTAGCCTGTAATTTAGCTAGTAAATGTCTATTTCCAAGTGTATATCTTTGCTTATAAAGAGCTATATTTAAAAATTTAGCACGTTCGACTGCAAAATGCTCTAAAGCCGCCTTTATTTCGGGTGAAGCCTTTTTTAACAAAAAATCTTTTTGATAGAGGACTGGAATTTCTCCATCTAATACCAGCGAAATAATGGTGAAAGCTCGAATTTTTCCTGTATCATCTTTAATAGCAAGTAAACGGTTTTTTCCATCCATAGCATATTCAAAATAAGATTTGCTATAGTCTGATGTTTTTAGTGTCTCTAGAGTTTCCTCAGTGGTAGCGAAACAAGCTAAAAATAGATCCCAGTAATGATCGGTATCACTAATAGTCCATTTATTGTACTTGCTACCCTCTGCTTCTGATGCGATAGTACTAAAGTTTTGAAGTAATGTATCTATCTCATTGGCAAGTTGGCCTCCAGATGGGATCGATTCAAGAGCTTCTTGTACCTGGCGTAAAGTTAATAAATTTAAAGGGGCAGCCTCCTCTTGCATGAGCTTAATTAGTAAGCCTTCTAGACGAACTCTATAAAGATCTTCAAGTTTACAGGGGCACTTTAGTTCCTCGACAATCATTTTGATCTCTGCAGGACTAGTTACATTAAAATACTTCTCAATATTAGGATAGAGGGTAAGATCTAGTAACTGGTCATGAAGTAACTTTTGGGCGAAATAATTGTTAAAAGAAAATGTAGAATTTTCTTTTTGATACAATAATGTATGTATGCGTAAATAATCATTCAAACTTTCAGTATGCCCAACCCTCCATAATTCTTTGAGATCAGGTCTATAGCTATAAATTTTTTTTAAATGGGAACTATATTCTTCATTGTAACGTTTAGCATAGAATTGGTGAGCCTCTGGGGTTGTAACTTCCTGAAGGTATAGTTTCATGAGCTCCTTGATTTTATTGAAATCGGAGTCATATCGCAGATTTGCTATATAAACTAAAAAAGCTCCTGAATTATAACAAGGATCTAAAATCTTCGAATAATATTGCTTAAAGTCAGGGCAGTCATGAGTTTTGAAGAACCGCTCTATTGCCCAGCGCAATGATTGAATGATATCATTGTTACATATAGTGAAATTATAAAGAGTAAGTAATTTAACTTGCCCAGTTTGGATGATCCCTTTAGTTATGAGTAAACTATTTTTAAGCTTATCGAACTGCGTTTCTCGAAAAATGGTTTTTAAGAGATTGAGTTTATCACTTGGCCCTAGTTTATCGTTTTTAACGTGACTCAACTCATCAAGCGTTTCTACTAACAATTTAAATTCTTGTTTATTTTCAGAAAATTCTCTTTTATTGGTAAGCATCTGCAATAATTCTAAAACAAATTCTGTATCCTTTGTAGGGTGAGTTATTATCTGAATTAGAAACATAGGCAGTTGTAGCCTTTGAGGTATTGCAGCAGCCAAAAATTTGTATGATTCTAGTAGTGATTTAGAACTGTGTATCTGCTTAACAATATTGTCAACAAGGTTGTACCGTGTAATGAAGGTAGAAAACTGAGAAATCTGTTTCAAAAGAGGTTCTATTTCTACTAAGATCTCTCTGGAGAGCTTCAATATACTATAAGTTAAGGTATATGTTACCCATTTAAATGCATGTAATAGCTCAAAATCCCAGTTCCTTTCATTAGGGAAATTAAGCCCTGGAGGTTGTATAGCTAGTAGTTCCTTGAAAGTGATATCTTGGCTTTTGCTGAAAGTTATGATTTGTTCCTTAAAAAGTTCCGCTACAAAGTCTGAATGTGGCCATAGTTGCGATAAAAGCTTTTCTAAATCTTTTGCGAAAACTTCTTTAAGATAACTACCTAATTGAGAGGTAGCAAATTCATAAAGGTTTTTCTGTTCAATTGGTAATCGACACGTTCCAAAGAAAGTTAAGTAAAATTGTCTCCAAGTATCAAACAGAGTGACCCACTCACTAGGTAGAGTTTTTTCAAATAAAGGGAAGGCATCAATCCAATCAAAACTAGCATCAAAAGCATGAGTAAGGATCTCCAAGTAAGGCTGTACGCCTTTAAAGGTGGAATCAGTAAGATCGAAGAGTATTTTATGGGGATTCACTTTAATTGAATCAAGAGCAAATTCAAAAAATTGTTGGGGATCGTGGATGCCCCATGATTCGAGTTCCTTTAATGTAATGCCTCTCTCCTTTGCAGCTAATGAAACAATAATATCCTTTTTGCCTTGAGAGTTTAAATGCAAATTATGTTCAAGGTTTTTGCTTAATGGAAATCTATTTTTTACAGCAACTTTCGCTAATTTAAATAATAACTGACTATCCTCAATCCCTAAATTTTTAAATGGAAATTCAAATCTATTACTCTCTAAAATCTCTTTATAAATTGCGAATTTTTCAGGTTCAGATAGATTAAATTTAGGCATGTAATGCATAAGAAGGGGGATATAGTTGACGGCTAAAGCTTGGGCTAATTTTAAATACTTTTTGCCGCTAGTGAAATCGAGTTTATTAATATACTGCTCTAAGCTCTCTGTCGGGTCAACCGGTGCTACAGAATTTACCGCAGCTATTAATAAAAATTCTAGAGACTCTTGTGAGGTCTTTTCTTTCTGATATAAAAATCTTTCAGGGTCATAAAATAATACCAGAGGAAAAAAATAGTCATTAGTTGAAGTTGTAGTTAATTTTTCGACTGTTTTGTAATAGAGTTCTATAGTCTCTACTCTTAATTTTAATAAGTAGGTCTGTGTTCTATAATACGCATCGTCTGAATTTTTTAGGTTATTAACAATAGCTGCATGTTTGTCAGGATCAGTAATATTAAATTTGGCTATTTTTATTTGAACGGTGGGATAAAGGTAAGATGTTTCAACCAGTCTAATCCACTGTTGTAAGATTTGAAAGCGGTCTTCCTCGGATTCAAGCTTGAAATTTTCTAAGGTTGCGTAGATAGCCATAGGATTGACTTGTGCAGCAATCAAAGCAAGCTCAACTCTCTGACTTTGCTTATGTATTTGTAATTCTAAAATATGATTGCATAATAGAGTGGGAAATTTCCTAGCTAGTGCTTTGCCAAGCTTAAAGCGGTTAGCGTCACTACAGTTTTGGGACAGCCTCATATATGCGGGCTGCTGTGGAGTGATGTATTCAGTTGTAAGTTTTAGGATTCGGTAATAAAAAAGTTCTTCTAAATCTTCAAGCCACCCTTGTAGTGGCATGCCTGCTTGTTGGTGATATAAAACTTTAATATCTCTATCATTCAGTCTTTGAAAAAAATGGTATTGTTCATATAACCTCAATGTCAAAATATTTTTTTCAAAAAGATCTTGGATAAGTTCCTTGCACTTTACACGATCGGGATAGGCTTTACTAAGGCAAGGAAGACTTGCTGTAATTGCTTTTAAGGAGTTATAAGATTTTTCTTCTTTATTATTAATATAAAACTGAGAAGAGTTTAAATTTGTAATGGTACTCATGGTAGGCCTGAACTTTAGAAGATATATTTTATTAATTTTGAACAGAGGTTTGATTTTTTGGATCGTAAATAAGATAGCTATTGGTAATTTTGAAGATACCATTCCTATGCATTCCACCAATTGCGTCAACATATTTCCAAAGAGATCTTCCCCCTAAGCAGGTCAGGTTATCTGTTGATCCTATACCTGATTTCTCCGCCATATTTTCAGTTGTATACAATGGTAATTCTAAGTCTTTTGCACGCAGCTTAGCTAATAGATTCAGCGCATATCTTAGTCTAGGATTTATAGCAGTAGGGTAGATCCTTTCTTGGAATAATACTGGTTTATTGTTTTCTAGAAGTAGGCGTATGATACAGCGAGCTTTAATAAGCCCAGTACTATCTTTGATAGCTAAAATTCGATCTTCGCCATCCATAATATAACCAAGCAAACATTTATTTAGTTCTGGAGATCCATCTACTCTTTGGCAACTTCCTGTTACATCTGATCCTACCCTCAATAGATCCCAGTAATGATCAGTGTCACAGATTGTATAACTACTATAATCAACAGCTTTTTCCCTTTTTATATAGTGCTGTAGACTTTCAATGAGAGCTTTGATATCATTTTGAAATTCTGTTAAACCAGGTATCTGTTTTATTAAATCTTTGATTTTCTTTAAATTTTGCAATAATTGATTATGAGTTAAGTTTTCTTTTAAAATTTTGATCAATTCTTGCTCTAAATTTAGCTTGTGCAGTCTATTTTCTAACTGTTCACTCTTAGTGCAAAGTAAAGTTTTATCCATTTGTTCCTTCAATTCCTTAATAAGGCCTACTTTAGCTTCATCCTCAACTACAGATAGGTATTTAACAAGGGTAGGATACTCTTTTGGGGGAAGGTGTTTGTCTAAAAGTAATTTTTGCTTTAAGAAGTTTGCAAACGAAAATTCTTCAGTTTCAGTAATCTCAAAGGGGTTCTGCTGTAAATAAATTTGGAAATTTTCCCTATACCCTTTAACCCATTCTTTTTTAAGAAGATTTCGATTTAAAAAGAGCTTTTGTAGATGGGGATTTAAGTCCTCCTTATAACGTTCTTCGTAAAATCGGACTGAGTTTTCTGTAAGTACACCTTGAACATAGGAGCTTAGTAATTTCATCAAGAGTTCTGCTTCTGAAGTAGACTTGATTTTACCTGCATAGACCAGTAGCGAAGAGGGCTCTCGACATTGAGCGAATGTTTCATAATAAAATTTATCAAAATTAACGATCTGATCCGTTTGAAAAAGCTCTTCAAAAACTTGTTGATGGAGTAGGTTAAAATTGTAGTGGTGCAGTGCAAGATTGGCTGTATTTAATTTTTCTGCATACTTGCACTGGATTAGACCTTGGGTGTTCAATAGGGCTGATTTGATCTTCTCCTTATCCGTTTGCTTTAAAATAGCCAAAAGCAACTGAATTTTATCTTTTGCGCTTAATTTTTTTTGGCTTATCTCCATGACAGCTTTTAAAGTGTCTAGCAATGGCTTTATATAACGAGCGTCTCGGAAGATCTTTCGCTTTTTTTCAATTAAGGCTGCTATTTCATATAGAGTGGATGTTTCTGTAAGCTCTTCTGCTAATCCACATATTACTAGGGAAGGAATGAGCATATGTTTAGGCTTATTATTAGTAAAATCGGAGTATAATTTATGCAATTGAATTGAAGGGCAAATTTTCTCCAGTAATAGATCAATAAGCTCATAACGTAATTTTGAATTAGGGTGTTCTAAAAGTTCGTATAAAATCTTTCCGATCGCTAATGAGGTTGCTTGAGGTTGCTTTAAGTAAGTATAGCTTATAGCGTAAGTAAGCCACACAGTCATTTTGAATAATTTTAGACGATCGTCCTCTCTATCAATAGGAAATCTTCTAAGAATTTCAAATGTAGGGGAAATTTCCTCCCACAACCTTTTATAGGGACACAGTTCTCTGAAATTATCTTCTAGAATAGTAAGAATTATTCTTTGGATATATTCAACTGCTTCAGTACTTGTATAAAGTGTTAACATTTCTTCCGTCGATTGATTTTCAACAAAAGAATAGAAATTTCTCCAGGCTTCAAATATTTGTGACCAATGTTCTAAGGAACTTATATTAAATTTAGGTAGCATTTTCACATGGGTGATATCGCAGCTAAATATTTTTAAGAATAACTCCAACCGCTGATAAGCTTCGGTAAATTGGTAATTATCAATTTCATTTGCAAGAAGTGCTGGATAAGACGTAGCAGTTAATAAAGCAAGTTCTAAAAGGACTTGTGGGGAATCAAGACCACAAATTTTAATTTGCTCTATTGATAGTCCCCCTTTTTGTGATGCTAACCGGGCAATCTCATATAGTTTTTCAGGCGTATCTAATTTAAAACGCTCTATGAACATTTCATTAAGGGGAATAAACTTAATCGCGGTTTTAGCAAGTGTATAAAGAAGTTCTGGATTACCTATGCTGTAATGATCTAAAAATTCAATGTCTGTACCCAATTTAATTACTTTTCTGTAGACTTCAAACTTTTGTTGGTCTGAAAGGGGAAATTTTTCAAGTACTTGAACCAATGTAGAGGGTTTATATCTTATAAGAGCTTTTAGTACAGATTCATATTGAAAATCATTTATGGGAAAGAATTTTTTTAGACATTCTTTTAAGAAAGTGGTGGCTTCGTAATCGCGTTGACTGTGCTTGCAAGTTGCTAAGATAATCTCTATTAATTCTGTTTGAGTCCATTCTTGTTCAATTGGTAGAGGAAATAGGTAACAGGGAGAAAATAATCTAAAAGTATCTTCTGAAGCGGTTTTAATAAGCTCTATTGTGATCTTGAAATAGAGATGCCTATCCCATTCACTTATGTTCCAGAGATAGAAAATTCCTTTTGCATAATCGGAAGTTTGTAACGTCTTAAGAATTTCAATATGGTTCTGAAAATTTTTAATCTCAAACTGTTTTAAGTCTACTAGATTTGTAGCTGGTAGTAGACTATCAAATTCTATGTGCTGTATCCATTCGGCAAGAAGCGCAAACCGTTCCTCTTCAGTGTGCAATTCAAATTTGTTTAAAGATCGGTAGAGTGTTAGAGGGGCATGAACCGAAGCTAGTTGAGCTAGTTTAAGGCGTTGTTTTGAGTCGTTAAAGTTTAGCTCTTGAATGTAAGTACATAATATGTGGGGGTGATAGTTTGCTAACACCTTACCTACTTGAAATTTTTGTTTTTCAGAGAGCTCCGTAAATAAAGGAAAATATGTAATAAAAGGTAAACTCAGATTTTGCAGGGCAAGTTTTAAAGTGCGATAAAGAAAGATTTGCTTGATAATATGTGTAACTTGAACTTCAATCTCGTTATCGATTTTTAAAAGAGAATTCTGGTGTAATTTTTTATTTTGCAGATTTAAAAATAATTTTCGCTGTTCTACTAAAGAACTAGTTAAAATGTGGGTTTTAAATAACTCAGTTAAATTTTCTTTATATTCAAGCTTAGATTGGTGCCTTGACTTAAGTAAATTAAAGCCTTCATTTATAAAAGCTGAGGGGGCGTTAGGTTCTTGATAGGGGCATTCTAAATTAAAATCTAGCTTACGCGTAGCACAGTAAGGAAAGGGGATAAAGCTCATATAAATTTCCTCTATTATGATCTTTAGGTATGAAGCCCCTTTTATAAACTCTATGGAATTATTGCAAGTTGTGTATAAGCTTGTATGACCAGACCAGAAGTTAGATGGTTTCTATTAATCTTTTGGACAGTAAAGAGTTTCTAGATTCTCCTCTTGGAATAAGGGATTTTCACAAATAAGTAGGGTAGTTTGCATATAACAAAGCTACTGTAAAAATTATGAATAAGAACAGGGGTAAAAGGGATTGTTGTATTCTTTTAATAATGGCGTGGTGAATAACCGAATAGACGATGTATGTATACAAAGCGCGGTCGATTTGACCTTTTTTAGATGAAAAAAGAAGGGCCTAGACTCTATTATAGGAGTTCCAACACAACCTAAATAGAAAAAAGG
>JARBTQ010000044.1 GCA_029240075.1 Chlamydiales bacterium
CCGGCATTCTTCAAGAATTTGTTCTAGATAAGATTCTTTATTCATAAGACGAAATTATACTACACATAGACAAGCTTTACAAGTACGTAGGTAGTTACCATATAAGGTTACTTTTATGATGATTTCTAATTTTACTAAAGCGGTTTACTAAAATTATTTAAAATGATTTAGCAGATTCAGTACTAGCCACATTAAAAACAAGAAGATACTGATTGATTTAAATGCATAATAATAATATATTTCTATATGTTAAAAAGACTAATCACCTAGTTTTTAACAAACAAGAGCTCTTATTGTCAGCCTGTGTCGAGTTAGCTGACTTAAGCAGCCTAAAAAATATAACCCAGTATTTATATGCCTAATTTCAATTTTATTAGTAGTAAACTATTTAGCAACCTTTGCCAAGGCTTTAATAATATAATTCCAAGTGGATTTAAAGCTTCTGGTAGCAATAGAGCAGCACAACAGACAGATATAAATGTGGCTAATTTTGCAAAAAACATGCAGCATCCTTTTGTAAAACAATCGCCTTATAATTCTATTAACAGTTTAAGAGGGCTTAAAGATTTAGCTAAAGATCTAACTTTGCCTCATTTTTCTCATCTTAATAAAACAAGTTCTAAAATTGATTTTATAATGGGAAATTGCCATAAATCCAATTCACAATTGTGCTTTGCGCATGGTCTTAACTTATCTTTAAGTAGCCCCTATAGTGTCATTCCTGTTGCAGGTCAGAAAAATATTTTTAAAGATGTGCTAACTCACGCTTATCAAAGTCCTTCAGAAGCAATAGTAGTTGATAGCAAAAGGCTCAGCGAAATCATTTCGGAAACCTTAGATACAGAGAAAGTTTGTAATAATTCTATTGCTATAGCTGTTAAAGAGCTAGATCAATGCCCTTTAGATAAATTACCTGCTTTCAAAAATTTAAAAGCAAATTTAGAAAATGCTCTTTTTATTTCAAATCAAGCTTTAGCAATTCTCAATGCTTGCAAAGATAGTGATATGTCTTCTAGCAACCAAGCTGCAGTGATAGGAACTTTGTTAAGTACAATTGCCAAGTATAAAGAAAATCTTGCTACTCTATTTTATTACCAAGATAAAATTTTGTGGCTAAGAACAAAAGACAACTCGTCAGCAAGTCCAGCTTTAAAGCAAGCGCTCAAGCTTTTTGATAAGGTTATCAACTCTGGAAATGGCCCCCTTGAAATGGATGCTTATTTAATAGCTGCTGCACAACGCTATCCACGTTACATCTTACTAGCTGAGCAAATGCTCAAGTGTGTTGATGAATCAAGCCCTGCTTATACTGCTTTAAGCAAGGGAATACAAGATATGAAAGGATTCGTATCCTATATTAACAAAAATGTTAAAGAACTAGAAGCTTAGTATTCATAGAATGCCTCCTAAGTAACCGATTAGTTTACTTAGGAAGGTTTGTCTATTACAAATTTTATTGCCTTATATTTTTCAATGCGTAAAATAAAGGTATCACCACCATGATTGGGAGTTTATCATGAACCTTATAACATTATTATCGCATATAGATAATTTGCAGTCTCTGGACACATTATTTCAAGTTGTGCACCCTCATGCCACAAAGCTACAATCTCCTGTTACCTCTTCACTCCACTATTATCCTTCCTATTTTAGCTATTATTGCTAATCCCTTTGCTCCAATTTTAATTAGTTTATTACCACTACATTTATCAACATATTCATTTAAGTGATATTTATTAAATAATTTCGTTTAATAAATCCTCTTAAACAACGTATCCATTTAAAGATTATTTAAAATTTTAATGATTTGTTGTTTATGTAGTTTTTTGTGTTGTTCTTAGCACCCAATATACTGACAGTATTTTGATTTATTTTTTTTATAAATATAAAAAAACTACATCTACATTATATGTGGGTACTATTTATTTAAATTTAATTCTAAAGGATATTTTCATGGAAAAAATTTTTATTTTACTATGCATCATCGCTTTTATATTTGTCTTCCAGCGAGAAAATTTTCTAGCTCATAAAGAGGATGATATAAAGTGTATTGGCATTTTGCAGACAGCATCTCACCCAGCCTTAGATGCAGCTACCGAAAACTTTGTTAAGAAGCTAGAAGATCTTTTTGAGAAAAAAATCCATTTCAAGATTTTCAATGCTCAAGGTTCACCCCATCAAGCGTTTATTGCCGCACAAAACCTTTGTAACGATCCTTCTATCAATGCTTACTTAGCTGTAGGCACTCCTGCCCTACAATCATTAATCAACGTAGGAATCAATAAACCCATCATCACAACTGCTGTAACTAGTCTTACTAGCATAGGCATAAGAGATAATGCAAAAAATCTCTGTGGTATAACTGATAAAGTAGACGCTGATAGACAGAGGGAAATTATACAACAAGCTTTCCCACATATTAAATCTCTTGCACTCTTGTTTAATCCTTCCGAAGCAAATTCAGTGTTTGCTGTAGATAAGATAAAAAAAGCTTGGTCTGAGCATGATATTAAAATTATTTTGCAAGGTGTTACGACAGAAATGGATGTCCCACATGCAACAATGGCTGCTCTTTCAAAAGCAGACCTTTTGTTGATCCCTACAGATAATTTGATGGCTTCAACTGTAGATATCATTAGCCAATTAGCTGTACAAGCTAAGAAACCATTAGTCGCTAGCGATATTATGCTTTCAAGAGCTTCAGCATTAGCTTGTGGCGTAGATTACGAAGAATGCGGAAAAATAGCAGCATTACAAGCATACAATATTTTAGTGGGTCATAAATCTTGTTTAGAGATTGGTTTACAAAACCCTTCAAAATTAATCACAAATATCAATCAGACTATATGGACTAAGTTGGAACTACCGGAACCTAAGCTTAATGAACAGGTGGAATTCATTACCACAACGGGAAGGTCAGCATGACTCAAGCTTTATTTTTAAATTTATGGGGTATTGTTGAGCTAGGGGTAATCTTATCAATTCTTGTCATGGGTATCTATTTTCATACTAGGGTTCTGCACCAAGATGACTTCACAGTCGAAGGAAGTTTTTCTGCTGGAGGAGCCTGTGTCGTCACTGTTTTGCTCCATAATGGAAATGCATGGCTAGCACTACCACTAGCGATGGTAGTAGGTGCTCTAATGGGGAGTCTAACGGGATTAATAGCTGATCGCTTAAAGGTGAATACCTTAATCAGTGGGATCATTGTAAGTACAGGGCTATTCTCTATTAATTTAAATAGTGCTGGTGCTAGTAGCTCTTTGATGAACTATGCTCGCATATTTGAGGAAACCAAAAGCGCATATAGCCTCATAGTCCTATCTGCAATCGCATTAGCCACAATGCTATCTTTAAAATGGCTGCTGCAAACAGAACTAGGATTTTTACTTAAAGCTATAGGAGATAATCCGGAATTTCTAAAAAGCTTAGGTAAAAAACCAAATGTCTATACTTGTCTAGGATTAGCTATAGGAAATATGTTAGCAGCTTTAAGTGGGGCTCTTTTCGTACAATATCTAGGTTACTTCTCTATTTGGGGCAATATAGGTATTTTGGTAGCAGGAATTGCTAGCTTGGTCTTAGCAGAACTTATCAATAAAGGATTAAGCTTAGCTTTGATTATAGGGCCTATTCTCTATCAAGCTGTCATTGCTTTAACTTTTGCAGTCAATATCAATCCTAATTGGAATAAGTTGATAACGGCTGTATTAGTCATTTTATTGATACAAATAAGTAATAGCTCTAATAAACTTAATGGAAAGGATTAAAGTATGCTACAGCTTGAAAAAATTGACGTTTTATTAGGAAAATGCCCTATTTTAGAAGGGATAACAGCTTTTATAGAAGCAGGGGACTTCATCACCATCATAGGCCATAATGGGGCAGGAAAAAGCACGCTATTCAACATATTATCTGGCAAGCTACGCCCTAGTTCTGGCGCTATCTATTTAGACGGAAAAGAGATTACCCATCAAAAGGAGGAAGAAAGAGCACTAAAGATCCGTACGCTCTTTCAAAATCCTTCTTGCGGTTCTGTAGGAAACATGACTGTAGCTGAAAATTTAGCTTTAGCTACCTACTTAGGCAGAGTCTGTGGCTTTCGCCCTGGAATGAGGTACATGCCACGTCACGAGGCTATAAATTTATTAAAACCTCTCGGTTTAGGGTTAGAAAATCATTTTGAGACTCCTATGAAAAAACTATCAGGAGGGCAAAGGCAGCTCATAGCTTTTATTATGGCGACGTTGGCAAATCCTAAGCTTTTATTATTAGATGAGCCTACTGCGGCTTTAGATCCCATTTCTGCAGACAAGTTAATTCATCTAGCCTTAGATTACGCTATAAGACAAAAGGTTGCTGTTGTTATGGTGACACATGATATGTCGTATGCTTCATCTGTAGGTAATAAGTTATGGATCATGCGTCAAGGAAAGTTACAAGCTGAATTTGGGAAGGAAAAGGAAAGTTTTTCCCATCCCCAATTACTAGGACTGATGACCTAGAGGTTATTAACTAGTTCTAGCATGAAAACTCTAGAGATTTATCTTTATCAGGATGATCGTTCTTTAGCTGCAGTAAAAGAACTTTTTTACTGCAGCTGTTATATTTGTATCCTCCCGAAAGAAATTCAGCTACAATTTCTCCTTGAGAATAAACTACAGGGCAAAGATTTCTTATAAAGGCTGGTACTTTGTGCTTATTCCAGTGATCTCTTAATGGATTTTTACCAGGATAAGACTGATTCGTTTTAGGACAACCTATAGTATATAATTGGTTATCAGGCAATTGTAATGTAATCCTTCCTAACCATACAGCCTGCCATCCTTGAAAAGCTATAACTTTATCTTCTATGGATTGTTCCTGTAAGCTCACTTCCCAAGGTTCATAGATAATTTTTTTGCCTATTTCTAAAGAGACAATCTCGTCTGATAATTTTGGTATAGAAGAAGGAATAAAAAAAATGTAGCCACGATCAACAATTAAGGAGGAGTTATTAAAATGAAAAGAGCAATCAGCTCCATGACTTAATAATTTAGCAGCAGCTGTTTCTACTATAGCATTTGAAGGAGCAATTCCTCCCCCTTTTTCACAAAGAGACCGAATTAATAATTTAGTAATAAAAGAAGTTTTATATACAGAAGCAAGTTTATTAAAATCAAGGTATAGGCCCCATATTCCTGCTTGAATCTGTTTTTCCGCTACTTCTAAAAAAGAATCTAGAAAGTGACTCAGTTCGCTTATACTACTCCCTAAACGGCATAGATTAGAACTTACCGACTTACCGAAAGTCTGCTCCAAAGAAGGGATCAGAGCAGTTCGCATGCGAGAACGCAAATAACGAGGATCTCGATTAGTTGTATCATCAAACGGCTGCAATCCCAGCTGCTTAGTATAATCAACAAGATAGCTTTTGCGTATACTTAAAAGGGGGCGCCATAGAGTCAAATTGTCTACAGTAATAACCTCTTGAATTCCTTGTAGATTGAGAATTGAAGCACCTTCAAAGATCCTTTTTAAAATGGTTTCAGCCTGGTCATCCGAATGGTGAGCTGTAAGTACAGCTTCACATTGCCATTTTTTACAGATTTCCTTAAAAAAATGCAATCTTTCTTGCCTAGCGATCTCTTCAGCATTCCCCTTTTTTTCTTTAAATAGAATTGGATCTAATTCTTTTAAATAAAAAGGGATTTTATAATCGTTTGCCATTTTTTGTAGTTGCTGTGCTTCCTGCAAACTCTCAGGACGCCAATTGTGATTTATATGGGCGATGTGAAGAGCAAAAGGAAGGGTTTTTCGAACTGCCAAAAGCAAGTAAAGCAGCGCTAGCGAATCGTATCCCCCTGATAGAGCTAATAGCAAAGAGGTTTCTATTGTAACACCTTTTGCTCTCAAAAACTTTTCAATTATTTTTCTTAGCTGCTGCTCCATACCAAGTTTCCTCACACTTATTGGCGAAGATTAAATTCAAGCTTCCAACTACGTCCCCCTTCTGCAATAAAATGCAACTCTAATACCCCTAACTCTGTAACTTGCGACTTTAACTTAACAGCTGTGGAGCTAGGATCTGAAGATTCTTTTTCCATTTCCGATTCTATAGGGCTTAATTCAGTGAGTTCATTTTTCCAATCAGAAATGATAGTTCCCACTTTTGCTACTTCGCCATTAGATAGAGTCGGTGTCGCATGACTAAAGAAACGAAACTGGACCGGTTCACCAAGTAAAAGATGGAAAGAGCGACTTTCTAAAATTTCTTCTGATCCTTCCTCCATACCGTAAGGAACCACACAAATAGCTTTTAGTGGAAAAGGTAATCCTGGAATGGCTGGCATGGCGTCAGCTACCCCGATATAATAACTTTTAGCAGTTCCCGCTTTGACTCTTATCTCTTTATTTTTTCGTACAAAACCGTAGTAAGCAGCTCCTTGACTGACAGCAAAGTCGAGATCTACCTCTTGCAGCTCCTTGACTATAGGGCGCCCCAGGGTAGCGGCCCAGTCGTTTAATTGCTGTATCAAACGCTTACGTAAAGCCGCAGCTTTCATGGTGCCTCCATTAAAAAGCACAGCGGTGGGCACAATAAATTGATCAATTAAGTTAGAATCTTTTTCCCCAGTCATCGACAAAAATTTTGCTAATTGACTGGTAATACGGGGATCTTGAGCATAGGGCAATCCAATCTGCTGTAACCCACTCCTTTTCTCTGTCCTTGCCTGATCCGCAGCAGAAATTAAAGGTGTAAACCCTTCTAAAACCAATTGATCTACCTCTTCCTTAGTTAAGGTGGTTTTGATCCCTCCCCCGACCAATTTGCGCCCTCTCCCAGCAATATTGATATCAATCTCTTGTGGAGGATTGTCACCTAAAAGAGCTTCCTTTGCTTGGCGACAAGCATAGATTAACCTTTGCATTTGCCAATCGTCAATGGCCTTTCCTTCCCCTTCTAGCTTATGCTTTACGAAATAGGCTAAAGCTAAATCAAGGTTATCTCCACCAAGCAACAAATGAGTCCCTACAGCAACTCTTTGCAGTGATAAACGCCCCCCTTCATCCACAGCTTTTATTAGAGTAAAATCTGTGGTCCCTCCCCCAATATCGATCACTAATACGCTGTCATCGATTTTTAATTTTTGTCGCCATCCTTCTTTTTGATTGCTTAGCCATGCATAAAAAGCAGCTAAGGGTTCTTCGATCAAAATTGTATCTTTTGGATAGCCTGCTTGCTCGGCACACTCTTGAATATATTGTCGCGCATTGGGATCAAATGAAGCTGGAACTGTGATTAATACAGTTTGTTCTTTTAAAGAATTTTCTGGATGAGCTTTGTCCCAAGTTGCTTTAATATGAGTTAAAAAAGCTGATAAAGTAGTTACAATACTTATTTTTTGCTCAACTTCTTCTAAAAGCAAAGGGAATAAAGGTTGTCGATGATCTATTCCTTGGTGGCAAAGCCAAGATTTAGCAGAACTGATCACACGGTGTGGAACTTCTGCTCCCCGCTCGCGTGCATACTCACCTATACAATACGGCAGCTTCCCGTTCTGATTTTCCTCTTTTAAAGGGATATACAAGAAAGATGGTAAGCTGAACTGTTCTGCTTCACCATCTGAACTGGTCAGTTGAGAAATAGGAAATCTTTCAATTACTGGAAACTCACTAGGAGATGTGTTTTCATCTGAAGACTGACGTATATATGATACAGTTGAGTTGGTTGTCCCTAGATCGATTCCAACAATATATTGAGTTTTTGTCATAAATAATTCGAATGAGTTGAAGACTTTAATTAGGTAACTTCTATCTCAGCGGGAGTTAATACCTCTCGCTTGTATTGTCCTGTTTGCTTGGGTAAAGATAATTTATGAGCCTTCCAGCCAGCGTGACGCAGCGTCCCTTTATAAGGGGCCTCCCCTTTAACATTACCGACCAACTTTATATAAGAAGCATCATACCCGGCCGGTATCGTAATCGAACTTCCCTCCTCCTCTATGAATAAAGGGCGTATAGTTACAATTTCTTCAAGTTTATCACGACACGCAGCATGTACTTCCCTAGCTGCAGCTCCTATTTGAGCATCACTACACCCTGTTAAATCCTCTTTTAAAAAGTCGATCAGACGCCCTTGCTGCTGCAACAATGAAAGAAGGCGTAAATGTTCCTTTTCTTCTGGCTGTGACATAGGTTGTGATGAACAACTCGACATGCAGCAGCTATTTGTTGGCTCTAAATTTTCATACAAATCTGGGTTAGCTAAAATTTTAAAGAAGGCTTTTATTGCTAAAATAAAACGTCCCATAATCTTCCCTATATAATGATATAAATCTCTTAATTTTTAGTATTATGCAATATTTGGAGCTTGGAAACAACCATTTTGTCCCTGGCTTGATAAACGGAGTTAAAGTGATCCTTTGATTCTACCTTACTTGTTGTTTTAGTCTGATAATTAAAAATAAGTTGTACTCATACTTCAGCTTAGCCATAATGGAAGCTCTTAATTTATTTATAGTTTGTAAAAAATAGCGAGTATTAATGTACCCACACATATTTATCAATCTCATCTTTCTTTTGATCAGCTTAAACGCTTCTTCTAGCCTAACGGCTAACTATAATTTTCAAGATTTTGATACTTGGCAATACCAATTAACAGAAAAGCAGCTTTGTAAAAAACTTGAAAAGTATTTGGAACATTCTAAGCAGTTACAAAACCACTACAGCTTAACGTCTGATAAATTCTATCTGTACGCATCGCAAGTTGACAAAGAGGCAAATATCCCAGAATATAGTTTGTTCTTAAATTCCGATCCTACTAAAGGGACTGCTTCAAGCTTATCATCTCTTAAATCGCTTAAAGGGATTAAAATAGCTATCGACGCGGGGCATTTTGGCGGAAAATATGCCAGACTGGAAGATCGCTACATTGACATAACCATCCCACAAGATGATCAAGGGGCAATAACATGTCAATTTCAAGAAGGAGACCTTACCTTAGCTACATCTAAACTATTACAATCTCATTTGGAAGAATTAGGAGCCACAGTTGCATGTACCCGTAATCAATATGGGAAGGGAGCTATCAGTATCAGTTTCAAAGAGTGGCTGCAAGAGTATGTTCAGAAAAATCATTTGGGACAATTCTGTGGCCCTCTCGACTTAGGTAAGCTGTTTCTAACTCAATATAATCGCCAAGACTTAGCAAAACGTGTAGAGTTGATCAATGAATTTCAGCCCGATATAACAATCATCATTCACTACAATTTCCATCCCTTAGTCCCTACAATTTGGGGCAGTGATGCTTTAACTATCCCTAATTATAATATGACTTTTACACCTGGCTCTTTCTTATATGGAGAACTGGATTCAATAGAACAGAGGTATCATTTCTTACGCTTGCTTCTTACTGACGATCTTGAAAGCTCTTCAAACTTGTCTCATCATATCGCAAATGCTCTCGAAGAGCAATTAGGAGTTCCTTTAGTAGATGATAAAATTGATTTAAGCTACCTAAAGAACTCTTGCATAAAGATAGATAGAGGAGTCTATGCCCGCAATTTGTTTCTTACTCGACAAATTGTAGGTCCGCTCTGCTATGTTGAAGCTTTATGCCAAAATAACAAGGGAGAATGTCTGAAATTAGAGCAAAAAGATGTTTCAGTAGAAGGTCAAGAGATGCCTCACAGGGTTGAGCAAGTAGCCAAAGCTTGTCTAATTGGGATTGAAAACTATTTTATTACAAAATAGCAGCTATCATACAAATAAATTGCTATCTTCATCTTTTAGAAAACATACAGACCTTATCGTACATTCTATAACTAAAAATAAATTAAACGGGATTTTATGACACTTACCCTAACTAAAGAGTTCTCTAATGAAATTTGGAGTCTAATTATTGAAAATTGCGACAATTTAAATTCAATAAAAAATTTATCAATTACTGACAAACGAATAAGAGACTTAGCATTACGTGCACTTGATAAAATTAAATACAATAAAGACGCTCTATATCAAGCCCTTTTTGAAATTCAGGATACACTTTACACTACGAAATACCAAAGAATAAATGGTCCCAGTTTAGATGTAACAAAGCTCGGAAAATTTGTTTATATACAAGCAGAGGTCAAAAAGGGATTAATATATTGTAAGAGTTTAATAGTAATGGACAAAGAACTAAGAGAGCCAACGAAAGATCAAATTATTGCCGTCCTAGATTGTGGGAGGCCAGATATTCAACAATTTGCTAATCCTGATGATTATCATTACTACTTCTCCTATGGGGCTGGATATGTAACAATCGATTCATTGCAAGATCGTCTACCAATAAAGAAACTTACAATGAGATCAAACCGATCTAATCCCCATCTCTCAATTGCTATGAAGCTAGCTGAAAATAAATTGAACAATTTATTTTATAAACTCAATGGTTCGTATTTAGATGCACTGTATAGATACGCTAATTTTTTTTACCTTTTTAAAATACCGCTAATACGGAATAAACAAGAATTAGCATAATTTACAGAGAGCCTAAGGTAACAGAAAAATCCTTGTATAGGAAATGTAAAAAATAAAAAGCAAGACAAGCACTAATGACATAAATAGGAGTATTATAATGTACAATCCAATACAGACAGTTCCAAACGAAGTTTGGGATATAATCCTTGACAACTGCTCTGATTTAGATTCACTAAAAACTTTATCTAAAGTTAACAAAGAAATAAATCTACTAGTACTATCAAAATTAGAAAAAATAAAAACTAATACAGATAAAATGTATGATTCACTTCTTAAGATTCAAGATATACAAAGCGCGGTCGATTTGACCTTTTTTAGATGAAAAAAGAAGGGCCTAGACTCTATTATAGGAGTTCCAACACAACCTAAATAGAAAAAAGGC
>JARBTQ010000045.1 GCA_029240075.1 Chlamydiales bacterium
GGAAGTTTATATAATCTAGTTCTGTACATTTTGGCTTATTCATGCCTACTATAAAAATAAATTTTCGAAATTTTGTCAATCAACTGCGTAACTCCTAACATTTAGACATTTAAAAATGTTGATAACAAGAGTCTAAGCCTTAATTCAAACTCTTGTTATCCCAAACTAGAAAGTTTATAGAGACTTGCAACAGGTAGGCCTATTACAAAAGCTATAAGGGTAATCCATGCAAAATTATAAAAAAGATTTTTATATTAGACGTTTGAGCTAGAGGTCGCTAATAAGCTTTCATCTAGCTGGCGTGACATTTGCTGCATACGTGAATTGATGTTACGTAGTTGATTCAGTGTATTACTGCGATCTCTTTTAAGAGTTATCCAAGTTAAAGTGCCTGCAAAACACAGCATACAGCAAGCAATGAGGCATGCGGTTCCTACGTAAGCTCCACCAGCGATAATTAAGCCTTTACCTACTTTCTGTAGCTCTTTATCCTGGCGGAATTTGCCTAAACTCAGGCAAATTCCGCCAGATATGAATAATCCTAAACATATGAGTGTACTTATAGTACTAGTTTTAGCAGTTGTAACCCTTCTTCCTCTCCAATTTTCTGTAGAAAACTCATCTGTAGAGTTTCTATAGCTTGGAGTATGTTGTGTTGAACTAAAAGTTGTTTGCATGGTATTTCGTCTCCTAAAATAGGTGCATTCGTGGGTTTTGAGATGCTGTATTTTAATAAATACTTGGTTCAGAGTTGCTTAATTAATAAGCCAATCTTTTTACTCCAAATCAGAGCCCTTCAAGCAAGATAGAAGTTGTCTATTGCTTATTCTAGAATAATATAAATTTAAAGCTTTTTAAAAAGATAATCTGACTCTATATCTAATTCAGTCCTCAATTTTTCATAGTCCTGATGCGCTTGAGCAAGTTTATAGGCTTTCTCAGCTAATTCTACAGGTATAGTAGTCTCTATAAGTTGAGAAGTGTACATTCTATATCTCAACTCTATTTTCAATTGTTCCCCATTGCTTGTTACAGTAAACTTGATTTTTGTCATCACAGATAACTCTTGAATTACAGGATCCTTTTCTTCTCTTTCTGTATTTTGACAAGGTTCTTCATTTTGTAATTGTTTAAAGCGGCGGGAAAGGAGATTCATTTGAGTAATGTGCCGAGGTTTATCGATAAAGATAGCTTGGCAAATCTTTTGAGATTGATCACGGTTCAAATCTTTTTGTACGCGAAAGGCTACATTCCTCTGTGGTAAAAAGTACTCAGTGGCTGTAGTATAGCTACTATAAAAATAATCTAGGGGATAAGCTACTTCATATTGGATAGCTTTTTCTGTCATAGGGTTCATAGGTGATCCTTTAGAAAAGTTTTATAAAGTATTCTAAAATAAATTATGCCGGGTAAAGGGCGTATTAAGAGTGTGATATACTTTATAAAAATTGAAAATTCAAGCTTATTTTGAAAATAGACTCAATTTTATGGAGACCGATTATTACTGGATGAGACAAGGGGGCGTATCAGTTGTAAAATCTGTTGCAGCGATACTTTCAGATGAAAGTATTTCATCATTTATCCTTTTTTTAGGTTTTACAAATTCTAAAATATAATTAGAACCTCTAGATAAATGCAAAGGGGCCGGCTGACTTTGTTGATGTATGAATAATTTATCCAATATAAGATAAGAATCAAAGGATCCTGGTATAGAAAAAGTACTTAAACTTTCTTTAAGCGACAGGGAACGTTTAATTGTAAAGTCTCTAGTATCCCAAAAGGTAATAATAGCAGTAGGAGAATGAGTTACTAGCGTATGTAAACCAAAGATAGAGATTTTACTGATAGGATAGGACTCTTGCAGTACGTTTATTTGTTTTCCTGAGTCTACATCAAATAACACAATATTGTTCCCTTGTTTACCAGAGAAGGCAAGTAAAGGGATATTTTTAACAATATTTCCGTTCGATTTGATAAAACAAAAATGTCCCTTTAAATAATCCTGCGAATAGATCTTTTCCCCATTGTTTGGACTAATCCGTGCTATTTTACTGTCTATAGGGGGATAGCACTCTTTGTAAGGACAATTATTAAACTGCTCATATACAAAAATAAAATTTTGCAATTTAATTAAAGACTTAGGCTGTTGAGATACTGCAGGTAAAATAGGAGTAGAGGTTCTTAATAAGTTTCCTGATTGTCTATCCCAGATTTGGCAGCGATTATCTTCATTAAGCGTAATGATAGTTTTGGAGGTTATTGAAGCTGAAAATAATTGCTCTGCGGAAGGATATAAAAAGTTTTCTTTAAGCATTTTGCAGCCGCTAAGATCGAATAGCTTTATTTTGTTATGCTGAAATAAAAGTGTATTGGGTTCAAAGCAGTTCCTATCATCAATCCCCAGGATCATTCCATCAATCTTCGCTAAAAATTTTTTGGTTGAAATGGAGTAGATAAGGGTTTTGTATTGGTTCTTATTACAACTCTTTTGTCTGTCTATAAGTTCATGGGAAAGCACTAGGATTTTATCTAGGAGTGGGATTAATGTACCCGCTAAATGGTGAGAATACTCGTAATTAGTAAAAGCAGAATTGTAGTATTGCATATATGCTACAGATAGATCAGGCCATACAAAATTTAAGTTTCGTATCCCGCCAGCTTCTATACAACCATAAGAACAGCATAAGCTTGTAGGGTGTTGCTGTAAGCGATCGTATTCGAGAATAATATCCTTGGTAGAAGTAGGAAAGGGTTTTTCAGGTTTATACGAAGCTAAAATATTATATTGATTATCAATATCTTGAACTTTTAAGTAATGCCCCTCATCAATATAGGCAAGCTGTCCTATCTGATTTGAAAAACTAACAAGCAGTTGTTTGGTATTTGGAGAAGGGGGAGACAAAGGTTTTAGTTTAGGGTATGTAAGGTAACGTCCGTCACGATCTTTACCATAGAGAGCATTCTCTCTATGTTCTAAGTAAGTAAATTTCTTAACATAAGTTGCATTAATACCGCAGCTTTGATTGATTAAATTTTGAAACGAGGTAGGAAACAGGGAAAACAATTTTTCAGCTTTTGTCTCATAAGAGTCTGTTAAATTTTTCCAACGATGTGATAGTTGTGATACAGAACAGATATCACTCCATGAAAGATGAAATAATATATGAGTACTGATGTCTGAAGGAATAGCGCTCAGATGATCTATACCGATTGTCATATGCAATACCAAATATTTATGTAAATTATAGTTTCTACACTACAAATTTATTTAAAAAAAACTAAAAAATATTTAAATAAAAATCATTTCGTTTAATTTGAAAAATTTTTCTAAAGTTCACACTGTCTTTATATGGCAAATCATTTTTAGCCGCATGACTAAGAAAGTGCATGAGAATTTATAAACCCTTTATTTTCAAAAAATAAATTTTTGCAGAGTTATCTTAACTGGATATATTTTAAAAATTTCATGCCATATTCCTAGGTAAGATGACTGACTAAATGAATTATACAGATTCACTAGCACAAAAAATGCCAGCAGATTGTAAAAGGCTAGATAGATTTAAAACATTGTAAATTTGGATCTATATCTGAATTATTTTTTTATATCGTTTAATAATATTGTTTTATTTTATATTTATTGGTTTAATAAGTTGTTTTTTTAGGGGATGATTATGGATAACCAAAATAATTTTAATTATTTTTTTACAGTAAATGCATGTAGTGAACATGATGTAAAAAGCAATAGGGATATTTCGTTCGATAGTACACAATCGCTTTCAGAAGAAAAAATTAAAAAAGCACTACAAGTTGCCACTGAATTTTATAATAAGTTTTCTAATAAAATTGGCTCTGAAATAGATATAGATTTAAGCTCCTCTCCTGAATTAAATTTCGATAGATTGAAAGTTTCAGGTAGTACTGATGAAGTAAAAATAATTCAAAAAATTCAAAAACTTGCGAAAGAGGGAATCTTCTTAAAATTAGAGGGATTGCATTACTCAAAACCTGCTGATATGAAAACCATTACAACTCAGCAGCTATCTATTAGTGATCACAATAGTCAGAATATGCAGGTGCGAGAAAAGAGCACAACATTAATAGAATATGAATCATCCAATCAATCTTTAGGAAGTTATTATATACGATATGGGTTGGAGCGTACTTTAGAAGTTGTTAAAGATCCTCTATTTGATCCAAATGCTGTCGATAAGTATAAACAACCATTAATCTTATCTATACTTTTAGACTTAGATATTCCCTTAGAAATTAAGCAGCAGATTATATTGCATCCAAAATTAAAGCTAGATGCTATCAACAAGTATGGTGAGCAATTAATCTTATCTATACTTTCAGAGTCAGACGTTCCCTTAGAAATTAAGCAGCAAATCATATTGCATCCAAAATTAAAATTGGACGCTACCGGCAAGTACGGGAACTCATTAGTTTTATCTATATTTTTGGACTCAAATATTCCCTTAGAACTTAAGCAACAGGTGCTTTTGCATCCTCAGTTTGACCCAAATGGTATTGAGCAATACGGAATACCTATCATACATGAGTTATTGGAAAATAATTTCCCTATAGAAGAAGAGATATTAAAACTGATTTCTAATTTTAAAATTGATCCTAATCTGAAAAATAGATTTGGAAAATCGTTAGTACTTGAACTATGGCAACGAAAATTTCCTATAGAAGCAGTTTTAAAACTCATTTCTGATTCTAGGTTTGACCCTAACCAACAAGACAGATTCGAAGAACCCATAGTATTTGGGTTATCGCGAAATAACCTTCCTAGAGAAGTAATTCTCAAACTGATTTCGAATCCTAATTTTGACCCAAATCAAAAAGATAAGTTGGGAAAGCCTATAGTATATGAACTATTGCAAAATAATTTTCCTACAAAAGTAATTCAGGAATTAATTTCAAATCCTAATTTTGACCCAAACCAACAAGACAAATCCAAAGAACCGATAGTATTTGAGCTATTGCGTAAAAAATTTCCTATAGAAGGAATTATAGGGTTGATGTCTAACGCTCAGTTTGATCCCAACCAAAAAGATAAATCAAAAGTACCTATAGTGTTTAAGCTAGTGCATAGAGGATTCCTTGTAGAGGGGATTAGAACCTTGATTAAGCACCCTAAATTTGACCCCAACCAAGAAAATAGAACAGGCCTTCCTCTAATAATTGAGCTATTCCAAAGAGAGGCCCCTATAGAAGAGATTATAACATTGATTTCTGACCCTAGATTTAATCCTTATTTAGAATTTAATGGGACACCAGTAGTACTTTACCTGTTGAAAGAGAAAATTCCTTTAAAAGAGCTTTCTAAGCTGATTTCCGACTCTAGGTTTAATCCCAATCAAAACGACAGATATGGAGACCCTATAATATTTGAGTTGTTGCAGCAAAGCGCTTCCAGTGAATCTATCTTATCTATCGTCTTACATCCTCACTTTGACCCTAATCAAAAAGACAAATATGGAGATCCTGTAATATTTGAGTTGTTGCAACAAAATGCCTCCCAAGAAGCTATTTTATCTACTATATTACACCCTGACTTTGATCCTAATTTGAAGACTACATCTGGGGAAATCTTGCCATCTGTAATTATGAAGTTAGGAAATTTAGATTATCTGAATGCTGTATTAAATCAACCTAAACTAAAATTTGACTTATGGCAAGATAATAAAAGCCTTTGGAGCTTGCTAAAAGAAAGCTACCCTGAGCTTTTAAAGCAAAAAGTATCAACTACAAAAAATTTTAGTTTAATCAAACAAGTGCTTGAAAAGGAGCTATTGGTAGAGGAGCCAACCTCAGAATTTAATCTAACCAATGAGCAGATAAAAATATACTTACAGAACCTTATTGAGGCTCCATCAACAGAAGAGCTTACAGAAGTTAAAAAGGTAGAAGAGTACCTCAATTTTCAAGATGATAAAACCCTTAACACAGAAATACCTCATAAACTATCTCAACTCAGTTTAGCTCAACACAAGCATAAGATAGCACGGGAGAAATTAGTTTTGCTTAGAGACCTAAATTTTTCCAATCCAGAAGACAAGGAGCAAATTACACGACTGGTAAACCTTGAAATTAAGCGCATTGATGAAGTCATGAGGAATTTGGGTACTTGTCAGAAAAGGCTTAACACAAAGTTAAAAGAGATCCTTTTACAAAAAGAAAATATATCCTTAGCTATACCAGATACGTTCTTTTGCTCGATCAACCGCTTCATTATGAAACAACCAGTGGCTGAAATTGATGGATCAATTAAGCATTATTATGAGAATAGCTCTATCGAACAGTGGCTGGAAAATAATAACACTTCACCTATGACACGTAAGCCTTTAGCAATTGAAGATTTGAAGGTTGATGACGAGCTAAGGCTACAGATAGCTCAATGGAAATACGAGCATAATCAAAAAATTTCCAATTTGGTTCAATCTTGTGAGGAGGAGCAGCAGCTTCTGAAGTTAGAGATCTATCGGCTTAATAAAGAGATGGCTGATCAAGCTCTTAGGAGACAAGAAATACAAAAAATTAGTGATAAATATGAAGCTTTAAACAGTCAAAAAATTGAGCTTGCTAACCTATCGAACGATAACCCCGTTATAACGTTAAGTTCACGCACTGTATTGTCGGAAGGGACACTATTGTATCATTGTACAACAGATGAAGCGGTACTTTCCATTTTAGAACAGGGGATTTTAAAAGGTATCCCTCATAATTTTAAAGATCCTGAGCTAGGAGAGGGTTTGTACTTATCAGCCGATGAACCTGCTTATTTGGATGATAAAAGACATAATGTCATTGTTTTTAAGCTTGATTCTGAGTTAGAAGGTCGCTTTTCTGATGGCGTGGAAACCTATAAAAAGCAACAGGATCAGTTTGGGGATTGGATAGAGAGACAAGATGTGAGTTTTGACGATTTCCTAACTGCAGGCTACCAGCAATTGCAAAATAGTATACCTTTTTTAAGGCAAGCTGGCTTGCCTCCTAAAGATAGTGAAGTATTATTACAAAATCCAGCAGATTGTGTACGTATTGTCGGTATCGCTAGAAAAGCTTCACTAAATGAAAATCAACAAATCACATCACATATCATACCTTTAGAACAATATATTGAGGGGGAGAAAATTAAATTACATTCCTCATGGAAACCTATTGAAACGGTGTCAGAATTTTCAGATCATTACCAATTAAAAGATAGCAATCATGCGACTTTTTTCTTTAAAGAGCCTCGCGAAAACGATGTGGAAAATAGTAGTAAAGAGTTGGCCTTGCAAGCTGAGGTGGGGGGCTCTCAACTAGCTCATAGGATATTAGGGAATTTAGTTCCTGATGCGAAATTAGGGTGCTTTCAAGGGAAACGGGGAATTCAGCAGCCCTATATTGAGTTAAAACCTTTAACAACTAACCTTGATGCAAACTTTGATTTTAATGAACTCAGTCAAAAACAGCAGGAACAACTTTTTGCCCATATGATGGTCGATTGGATCATTTCTAATCAAGACAACCATATTAAACAGTTTGGTTTGGATAAAGATGCCAATCTCATGGCAATCGATAAGGGGCAAGCTTATAAATTCTTTAAAGGGAAAAGAGTTGTATCAGCTATGGCAAGTCAAAATATTGGGAATGAGGCTAACTCAGAGGAGGCTATTCCAAAGTTCGATAAAATTAAAGTGGAAGGAGAATTGAGTCTGTATGGAATGCTGCGTGCTGCTCTTAAGGAGGGGGATATCCACATTAACCTAGAAGCGCCTATTATCCAAAATACTCTTAAAAATATACAAAACTTAACGCTACAAGAAATCCAGGAGAACCTAGAAGGATACGCGGCTTTAGCCTACCCTTTGCAAATGCAAGATTTTTATCAAGACGTTTTAGAAAGGGCACAGGCATTGCCTTCGCAGTTAAAAGACCTTTTCTCAAATTCTTAATGAGCAAAGAATAGGCATAGATTATAAATCAATCTATGCCTAAAGTAGGTTTTAGGAGTGTTTACAATAGAATTATAATCTTGTAAATACGAGGTATAAGGATTCTTCTTATACCTTTTAATTTCTTAATAATTTCATTTTAAACTACTTTTAAAAGAGTAATGGGGTTTTTACAAATGCCATATTTGGAACCATTCTGATACAGATTATTAAATAGTTAAGTAAGAAATCTAGTGTTTCTACGATAGACTCGCTGTCGAAGAAAGAATTCTCCGAGAGTTACTATAACAGCAATACATCCAAAAATTCGATGCAGGATGCCATCCCATCTCTGTGCGTTTTCCTGAGTTAGTTCCCGCAATCCGTCTACTAGGCTAGAATCTGGTAGATGACTAGTACTTGAGGGAACAATAATCTGCATAAAAACATTCCTTAAAAGGCCTACCAGGTGGATTTCCATAACACTGAATTGTAATGATCTTGTGACATTTCTTTCTTGAGGGTCTAAACCTTCTGCACGTATCTTTATGATACAGGTTATATGGGAGCTCATTGAGGGTAAATCCTTTGAAATAAAATAGTTTTCTCTACTATCTATCATCAAATTTGTGATAGGGGAAGTTATATTACTTTTTAGTAATTAATAGCTTAAATCATGGCTTTAATCAATAACTAATCCTTAGGCTTATTTTTGGCTTGTTTAATAGAAAGGAGAGAAGGTATAGTCGTACTAAATTTTTTAATGAAAGAACGTATGCCTAGAAAACAGCTGCGGGAATATATCTCAGAGTGGAAATAGGGCTTTATATATTAATTATAGAGATACGGAATAAGGGAAATGGATTATTTGGAGCGTTACTCAGCTGATGCATTTGCAGCTGTCCAAAGTTGTTTAGTTACTGGTGTAAAAGTAATTAATCAAGATAAAGAGGTGGTCTCTTATCAGTGGGGTAGTATTACATGGTACTTAAAGGATAAGGAGCGTTCCTTTAGTAGCTGCTCTATAGAAAAAACTTTTAGCGATTTATCAGCGCAAAAATTACCCATGAGGCTAGTTGATATTTTTATAGATTCCGCAACAAATGAAGAACGAAATTTAGAAATCTACCGTGTTGAAGAGCTTAAATCTCGAATTCAGTGCACTTTGAATTTCTCACAATCTAAGATATACTGTGCATTAAGATTACTTAGAGATTATGGGGTATGGAATGAGTCTAGAAAAATTGTCGATCACGATGAATGCTTTATTGTAAGTTATTTAAAAACTTTTTTAAACCCTTTGGATGAGGCAAACTACACACTACAATGTAATCTATTAAGTCATATTTTCCAGCAAATAGTTGCTTCCTCTCCCTTCTTCAAATTTCCCTCTGAATTAGATAATCCAGATAGTATCCAGCGTATGATTAATTGTGCACCTGATGACAAACAAACTACCATTGAACTGAGAGCAGGAGAATATATTTTAAATGCGGGCTTAATTATTGATAAGCCAGTTCGGTTGATTGGATCGAGCAAAGGAAAGACCAAGATTCGATTGAAAAACGATCATTCGCTTCATCAAGCTGTTATTTTGATCGGAAGATTACCTCCAAGTGATAAAGATCTCTGCTGGACACTAAATGATTATGAACTATGGGAAAAAACATCTCTTAAAGATGTAACTATCCAAAATATCGATATTGAAGGGAATATGTCCCATACTAAGGTGACAGAAGATGGAAGGTATCCCTACAATGATGAACCTAGCTTAAAGCGGATTAAAAATTTTAAACAGTACGCAGGCTATACGGATGCTCAACAAGCAACAGAATGGGATTACCGTTTTGATGACATTGATAATATCGATAACAATATACGGTTTTGTAGAGGAGTAAAAGCAAATGGGATTGCTATTTGGAACTCAGAAAATGTTACTATAGAAGGTTGTCGTATTTTTCAAGCTCGCAGTGGGGGAATTGTACCGTACGCTGGCTCAAAGAATATTTCTATTCTAGATTGTTCTATTGAAAATAACTTTATAGATGGTATTGCTCCTGACAGTATACACTCTCTAACTATTAGGCGGTGTACTATTAAGAATAATCGCGACGCAGGATTTAGCTGGAGTTTTGCGGCAGGAGTACAAAAGTTCCCAGATTTAATCAAGATTATCACTATAACAGACTGTACATTTGAAAATAATGGAACTGGATTGTGGGGTAATAATATCCATAATATGGTCCTGTCACAGTGCGTATTTCGTAATAACAAATTGGCTCAGATTCGTATCGACCCTAATGAGGATTCCTTAGGTAGCCACAAAAACTGTGTATTAGATTGTACTTTTGAAGCGGACCCAGAATATCAAACGATACCAGTGATTGATTGGCGTAAAGTTGTAAAGCCCTATTTCCCCGAGCTTGAAAACTTTGTTCAAGACTGTGAAACAGGGTCATTACCCCTAAATGCAGATCGTGGGCGGAATGACGGCTACATAGTTTTAAAGACAAAATCTATACTCAGCGCGGTTTAATTGACCGTTTTTTCAAATTTCTGGAAATTTAAAGCCATTAAAGACTCGATATGTGCTTTATAATCCGTTTCGATACT
>JARBTQ010000046.1 GCA_029240075.1 Chlamydiales bacterium
TTAAGGACAAGAAAAGCACAGCTTTTCTGGTTGAGACAAACCTTACCCAATTCACTTTGGTTTGATTTATTCGTTAAATAAAATACTTTATTTCCTTCTTTCTCCTCTCTATTCTTCATGTTTGTTACTAAATTAGATGTTTCTCATGCTTCAGATCTCCGGAAACTTCTTTAAAATCATCGTTTTATCCGCATCGAAGATTATTGTGTTGTTGCACTTCAAGTTTAAAAGGGTGTATCTTTAAAACTATTGTATTTGCAAAAATCTCTATTAAAATTACTTTAAGAGATCTTGAAAGCCACTAAGGGTTAGAGCGCCGCCAGAATGGATGATCAAATGATTACCTAGTAATTCTAAAGAAGGAATAAGCCTTTTGGCTTCATAGAATAACTTGGCGGAGTAGATTGGATCTATAAGGAAGCCTTCTGTTTTAGCAATTTCTTTAATTGTATTTATAGCTGTAGCGTTAGTAGAACCAAATGAACGTCCACAAGAGGGGATATAGCACTTAAATTGAGGACTGCTATTATCTGTGCAATTTCCAAGTAAGCGCTCAAGCTCCTGCTGCCATATAGCAACTTGATTGCGAAAATAGGTTTCATCATCAGCAAGGAGTAGAACGTGAATTTGTGTAGGTTTCTGTAGATAGTGAAAAGCTGCAATCAGACTTGCAGCAGTAAATCCAGTTCCAGAATCGATCCAAATATGGTCAAAATTTAAATTTTGTTCTTTTTCATTTCTAATTATGTCTAAGCCTAGTGTTAGAGCTCCAGGTAGGGCTTCAGTAACACTTCCTCCTTCTCTTAGGATAAAAGTTCGTATCCCTTTTTTGACTTGTTGCTCTGCGTAACTTTGTACATATGTAGTCACTTGTTTCCAATCTTGGCGTGCAATCCAGTGTATATCGGAAGGAGTGATAAATAAATTAGTAAATAAGTAATTTCCTTGGATTTTTTCTGAAGAAGGAGGGCCTAGTAGGAATAGAGTTGGCTTGATTCCATTTTCTACAAGAACTTGGACACCTGCTAAAATATTATTAGAAAAGGTCCCTCCTATGAGAATTACCTCTTCAATCCCTTTTTGCTTTAAGTTAGGGATAAGCGAGGCGTATTTACGTAGTTTGGTGCCGCTAATACCAAAGCTAAGTTCATCTTCTCTTTTGACATAACATAAAGTACTGGGGAAATAAAAGCTTCTAAGAGAATGAACTCTACTGTGTAAGTTATGAGTTGTAAAAGAAACTTTCTGAATAAAGGATTGGATTTGGCTGAGCCTAGTTTGGTTCATAGGAGTAATAGGGGAGACGGGAGGTGAATAGCGATTTGCAAAGATTTTGAGGAACCCCACACGAAAGTGCGGGGCTAGTTTTCTTGTATCCCTTAGAGATAAAAACTTTCTTTGAAAAAGTTATAAAAGCGTAAGAGTTACATAAATGCATTGATAGCAATGTAAGCCCCAGCTCCTGCAAGATAACCAATAAGAGCAACAGGTGTGACCTTTCTAAGATACCAAAAGAAAGGAACTTTTTCCATACCCATGTAAGCAACGCCAGCTGCGGATCCTATAATCAGAATACTTCCCCCTGTACCAGCACAATAAGCTACTAATTCCCAAAATGGGGAGTCAACAGGAAATTGTTCCAGACTATACATACTCATGGTTGCAGCAACTAGAGGAACGTTATCGATAATAGCAGAGATCACTCCAATAAGTAAGGCGATCATATTAGGGCTAGCAATATAGGTATCTAGCAAAATGGAAAGCTTTTTGAGCAATCCTGTTGTATCGAGCGCAGCTACAGCTAATAAAATCCCCAAGAAAAATAGGACACCTGAAATATCTATTTTCCCAAAAACATGTGGTAAGCGTAAATGAGCGCGTTCTTCATGTTTATGGTGTAATAAATCGGTAATCATCCATAAAAATCCAACACCTAATAGAGTTCCTACAAAAATAGGTAAATGTGTAATAGATTTAAAAATAGGTACAAAAATTAAGCTAGCAATTCCTAAACCTAAAATAATTTTAGCACGAGGTTCTAAAGCTTTCGATATAGTACTTTTATTTCTAGGAGCAAATTCTCCCTTTAAGAAAAAAGATTGGTAAATCAACGATACTATAAGGGAGATAACAGCAGGAATAAAAAGAGACTTCATTACTTGTATACTTGTAATCATCCCCTCCATCCACAACATAGTTGTTGTAACATCCCCAATTGGAGTCCAACTACCACCTGCATTAGCGCTAATTACAATTGCAGCACCGAAAATCCAACGATCCTCTTGTTTTTCTATCAGCTTGCGCATTAAAGAGACCATAACAATGGTCGTTGTTAAGTTATCGAGGACGGCGGATAAGAAAAAGCACAGTATGCTTGTTAACCATAACATTTTCATTTTAGAACGGGTCGTAATTGTATCGGTGATAATTTTAAACCCTTGGTGCGCATCTATAAGCTCTACAATAGCCATTGAACCTAGCAGAAAGAAAATCAACTCGCTAATATCTGAAAAGTGATGTTTGAATTGTTCAATGTCTTCGGTAGCTGATAAATTGTTTGCCAAAAAATGGATAGTCCAAAGGGCTACACCGGTTAAAAGAGCTATTGCTGTCTTATTAACTTTGATGACATGTTCAAAGGCAATGCCTAAATAACCAATTACAAAGATGAAAAGCATCAGATAATTGTGTATGTAAAGAGATGTGGTATGATCCATACTTATTGATTGTTAGGGTGTTAGGTTTTTATGTAAATTCTCTTGTTTCTAGTTTAAGCTTCATAATACGGATTACTGAGATTATTAGTCAGTAAAAAGGCTTTTTGTTATGTCAAAACTCTCCTCTTAACAATGCGAAGCTGAAACGATTTTACAGTATGATAGAGCTCTAGTATTTCTATCAATCATTTTTTGATGGTATAAATTATGTTTAGTACTCCATAGAAAACGTGTGCATTATTCGAAAAGATACTGTTGTGTTTCAATTTTGAATATAAGAAATTTCAAGTTCAGAGTACCTGAATTTCAGTTGATAATATACCAATTTACAGTAATTACTTTTGAAAAATAGAGAAAAGAAAGAGGGGGATTTGCTATTATCAGCCCTTAAATTTTCTTAATTCAATCAGGTAATATTTATGCTTGAAACAAGTTTTTTATCAAAAGAGTTTGAATCCTTTTTTATACCCAATATCATTCGATCGGCTATTTTTTTAGTTGTCATTTTATTTATTTTCTTTTTAGTTATGCGATGGTTACGCAAAGCTCACTTTAATTGGACTACAGAGCAGCGCTTACGTATGATTAATAATGTACAAGGGATATTTGTAACTCTAATCTTTATAGGATTACTTTACATTTGGGCAGAAGAATTAAGAACATTAATTTTTTCAATTGTGGGGGTTGCCTTAGCTATTGTTGTTGCCACAAAAGAACTTCTTATGTGTTTTTCAGGCTCAACTTTGCGTTTGCGTAGTAATTCTTATGAGGTTGGGGATCGTATTGAATTTATGGGAATAAGAGGGGATGTTATTGCGACAAATTTCGTATCTACATCAATACTAGAAGCTGGTATAGGGCAGCAAAGTCCCAGCCAGACAGGGCGTATCATTACCTTCCCAAATAGCTTGTTATTAAACAATGTGGTCATCAATGAGTCTTTACTTTCAGGTTTTTTTACAGAGCAAATAAAAATTCCTTTACATCGAGATGACGATTGGGAAAAGATGAAAGACGTATTACAGAATATAGCACAAGAGGAGTGCTACCCTTTCCTAAAGGAAGCACAAGCGCAAGCAGCTCGTTTTCAACGTAAAGAGGGAATTGAATGTCCTTCAGTATATCCAGTAGTCACCATAAGCTTTTCAGATAAAGAATGGGATAGTTTGTACTTAGTGTTACGTTTCTTATCCCCTATGAGTTTGAAGGGAAAAGTACAGCAAGCTATATTACAAAGATTTCTGAAACAAGCTAGAGGAACAGACCAGGCAACTAGCGGCTAGTCCTTTGAAAGTATACACCCTAAGCTTCCGTTGTTTTACTAGACCTTTGTAAAAATATTCTTGCAGAGGGTCTAGTATAGGCAATGATTTTTAACAAGCTCAAGCTTTTTAAACTTTCTTAGACTTCAATGAGAGGTTTTAATTTCAATATTGACGTCTATATGACCGCAATTAGGTCATTAATTCAAAGGTTACTACAATATAAATCCATTTTGAGGTTATCTTTTGGTTTTAAACACTACCCGTTATCTAAGAATTCGTCTGTAATCACATCTTTATATGATAAAGGAATATCTAATAATTTTTTATCTTGTAGCCACTCTAATACGTCATTAAATTGTTTTTTTGTAGGAACTGCATTTACTGAATACCGTGGCATTACATAAGAGTGCTCTAATTCCAAAGCCATTCCCAAATATTTTATCTGCTTTTTACTATATTCTATAGGATGGGTATTAATTTGGTTAGCAGCTTTATTTAAAGCTCGTACTAGTTTCTGAAGGGCCAATGGACGGTCTTCTAAAATAGATTCTTCAAAGCATGCAACACATTGTGCAAATGCATAAGGTTTGTCACTAACCAATAATTTAGCACCTTTAAGTATAGCTAAAGATATATAGGGCTCAGGGAATGTTCCAGCTGATATTTTATTTTCAATCAACATTGCGAGACGTATAGCAATTTTTGCTACAGTACTTTTCTGAATGTTTGTTGGCTCAAATCCATTGGCTGCTAATAACTTGTCAGTAGTGTAATCGATAATTGTATTAGGAGAAATTGCAATGGCTTTTCCTTTTAAGTCGTCTAAAGTGCCAATATTAGAATTTGGAGATACTACAATTCCTATATGTCCATCTCCAGCCTTTTCACCACTACCAAGCCTAATGGCCTTTGCCTTTATGCCTGCATTTCTCATTAAACAGATTGTGATCAAATCGGAAGATGCCATCCCATCAATTTTGCCTACTTGAAAAGCGGTGTCCCGTTCCATCGCACTCTGAAAAGTGGTTAATTCTATCTGTAAACCCTCTTCTTCAAAAAATCCCTCCTCTTGTGCAACTATATACGGAAATGAATCAAGTGAAGGTAATAAGCCAATATTTAGTTTATGAATTTGTAACGGTTTTTCAGTTTTATCTTGTGTGTTAGACGGATTCGAACACGCTGCTATAACTATAAGGGAAGCTAGAGTGTATAGAAATTTCATATAATGGGGCATAGGTTCACGCCATGTTAAAGGTTACTTATGCATTTTTAATTGCTTAAGAGCAAAAAACGCTTTGATTATACCTAACCTATAAAAAGACTGGAATAGCTAATTTTTATTGGAAATGGGTAGAAATGTAAAAATCAGAAGAGAGGAAGTCATATAAGACTTCCTCTCAGCAATAGCAAGAAATTATGCAGACTGCTGCTTAGTGTTAGCCAGAGCCTTTGCTAATTCTTCTAAGACGTGTGTACTACGAGATACAAAACCACCTAACTGGTTAGGAGAAAGTTCATTTTGTGACAACAACGCTAGATCATAGACATGTTTAACCAAATCTGATGCTAACTCTGAGTTATTGTCTGCAATCTGTGGTATCGCTTGAATCAAGGAGTTGTTAGTATTCACAACAAAAGTCTTTTTACCAAACATATTACCAGCATCAAAGCCACCCATGTTACTGCGGCTCATATAATCGCGTAAGCGACGAGCGTTTTCATCTAGCATGATGAACCCTGTGATGTTATCGCTGGCTAAACTTTTTGCTTCTACATCAACTTGATCGAGATTTAATTTATTGCGAATCATCTCAGCTATCTTGGAGGCTTCTGTGCGCCCTTCAGCATCTAGCAAACCCTTTTCTCTACTTGCATCGACCAATAGTTCATCTACAGCAGCATCAATCCTTTGGAATTTAACCGGAGTCATTTCTCTTTCTAAGAAACTCATCATCCCTTGATCTATGAGCTCATTAGAACGTAGCACCTCAATCCCTTTTGCACGATACATCTGTGTCAAATGAGATTGTTGCTGCTCTTCAGTCGCATAGAAAATTTTGTCTTTATATTCTTCTTTATGTTTTCCTAAGTAATCCTCTATCGTTGTCCATTCATCATTTAGATTTTTCCAAATTAAACAATCTTTGACATTTTTATAAAACTTGTCATCTTGCATAGCTCCAAACTTAGTGATTACTTCAAGATCGTTCCAGATTTCGAGGAATCTTTCACGGTTATTGCGATAGACTGAGCTTAACTTATCTGCAACCTTCTTAGAGATGTGTGTTGCAAGCTGTCTTACCGTACGGTCCATTTGCAACGAGCTACGTGATACGTTTAAGGGGATGTCGGGGCTATCAATGGCTCCTTTTAAAATCATGAGATAGTTAGGGATAATCTCTTGACATTGGTCAGAAACAAAAACACGGTTGCAATAGAGGTGAATATCATTTTTATTAAAGTCAATGTGACGCTTCCACTTGGGGAAATAGAGGATCCCTTTCAAATTAAATGGATAATCTACATTGAGATGAACCCAGAGTACGGGATCTTCATCCATAGGGTAGAGGTGGCGATAGAACTCTAAATATTCTTCATCTGTACATTCAGAAGGGGACTTCATCCATAATGGTTCTTTTACATTGATGTGTTGTCCATTTAAGTAGATCGGATAGGGGAGGAATGAACAGTAACGCTTTAAGATGGTTGAAAACTGAGCTTCATCTAAAAATTCGTCATTATCTTGATCAACATACAGAGTAATCGTCGTCCCGCGCTCAGTGCGATTTCCTTTATCGATTTCATAACTTGAAGTTCCATCACATGACCAGAAGACAGGTTCAGCATTTTGCTTATAAGATAGAGTTAGGATCTCTACTTTGGAAGCAACCATGTAAGAGGAATAGAAGCCTAGTCCAAAATGGCCAATGATCTGATCTTTTTCATTACTTGTTGTATACTTCTTTAAGAAATCTTCTGCCCCTGAAAAAGCAACTTGAGCAATGTACTTTTCGACTTCTTCTTTGTCCATCCCCAGTCCAGTATCGGAGAAAGTCAATGTACGAGCATCCTTGTCTATTTTGATCTCGACTCTAAACTCATCGTCAAGAGCTTGAGTTTCTCCCTTTTCCCTTAAAACTTTAAGTTTATGGATCGCATCACAAGCGTTTGATACAAGTTCGCGTACAAAGACGACCTTATCTGAATACAGCCATTTTTTAATGATAGGTAAAATATTTTCTGTATGGATCTGTAAGTTTCCTGTTGCCATATCTTTCTTACAACCTTTAAGTTTATAGTGTTTATTGCTTTTTGAAAGTGAAACAAACCACTTTCTAAGCTAAAAGTCTTTGCATGGTTAAAGTAGGTAAAGCCCATACTCATCCTAATTTTTAGCAAAATTGGAAAGGTACAAGCCAAAATAGAATAAATTTATCGATTTAAAGTATTACTTATAAACAAAAATGAAAATCGTAGCAAGCCTCTTATATGCTACTGCCTTTGAAAGAAATTAAACATCCTTTTTTGGAGTATTTTATTAGGAGTTACGCAGTTGGATTAAGATCCTTGTCATAAGTAGGCTTATCTAAAAAGCTTGCAATAGTATTTCTTACCAACTGGAATTTAGCGCAAATCCAGCCAATTCTTGATAGATTTAGCCTTTTATATAAAAATTTTCAAATCTTCTTTTAATTTATGGTTTCTATGACATTCACTTTCTCTACTTTAGCTCCTATAGTCTCGGGATAAAAAACACAAATAGCAGAGCTTTCTTTAGTGTTATTCCAAGTGATCATATCGTAGCCAAGGTAATCATTGAAAAATGCTCGTTGGTATTCTGAACGTAAATTAAGCTGTACAAGGTTTTTAACATCAATATTATTGGGATCTAAGTGATAGCGTTTACAGAGCTCGTTGTAGGTATTATTACTCTTAGAATCTTCAAAGAATATAGCCGCTTTATAATGGGAAGTAGCATATACTTCTACAAGTAAATCAGAATCAATCTTGCCTATCCTTAATTGAGAAATGTTATTAAATTGCAGGTTAGCAATTCCTTCCAAGCCGCTTATAGATTTTTCTAAAGTAGTTTTAGATGCTTCTTTTTGTATCTTTGAATAGCCTTTTGCTATTATTTCATTAGGGGTAAAATAAAGACCTGTTCCTGCAGTTGAAGATGTTGTTACTGGATAGATGTCTTTAATTCCATTTATTTTCATATAATTCGCTCTCTGGACAGTAGTTCCATGTAGGGCAGGGTTAAGTAATTGATTTTTATCATCAGAACTCAGAGTTATTATAGGACAGTTGGTTTTGCAGGGACCGTAATCCCTCATCACTTTTGGTAGTAATTCTATAGCCACTGCAAGGCAGCGCCAAGCTAATAAAAACTCTTCTTTGGCAGTTTTGTCAGCTTTGTATTTTGATACTCTAGGAGATGTAAGATTCCTGACAAGTTTCTTTTCAGTAGCATGCTCTATATTTTTTTTCGGAAACAAGCTTGTATCTTCTGTGCTGCATCATTCCTCAAATTATGATGCAGGCTCTCTATAGTATTATTAATACAATTTATTTTGTGGTTATTTTTTTCCACATCAAAGAAATATAAGTCGTTTTTTGGTGATGTACTAGAATTAAACATATTAAACTTGCTTTTTTATTATTCATTTTATATAATTATATCTATTTATCATATTAATGTATACGTTATTAGTAAATGCTAAATGGTTAAATTGAATAAATTGCTAAATAGTAGAAATGAATAAAAAGGCCCTGCTTCCTAAAATTGTAGTTTACTACAATAGGCAAGCTAGGAGCAGAGCTATAGAACTAGAATTTATCACATCTACTCTATCTATGACGATTATCTTAAGTCTATCAAACATAAAGACGGGCATAATTATGAGCTAACAGCAGCAGCTATGACAGTAGAAATTGTAGCGTTTCGGTTTTTTTATGGAAATGTGGAAGGAACTCGATAGTTTTTGATTGAAAAAAGCTATATTTCACGCATTGATAAAAGTAGCTTAAATTGAAAGATCAATAAATTAAGAAGTACAATATGGAAAAGGATCCTAGTTTATATCCAAAGGTAAATTCCTCACCAGAGAAATGCTAAAGAATTTGTTGTCGATAGCTTTCCTATAAATGTCTGTCGTAATATTCGTATATTTGGTTGGCTTAAGGGGAAATAAAATTAGGCTTACAACTAATTTGGAAGACCTTGTTTTAACGTAGGAATAGTAACCATGGCCTACTTACACTAGGCCTATTAATACCTTTTAAGCTACTAAGCTTAGTGGGGTGCTTTGCTCAGTAAAGGGCGTTTGATAGATTAATTGGTTAAGTTTTTTCAATTTAGAATCTTTAGCGCCTTCTATCTTGCCCCCTTTTAAGTCTGCGAGGTATTGGTTAACATCCTCTGCTACCAATTTCTTTAATCCGTCTTTGTATGATCGCTCTAAAGTCTTTTTAGCAGGAAAGCGAGTATATTGATTGATTTTTACTTTGTCACGATCAGTAAATAGCATAGGGTTTACTACAAGCCGTGCTTGAGCTCGGTCAATACTATGTAACTTTTGGCTTGCAGAGGGGCGTTTTTTATAGAGACTAAAATTTGAATATTTATCGCCAAACGCTCTAATATTATTTCTATATAGATCAACATAGGAACTCATAGAAGGGCGATCGTATTCCTTATGTAGATCGGTAAGTACAGGTACAGCCTTATGATTACTATTGTTGCGAGTAGCAATTTTTTGAGTATTTTTATCTAGCCACACAGGAATTCCTTTCATCCACGAGGCAAACCCTAACTCATCAACAGCATCTTTTTTTACAAAAATCTGCATGAGGTTTCCACCTGTCTTTGCCATAGTCTCTTTATAGAGATCCTTGTACTTGTTGACTTTTTCCTGTAGAACTTCTTCAGATGTATTTTCTGGTAGAATTCTCTTTAAAATATTTTTAAGTAAAGCTTCGTTAGGATCACTGATATTAAACGAATCTAAGAAATAAAATAAGGTACATTCAGCTAAGCAATTCATATTGCCAAACAGATTGATATTCGTCGAAATAGCATGATCACGGAAAAGCTCAATTTTGTCTGGAGCAAATCCTACCCCTAGGGCTCTTTTGTTATCATATAAATTAAGATTATTTTTTTGAGCAAATTGTTGCGCAGCATCTTCATATTTTTGTAAAAGTTCATCTGCTGTTTGGATAGGGTCATTCTCCGATTTATCACGTAGTGGATTGGTGTCATCAAGATCTTGTACATTTTCGTACGATTTAATTTGACGCAATAGATCCATATATAAGCGTAAGTTGTTGCCATGACCATGATAAAAGACATAACTGTCCTTATTTTTAGCTTCAGCTATGATGATTTCACGGCAAAGATCGGTCACCTCGCGATGTACAGCTTTAAAGTTTGTATACACATCGTTAATGAAGAATAGAAAAATTGGAATAAAATTAGGTTTATAGTATATTAACCACTTAATTTAACCCCTTGCATGATATGCCAACCTTT